>JAFGGU010000112.1 GCA_016930375.1 Bacteroidales bacterium | reverse complement strand
CGTCTCGCTGCAGAATCTTTTAAATTCATAGGGCGTAACATACCCCTTTGATTCAAAGAAAGCATCCAGTATACCTACCAGTGCAGTGCCCTGTCCCGGGAAATCATGAAGCTGCAAAAGCTGAAAACCTGCAAATCCCGGCGTTCTTAACGCTGCTTCGATATCTGCCTTATAACAGGTGACCTGCAGCTTACCGGATGCCATCAGGAAATCTTCCGCCTGCTCTCCCATATAATTCTCTTCAAGAGTTTCCTGGAAAATCTCAAAATTGGCCGGTTTCAGCACACCGGTATACTTCGGGATCTCATTAAAATTGGGATATGCACACCACTGACCTATCTCATGGCTGACCCAGGGGATATTATATTCTGAAAGAAATTCACCATAGTCAAATACAGTCTGCGGAGGTTTTGAATTAATAATGCTTCCCAGCCCTTCACCCCAGTGTTGTATCCTGGGCTCAGGTCCGTTGT
The DNA here is from genome assembly GCA_016930375.1 of Bacteroidales bacterium. Taxonomy (GTDB): domain Bacteria; phylum Bacteroidota; class Bacteroidia; order Bacteroidales; family UBA10428; genus UBA5072. Next base: position 2,973 of record JAFGGU010000112.1, on the reverse strand, counting down.
GATAATCGTTTTCATCAATAAACGGCCAGCCTGCCCCCGATGTATAAACCCTGCGCCGGTCTTTGGCTTTCCAGTAATTAACCAGCTCACCAAGGTATGCCTCCTGATTATTTCCTCCTGGCTCATTACCGTAAGCAAGCATACAAAAAGACGGATGGTTCCCATACGCTTTCAAAATACGGTCGCTTTCAGCATAAATAAACTGGTCCACAGGCAAACCATCCCCCACAGATGAATTCGGCCAGTTTGCCCAGGAACCGCATTCCACCTGCAGGTAAAATCCAAACTTGTCAGCAGCCCTGAATGCCGCTTCCGGCGGACAATAAGAATGAAACCTCATATGATTCAGCCCGTACTCATGACACTGCTCGAAAATATACTCCCACGATTCCTCATCCATAGATGGATAACCGGTAAGCGGGAAAATACAGCATTCAACAGTCCCGCGCAAAAAAACAGGCCGGCCATTCAATTCAAACCGGGTTTTATTTGCTTTAAATTCACGCATCCCAAAATCCACCGCCTTCCTGTCAACCTCCTGCTCCGCATCATCTAATAGGCTGACATTCAGTTGATAAAGAACAGGCGAAAATTCATCCCATAATTGCATTTCCTCGCCCAGTATAAAATCCATTTCAAATTCTTTCATCTTATCCGTTAACTCAATTTTTTCCTCTTCACCTGCAATCATCCGGGCATCATCTGTATTATAGCTTTCAGCATTTATATTGAAAGCCCCGTTAAATGAAATACCTGCCGGATTCATTAAACTGATCCTGAGTTTAACAGATTTCTGAACGATATCCGGATAAACCTGAACGTCTTCAATATATACCGGGTCTCTGGCTTCCATGAAAATTTCCCCCACTATCCCGTTCCAGTTGGTCTGAGTGTGGTCACTCACACTATGAGAATTAATACCAACCGGAATGACCAGCCTGTTATCAATACGGATCGTGAGGATATGTTTTCCCGGTAACATGAATTCTGTAAGATCATAACGGTGAGGGACAGACAGACTGTTTTGTATACCGGCTTTCTGATCATCGACATAAACCGTTGTCTCCCAGTGACACCTCTCAAGAGAAAGAAATATCCTCTTATCTTTCCATGTGACCGGAATAAAAACCTCTTTCTGATACCACGCCGGCCCTTTGTAACATTTTACAGGCATCAGCCAGAAAGGGATCTTAAAATGATCGGGTTCCCGGTAACGTGCATACTTTTCTTCATAAAAATAGGAACTGTCAACAATGGATCCTGTCCAGTCAGTGGCCAGGCCCGGTTCATCACCTTTTCCGTTTTCGGCCATAGATCCCGGCAGATTGACAGTTTCCGAAAGACCGGAAGCATACCATCTTTCATCAATACCTTTATCCATAGGATCCACTGCAAATTTCCATTCACCGGATAAATCGATCCTATTTTCACCTGAATCTTCCATGGTCTTACAGGAACCAATCAGTACCAATATTGCCGCCAGATAAATGAATGTTATTCTCATAGTCAGAATTTATATCAACATCTTTATTACAGGATGAATATACAAAATTCATCGGTTGTGATTATTTTAAAATTTGTTTACTTTTAGATGCTTCATAAATTATTTCAATTCAATAAGAATATGCAAACGACTGATAATAAAATCAGCATCAGGGAAAAGATCGGTTATAGTTTGGGTGATGGTGCAGCCAATTTCATTTTCCAGGCTATCATGATACTGCAGTTAAGTTTCTATACCGATGCTTTTGGACTGACCGCAGGGGCAGCGGCATGGTTGTTCCTGGTAGGACGCCTGTGGGGAGCTGTGTGTGATCCAATAGTCGGATTCCTCACAGACCGTACCAAAACCCGGTGGGGCAAATTCCGGCCATGGATCCTGTGGACCGCCGTTCCTTTTGGCATCATTGGATTTCTTGCATTTACCACACCCGACCTGGGCAAGGCAGCAAAAATCATCTACGCATATTTGACGTATATATTATTAATGTCAGTTTATTCGGCCAATAATGTACCCTACGCAGCTCTGAGCGGAGTCATCACCGGCGATATGGTGCAGCGGACAAGTCTCTCCTCGTTCAGGTTTGTAATGGTAGTCATTGCCACACTCGCCATCCAGGGTCTTGCATTCCCGATGGTAAACCATTTCGGAAAGGGCGACAGTGCAACTGGTTTCCAGATCACAATGGGTATATTCAGCGCCATAGCAATATTGTTCTTCATAATCACCTTTGCCACCACCAGGGAACGTATTCAGCCTCCACCCCAGCAAAAGGTAAGCCTTAAGCAGGATATCTCAGACCTACTGAAAAACCGACCATGGATCATTATGTTTGTTGTATTTGTTCTGATGTTCACCTTTCTGGCCATCCGCAATGGTATCCTCGTTTATTACTTCAAATATTACCTGACTGCCGAAGTCCAGAGAACATTCCTTGAAGGCGTGGACAAAGTTCTGTTCGGCCTCATTTCTTCAGTTGGTTTCTTAAATGAAAACGCAGATATTCCGGGTAATACTTTCAGCCTTATAAATATTTTAAGCCAGATTGCCGCTTTACTTGGCATTGCCCTGTCAAAACCATTGGCTGCAAAATACGGCAAAAGAAATATTTTCCACCTGTGGCTTGCAGTCAGCTTTGTATTCGCTTTACTGTTCGTATTCTTACCGAACACAGGCATCGGTTATGTTTGTATCCTGTCGGTTCTCTTTAACTTTTCATGGGGTGTTACCATGCCATTGCCATGGGCTATGATGGCCGATGTGGCTGATTTTTCGGAATGGAAAAACAACCGGAGGGCCACCGGTATCGTATTTGCAGGAATTGTCATTGGATTAAAATTAGGACTCGCACTCGGCGGTGCGCTTGCCGGATTTATCCTGAAAGAATATGGTTATGTTGCCAATGTTGCTCAGTCCATTGAATCCCTCAAAGGTATACGCCTTACCGTCAGCCTGTATCCATCCATTGTGCT
>JAFGGU010000111.1 GCA_016930375.1 Bacteroidales bacterium | reverse complement strand
GGCAGAATTCAGTTTGGGAAACCGGGGTAGTGTTGAGTCTGTGCTTATACTTGCGGGGCTTGCCATGCTGATTCTCCTGCTGGCGATCACCAATTTTGTGAACCTTTTCATTGTGCAGGGAGACAAAAGATCTTTAGAAGTTGGCATCCGCAAGACAATCGGAGGAAGTATTAAAAACATAGCTGCCCAGTTTTTTTCAGAGGCAACCATGATCGTCCTTGTGGCATTTATTACCGGCACCTTTTTAGCAGCAGCATTTATCAAACCATTCTCATCACTTATTAACAAGACTGTTGAACCATCCCTGATCTTTAGTCCCCTCTTTATTTTCGGGATATTATGTCTTATTCTCATCACCATCCTTCTTTCGGCCAGCTATCCTGCTTTTTATCTCAGCCGTTTCAGACCGGCAGAAGTTATCAGGAAAGCACGGAAGTCATCTAAACGAAGGTTCAACGTTTCCATTGCCATATTCCAGTCGGTTATTACAATTGTCCTTATTGCCGTAATATTGATTGTGAACAAACAACTCAAATACCTTCGGGACATACCGAAAGGTTATGATGCCAATAATGTAATGGTGATTTCAAGTCCGAACCAGCAAATAACTTCACATTATGAAGCACTCCGGCTGGATCTTGAAAAAATACCAAAGGTACAAATGGTGAGCGCTGCACAGCATACTGTAGGCGGAGGTGTCAGCGGTCAGGGTATCTATCTTCCTGGCAGCAGTGATCAGGGTATCAAGTCGATTAATGAATATCGTGTAATGCCAGGTCTTTGTGAATTAATGAAGTTTGAACTTATGGATGGGAGTTACTTTGGCAGAAATGATTCTCTGAATAAGCACTGTGTGGTTATCAATGAATCTGCCTCAAAAATGCTTGGTATTTCCGGGTCTGCTGTTGGAAAGAAGGTTGTTATGTTTGACAGTCCGATGGAAGTGATCGGTGTTGTCCGAAATTTCTATTATGATACCCCTGCGCAGGCTGTTCAGCCCATGGTTCTCACCTGTTACCAAAATGTACCAAGAAACCTTTACATACGTTTTGATCCCCTGCTTCAAAAAAATCAGGCATCCCAAATGATATTGCCTGTAATCAGGCAGTACGACCCTGATTTTGTGGTTAATCCCCGTTGGTGTGATGATATTTATAATGAGAAATTTGAAAAAGTGAAATCCATGTCAGAAATTGTGGCTGTAAGTACGTTGCTCTCTCTGATAATTGCCTTACTCGGCCTTTTCGCCATCCATTCTTATTCAGCTTTGCGCAGGACAAAAGAGATCGGCATCAGAAAAGTTTTCGGTATAAGTTCATGGTCAATCATGTACCTGTTATCCATCGAAGTGATTCGATTGATTGTGATTGCCGGCATCCTATCCATTCCCATTTCATACTTTGTTACCAAAGCATGGCTTGAAAATTACAGCAACCATGCTTCGGCGGGATTTTTACTTCTGTTACTGCCGGTATTGGTACAACTGGTGTTCGCAGTATTTACTACTGCTTTTGTAAGCGCACGGGTCTCCATGAGAAATCCGGTAGAATCATTAAGATACGAGTAGAGACGCATTGCGGTGATTTGAGACATCAGTCAACGCGTCTCCGACTTGTAACAAAAACTATAAAAAATGAAAAGGTTTCTAACATCTATGTTCCGGAATATTAAGCGAAACGCGCTTTTTTCCGCCATAAATATATCTGGACTGATCTTAGGTTTTGTATGCATTGTATTGGTTTCTGTCTGGATAAAGAACGAACTGAGTTTTGACCGCTTTCACAAAAACAGTCAATCCATTTACCGTGTGCATCGATACTTTTATGACAAAAATGGTGCTGAGAATTTGCATTTACCAGAAGTTGCTCCCCTGGTAGGACCTTTGTTGAAAAAGGAATTTTCGGCCATACAGATTACCTGCAGGGCTGTTCAAAGAAGTATTGTTTTCACGGTGGAAAATCAAAAAATGGCAGAAAACAATGTCTGCTTTGCTGAACCCGATGTGTTAAGGATTTTCACTTTTGAGGGATTGCCCGGCGACAGCAACCTCTTAAGGCAGCCGCTTACAGCCATTATTTCGGATGAAACTGCAAACAGGTTTTTCCCCTCAAAAGAAGCCATCGGAAAAACCCTGGAATTCAAAGACAATATTGGAGGGACCCATGTGCTTCAAATTGCCGGAGTTTTTAAAAAATGGAAACAAAGCAGTCATTTTAATCCCGAAATAATCATTTCTTTCAGTACACTGGAAGCCGCTGTTGGCCCGGAAGAACTGCAGGATTGGAGCAGCAACAATTATGAAACTTTTGCCTTAATTCCATATTTGCCTGCTGACATGAATCAAAAGCTGGATGCATTTATAGATAAATATCTGGAAAATGGCACAAAATGGACAAAAATAAGACTGGAACCGATAACAGAAATTCATTTTAACTGGTACAGCAGCCGCTCGTATATCTACATTTTAGTGTCCATAGGTCTGCTGATCCTGATCATGGGCATTATCAACTATTCTAACCTGAGCACGGCCATCTACTCAAAGCAGATGAAAGACATCAAGGTTAAAAGGATTATCGGAGCCTCAAAAAAAATAATAATAACCCAAATATTATCAGAATCGATAGTTTTTTGCCTGGGGGCATTGATTATAGCATTGTATTTTGCTTCTTTACTCCTTCCGGTATTGAATAAGACACTCGATAACAGTCTTGCATTTATGTTTTCAGAAAACCTGGTCTTAATTGCAGGTTTTTTGGTTCTTTCTATTTTTACAGGCGTTGTTTCAGGCATATACCCGGTCTTAATGCTTTCATCATTCAGGTTAGCCACAACAAGCACTTCAGCATTCGGAAAAACTGCCGGCAATTCCTTTCGCAATGGTCTTGTTGTATTTCAGTTCATTGTTTCTATATCGCTGATAATATCTTTTCTACTTGTTTCAAAGCAACTGAATTATATTAACAATAAAGAACTGGGACTTGATAAGGAAAATATCATCGTAATACCGGCAACTCCATTGTTGATTGAGAAGCTGGATGTTTTCAAAGAACAATTGTCACAGAATACTAGTATTCTAGGTGTAACCGCCTCTAAAAGAGTGCCTTCCGAAGGTTTATGGGACAGCAATGACGCCAGGATCATATCCGGCGGTAGTTCTACACCATTGGGATTCCGATTGGCCAATGTAAGGATCGACGCGGATTTTATTCCCACCTACAAAATAAAACTAGCAGCCGGAAGAAACTTTTACGACAATAAATCGGGTGATATCGGCTATATCATCAATGAACTGGCTGTAAAGAAGATCGGGTGGAAGACCCCCGAAGAAGCAATTGGACAGGTTATTGAATATGGCGGTTGGAAAGGAAATGTAATAGGTGTTGTTAAGGATTTTCAATACGAATCGTTACATAATCCTTTGAGTCCGATCATTATGTATTATGATCCTTCTGATTTCAACCTGATCTCAATCAGGATTTCCGGATCAGACAGAAGCAAGACACTTTCATTTATAGAAAAAACCTGGCAGGCCTATAATAATGTCGATTATTTATTCTCACATGAATACCTGACGGATAAATACAACAATTTGTATAAATCGGAAGAAAACATCAGGATTATTTTTGTCTGTTGTATGATCATTGCTATTTCCATTGCGATTCTGGGCTTAATAGGCTTATCTCTTTTCCTTATCGAACGTCGAACAAAAGAAATTGGAATTCGCAAAGTGAATGGAGCCAAAATTATTGAAATCTGGACGATGTTCAACAAGGATTTTTTAAAATGGGTAATTATAGCCTTTGTCATCGCCTGCCCCATTGCCTGGTCCGCCATGCATAAATGGCTGCAGAACTTTGCCTATAAAACAAACCTGAGCTGGTGGGTTTTTTTGGCTGCAGGAGCATCAGCAGTGGCAGTTGCCTTGTTGACGGTGAGCTGGCAGAGTTGGCGGGCGGCAAGCAGGAATCCGGTGGATGCATTAAGATACGAGTAGAGACGCATTGCATGCGTCTCCATAATCAAAAAATAAATAAACGTCATGAACATTAGAAATTTCTTTAAAGAACTCAGGAATAACACGACCATCACAATCATCAACATTTTCGGGTATTCGATTGCCTTATCCGCCTGTTTGATCATTGGCCTTTTTGTATACCGGCAGTTTACATACGACAGGTTTAATAAAAATATCGACAGGATTTACCGGTTGAATTATTTGGAGAATGAGAAAAAAATAGATAACGCAACAACCAATCATCAATGGTCGGATGTCATACTTAATGAGATCCATGGCATTGAAAAAACTGCCCGCTATGCCTGGTCATATGAACAACATATTGAATTCAACAAGAAAGATTATGTTGCGGAAGGAGCTATTGGTGATAATGAGCTGTTTGATGTTTTTACATTCCCTGTTCTGGAGAAAGAAAGTGATAATTTCTTTGAAAAGCGAAACAGTGTTGCGCTTTCCAAATCACTGTCAGAAAAAATATTTGTCGACGAATCACCTATCGGAAAGACAGTAATACTGAATTATAGAAAATCATATACCGTCAGTGCGGTTTTTGATGATATACCTTCGAATTCATCCTTGAAATTCGACTTTCTCACCGATGTAAATGAGATTATAGAAGAGTCCGGAGAACAGATGAAGAATCACTGGACATGGTGGTGGTTAAAGACCTTTGTCATGGTCAGCAACGAGTCCGTGGTGGCTGATTTTGGGGCGAACATGAAACCGTTGCAGAAAAAATATGTCGGGGACTGGTATGCTGAGGGCAGGGATTATCATCTGCAACCCCTCAAAGATATACACCTGCGCAGTTCTTCCATCGTGGGAAGTTTCAACACAGATATCAGCATTACACTGATCTATATTTTCTGTTCAGCAGGCATACTGATCCTTGTAATCTCCTGCATTAATTATATCAACCTTTCAACAGCAGGTTTTGAGTCCAGAAAAAAATCAATAGTCATTAAAAAGATCATTGGAGCAGGACGTTCCTATCTTTTTAAACAATACATGTCGTATTCGGTGTTATTGACTTTTTTGTGTATTCTGACAGCCCTGATCATATCCCTGTACACCATACCGTTATTTAAGAAACAAGGCATCGTAGGCATTGACATACCATTTGACAATCCTGTTTTCTGGCTGATCATCGTAACCTTTGGTTTGCTGATCGGGTTGCTTTCCGGTTTATATCCTGCGGGTTACATCAGCAAAACCGTAATGATGGCCAATCCCAAAGCACCCAAATCCCGTTCACTTTTCAGCAACGGCTTGATAACCATTCAGTTTTCAATTGCAATAATCCTATTAATTGCGGCCGTCACCATCAAGAAACAGTTGTATGAAAGCACCCGGGGTGATTTGGGATATGACCATTCATTCCTGATCAGTTTCGGTTCAACCGAAGAGACCTACAATCATTCTGAAGCAATGCATAATGAAATCCGGAAAATCCCCGGAGTGATCGCGACCACATCCTGTGGTTTTCAGTTACCCGGCGACTTGGGCAATTATTGGCCTGTTCAGCCGGAAGGAGCAGAAAAAATCGATATCTTTCATACATCCGCAGCCTCCAATTTTTTCGATGTGATGGGAATTCCTTTAAAAAACAAGCTGGGTGAACTCAGGGAGGATACGGCTTCAACTTCTGACCGTGCCATCATTAATGAAGAAGCAATTAAACGATTCGGTATTGGAGAGGCAATTGTAGGCAAGACTTATAATCTGGGAGAAACCCGGATGGAAATCACGGGCGTCGTGGAGGATTTTCACATCGGTTCCATGCGTGACCGAATTAAACCCATTCAGTTCTCAATTATCAATAAAAACTGGAATCAAATCATAAGACTGGCAAAAGAAAACCAGGAAAGCTCCATTGCACAAATCCAAAAGGTCTGGGAAAAATTCGAAACAGTACAGCCCTTTGAATACCATTTTGTTGACGATCTCATTGCTGAACAATATCAAAAGGAGCTATCGCTTTTTAAACTCTTCAATGTATTTTTTACGCTGGCCATGGTGATCTCCCTGGTAGGCCTCTTTGGTCTGGTTCAGCTCCTGCTCCGGTTCCGGGTTAAAGAAATCGGGATCCGGAAAGTAAACGGTGCCAGAGTCCCCCAGGTAATAGCCCTGCTTAACAAAGATTTTTTAAAATGGGTAATTATAGCCTTTTTCATCGCCTGTCCCGTTGCCTGGTATGCCATGCACAAATGGCTTCAGAATTTTGCCTATAAAACAAACCTGAGCTGGTGGGTTTTTCTGGCAGCAGGAGCAG
>JAFGGU010000009.1 GCA_016930375.1 Bacteroidales bacterium | reverse complement strand
GTATGTTGTATGTTGTATGTTGTATGTTGTATGTTGTATGTTGTATGTTGTATGTTGTATGTTGTATGTTGTATGTTGTATGTTGTTGTATGTTCAAAGATATTACATTCTTTCCGGCATTTCAACACCCAGCAACTCCATACCGTTTTTCACAATTCCGGAAACTACCCGGGAGAGCACCAATCTGAATTTCCGGATCTCCGGATCCTCTTCCTTCAATATTGAATAATCGTGGTAGAACTGGTTGTATTCCTTCACCAGTTCAAAGATAAAGTTAGCGATCAGGGAAGGATTGAATGTTTCCCCGGCATCGGCAAGGACAGCAGGAAATTCATGAATCAGCCGGAGCAGGTTTTTTTCCTTGTCATTGACAGCGATGTTCTCAGGCGACCTGTCGGGCCGGTCAATTTGCAATTCTTCAGCCTTGCGAAAGACCGACAGGATACGGGTGTAGGTGTACTGGATGAAGGGACCTGTATTGCCGTCGAAATCAATGGATTCACGCGGATTAAACAACATATTCTTTACGGGATCCACTTTGAGCATATAATATTTTAAAGCGCCAAGACCAATGATCCTGAATATATCCTCTTTCTCATCATCGCTCAGGCCTTCCAGTTTGCCGAGTTCCTTTGACATCTCGCGGGCAGTATCGATCATTTCATCCATGAGGTCATCGGCATCCACCACGGTTCCTTCACGGGATTTCATTTTGCCTTCGGGCAGCTCAACCATGCCGTATGACAAATGGTGCAGCGTTTTTGCCCAGGGAAAACCCAGCATGTCCAAAATGATGGCAAGCACCTTGAAATGATAATTCTGCTCATTGCCAACCACATAAACCATTTTGTCGGGCGCATAATCCTGCTGCCTTACCTTGGCTGTTCCGATATCCTGGGTCATATACACCGAGGTTCCGTCGGAACGCAGCAGGACCTTCTCATCCAAGCCTTTATCGCGCATATCCGCCCACACCGATCCATCATCACGTTTTACCAGCACGTTTTTGCCGAGACCTTCGAGAACTGCATTTTTCCCGGGGATCCAGGTTTCGGATTCATAATAGATCTTATCAAAATGAACGCCCAGCCTTTTGTAGGTTCCGTCGAATCCTTCGTAAACCCACATGTTCATTTTTTTCCATAAGAGAAGAACAGCTTCATCTCCGGCCTCCCATTTCCGCAGCATTTCCTGCGCCTCGATCATCAGGGGAGCTTTTTTTTCCGCTTCCTCCCGGGACATGCCTGCAGCGACCAGATCAGCAATCTGCTTTTTATATTCCCTGTCAAATTTCACATAGTATTCCCCTACCAGGTGATCGCCCTTTTTACCTGAATCCGCCGGAGTTTCACCATTTCCCCAACGCTGCCAGGCAAGCATTGATTTACAGATATGAATGCCCCTGTCGTTCACCAGGTTCGTCTTGATCACCCTTTGGCCATTGGCTTCCAGAATATTGCTTACGGCATAACCCAGCAGGTTATTCCGGATATGACCCAGGTGCAGTGGTTTATTGGTATTGGGAGAGGAGTATTCGACCATGATGGTCCTGCTGTCAGGTAAAACCCCGCAGAATCCATATCGTTCCGCATCCAGCGCACGGTTCAGGTGTCCCAGGAAATAACCCGTGCTGATCACGAGATTCAAAAATCCCTTGATCACGTTGAACCTGACAATTTCCTGACAATGATCCTGCAAATAACTGCCGATATCAGCAGCGGTGATGTCGGGTGATTTGCGCGACAGCTTCAGCAAAGGGAATACCACCAAAGTAATGTCGCCGTCAAATTCCCGTCTTGTCTTCTGCAATTGAATCAGTTCAGGAGGACAACTCTGCCCGTATAACAATTTGATCCCTTCAACTACCGACCGGGTAAGGATTTGTTCAATAACCTGCATCTCATCTGAATTGAAAGGCACAAATATAAATTCATTTTTTAGAATAACTTTAAGGATTAATTTTTAACTGACATGGAAATTAAAGAAAAAGTAATTGCCGCCATGAATAAGGCAGGCAAGCCTCTTAGAACCGGTGAAGTTGCCGAACTGGCCGGAATTGATAAAAAGGATGCTGAAAAGGCAATTAAAGTCTTGAATACGGAAGGAAAGATTTTTTCACCGGCGAGGTGTTTATGGCAGGCGAAGGCTTAGTTAATGCGTCTAACAGACTGTATGTAATAATTCAACCTCTACAAGGTTGTGAATCAAACGTTAATTATAGTTCTACAATAATGTAACCTCTACGAGGTTATTGTTTCAGTAACAGTAATACAATCATCCTCGTAGAGGATGAATTATTGTAGTGAAATGATATAAAATGAATCCCTTCAACCTTGTAGAGGTTGAATTATTTTATAGAATTAAAATTATACCCGTATAACCTATCCACACAATTCTTATATCAACCTCCATCACTGAATCTCTTTTTTCATATCTTTCCGCAAAAATCCAGGATGCCGGTAATTGTCAAAGAAGTCGCTTCGAAATCTGACCTGAAGGCTTTTATTTATCTCCCCGAAAAAATACATGCCGGTCATTCCAACTGGGTACATCCTTTGTATTCTGATGAATGGGATTTTTACAACCCGGAAAAAAACCAGTTTTTCGCAAGCTGCAGCACCATTCTACTCCTGGCCTACCGCGGGGATGAAGTGTGCGGAAGAATCATGGGCATTGTGAATCATAAATACAATGCCGTTCACCATGAAGAAAACGGACGTTTTTTTGCACTGGAGTGTTATCATGATCCCGAAACAGCTTTTGCCCTGATTCAATACATTGAAGAATGGTGCAGGAAACAGGGGATGAAAAAGGTCATCGGTCCTTTTGGTTTTTCCGATAAAGATCCGCAGGGCTTTATGATCGAGGGTTTTGACTTTCCGGCAATCATCGCCACCAACTATAGTCTGCCCTATATGGTGGATCTTATGGAACAATGCGGTTATACTAAAGAAATTGACTGTGTTGATTACCAGTTACCCATTCCCAAAGTAATTCCAGACTTTTATAAGAACATTGCCAACAGAACCCTGGAAACCAACAGTTTCAAACTGGTGGAATATGAAAGCCGCAGACAGCTCAGACCTGTCATCGGGCCTGTTTTTGAACTGATCAACAAAACATATTATGATATTTACGGTTTCAGTGAATTAACGCCCAAGGAGATCAACTATTTCGCATACAGATATCTTGCAATTATCAATCCGAGGTTCGTAAAGGTTATTTATAACGGCAAAGGTGAGCTCATCGCTTTTGCACTGGCCATGCCGGAATTATCTGAAGGGATCCGGAATGCCCGCGGCAAACTTTTTCCTTTCGGTTTTCTGAAGATCCTGAAAGCTTCGCGCAATTCCAGGCTGTTAACCATGCTTCTGGGCGCTATCCGTGACGATTACCGGAATGGAGGACTGGACGCTGTTCTTGGCATAAAAATGCTTGAATCCGCACAAAAGCAAAATTTCCAGTCTCTCGACAGTCACCTGGTGCTTGAAACCAATACCAAAATGCGGGCAGAATACGAGAGATTAGGCGGAAATATAGGAAAGCGCTACCGCATCTACGGAAAAGTCCTTTAAAAATAAACCGCCGACAGAATAAGAACAGCCACTACCATATATATAAAGGTAAGCGGCAGTCCGATCCTGGTAAAATCCCTGAAAGAATATCCTCCGGGACCGTTCACCATGAGGTTGGTCACATAGCCATACGGTGTGATAAAAGTGCATGCCGCTGCATAGGATACAGCCAGGACAAAAGGCGTGCCCGGAACCCCAAGCTGCTGGGCGACACTGAGGGCAATGGGAAAAACAACGGCAACCGCGGCCTTGGTAGTAATATAGGCGGCCAGCAAAGAGGTAACCAGGTATATTCCCAGCAACACCCCGATCTTGCCCAATGGAAGAAATGCAGAGATGATCCCGTTGGCCAAAAGACCGGCAGCGCCTGATTTCATCATAGCGGTACCGAGCGCCAGGGCCAGAACGATCACCAGGGCAAGGTTATAATCGATATTTTTGGGCAGTTCTTTCGGATCCGTTACTTTGAAGATCATGGAAATCAAGATCATAATGATCAAACCCATGAACAGGGAAATGACGCTAAAGGCAGCAAGGGCAATGACAAGGGCCAATCCCCCAACCAGTATGAATACCCTGTACCAGTCGAGTTTAATAAATTCACTTACTTTCGAAATAAAATAAAAATCCGTAGTGTCCTTCGCGCGACTTACAAAGTTCTCGCCTGCAAAAAGCAACAACACATCGCCCGATTTCAGGATGACATTGCCGAGCTTTCCCTCTATCTTTTCGCCGTTACGGTGCACGGCAATAATGGCGGCATCAAATTTTCCCCTGAAATCGGTATTCCTGACCGACTTGTTGATCAGGTAAGAATTCTGCGATACCACCACCTCAATTACATTGGCATGCCTTACCCGGGTCAGCATACCTACCTCGGGCAGAATGAGGCCTGATTTATCGCGGATGAGATCGGCAATATTCGTGGTTTCTCCTGTAAAAACAAGTATGTCGCCTCCATCAAGAACAACATCTGCAGGCACATCCGTAATTCTGAACGATTTTCGGAGAATGGCCGCCAGGTTCAATCCACGGATGTCCGCCAGTCCTGATTCTCCCACAGTTTTTCCAATCAGGTGAGACCTGGTGCGCACTTTGGCTTCAATGACATATTCACGGGCTCCCGAGTTTAATTCATCATTCACAGGGGTTTTGGAGGGGAGCAAAACATTGCTGAAAAGGACAAGATATAAGCCCCCGATGATGATCATGGGAATGCCTACCCATGCAAACTGAAACATACTCAGGTTTTGCAGACCGGGCAAAAGGGTCTGGTTGATCACCATGCTGTTTACGATCAGGTTGGTGGATGTGCCGATCAGGGTTGCCGAGCCACCCAGGATGGCGGCATAGGAAAGTGGTATGAGAAATTTGGAAGGGGAATAGTTGTTGCGCCTGGTCCAGCTGTTGATATAAGGCATGGTAACCGCCACCAGCGGAACGTTGTTCATAAACATCGATAATCCGGCCACCGCAAGAGACATCCGGCCTATAAATCCCCGGTAGGTGCGGGTTTTATAAAACAGCCTGTCGAAAATATATTCAATGATATCGGTTTTTTTTATAACATCGCTGAACAACAGCATCAGGATAACAACGGCCACCTGCTCATTCCCAAAACCGCTTATGATCTCGGATGGAGTTAGCACGCCAAAGATGCCCAAGGTTATAACAGCGATCAGGAAAGTGAATGATATCCCCAGAATATTCCAGTATAAAGAAACAAGAATAAAAAAGAGTACTACATACACCAAAATCAGATCGAATGTGATCATAAGCAAAAAAACTTTGCGAATATAACCTATATTTGAGCAAGCACAAATATTAACTTAAGGGATTTGATACTATGGCACAGCTTAGCGCTTTGAAACCATCGGGAGTCTGGCAGTATTTTGAAGAAATTGTTAAAATACCACGACCTTCCAAAAAAGAAGAAAAGATCATTGACTTTGTCATTGCTTTTGCTGAAAAGCATCAACTTGAACACCGGAAAGATGCGAGCGGCAATATCGTGATCATGAAGCCTGCCACCAGGGGCTATGAAAACAGGAAGGCCGTGTGCCTGCAAAGCCACCTCGATATGGTATGTGAAAAGAACAGCAACAGTTCGCACAACTTCGAGTCCGATCCCATACAAACCCTTGTTGACGGGGACTGGGTCAGGGCCCAAGGCACAACGCTGGGAGCGGACAATGGCATCGGAATAGCGGCGCAACTGGCCCTGTTGTCGGGTCACAACCTGAAGCACGGACCTGTGGAGTGTCTTTTTACCACAGATGAGGAGACCGGTTTAAACGGGGCAAAGGGACTTGAGCCGGGATTCTTTACAAGTAAGATCCTGATCAACCTGGATTCGGAAGATGAGGGTGAATTATTCATTGGTTGCGCAGGGGGCATGAACACGCTGGCCACTTTGAAATACAACATGCGCAGAACCCCCGACGGTTCAGCGGCTTTCAGGATAGAAGTTGCCGGTTTGCAGGGTGGTCACAGCGGAACCGACATCCATAAGAACCGGGGAAATTCAATTAAAATGCTGAATCAGTTTCTTTGGGAATCACGTAACCGTTTTGGCGCCAGGTTATCGGTATTTGAGGGTGGCAACCTGAGAAATGCAATACCCCGGGAAGCCTATGCGGTAATTGTGATCCCGGAGAAATACTGCGAGGTGTTCAAGGCCTATTTTCATGATTTTACCAAGATACTGAAATCGGAATATATTATGGATGAGCCGCAGATCCAGTTTAGCCTTCAGCCTGCCGGGCTGCCTGAAAGAGTGATGAAGAAGAAGATCCAGGAAAAGCTGCTGAATTCCCTGTATGCCTGTCCCCATGGTGTAATTGCATGGAGCAGGGTCATGGATAATCTTGTGGAAACATCCACCAATCTGGCATCCATCAAATTCGAGCCCCTTAATCGCATCGTGATCAGCACCAGCCAGCGCAGTTCGGTGAATTCTGCCAAAGTGCAGATCGCCAATACGGTCAAAAGCACTTTTAAACTGGCGGGGGCCATGGTTGAACAAACGGAAGGATACCCGGGCTGGAATCCGAATCCCGATTCAGAAATTCTGCGGATATCAAGTGCCAGCTACAAGCGGCTGTTCAAAACAGAACCTGCCGTCAAGGCAATTCATGCAGGTTTGGAATGCGGCCTGTTCCTGGAAAAATACCCTTACCTGGATATGATTTCTTTTGGGCCAACCATTGTGGATCCGCACTCACCTTCCGAACGGATCAGTATACCTACCACGGAGAAATTCTGGAACCTGCTCCTGGACGTTTTGGAGAATGTACCGGCGGAATAAGGTTTTTAACACATAATCCGAAGCGTAGTTACAAAAACTACGCTTAGCTTTATAAATTTCACTCCACAGGTTCAAAATCTTCCTTGCTCACTCCGCAAACCGGACAGTGCCAGTCATTGGGAAGATCTTCAAAAGCAGTGCCCGGCGCAACACCACCGTCGGGATCACCTTCAAGCGGATCATATATATAACCGCAGATCAGACATTTATACTTTTTCATCCTGAAAATCCTAAAAGGTTCGTCACAAAAGTATAATTTTGCATCCAATAATCGTTCTATTCATAAATTTCCTTTACCATGAAATTCTCTCATTACTTTCGTCCGTTTTCTGTGTTCTTGCTGCTTGCATGCGCCACTTCAGGCGGAATCGCCCAAAATAGCATCACAAAACCTATCCGGGTCAAGAAGCCCGACAACATTATCCTGTTCATCGGCGATGGAATGGGGGTAACCCAGGTATATGCAGGATTTACCAAAAATCAGGGACAACTCAACCTGATGAAATTCACGAGCCTGGGATTCAGCTTGACTTATTCCGCATCCGATTACATTACGGATTCCGGGGCCGGCGGTACGGCCATATCCACCGGTAACAAAACCTATAACGGTGCCATTGGAGTTGATAGGGCAGGCGTCCCCTCCAAAACCATACTGGAATTTGCCGAGGAAAAAGGTTTATCCACCGGCCTGGTTTCAACGAGTTCAATCACACATGCCACGCCGGCTTCATTTATTGCGCATGAGAAATTCCGCGACGATTATGAAGCTATTGCTGCAGATTTTCTGGATACCGACATTGATGTATTTATCGGAGGCGGCAGGAATAATTTTACGGCCCGAAAAGACAAGCGTAACCTGGTGCAGGAACTGCGTGATAAAGGTTACCAGGTGATTTACTCGATGGACAGCGTTACCGGCATCCAAAAGGGTAAACTGGCAGGGTTGGTTGTGCCCGAGCACGCTCCTTCCATGCTGCAAGGCCGTGGAGATATGTTAACGCAAGCTTCGGTCACGGCGATCAATATCCTCAACAAAAACAGAAAAGGTTTCTTCCTGATGGTTGAAGGATCCCAGATCGACTGGGGTGGTCATGCCAATAACACGGATTTTGTCGTGGAAGAAATGATCGATCTGGATAAAGCGATAGGGAAAGCCATGGAATTTGCTGAAAAGGACCGTAATACGCTGGTCATTGTCACTGCCGACCATGAAACAGGGGGAATGGCTATATTGGACGGTGATTACCAGAAGGGTACCGTAACAGCCAAATTCGGCACAACAGATCACACCGGGGTTATGGTGCCGGTATTTGCCTGGGGACCAGGTGCTGAACTCTTCCAGGGAATCCAGGAGAATACCGACATTTTTAAAAAGATGATGTTATTGCTTGAACTGAATCCTGAACCCCCTGTTCAGCAATAACTCAAAATTTCCTGATCCCATGTTTCGCTTCATTCAAACCAAAATAGCACTTTTCATGCTGGGCATCATCATGGTTTTGTTGGCATGCATTCCGCGGGAGGAACCCGAAGCATCCTACCGGCTTGCCTACATAAGGGAATTGCCGGCTGTTCTTCAGGAAAACTCCGGAATGACCGAATTGGGGAACCTCATCTGGTTCATCAATGACGGAGGCAATGAGCCTGCTCTTTACGGATACAGCATGGAGCAGGATGCAGTGTTAAGGACCGTGGTGGTGAGGGATGTCGTAAATACGGATTGGGAAGACATTGTGCAAAATGAAAATTACCTGTTTATAGGAGACTTCGGAAACAATTCAGGTGACAGAACCAACCTCCGCATCCATATCATCCGCAAAAGTGAGCTTCTCGAGGATACCGACACGATAACCATGGCAGGAACCATTGCTTTCAGTTACAGTGACCAGACAAGCTTTACTCCGCAGGTGGAAAATACGCCGTTTGACTGTGAAGCCTTCATCGCCACCAGAGATTCACTCTATCTTTTTACCAAAAACTGGCAGGAATTCGAGACACGCATTTACTCACTTTCGATAGAACCGGAAACACAGGTGGCCAAACTCAGGACGAAATGGAGTGTTCCGGGACTGGTGACTGCCGCAGCCTGGGCGCCCGATAACCAGGAATTGCTCCTTCTCGGATATACACCACTCATACCTTTTATCCGGGTTTATACTGAATTTTCACCTGATAATCTGACCTATCAGGATCGCGTGGGAAGAGATTTCGGAGATTTCTGGGGCACCCAAACGGAAGGCATCCTGATTTCTTCCGACAATACGGTGTACATATCTTCAGAAGGAGTTCTGGATAATAATGCCTCGCTGTACAGGCTGGAATTTGAATAGCATCAATTCAATTTAGCGGGAATCAGTGTAAAAGTCAGGGTTGTTCCTTCTCCTTCCAGACTTGTAGCCCGGATGCGGCCGTTGTTCTTCTCTACAAATTCCTTGCAGATGATCAGACCCAATCCGGTACCTGATTCACCCATGGTACCTGATGTGGAATAATAGGTATCGATCCGGAACAATTTACCCAGACTTTCCCGGTTCATCCCCACTCCAGTGTCAATAACATTCACCTCGATATCTTCCGCTGTATGCGTGGTCGAAATGACAATTTCACCCTCGGGTTTGGAATACTTGATGGCATTGCTGATAAGATTCCGTAAAACCGTGTTAATCATATTTTTATCAGCATAAACCAGGGTGTGGGGCTTGATATCATTTTTTAACAGTACGTTTTTCTTCTGCGCAGTAATGCCATGCAGGTTTATCACCAGGTTAACCACCTCGCTCAAATCAAAATTTTCCGGATTGTATTTGATTTTGTCTGTCTGTGTCCGCGCCCATTGCAGCAAATTCTCCAGCAGGTTATATGCAGTTTCCGAAGAAACATTGATTAACTCAAGCAAATTCAGCTTTTGCTGATTGTCCATCTCGTAGAAGTCATTTCGCAACAATTCGGAAAAGCCGATGATGGCATTGAACGGATTCCTGAGATCATGTGCGATGATGGAGAAGAATTTATCTTTTGTCCGGTTGAGTCGTTCGAGTTCAGTATTAATGATCCTGAGATTCTGCGCCTGCTCAGTCAGTTCCTCCGATTGAAACAGGATTTCTTCCTGCCTTTCTTCCAACAGTCTGTTGGTTTCCTGCACGTCCTCTGATTTTTTCCTGAGCTGAATTTCGATCCTTTTCAATCGTGTGATATCCCTGCAAATGCCAACAAGGCCAATTATTTCGCCGGTTTTGTTGCGGTATGGCACCTTGGTGGTGGACTGGATAATCCGGTTGCCCAGTTCATCCAGAGAAGGTTCCTCAAAGTTGATCAATGGATTGCCGGTTCTCATGATTTCCTGTTCAGCATTGTAAAAACTTTGGGCCAGATCAGGAGTATAGAAATCAAAGTCGGTTTTCCCGATGAGGTTTTCAGGAGTAGTTCCCATTACCGCTGCTGTTCTTTTGTTCGCCACTGTGAACCGGCTATCCCTGTCCTTGATGAAAATGAGGTCAGGCATGCTGTCGATAAGGGTAATCAACTGCCAGCGTTCATCCTGGACTGTTTCAAAGGCATCCTGCTCAAGTTTCCTTTTCCCTTTCTGGTAACTTACATAGGCACGGTATAGAACCCACGCCATTGCACCCGCGATGATCAACCCCAATAAACCGCGGAAGATTGTTGTATTCCAGAACGGAGGCTGTATAATGATCTGAACTGATGTGCCTGCATGATTCCAGACATCATCACTGTTGGTACCGATTACCCTGAAAACATAACTCCCGGGTGACAGGTTTGTATAATTTACGTATCTTCGGGAGGCATCAGTTTCTATCCAGTCCTGATCATGTCCGTCAAGTTTATATTTATAGCGGTTCTTCTCCGGCATTTGAAAATCAAGGGCAGAAAATGAAACCGAGAAATTGTTATAATACCAGGGCGTTTTCACAATTTTTGAGGCAAGAACCGATTTCCCGGTCAGCGCAGATACATCCGCCTCACCCTTTTTCCCGTTAAAAGCAAGGGATGTTATAACGATTTTCGGAACCCTGAGGTTGATTTTGATACTGTCGGGATGGAACACATTGCACCCCTGAATACCACCGAAAAACAATTCTCCCGTCCTTGATTTGAAGGAAGAACCGTAAATAAAACCGTTTTCCTGCAGACCGTCATATTTATCAAACCTGTGTATCTGACCTGAGCTAAGATTGAAAGCGATAAGGCCCCTGCTTGTGCTCAGCCACAGGTTTTGGTTATTATCACTCAGAATTCCATAAATGATATTATTTTTAAAATACTGGTAATTGGAATAAGACTTGAAGGTTCCCTTTTTTGGATCAAACTGATTCAACCCGCCTGTGCCGGTTCCGACCCATAAATTCTTCTCCGAATCTTCATGGATGGCATATACTGTATTGTGATTCAACGAACCTGGATCTGCCGGATTGTTCATGTATCGCACAAAATAACCCACGCTGTCAGGAACCTGTGCATTGATATTTTTGACAACCAGTTTATTCAATCCCCCATTTCGGGTTCCTACCCAAACCGCCCCCGATCTGTCCCTGTACAATGCCAGTACACTGTTACTGCTCAAGCTTGTAGGATTGGCCGGATTGTTTTTCAGACTGACGAATTTTCCGGTTTTGATTTGGAAAACATCAATACCGTCACCCATATCCCTGCTATTGGTGCCAATCAGTATATGATCGCCGTCATAGGGCAAAATGGCAGAAATACCACTGGTTTCCTGGCTTCCCGGCATTCCACCACCCCTTGTATATACTGTAAAGTGTCCCGTTTCCGGCACAAAGCAATTCAGTCGGCCATCATTGGTTCCGATCCACAGGATTTGCCTGTTGCCTTCATATACTTCTGCTATCGAAAGAATGCTATTGCTGCTTATTCCATTTGCACCATTGGGCTGGCGCAGATATGCTGTATATTGTCCGGTTTTTCGATCAACCCTGTACAGTCCTCCGATGCGTGTACCAAGCCACAAATATCCCCTGGAATCCTCCAGTATGGCAGTTACACCGCCCCGGATCCTTACCGGGGGCAAAGTACCTTTGCTGCCATAGTGCGTGAAAGAATTGGTAAGGGGAACCAGTTTATTGATCCCATCATAATAAGTTCCTACCCACAGAATACCAGCTGGATCCTTATATACTGAAAAGATGAACTTCTCATTCAATTCCCGAAAGATCTCATTGGTCATCCAATCAGTAATTTTACCAGTTGCAGGATTGAATGAAATCAGTCCATACTCACTGATACTCATAATAATATTGCCATCTTCCCCGGGAAGAATTTGCCGGATCATGCTGTTTGTGAAAGTCCGGTAATTTCCCGATCCCGAAAAACAGGATGATAATTGTTCGTTTTTTCGATCATATTTCAGTAATCCGTTACCTGAAGTTCCCGCAAAAAGAGTCCCTGATGCATCCTGAAGAATTGTTCTGACAGAAACAGCTACATCTTCCTGTCCTGCTTTCAATCTTCTGTAACTCCCGGTAATTATCTCATAGAGAAATAATCCGTCGGCGGTTCCGATCCATATATGATCCGGATTCTGGTTATCAGCCAACACACAGAATACCGTGTTGCTTTTCACTGAGTAAGGGTTGGGATGACGCTTGAACCTGCCGGTGCTTGGGTTGAAGGAGCATAATCCGTCGTCATTTTTGCTGATCCAGAATAATCCGCGAGAATCCTGGGTTATTCCATTGATCACGTCATTATTGTATGTGAGCGTTTGACGCTCGCGGCTGTAATAGCGATGAAACTTACCGGTTTGCGGATCATAGCAATTCAGTCCGTCGTCCGTACTGATCCACAAAAATCCATCTTTGTCCTGGAATAAGGCGTTTATCTTGTTGTGGCTCAAAGCATTGGTATCCGAGGGATCAGCATGAAAGGTCTTCAGTTCATAACCATCATAGCGGTTCAGACCGTTCCAGGTACCAAACCACATAAATCCCGACTTATCCCTGATGATACAACTTACGGTACTGTTGGATAATCCATTATCCCGTGTGATGGCATCACTCCGGTAATTTAATTCCTGGGCTGAAAGGCTGGTAACAGCAATTTCAAGGAAAATGAAGAAAAGAATTCTTAAATAGCGAAACTGCATTGAAAACTTGTAAACATAACAGTTGTACGGAAAAATAGCGATTGGGGTTCTGATGTAGATTCACTATTTTTACCCGCCGATTAAATGAAAAGGAATGACCACCAGCAAAGAAAGATGTTTGTATCTCATCCCCACGACCCTGGGTGATACCCCTTTGGAACAGGTAATTCCGGCAGGCAACCTCAGGATCATCCAATCATTGTCGCATTTTGTGGTAGAGGAAGAAAAAACCGCCCGTCGTTTTCTCATCCGTTGCGGATTCAAAGGCAATCTGGATTCGGTTACCCTGTATACCCTGAATGAGCATACCCGGGAACAGGAGATACCTGCTATATTCTCCGGTGCCGGGGAAGCAGATCTGGGTTTGTTGTCAGAAGCCGGAGTTCCGGCTGTCGCCGATCCCGGGGCCCTGTTGGTTGAGGCCGCCGGCCGGCTTCACATGCGGGTAATTCCTTTAACAGGACCTTCTTCGCTGATACTCGCTTTAATGGCGTCGGGATTGAACGGACAGTGTTTTGCATTTAACGGCTACCTGCCGGTAAAGGGTCCTGAAAGAAACAACCGGATCAGGTTACTTGAAAAACGATCCGAAACTGAAAAGCAATCACAGCTGTTCATCGAGGCGCCCTATCGGAATAATCAGCTGACCGAAGCTTTGCTGGCTGCCTGTAAACCTGCCACGAAGCTGTGCATTGCCGCAAACCTGACTTTGTCCAATGAGTGGATCCGAACAAAGACCATCCGCGAATGGCGGCTTCAACCTCCGCCCGATCTGAACCGCCAGCCGGCGGTATTCATCCTGATGGCCTGACTGCAAATTTACTTTCCGGCAGGAGATTGTATATCCTCCACGATGATATCGTAGATAATAGTTTGATAGGGTGGTACAATGGTATACCCATAGGTAGAACTGGTGATTCCGCCATCATCAAAGGCCTGGGCATAAGGAAGCACTGCTGTTGCGTGTGTACCGATCCGCATGGAATCCAATGCCATAACCAATCCCCTGGGTATGGCGAGAATGTTGCCTGATTTTTTAGAAGGCGTGCTGCTGAAAACGATTTTTACCGGATTGTCATCACCCATATTGGAATCGAATATCCTTTCGTCCTGCAAAACGTTCCCAAATCCATCCACCAGTCTGCCTTTAAACCGGAAGAGCACAGTATCACCCTGCTCAATGGTTTTCTCATCTCCCGGATCGGGCGTTACTGTTTCCTTAAACCAGATCGTATCTCCGTTATCCGCATACGTTGTGGCGGCATCAAATCCTTTGGCATCGAGATAGGCTTCGAGCACAGCATCCTCGTATTCTGCAGGATCAGGGATAACCCTGAGCAATTCAATCTCATAAGACATCGGGTTAAAATCATAGAAAGCCTTATCTGAAGGCAATACCAACAGCGCCTTACCACCCTCTTTCATCATGGCTATGCCTTCATTCAGTCCGGGCACGCTATAGCCAAATTTAAACTTCACCGGACCATACACGTAATTGGTGAAAACATCTGCTGCGCTCCAGTCTGCCTTTAAAGAATCATAGGTGGTTTCGCGAATCATGTCGTCCTCGATATACCGGCCGACATATTCGATGATAATGTAGTCATCCAAAACCGGTGAAGCCCCGGTTCCTGCTGTTTTCTCGATGTAGTAAATACCGCCATCGGTCTTATTGCTTTCCGATATGTTATTATCTGCCAGATAATCAGCTATAATTTTTTTCTCCTTTTCTTCCTTTTCCTCCCAGTCATTTTGCAGACAACCTGCAGCCAGCGTGAAGAGGATGATCAAAGATCCGCTGAAAGTTAATGTTTTGATTATTCCTGTCATGGTAGTAAACAGTTTCAATAAATATTCAGATCATTACTATGTAGATAAAGATTAACGCAAAAAGTTGCGTCAGATTTTACCAGGCGAAGATACTTTTAAAATTTCAACCTCAAAAATCAGCGAAGTAAAAGGCGGGATGATGCTGTTCGAGGACCCCTGGTTGCCAAAACCAAGCTCGGAGGGCAGGATGAAAAGCGATTTTTCACCTTCGCTCATCAACCCGATGGCTTCTTCCAGACCTTTAATCACCTGCCATTCGGTTCCATATACAAATTGAAAAGGCTGCCGCCGCTTGATCGTAGAGTCGAAGAATTTACCGTTTAAAAAACGACCTTCATAGTTTACGGTAAGCGTATCACCCAATTCCACTTTTTTACCATGACCCGGCACCAGGTTAAGATAATAAATACCGGATGGCAAGGGGTTCACATTCAGCTTCTCTTCACGGATGTATTGCTGTAGAATGACCCTTTCATATTCACCAAAATCCTGGATCCAGGACAAAAATGCCTCCTTTTGCCGTTTGTATTCCTCTTCTTTTTGGATTTCAATCATTTCCACCCTTATTTTCATCGGGCTTCCCCGGGCAATGAACCCGGGCAGGTCAGTGCGAATAGTGTTTGTAAAGAAATTACCTGCATCGATTATAAATGTCGCGCATTCATCCTTCGAAAGCATGGCAAAGCACTCATCAATAGCCCCTTCATAGGCCGGCTTGTTGATCTG
The DNA here is from genome assembly GCA_016930375.1 of Bacteroidales bacterium. Classification (GTDB taxonomy): domain Bacteria; phylum Bacteroidota; class Bacteroidia; order Bacteroidales; family UBA10428; genus UBA5072. The sequence goes on along the minus strand of JAFGGU010000009.1, from coordinate 29,424 downwards.
GAATTTTCTTGAACCCTGAAAAAACAAGGAATCAGACATGGTCATATAGGCCAGATTTACCGTAATATAATCCCCGGGATGGGCTTTCACCGTATCCTCGCCCATGGTATGCAGCTGATAATAAACGCCGTGCCTGGCCTTTTTAAAACCGGGATATCTGGAGAACTTATCGCAGCCGGCAATAAGTATAAAAAGGGACAGGATTAGCAATTTTGAGGTTTTCATTGTATCAGGGTTCCACTTTTAGCAAAATTACATTGTACACGATGACGGACCGGGCCGGAATTTTATTTCCATCTCCCTGCAAACCGTGAGCCAGATGGGGAGGCATGATAAAAGTAGCTTTATCACCTACATGAAGAAGCAGGACTCCCTCTTCAAGGCCTGATTCCACCCCGCCCTTCCCCAGTCTGAACTGCTTGACTCCCAGTGAATCGGAATCATAGCATATCGTGCCGTCGAGCAAAGAGACCGTATATTTAATCGTAACCAGTGCGTTTTCCTCCGACTTCACGCCAAATCCGTATCTTTCAATTCCAAACCACAGGCCCGTCGGAGTTTCTTTCATGGTAAGATTGTTGCTGCGCACATAGGCCAGTATCTTTTCACGATCCTTTTTTACCAGAATACGATTGGCACCAATAAGCGCTTCCTCAGTCTCGCGTATTTCCGCATCACTTACTTTCTTTTCCCTGTTTCCGGAACAAAACTGGAAGATCACCAGGAAAGCAATCAGATATAACCCTTTATAATTCATAGTTGCGTAATTTATCCTGATAAACCGGAAGCAATTCCCTGAATTGCTCCAGTGTTTTTTCCAGGCTCATGTAGGATTCCCCTCCGGAGGCGTTGGCGTGACCACCGCCATTAAAATATTTGCGGGAAAACTCATTTACCGCAAAATCACCTTTCGAACGGAAAGAGATTCGCACGTGGTTTTCCTTTTCGATGAACAGGGCGGAAAACCGGATACCCTTAATGGATAAAGGATAATTTACAAATCCTTCCGTATCCCCTACCTCATAGTTGAATTTTTTCAGATCCTCACGCGTGAGCCAGATGATCCCGGTGTGATACTCCGGAAATACTTCCATTTTCTCATGGAGGCTGAAACCCAGCAGTCTCATCCGGTCTGCCGAATAATTGTCGTAGGTCAGGTCATACAAACGGTCCTTTTCGATACCGTAATCCAGCATTTCGGCGACCACTTCCCAGGTTTTCTTCCGGGAGGAGTTGTAACTGAAACAACCGGTATCCGTCATGATACCGGTAAACAAACAGGAAGCGATATCTTTGTCCATTTGGGCATGTAAGCCTGCTTCCTGAATGAAACGGTAAACCAGCTCAGCAGTTGAACTGGCAGAAGTATCGGACAAAATGCAATCCGCATCCATATCCGGACCGGGATGATGATCAATCAGCACTTTGTGGGCCGATGCGCCGATAAATGCTTCGTTCAGCTTTTTAACCCGCTTCAGCTCATTAAAATCCAAGGCAAACAGTATATCAGCCTGCCGTATGCATGCCACGGCAACTTCTGGGGATTCCTCCAGCACGATGATCCGGTCAGAGCCGGGCATCCACTTCAGAAATCCGGGATACTGATTGGGGGAGATCACCGTGCCATTATGCCCGATTTTATCCATCAGCAGCATCAGGCCCAGTGCTGATCCGAGAGCATCCCCGTCGGGATTGACATGAATCACCATGACGACCTGCTTGCCCGGAACTGCCAATAACCGGCCAGTGGGACCTATCTCATTCCAAATGATCTGATGATTCATGTTGTTCATTTCGTTCAGGACAAGGTCAAAAATAATGATTATTTGTCTATATTAGCACGAATACCAAATATGACAACATTATGGCCGGAACCAAGACTTTTTTCATCATCAAGCCGGGTGCAGTGAGTCACGAATATGTTGGTCCCATCCTGGCAAAAATTAATGCAAACGGATTCCACATTGCAGCCTTGAGGCTCCTTAAGCTCGATCGTTATCATGCTGATCATTTCTATTCGGTTCACAAGGAAAAATCCTTTTTCGAAAGCCTGGTAAGTTTCATGACTTCAGGCCCCGTTGTTGTGGGAATACTTGAAAAGGAGAATGCCGTGGCAGATTACCGAAGGCTCATGGGTGCAACAGATCCGGCAAAAGCTGAGGAAGGGACCATCCGGAAACTGTTTGCTGAAAATATCGAGCGCAATGCTGTGCATGGATCCGACAGCGATGAGAACGCAGAGATAGAATGCAATTTTTTCTTTTCCAGGAGTGAACGCTTTTCAAAATTTGAAGAATGACGAGCGACAAACATCATGATTGCGGTTGAAAAAGATTTTTATATTTGAGGATAATTCTGCTCCGGCAGGCATAAAACTAACATTATGAGCGACAACAAGAAATACATTCCCTTTGTATCCCCTGATACCAGCATGACCGAATTCTCGGTAAAGGCTTTGATCATCGGATTGATCATGGCCGTGGTGCTTGGAGCTGCCAACGCTTATCTTGGCCTGAAGGCAGGTATGACGATTGCGGCAACCTATCCGGCAGCGGTCATTGGTATGGCCCTGCTGAAAGCCATGAAGGGTTCCATTCTCGAGGAAAACTTTGCCCGTACGGTAGGGTCCATCGGGGAGTCGGTTGCTGCAGGTGCGATTTTCACGCTTCCGGCATTTTTTGTCGCCGGCCTGTGGGATCCTTTTTTCACCCCCGGGCATTATATCACTTCAACGCTGATTCTGATCGCCGGCGGCATACTGGGAATCATGTTTGTCGCTTTATTGCGCCGTGTAATGGTGGAAGACACGGAACTGCCATTTCCCGAATCTGTTGCTGCTGCGGAAATACATAAGGCGGGACAAACGAGCGGCGGCAATTCCATGTTCCTGTTCGGAGCCATGATCTTTGGAGCCATGGTAAAACTCCTCGGCGAAATAAAGCTTTTTGCTGTATACTGGGAAAAATTTATTGTTTTTGCCAGGCAAACTGTTGCCAGCACCAATTATACCGGACAGGGAGGTATGATGCTCGGTTCGCCGGGAATAAGTCCTGCTTACATGGGCGTGGGTTATATCATCGGCCCCAAACTGGCATCACTGAACTTCAGCGGTGGGATGATCGCATGGGGATTGCTGACTCCCATGATATTGTACTTCCTTGCTCCCTCCTTCGACCTGAATGCCATGGCTTCAGCCTTAATGGCAAGTGATCCTTCGCTCACCGCCGATGCGGCTACTAACAAAGTATGGGTGGATTCTTTTTATTCAATCTGGCGGTTTATCGTACGCCCCATTGCCATTGGCGGTATGCTTGTAAGCGCCATCTATACCCTCTGGAAAATGCGCAAGAGCCTTACTGCAGGTATAGCCCGCTCGGTTGGCGATGTAAAAAAAGCCGCCTCAGGTCAAAAGGTAGACACGCCGCGGAATGAAAAGGACATCAATTTCAATTGGATATTGATCGGAATCGGTCTGGTTGCCTTGCTTACCTTTGGCATTACATTCTATATCTTCGAAACTTCTGCGCTTGTAGCATTCGTTGCCGCCACAGTGATGATTATTCTCGCTTTCTTTTTTGCTGCTGTTTCGGGCTATCTCGTAGGTTTGATGGGATCGAGCAATAACCCGATATCCGGATTGACCCTGACCGCTCTGGTTGTTACCGCCCTGATCATGGTGGCCCTGGGAGTCACAGGCAACGAAGGAGTTGCTTCGGTTCTTGCCGTAGCAGCCATTGTATGCGTGTCAGCTGCCGTTGCCGGTGAAATGTTGCAGGATCTGAAAGCCGGGCACATTCTCGGAGGAACTCCCTGGCGCATGCAGATTGGTGATATCATCGGTGTTGTGCTTTCCGGCGCGGTCATGTTCGGTGTTCTGGTGTTTCTGAACGACGGTGACATTGCCAAGGGTGTACGTGAAGGATATGACGGCGGTTTTGGGAGTAAAAACCTCTCTGCTCCGCAGGCAAGCCTGATGGCCATCCTGTCGAGGGGAATTGTGGGCGGACAAATGGCATGGCCTCTCATCATCGCAGGAATGCTCATGGGAGTCGGTTTTATCATGATGCAGGTCAAAAGTCCCATGCTGGTTTGTGTGGGAATGTACCTGCCCCTGGATACAACATTCGCCATTTTCCTGGGCGGAATCATCAAAGGCGCCGTGGATTCCGTTTCCGAAAAACGTAAATTCTCGCTGGCTCAGCGGACCAATGTGGAAAATATCGGGATACTGCTGGCTTCAGGACTTATTGCCGGAGAAGCGCTGATGGGACTTGTCATCGCCATTTTTGCCGTAGGTGACGTATTCCTGTATGACATTTTCTCCTTCTTCCAGCATCCTCCGTTCTGGATCAGCCTTATTGTACTGGCTCTCATTGCGGTGGTCCTGATCCGGATACCGGTCAGAAATGCAGGTAAAGCCGATGCACCGGTTCCGCCGACTGCAGCGGTGTAGATACTGAATCGGTTTAACAAGGGAATTATCCTATGCTTTTACGCAAACCGAAGAAGAATTTTTTGGATATGGTCCCTGTCCGGAATATCACGGAATTCAACCGGGAGGGGGATAAGATTACATTGACGATACCCAAGTTCAAAAGCGAATGGATGCGTAAATGGCTTATTCCGGCAAACCGTTCCAAATATTTCCGGATCCATCTCGATGAAACGGGTAGCAAAGTCTGGTTGCTGATTGACGGAATAAGGAATACAGAAGAGATATGTAATCTCCTCAGCAATTCCGGCGCATCTCCATTAAATGCAGATGATTCGGCGGACCTGAGGGTTACTGAATTCCTGCGACAGCTTTACAGGAACCGGTTTATTGTATTTAAATAATTGCCGTAGATCGAATTTTTATACATCAACTAAAACTCTGACTTATGTTCAAAGGACATCCGAAAGGACTATATGTTGCCTTTTTCTCCAATATGGGAGAACGATTTGGTTTTTATACCATGATGGCTATACTGGTGCTTTTTCTGCAGGCAAAATACGGACTGTCAGTTGAGCAGGCCGGCAGTTATTACAGCTGGTTTTATTTCGCGATTTACGGACTTGCATTATTAGGGGGCATCATTGCTGATGCTACCAACAAATATAAGCTGGTTATCCTGGCAGGCATCATAGTGATGTTTGCAGGTTATACCATTGTTGCCGTACCAGGAATGTCATTGACCATTACAGTTATTGGACTATTTACGATTGCTCTGGGCAATGGCTTGTTCAAGGGTAACCTGCAGGCTGTTGTCGGACAAATGTACGACAATGAAAGATACAGCAAGGTTCGTGATACAGCCTATATGATTTTTTATATGGGTATTAACGTGGGTGCTTTTTTCGCCCCTTTCGTGGCAACGCGTGTCAGGGACTGGTTTTTAAAAACGCAGGGATTTCTGCATGACGGCAGTCTGCCCGAAATGTGCCACGCCTATTTGCGCGGGGAACTCAATGACCTGGATAAGTTTCAGGCCCTGGCGGATCAGGTGAGCGGGCAACCTGTCAGTGATCTGCCGGCTTTCGTCACCCATTACCTGGAAGCCTTCTCCAGGGGTTATAATTATGCCTTTGCTGTTGCCGCCGGTGCCATGATCCTGTCGCTTTTGGTTTATGTGATTTTTAACCGGCACCTGCCGGCCAAGGAAAGATCAGCAAAGCCTGTCGCATCGGACAATGCCGGTCAACCTGAAAAATCAGTAACAAGACCTGCTGCCGTTGGCATAGCATTAGGTCTGGGTGTTCTCGTTACAGCTGCCTTTTACCTGCTTACGCGCAATATTGACCTGTCATTCCCCTTCGGGCTCTTCGTGGCCTTTGCTTTTTACATTATCCAATACTCTACCAGGGAGGAACGCCCGAGGATCATTTCCCTGCTTCTCGTATTTGTGGTTGTGATCTTTTTCTGGATGTCCTTTCACCAGAACGGCCTTACGCTTACTTTATTTGCCAGGGACTATACGGTAAAGGAAGTGGGCAGGTTTACAAGCATTTTCTTTAACCTGTATACCATGCTTACCTTTATAGGAGCGCTGGCAGGAGTGTATCTTGTATTCGGCATGAAGAAATCCATGATCAAATTGCTCGGACTGGCCATGTTCCTGGGTTTGGGTTATCTCACGTACCACAAGATCAGTGGCCTGCCTGAGCAGAACCTGATCGCTCCCGAAGTTTTTCAATCATTCAATCCTTTGTTCATTGTGGTGCTGACTTTCCCCGTCATGGCACTTTTTGCTTATCTTCGCAATAAAAACGCCGAACCTTCAACTCCCAGGAAAATAGGTATGGGTATGATCATTGCCGCTTTCGGTTTTCTGGTCATTCTCATTGCCTCCTTGAATTTGATTTCTCCCAGGGAACTGCAATTCGTGGATGAAATGGGGAAATTGAATTACAACCCCGTTCCCGATTCATCCAGGGTGGTTCCCTACTGGCTTATCAACAGTTACCTGATACTTACCGTTGCGGAACTATTCCTGAGTCCGATGGGATTATCCTTTGTTTCCAAGGTCGCCCCACCCCGTTTCCAGGGATTGATGCAGGGTGGCTGGCTGCTGGCCACGGCAGTGGGTAATAAACTGCTGGTAGTCGGCAGCATTGGCTGGAGCAAGCTCGCTTTGTGGCAGCTCTGGGGTATATTCATCATCTGCTGCCTTATTTCCGGTGCTTTTATATTCAGCATCATGAGGAAGCTGGAGAATGCGACGAAGTGAATTGTGAATTGTGAATGGTGAATGGTGAATGGTGAATGGTGAGATGATATTTAATGTATCTCCTGTTGGGGTTAAAACCCCATAAATAAAATTTTGTCACATTTAAACCCCAGCCTAAAGGCTGGGGCTATTGACTTGAAGGGTTTCTTACAGTTTACTTTTTACCTTTTACTTTTTACTTTTTACTTCTTACTGCCACTGCTGCTGCCGCTGCAACTCAATGCCCCGCTCCCTCCGGCACCTTCAGCCTTTCACCGGCATCCTTTGCAACCTGCCTGTACCAGGCTTCATCATAACCGGGCTGTTCAACCTTCGGGTTCTGCTGCCCTTCGATTTTTGTTTTAACATTGCCATCCATATACCGGGTGAACAGGAAGGCATACAGCTTTTTCCACTCGGCAACCGTTTGTTCACCCGCTTTCACTGAATAATCGGTGATGTATTGCACGGCTTTTTTCGGGCTCTTCTTATACAAGGATGCAGCGGTCTTATCAATGGTATTGATCTCGGCAATGTACCTGCTCTCAAGTTGTTTTTGCTTTTCCTGGATATGCGGTATCATCATGTTGTACCTTGTATAGGCAAAATTCGATACCTGGTTGAAAACCCAGAATGCGGCATCGGGACTGAATTCCATCATAGCGCCATTACCAACGGCAAAGGAGGGTGGAATTGATTTCATGCCACAATACATGGGCGTATAAACCGTGCTGTAGGTATCATCCATGCCAAACCAAAGGATACCGCCAACCGGATCAGGCAGCCATGAACGGGACTGGGTAACGAAGGAAAAACCCGTCTGTTGGGTGGATATGGCACGCTCATTCAGATAGGTAACACCATCAACGGTCCATGTCATGGGTCTCCAACGAACAATAACCTTGTTTGGGCCGGCACCGATATCGTTTGTCATGTCAAGCGGTGTACCCTGGTAATAATCGCGCATCATGCTCATTACATCTTCAACGCCCAGCTTCCTGTTTGCTTTTACCCACAAGGGCATGCGATGATGAAGGTTTTTACCGGTGGCATAATCCGTGTATTCGTCCATGCCATCCGCAATTTTTCTGAATCCGGACCATACACGGGCATCGCAAAATCTGACCCCGCTGAAATCAAGCGGAGCATAAGCGTCGGAAAAGCTGAAAGTTTCATCAGAACCGGTAAAATAACCTTTGCTTCGTGCAAAGGATATCACATCCGGAGCATATATACAATTGTCCGGATCATTCAGCGGGAAAGTAGTGATCCTGGCCTGGTTGGCATGTCCGCATACATAACCGTCAGGTACTTTCAGGGCAACCCATACAGCGCCTTTATTCCCGGGACCTTTGCCAATGATTTCCATAATCCAGACCTCATTGGGGTCAGCTATTGAAAATGACTCGCCACTGCTGCAATATCCATAATCAGCCATGAGCTTGCCGATTACGCTGATAGCCTCCCGGGCTGTTTTTGCGCGCTGCAATCCCATATAAATCAGGCTGCCATAATCCATAATACCGGTGCTGTCAAACAATTCCGAACGACCTCCGTAAGTGGTTTCTCCAATGGCAAGCTGATGCTCATTCATATTGCCGACGACAGAATATGTATGGCGTACCTGGGGAATTTTTCCAAGCCATTTGCCGGTGTCCCACTCCTTCACATCTACCATGGCCCCTGCAGGATAGTCCCTGGCCGGATAATAATACAATTCGCCATACAGCACATGTGAATCGGCAGAATAGGATATCATCGTTGATCCGTCTTTGGTAGCTCCCTTTGTCACCAAAAAATTAGTACAGGGAAACACATTCTCACTTACTAAAAATAAAAAAAGAATAAGTGTGGCAAGAATTTTGTTTGTCATAGTATTGAGATTTGCGGATAAAAATAATGTTTAATTTTTGAAAAAGTAACTGATCATTATCAGTAAAACAAGATTAGAAAAGCTAGAGTTGAATTTTCATAATTAGTAGTTTTAGTTAATAATTAGTTTGTTTTTTTGTAGTTAGGGTTAAAGTTGGGTGAGTTCTGAAATGGACTCACCCATACTTTTTTTAAGGCCACTACCCTCTCCTTTTATTCTCACTCCTGATTGTAGAGGTGGACAATTCCTGATGAAGAGTTTTTTTCTGAGCCGGTAACACTCGACAGGCAGTTAATTTCATTACGGTACCTGAGCATTCCCAGAAAGGCAAAAATGAGCGCCTCTTTAAACTTGACGAGTTGATTATCCGGCATGCATAAAACTGAATTTGATTTTTGCTGCAGGAGCTCCATCAAATAACTATTGAAGGCCCCTCCCCCGGTAACAAGAACCTCTCCGGCTTCATGGCCGTTAATATACCTGCTGATCTGAATGGCCATGTGTTCGTATGCATTGCGGAGCAGATCCCCGGGTTCGAGATCGTACTTGTTCATCACCGGCATAAAGGAGGTTTCCACCCATTCACGTCCCAGTGATTTTGGTGCCGGCCTGGCATAGTATTCGAGATCATTCAGCTCCTCAACAAGCTTAGGAACCATTTTTCCGTGACTGCCCATGATCCCGTTCCTGTCGAATTCCTGTCCTTTCCGCTGCGCCAGGTGATTGGCAACTATATTGACCGGACAAATATCGCAGGCTATCCTCATCTGATCGTTACGATTTGAAATGTTGGCAAAACCTCCCAGGTTGAGACAAAACCTGTAAGTGTCAAAAAGGAGTTCATCGCCTACGGGTACAAGGGGCGCGCCCTGTCCGCCCAATGCCACATCGAAAGTACGAAAATCCGAGACCGTATCAATCCTGCAACGAGCTGCCAGGGTGGCGCCTGATCCCAGTTGAAAGGTAAATCCCCGGTCGGGCTGATGAAAAATGGTGTGACCATGCGAGGCTACCAGATCAACTTTCCGGGGGTAAGTGGCCATGAATCGATTTACCTGATCGCCGATGTACCTTCCGTATTCCTGGTGAAGCATTAAAAAAGCACCTGCATCGAGCATTGCGGCTTCACTGAGCTTCTTCTTCCAATCCCCGGGATATGAATAGGTTACCGCACTGAGAATCCGGTACTTCCAATTCTGCAACTCTTTGTGAAACCTGCAAAGTATCAGGTCCATGCCGTCGAGACTTGTACCTGACATCATTCCGACAACCGTATAAGATTTCATGGTGCTTACAATGGTGATTACTTCCGGTGTTAGTAAAAAAACTCTCCCCTGAAACTGGCTGTGTTGTCTTTGTCATCCGTCACGATAATCTCAAGCAGGTGTGACCTGTCTTTTTCAAGCCTTGCTTCATCAATGCTATAGGACAACATATCATTTTTGGCATCGTATTCAAACAAAGCCCACTTTTTATCAATATACCCGTTGTATTTCCGGATCCCCGACTGGTTGTCGGTGATCTTGAAAGTCAATGCCTGGCCCTGTGCATACCGGTTGCCTGCCCTAAAGGATACAGGGATGATGATGGGATTCAGCGTATCAACCGCAATGAAAAACCGGCCAAATACTCTCACCTGGGCAGTGACAAAACCATTTTTGTAAGCACCGCCCTGGCTGATCCATTCCCCTTTGGGACCCGGGCTGGCAATAAGCGCTTTTTCCTGGAGATATACAGGCAGATGCGCAGGTTTAACAGACAGGATGAAGGACTTCAGCAATGGCGTATATTCATTGTGAACCTGATGAACCAGCGACCATTTGCAGCTGTCATTAGTAAATTGCGCATACTGAAATCCAATGTGGTTGAACAAAGCATTCTTCGGTATTACAACACGGATATCCCTGTTTTCAAATACATTCAGTGTATCGTACCGATACGTGCCAACCACCGTAGGATCAACGGTTTCTTCCCCGGGCTGAAAAACGCGGTCAGTAGCCTGAAGGTTGAAAGGAAGCACCGATTCATTTCCGTATGTATCCCTTACAGTAATTCGGGCAACGTGTTTCAGGGTATCGCGGAAATTCAGAAAACCTCTGTTGATTGCCACTTTATATATGCCGAGCTTATTATTGGGCTCCAGGTAAAGCTTCTGAATGACGATCCCCGATCTCTTTTTTTCATCATAGTCGATATGACCGTTGACATAAGGACCCATTGAAAAAGGAATGCTGTCGAAACGGCATGAAAACATCACCTTCCCATCCACGCTGAGAGTGATCGTATTGGGACTGCATTCATTCTGCGAATTGTTGAGGAAATCATAGGTTTCTATGCCCAGGCCTATTGTACCGCTAACCTGAACAGTATTGGCAGCGAGGGAATGATTTCCGTTTTTACCGGAAACAGGCAAAAGCAGTTTCTCGTTTGAACCATTTACAGCGCTTTGTTCATCCAGCGGATAAACAGCAAGCCACTGGATCCTGGGAGGAATTTTATCAGCGATATCAAATCCGTAACGCAGCACGTTAAGCGGAACAGAAGACCTGTCACGAATTTCAAAATGCAGGTGTGGCCCTGCAGAATTACCCGAATTTCCGGATAATCCGATTAAATCTCCCTTGATGAACGGAAACAGGTCTGATTTCGGATAAAGATCCACTTCGTAGGACCTCCGGCGGTATTGCTCTGCCCTGACAAATTTCTCAACGGAAGGAATGAATTGCTGCAGGTGGGCATATACAGTCACCTGGCCATTGGCATGTTTCAGGTACAATGCTTTGCCATAGCCTGCGGTCTGGACAACGATGCGGTAAATATGGCCATCGTCTGCCGCCAGAACATTTTTCCCTTCAATTTGTTGTGTTTTTATGTCAATTCCGGCATGAAAATGAGTCGACCGGATTTCGCCGTAATTCCCCGAAAGAATCATGGGAATATCGGTAGGGGCGGCATAGTTATAGGGTCGGGCTGATTCCCTTACCGGATTCTGCGCATTCAGCGCTGTGTTGATAAATACACCGGAAAGGAATAAGTACTTTGAAATAGAATGCATATCTTTAATTGCTGTTAATGTTGTTGCACAAGGTATGTAAAGCTATTATTAATATTTTATTTTTGTGAATTGAATAAATAACAAAATAGTATATTTACTTTCAGGAAACAAAAATAGAGTCTATCTTTGTATTGAATGGATTCAAAAATTGATGAAATATTTTCCAGTCTGAGACAGAGAATAAAATCCGTTATCGGGCTTTACGAAGACCAAAAAAGCAGAAACAGCGAGCTTCTCAAAAAAAACGAGGAGTTGAATGAACGGATCGCATCACTCGAGAATAAACTGGAAGATCTGGATAAGAAATACGAAAATCTTAAAATAGCAAAAGTGTTATCTTCAGTGCCTGGTGAAGAAGTACACACAACGAAATTACAGGTAAACAGAATCGTGCGGGAGATTGATAAATGTATTGCTCTCTTGAACCGATAAAGCTTGGACCCTTGCTATGGATGATAAACTGTCAATTAAAGTAAATGTAGCGGACCGGTATTATCCACTTAAAATAGAAAGAAAGGATGAAGAAAAAATCAGAAAAGCTGCCAGATTGATTAATGAGAAGGTTTTGCAATACAAGCAGCGGTATCTGGATAAGGATGTACAGGATTTTTTGGCAATGGCTGCCCTGCAGTTTGTGACAAGGGTAATTGAGATGGAAGACAAGTTCGATACGCAACCCTTCGAACATAGATTGCAGGAACTGAATGAAGAGCTTGAGGAGTATCTGAAAGGAGAGTAATATTCGTTCTTTGACTGGAAAAGCATAGCCCGCATAGTTTCTTACAAATGCTGTGAAACTCAACACTTACTAAATTGGAGAATCGCTCAGCATGTCAAGAACAGGCCATATTCCCGGTTTAACCGGGAATTCTGCAGTAATGCAGGACATTGGAAGTTCGAAACATATTGGTCTCTCCACCCATTTTGTTTTGGGGTTTTATCAACATATGGAGAAATGTATGCGGGTTTTTTTATTTATAAACATCAATAATAACAGATCCAATGATCATACTTACAGATACATTAATCCTTGTGAAAGGCTTGCTGGTTGGTACCATTTGCTTCTTAGCAGGTACAGGCCTTTCTTATTTTCTTTGGAATTTCGCGTTGAAGAAAAAAAGAGAAACCATTCTGAGAGATGCAGAAATTGAAGGTGAAGCGCAAAAAAGGGACAAAATGCTGCAGGCCAAGGAAAAGTTTCTGCAGCTGAAAACCGAGCATGAGAGATACATTAATGAAAAGAACAGCAAGATCAGCGCTACCGAAAACCGGTTGAATCAAAAGGAAATGCAGCTGTCTCAGAAAATCGAAGAACAGCAGCGTACACGCAATGAGCTCGATGCTATGCGTGAAAACATGAATACGCAGCTCAGTTTGCTGGAGAAGCGCTCAGAAGAACTGGGAAAAGCTCACAGGCAGCAGGTTGAACAACTCGAAGCCATTTCGGGGCTTTCAGCTGAAGATGCCAAGAACCAGCTCATGGAGTCCTTGCGTGAAGAGGCAAAAGTTCAGGCCATCTCCTACGTAAATGAGATTATGGCAGAGGCAAAAATGACCGCGGGCCGTGAAGCCAAGAAAGTCGTTGTGGAGACTATTCAGCGGGTTGCTTCTGAAACCGCCATTGAAAATTCGGTTACGGTCTTTAACATCGAGAGCGATGAGATCAAGGGCCGGATAATCGGACGGGAAGGTCGTAATATTAGGGCCCTTGAGGCAGCCACCGGTGTTGAAATCATTGTGGATGACACCCCCGAGGCCATCATTCTTTCGGCATTTGATCCTGTTCGCAGGGAGATTGCGCGTCTTGCCCTTCATCTGCTGGTGACCGACGGCCGTATTCACCCGGCCCGCATTGAGGAAGTGGTGGAAAAAGTCAGAAAGCAGGTTGAAGAAGAAATTGTTGAAGTGGGTAAAAGAACCACCATCGACCTGGGCATTCATGGTTTGCATCCCGACCTGATCAGGCTGGTGGGCAAAATGAAATATCGTTCGTCATACGGACAAAACCTGCTGCAACATTCCCGCGAAGTCGCCAATTTATGCGCCATCATGGCCGGAGAACTGGGCTTAAACGCGAAACTTGCCAAACGCGCCGGTCTTTTGCATGATATCGGCAAGGTTCCGGATGATGAACCGGAATTGCCCCATGCTGTATTTGGCATGAAACTGGCTGAGAAATACAAAGAGAAACCGGAAATCTGCAATGCCATCGGTTCCCATCACGATGAAGTTGAAATGACCACCTTGATCTCACCCATTGTGCAGGTTTGCGATGCCATCTCAGGTGCAAGACCAGGCGCACGCCGCGAAGTGGTTGAATCCTATATCAAAAGGCTTAAAGACCTTGAATCACTTGCTCTTTCGTATCCGGGTGTCATGAAAACATACGCTATACAGGCCGGCAGGGAGCTCAGGGTAATTGTGGGCAGCGAGAAGGTCTCAGATAAGGAAGCCGACAGCCTCTCTTACGAGATTGCCAAAAAGATCCAGGATGAAATGACCTATCCCGGACAGATCAAGATAACCGTGATCCGGGAAACCAGGGCGGTTAGCTATGCCAAGTAATGCTTCGACTCCGCTCAGCATGACACGCCGGTCACCCTGAGCGGAGTCGAAGGGCGTATTGTCAGACCTAAGATTCCACTACCCGGAGAAGCTCTTTCATCCGGGTAATTTTTTGCGCATAACCCAGCTTCTCGAAGGAGAGTATCAGGTTATTGATCAGCCTGATAATAATATCGCGGTTTGAGCAGGGAATGTAAAACGATGGGTGGGGTTTTAACTGCTGTTGCGTAATGAAGTAATCGATTTCCCTTCTGCCAAGAACCGCTCCCCGGTTGTAAGGATTAATATAAAAAAGAATATCCTCCGATTCATCGGCAGCATCCCTGTGCCTGTATTCATCCTTATAGGCCAGGATAAAATTCTTGGGAAGATTTACCCCGTAAATGGGTAATCCGAGCTTCCAGGCCACTGACAGATATACAATGGAGAGTGAGATCGGATTTCCTTTGCGGGTTTCAATTACCTGATTGATATAGGAATTCTGGGGAGAATAGAAATCTGCATTGTTACGGGAAAATTTATGCAGATCAAATATCACGTAATTCAAAATCTTGACTTTTTCCAGTGCGGTCAGATTGCTGTTGATCTCAATCCATACATCCTTCCGTATGCTTTCGATTTCTTCGTTTATTTTAGAGACATTGAGTTCCGGGAACTGAAATCTGGCAATGTAGATGGCCCCCTCCAGGATATATTCCGCACCTGTTTTTATCCAGCGGTTCAGGTCGTCCCTGACCCCGTTGAACTGAATATCCTGTATCAGGTTTTCCAGGCGGATCTGCAGCTTTTCATCCAGTGTACCTTCCCAGGCCTTTTCCAGGTCAGGGATAATTCCTGAACCTTGCTTCAGTAAATTACCTGTTACTGTAATGATTACCTCATTGTCAGTATCGTCGAGCAATGAGATCATGGCTTGTATTTCATTTCTTTCCATACCAGTAGACGTTGCCGGATGCAAAATTATCCAAATTCAAAATTCTTTCATAAACAATTTGTTAACACAATATCTCAAACAGAAAATTTTAATACTTTTGAATTCACTAATTACCCCATCATGATCCAGCGAGTTCAATCCGTTTACCTGTTGCTTGTCACTATACTGATGAGCTTTTTCCTGGTCCGGCCTTATGCGTTTATTTCCCTTAAGGACGGGCAGATTCTCAATTTTCATGCCCACAAGATTGAATATAGCCAGGCCGGGGAAAGCACTTCAGTATATAAAAAAACAATTTCCGTGATTATGCTGGTGTTTATTACAGGTTTGTTAAGCCTGTCAAATATTTTTCTTTTTCACCACAGGATTAAGCAGATGAGAATTTGTTTGCTGAATGGTGTCTTAATACTGATTCTGATTATCATCCTGATCATACATTATAACAGTGCGATGCATTCGCTTGACACCTTAAGACATACATGGAGGCTGGCAGCTGTTTTTCCGGCCCTTGCGCTGGTAATGAATGTAATGGCTTACAGGAGTATCCAGCATGATGAAATGCTGGTGAATTCCTATAACCGGATCAGATAATGCCGGTCCCGCTCAGATAATTTCGATGTGCTCCTGGTCCGTTATTTTCTCACAATAATGGCATTTCAGTTTGACCTCCCGGCGTGAAACTACCTGAAACCTGGTCACGATTTTTTCATTGTTCGTGATGCATTTCGGATTCATGCATTTGGCAATCCCGATAATCTCCTCCGGAACTTCCACAACTTTCTTTTCCACCACGGTATAATCCCGGATGATGTTTAACTTGGCCTGTGGCGCTACCAGTGCTATTTTATTGATTTCTTTGTCCAGGAAAAAAGTATCCGACAATTTGACAATGGCTTTTTTGCCCAGCTTTTTGCTGTCGAGGTTTGTGCCAAAGGTGATCTGTTTGTCGAATTTGTCGAGACCAAGAATTGAAATCACCTTAAACAATGCTTTGGCCGGAATATGATCGATGACGGTGCCATTTTCAATGGCACTCACTTCAAGCTTTTTGTCTTTCATGTGCAACATGTATTGTATGCTTTTGAATTATTTCAAACCGAGAATGGAGGCAATGATCGCCTGGCGAACAAATACTCCATTTAATGCCTGGGTAAAGTAATAGGCTTTGGGATTCAGATCCACATCCTGATCAATTTCATTCACACGGGGAAGGGGATGCAACACCTTCATGTTATCTTTTGTGCCTTCGAGCATTTTGTTCTTCAGCACATAGGCGTTCTTCGTTCTTTCGTATTCAATGGGGTCTGAAAATCTCTCCTTCTGCACCCGGGTCATATAAATGATATCCGCTGTTTCGATGTTGCTGCTGAAATCTTTTTGCTCTGCATATTTCAAGCCCAGGCAATTCAGATAATATTTGTATTCTTCAGGCATTTTAAGTTCATCGGGCGATATGAAATGAAAAGTGGTCTGGAACTGTGACATGGCCATCAACAGGGAATGCACAGTGCGTCCGTATTTAAGGTCCCCGACCATGAAAATCGTCAAATTATCCAGTGTTCCCTGTGTCTTGGATATCGAATACAGGTCGAGCAGCGTTTGCGTAGGGTGCTGGTTAGCGCCATCCCCTGCATTTATAACAGGTATACCGGTAAGTTCACTGGCAAACCTTGCTGCTCCCTCCAGCGGATGACGCATCACGATGAGGTCACAGTAATTGCTGACAATCTTGATTGTATCATATAAGGTTTCCCCTTTTGTAACGCTCGAAGAACTGGAATCGCTGAACCCGATCACTCTGCCGCCCATTTTCAGCACTGCACTTTCAAAACTCAGCCTGGTTCGGGTGGAAGGTTCAAAGAAGAGTGTAGCCACTACTTTGCCTTTTAAAATGGAGGAATCCTGACTTTTTTCAAACTCATCTGCCAGGGATAATATCTTCAGGTATTCATCCTTTGAGTAATCTGTGATTGAAACCAGGCTTTTATTTTTCATTATCAATTGTTTTAAAAAATCAGGATATAAGGTATTGCTTTTTATTCTTCTGCGCAATGACTTTAATCGTTCATTTACACCGGATTCAACAACAGTTCCGGAATAACTGACAACCGCGCTGCCACTTTCTTCGACAAACTCCTTCTGATGGTGAGATGCATGGAACAATCCGCTGCATACTCAGGATGGAGCGGAATTACATTTTCATCGTTCAGAATCCGCATCACCGCATTAAGCCTTTCATAGGGAAAACTTATCCGGTAATGATCTTCAACGAATTTATCGATGAAGGACGCCTGGGAAAGCATGTTTTCGGTAGCCGACCGGTATGCATGGATCAGTCCACCTGTACCCAGCAGGGTACCGCCAAAATACCTGACAACCACCACCAAGGTATCGGTAAGGTCGTGTGACACCAATAGTCCGTATATGGGTTTGCCGGCAGTACCGGAGGGTTCACCGTCATCGTTCATCCTGTAGATATCCTTTGCAATGCCAAGCCTGTAAGCATAACAATGATGCCTGGCATCATGGTATTTTTTCCGGATACCATCCAGTATACTGCTTATTTCTTCTGAGGTACTTACCGGAAAGCCAAAAGCCAGAAACCGGCTGTTCCGGTCGCGGAAGATCCCTTCGGCTGTCCTTTCAAGTGTTCTGTATGTATCATCCATAGCCCGGGTGCAGGTAAAAAAAAAGGTTCATCAGATGAACCTTTGTAAACTCAGAATTTAAGCTTCTTTTCAATTTCTTCTATCTGGTTTTTAAACTGCTTGTCGGTTTCCACCAGGTTATTCACTGTTTTACAGGCATGCAGCACCGTGGCATGATCCTTCCCCCCTATTTGCGATCCAATGGTGGCCAGCGAAGATTTTGTGAGATTTTTCGAAAAATACATGGCCACCTGCCGTGCCTGCACAATTTCTCTTTTCCTGGTCTTGGACTGCAGTGAATCCACCGGAACATCAAAATAATTGCATACCACCTTCTGGATATAATCGATGGAAACCTCCCGCTTGGTATTTTTGATCAGCTTATCGATCATTTCTTTGGCCAGGTTCAGGGTAATCTCCTTTTTATTCAGCGTGCTTTGGGCAAGCAGGGAGATCAGGGCGCCTTCGAGCTCCCTCACATTGTCGGTTATATGGGTGGCTATGTATTCAACAACCTCCTCGGGCAGAACAATGCCGTCTTTGTAAGTCTTCTGTTTCAGGATAGCTACCCTTGTTTCGTAATCGGGTATCTGCAGATCAGCAGATAATCCCCATTTAAACCTCGACAGGAGCCTCTGCTCAAGTCCCTGCAACTCAACCGGCGGCTTATCACAAGTGAGAATCAACTGTTTACCCGATTGGTGAAGGTGATTGAATATGTGAAAAAAGATATCCTGCGTCTTTTCCTTACCGGCAAATTCATGCACATCATCGATGAGGAGAACATCAATCATCTGGTAGAAATGAAGGAAATCATTCTTGGTGTTGTTGCGAATAGCCTCGACAAACTGCGTTTGAAAGCGGTTTGCCGGAACATATAAAACAGTCTTGTCCTGGAACTTATCCTTGATTTCGATACCAATGGCCTGTGCAAGATGGGTTTTGCCCAAACCGCTGTCTCCGTATATAAGCAATGGATTGAATGCTGTTCCGCCCGGGTTGTTGGATACGGCAAAACCGGCAGATCTGGCAAGCCGGTTGCATTCACCCTCTACAAAGTTCTCAAAAGAATATTCGGCATTCAGGCGTGGATCAATATTCATTTTCTTGATCCCCGGTATGATGAAAGGATTCTTGATGGCATTCTCCTCGATATTCATCGGCACACTTACCGGATTATTCCTGATCTCAATCTGGTTCTTTGCCGGCAATTTAATGGTGTAAAGCCTGGAAGAAGATTGTCCCGGATTCTCCATAACAATGCTGTATTCCAGTTTGGCTTCATAGCCGAGTTCTTTCCTCAGGGTTTTACTGATGATATCAATGTATTTTTCTTCGAGGTATTCATAGAAGAAGGGACTGGGAACCTGAATGGTGAGAACTTTGTTTTCCAATCTGAGCGGGACAATGGGCTCAAACCAGGTGCGGTAACTAATAGAAGGAACGTTGTCTTTTATAATTTTCAAACAATTATTCCAGACCTCTTTGTGCATTTCTATAGGGTTATGTTATTGTTGAATAGAGATTTTTCAGGCGCTACTTTTTCTATTAGCAAGATTGTGAAAAAAAAAATAAAAAAAAAATCATTTTTCGCTTGATTATTCCGGAAAGTCCTTATCAATTTTGCGTTCAGCCATTTAATATTTTAACTTTTTTTAGAAATAAATATATTACTGTAAATCAATCACTTGATAAACTTTTCCTACCATGAAATTGGTGTTTAAGATATTAGTGGGATGTAGTTAAAGTATTGATTTAAAATTTTACGCTTTACCTGTTTGGAATAATTCTAAATAATAAAATATGCGGTTTTTCCTCCATGTTAATAACTCAGAAAATTGTCGCGAAGTTTTTCGTTAAAATACTGTGAATGAAAACTATTTATCCTTTTTCCCGAAAACAGAGAGATGCACGTACCGTTTAGGATGTTCACGAAGGTCAATTAAAAGGGAATCCAGACTGGTCAAGGCGCTGTTCAGGCTGTTATAAAGCGAGTCATTCATCACAAGCTGCCCTGCGGTGCCTTCACCACTGTTTATCAGCGTGAACAGGTCAGCGGTGAGGGCAAATGTTGAGTCGGCATGTGCGATAAGCTCCTTCAGTCGGGATTGCTTCAGGGTATCGGATATGGCTGCAAAATTCCGAAGCATGGCGGAAATATCCTCATTGCTCTTCCTGAGATTGTCGGTTACCAGTGAGAGGTTGCTGAGCGACTGGTTGAGGGCTCCCGATGGCTGGAGGGAGAGCCTGAGCGATGCAGTGGCGCCGTTGAGATTGGCGATGGTTCCCTGAAGGTTTTTCCTCGTCTCTTTATTCATCAAATCATCCAAAGCCAGCATAAGGGTATCAACAGAGGTTATCAGCGATTCAATTTTTTGCCGGATGGGATCGATGTAATCGGTGAGTTCAACCTGAACGGAGGAAATGAGTGTATCGCCAGAATCATGAAAACCGGGTCCGTCCCCCAGAACCAGGTCAACGTCCTTGGTCCCTGATATTATGCTTCCGCTGCGAAGGACCATGGTTGTGCCTTTCAGGAGCCTGATCTTCTGGGCAAGGGATATTTTTACCGTGATATTACTGACATTGGTTTTGTCGAATTCAATGGAGCTCACGTTGCCCACCTTATAGCCGTTCAGGTATACAACGGCGTTTTCGACCAAACCCTTGACATTGTTATAAACACCATAATAAGTGTCGGTTGACTTGAAAATATTAATGCCTTTCAGGTAATTCAAACCCCATATCGCCAAAGCAATGGCGACAAGCGCAACAAAACCTATTTTAAACTCTCTGGTAAACTTCATGGCTTAATTTTTTGGATTGAATGGTTGTGATTCTTTCAGGGCCTGATCAAGTGGGATAATTTTATTTTCCTTCACGGCAATGATAAAGGCGTCGGGGAATTTCTCCTTCACCTGTTTGCTGAAGGCAAGGGCATCCTGGAATGTCCTGCTATTGCCAACCGCATACTTGTATTTATTATCAATTTGGTATTCGGAGATCCCGGTAAGACCCTTAAATAGAGGAGAGTCGGATTTTATGGGCCTGGAGGAAACGGTGATCTGGATCTTGTATTCCACCGGTGGAACCGGGGGAGGCTGAACCTTTTCAGCATCCAGCAATTGTGAATCCGCCCTGACACCCGGCTTATCCGCCATAAGATCGGTATCGGAAGGCGCATCTTCCAGTCTGGAGGCTATGGCAAACGAGGTTTTTGTTTCAATCAGGTTTTTGTAGCTTTTGAAAGCCCTGTAAATCGCTGATGCAATGTAGTCCTGTCCCTGCTCCGACATCAGGTATTTTTCTTCCTCGGGATTGGTAATGAAACCAGTTTCCACCAGGATCCCCGGCATGGACGTACGCGCCAAAACCAGCAAGCCCTGTTGTTTTACACCCCGGTCCTTGCGCTGAATCCTGTCCCTGAACTGTTCCTGCACAAGGCCTGCAAAATTGATACTCTGCTCAAAATACAGGTTCTGCATCAGGGAGAAAATGATGTAGGATTCCGGTGAATTCGGGTCAAATCCTTCGTACTTTACGTTGTAATCTTCTTCTAGCAGGATTACCGAGTTTTCCTTTTTGGCCACTTCAAAGTTTTCATTGGCCCTGTGAAGTCCCAATACCAGTGATTCCGTGCCTGTGACGAGATCATTTTCATTTCCGTTGGCATGAATCGAAATAAACAGGTCAGCCTTATTGGTGTTGGCTATGGCAGCACGTTTATGCAATTCGACAAAAGTATCCGTTTTACGGGTGTAAATCACTTTTACCCCGGGAATGTTTTCTTCAATATACTTTCCCGTTTTCAGGGCTATGGCCAGAACAATTTCTTTTTCGGTAGTCTGTTTACCCAGCGATCCCGGATCCTTTCCACCGTGACCTGCGTCAATGATCACGGTTTTGATTTTATACTCACTGTCGGTTTCCTGGGAATAAACCGGGCAGGTGATCAGCAAACCGGCATAAATAATGTTAAAAATGAGAGCTCTGAAGGGCCTTATATATTTTTTGTTCATTTCAACCCGTTATTTTATTAGCTTTACAGCCTGTAACCAATATATTGATTTGCAAAAATAGCATTTCTGTTTTGATTTCAATAGGCTGCTATTCTCCGGGAATTAACAATTATATGTTATTAAACTGTTGCCAAAATATAAGTATTACAACATTTTTCCGGATATTGACCAGACTCCTGCTGTTTACCCCTCTCATATGTATGCCTTTAACGGTTGCCATCGCACAGGAACCACAGCAGACAGGGCCGCCAGGTATCACCCTGTCCGCCGATTCTGTATATCAGACTGTTGACAGCATCCGGATAGATACTTTGATCAACGGTGGAAAAGATAAAAAGAAGAATGCACTGGAAGCTCCTGTAAAGTATGCTTCTGCAGATTCCTTCATCATTATGGTGGGACCTCAGAAAACCTACCTTTACAAGGAAGCAGCCGTTGATTACCAGAATATCAGCCTGAAATCAGACTATATCGAATTCGATATGAGTTCGAATACCGTCACAGCCGGCGGAATGGTCGACTCAGCAGGACACATCGCCGGCAAACCCATATTTACCCAGGGAGACGAGGAAATCAGTTCAGATACTCTGCGTTATAACTTTGAGACCCGTAAAGGCATCATTAAACAGATCATCACCAGGGAGGGTGAAGGGTACCTGCATGCCACACGCACCAAACGGCTTGCAGATGGTGAAATACACATCAACAAGGGAAAATACACCACCTGCGATGCCCCGCATCCGCATTTTTATATCCGGCTGACAAAAGCCATAGCGATTCCCAATGACAAAATCGTAAGCGGACCGGCTTACCTGGTATTGGAAGATATACCCTTGCCCCTGGCCCTGCCCTTTGGTTTTTTCCCCAATACA
The DNA here is from genome assembly GCA_016930375.1 of Bacteroidales bacterium. Taxonomy (GTDB): domain Bacteria; phylum Bacteroidota; class Bacteroidia; order Bacteroidales; family UBA10428; genus UBA5072. The sequence goes on along the minus strand of JAFGGU010000009.1, from coordinate 6,772 downwards.
ACTACCCGGTCGTCGGGACTGCTCATTCCAACCTATGGAGAAGAAAAAACGCGCGGATTTTACCTCCGCAGCGGAGGATGGTATTTTGCCCTGAATGATCATATTGACTTCACCCTCCTGGGATCAATCTACTCGCGGGGTACCTGGGGATTGACTGCCTCGTCGGTTTACAGGGTCAGGTACAGGTACAGCGGCCGGTTCAACGCGGAGTTTGTCAACAACCGGGTGAATGATGATCCTACTTTCTCCAGGTCAAAGGACTTCAGGATCACCTGGAGTCATACGCAGGATGCAAAGGCCAATCCCTCCCGGCAGTTTTCGGCCAGTGTCAACTTTTCCACAACGTCCTTTGAAAAGAACCAGAGTTATGATATCAATGAATATCTGACCAACACCAAAACCTCAAGCATTTCCTACAGGAAATCCTGGCAGGGAAGCCCCTTTAACCTCACCGCCAACCTGCAGCATTCCCAAAACAGCAAAACCCACACCATGAACATGACGCTCCCCAGCATGGCCTTTAACATGAGCAGGATCTATCCTTTCAGGAGCAAAACCAATGCTGATGGAAAATACAACTGGTTCGAGAACATCCAGGTGAGTTACGCCGCCAAGCTCGAAAACAGGATCACTACCCCCGATACAGCCTTCTTTAAGAAAAAGACCCTGGATTTAATGCGGAACGGGTTTTCACATTCGATACCCATCTCTCTGGCGAATATCAAACTGCTTAAGCTGATTAACATTACTCCTTCAGTGAACTACAGTGGCGTGCTTTACTCCAAGTATATCGAGAAAAAGCCGGTTTCATCCGATACTTCCGTATTTATCAACAAATATGAGATCGATACGATCAACAAGTTTACCTACGCCCATGCTTTTTCCGCTTCCCTGGGGTTATCAGCAAGTCCCAAGATTTACGGCATGTTTGAGTCAAAAAATCCCAACTCCTATATTGCAGTGGTCAGACATGTCATGACACCCAGCGCTTCCTTCAGCTTCACGCCTGACATGTCGGGCCTGATGCCTGATTATTACCGGAATGCAACCAACACAGGATCGGTGACCCAGCGTGCCGGATTTGAAGAGTATTCTGTTTATGAAGGCCAGATATACGGCACACCCACGGTGAACGGACGAAGCGGTTCGATATCGCTCAGTCTGAACAACAACCTCGAAATGAAGGTTCGTGCCAAAAATGACACCACCGGCGAGCTCAAAAAGGTCAGCATCCTGGATAACCTGAACTTTTCAACATCGCACAATCCGTTTGCCAAAAGTTACAAGTGGTCACCGCTTAACATGACCGGTTCCACCAAACTTTTTGCCAAGCAAGTCGATGTCAGATTTGGCGCCACATTTAATCCATACGCCCTGGATTCTTCCCGGACGCAGCGGATTGACAAGTACCTGATCCGGGAAAATGGCAAGCTTTTCAGGACAACCCGGGCTTTTATCAACATAGGATTCAATTTAAAGTCCGCGGCTGGTGAAAAAGCAGCATCTTCCACAACAAGCGCTCCTCCGGATGAATATGCGGGGGAATATACGGATGAATCAAATCCTACCCTCGATCTCCTCGATGAATCAACAGGCTATTATGGGGAGTATGTTGATTTTGACATTCCCTGGTCACTCAATGTGGATTACTCATGGAGTTACTCCAAAGAGACAAAAACCGCTTCTTTTGACCACACCATCCGGTTAAGCGGGGACATCAGCCTTACCCCCAAATGGAAAATAGGCATGAATACAGGCTATGATTTCGTTTCACGGGACTTTTCCACCACCAATGTCAGCATTCACCGTGATCTGCACTGCTGGGAAATGCGCTTCAGCATTGTACCTTTCGGGGAAAGAAGGAGTTATTCGTTTTCGATCAACGCCAAATCATCCATCCTCAGAGATGTGAAGTGGAACAAAAGGAAGAGCTGGTATGATAATTTTTAAAAGTGAAGAGTAACGAGTAACGAGTGATAAGTGGGTTTTGAGTAATGTGATTTGGGAGTGTCACCACACCCAAAACCCGAATCCCGCTCGTCACTCGTTACTCATTACTCGTCACTAATAAGCCACCGCAAACAAAACCCGTTGCTTCGAAGGTTTCCCCGAGTAAATGCATTTCCCCTCCTCAGGTTCGTTGTCCAGCGGTATGCAACGTATGGTGGCTTTGGTCTCTTCCTTTATCTTTGCTTCGGTTTCGGATGTTCCGTCCCAGTGCGCATAGGCAAAGCCGCCCTTTACCTCCGCCACTTCCCTGAATTCATCCCATGTATTTACCCTGTGCGTGTTCTTTTCACGAAACCCGGATGCCCGTCTGAAGATATTTTCCTGGATGTTTGCGAGCAGCTCCGGGATGTAAGTCCCGACCGTGTCTGCCGGCACGATCATTTTCTCCAGCGTATCTCTCCGGGCCACTTCCACCGTGTTATTTTCCAGGTCACGGGGTCCGATGGCCAGGCGGACCGGTACCCCTTTCAATTCATATTCGGCAAATTTCCAGCCGGGTTTATGGGTATCGCGGCCATCGTATTTCACCGATAAGCCTTTGCTCTCAAGTTCCTTTTTGAGGACTTCAGCCTTGGCTGAAATCTGGGAAAGCTGCTCCTCATTTTTGTGAATAGGCACTATCACAACATGTATAGGGGCTAGTTTTGGCGGCAGAATCAGGCCGTTGTCGTCGGAGTGGGCCATGATCAATGCACCGATCAACCGCGTGGTCACGCCCCAGGAGGTAGCCCATACCAGGTCGAGCTGGCCTTCCCTGTTCAGGAATTTCACATCAAAAGCCCGGGCAAAATTCTGACCCAGAAAATGGGAAGTCCCGCCCTGAAGTGCTTTACCATCCTGCATAAGCGTTTCAATGGTATAGGTGTCAATAGCGCCGGCGAATTTTTCACTTTCGGTTTTCACGCCTTTTATTACGGGCAAGGCCATGTATTCCTCAGCGAAGGTGGCATATACCTGCAGCATCTTCAATGTTTCCTCCAGCGCTTCCTCCCTGGTGGCATGGGCAGTGTGACCCTCCTGCCACAGGAATTCCGTAGTCCTCAAAAACAGGCGGGTCCGCATTTCCCACCTTACCACGTTGGCCCACTGGTTGATCAGTATGGGCAGGTCACGGTAAGACTGTATCCAGTTTTTGTAGGTATTCCATATTATGGTTTCCGACGTCGGCCGTATGATCAGTTCTTCCTCCAGTTTAGCGTTTTCATCCACCACAAGACCCTTTCCCTGATCGTCATTCCGCAACCGGTAATGGGTGACCACAGCGCATTCCTTGGCAAATCCTTCCACGTGCTCGGCTTCTTTGCTGAAAAAGGATTTGGGAATGAAAAGCGGGAAATAGGCGTTTACATGTCCGGTTTCCTTAAACATCCTGTCAAGCTGCCCCTGGATTTTTTCCCAGATCGCATAACCATAAGGTTTGATTACCATACATCCTCTTACGGCCGAGGCTTCTGCCAGATCAGCCTTAATTACCAGATCGTTGTACCATTGCGAATAGTTTTCACTTCGGCTTGTTAATTCTTTGGCCATAAATTGTAATTTGGTATGGTATTTGTGTTTATTAATTCGCGAATTAATGGCTGCAAAATAAAGAAATAAAATTATAAATTCACACAAAATTAACGGAGGCAGGTCATGAAAACAACTGTACGCATATTAATGGTTCTGGTTCTTGGGCTTTCTGCCTTTACCGGCGCCATAGGCCAGAAGACTTCCACGGAATATGACGATATCTATTACAGACCCTCGGATAAAAAGCAGGCTCCGGCTGTTGTAAAACAGGAAGCTGTTGTAAACCAACAGGAACCGGCTTATGAACCCGATGATTATGAAAAATACATCAACAGCCTGGAAAACAAGAAGACCAGCTCCCAGTATCAGGAGTATGACAGTGACACACTGGAATACGCCGAAGATCCGGAGTACGTGGACAGTGAATACTATGAAAAAGATGGTAATACCTATATTACCAACAATTATTACAACCGGGATGATTATTATTATGCCGCCCGGATCAGAAGGTTTTACGATCCTTTCTATTCCACCGGCTATTATGACTCCTATTACTATGATCCTTTCTGGTATGAGCCGGGCTGGTCATTCAACATGTCTTTCGGCTATCCCTTCTCACATTTTGGTTATTCCTACGGATGGCCTTACTATTCACGATGGAGTTATGGCTTCGGCTACGGCTACAATCCTTTTTATTATTCCTGGTACTACCCTGGTTCCTACTGGGGATACAATCCTTACTGGAGCGGATACTATAATGGATACTATGACAGTTATTACGGCAATTACGGTTTTTACGGTTACCACAATGATTATTACAACGATCATCGCCCGGTTTATTACGGACCACGGCGTTCGATTGAAGCCAACCGGGTTGCCTCTTCAGGCAGCGGTGTCGCTTCAACGGTAAACGGCCGCCGGATGAGTTCTACAACTTCCGGTGCCAGTCGGGTTGCCACCAATACAGGAACCGTTAACGGGCGGAGAACAAGCTCTTCCGGAACCGTTGGAACGACTACCCGTCAAAGCAGCGGCACGGTGAAAACAACAACCGGAAGCGGAACCACCGTACGTCGTCCTTACACCACAACCACCAGGTCGGGCAGCTCCGGCAGCACCAGCACCGAGAAATCGACTTCCAGCCAGTATGCAGCTCCGCAGGAGCGTCCTGTATATTCAAGGCCAAGTTCTTCGACAACACAAAGCAGGCCTTCCTACTCAGGAACATCCGACAATACCAACCGGTCTGTTACCACTGAAAACAGGTCCTCGACATACAGCAGGCCGTCATCCGCTCCGGCTAACCGGTCAACCAGCAGCTCGCCCAGCTACAGCAGGCCCAGCAGTTCTCCCAGCTACAGCAGGCCCAGCAGCACACCGAGCAGCAGCGGACGGTCAGGCAGTTCATCAAGCTACAACCGGTCGGGCAGCAGCAGCTCCTCGAGCTACAGAAGCTCAGGCAGTTCCTCAGGCTCCTACAGTTCAGGCAGCAGCTCCCGTTCGTCATCATCATCATCATCATCGGGTAGTTCTTCCCGCTCTTCAGGAGGATCTTCGTCCTCCGGCAGTGGAAGAAGGTAATTGAGATTTCATCCTTCTGTTTTCTGAACGTTATTATTCTTAATAATCAGTAATTATGAAAAAGCTAATAACCTTAGTCGGTATATTCCTTTGCCTTTCCTCAGCAAAAGGTCAGTACCTGAGCGATGCTTTGCGATATTCCCAGAACTTCCCCACCCTTACTGCACGAAGCATGGCGATGGGAAATGCTTTTACCTCGCTGGGGGCTGATTTTGCCTCGGCGTATGTCAATCCAGCCGGATTAGGTCTCTACAGAAAGTCTGAATTCCTGTTCTCACCGGGATTGGGCTATGCCCAAACGAAGGCCGATTATATCAGCATGAAAGCCGATGATTACAGGTACCAGTTCGTGATGAACAGCATGGGCTATATCGGCACATACAATTCCGGCAAAGAAAAGGGATTGGTCAGCGCTACCTATGCCGTCGGCTATAACCGGCTGAATAATTTCAACAACAATACGGTCATTACGGGTACCAACGAATTCAGTTCTTTCTCCGATTATTTCGTTGAATACGCCAATGGTACTATCCCCAATGATTTGAATTCATTTTATGAAAGACTGGCTTACGATGCCTGGGTCATTGACACTGTGGGTAACATGAACCAGTACACAAGTCTGGTACCTGTTCCCGTCGATCAGAGAAAATCGATAAAGACTAAAGGGGGCGTGGGTGAATGGACTTTTGCAGTGGGACTGAATTTCAGCGATGTTTTTTACGTCGGGTTCGGACTCGGAATTGACCAGCTGCGGTATGAGCAAACCGCCGTTTTCAGCGAGGTCAACCAGGATAACTTATTTGTTTTCAGAGGATTCGACTTTACTGAGGACCTCGATGTGAACGGTACAGGGATTAATTTCAAAGTAGGCCTGCTGGCCAGGGTCACCCAGTCCATCCGGGTAGGTGCCACATTCACGCTGCCCACGTTCTACAACATCGAAGAATCCTATTACAACACCGTGTATTCAGAATTTGATGACTCTTCCTTCTATATTCGTCCCACCTTTGAAAACGGAGATTACATGGAAAGAGGTGAATACCGGTACAACCTGAACACGCCGTTTAAAGCTTCCGGCGGCATCAGCTTTCAACTGGGCAAGTTTGGCATTATATCGGGAGATGTGGAATACATCAACTATGCCTCTATGAAGATGAGGACGGATGATGATTATGATACCAGAACCGATGAGGATCTTGTTGAGGGTGTAAATGCAGATATTGATAATGCTTACCGGTCGGTTGTGAATCTTCGGCTCGGCGGAGAACTGCGGTTCGGGAACTTTGCCCTCAGGGCCGGGGGAGCCTATTATCCCAGTCCCTATGTCAAGGATGAGCTGAATGAAAAAGCCGATAATTTGGAGATCACATCCGGTTTGGGATACAGGGACAACAACTTCTTTTTCGATCTGGGTTTCTCCGGGATCTTTCACCAGGAAAAATACAACCTGTATACCTCCAATAATTTCAACAACATTGCCAATCTGAACCAATCGCGGTACAGGTTTGTTGCCACCATGGGGTTTAGGTTTTAGGAAAGGGACAAGGGACTAGTTAGTGTGGGTGGGAGTGTGAGCATGTTTTTTTCTCGCCGAGTAGGCAAAGGGGAGTTTCACCCCTAAGCCTCTCACAGAACCGTACGTGACAGTCTCCCGTCATACGGCTCGTGT
>JAFGGU010000110.1 GCA_016930375.1 Bacteroidales bacterium | reverse complement strand
CGACGCCAGGCCGGGCGACCTGTTGTTTTTCGACGACGAGGAAGGCATGATCAGGCATGTGGGTATCCTGCTTCCCGAAGGACGCATCATCCATGCCTCCGGTCGTGTGAGGGTCGACAGGGTCGACCACCAGGGCATATTCAATGTGGAAACGGGGCAGTACAGCCATAAACTGAGACTGATCAAGAAGATCCTGTGAACCACGGGCATCATTAAAACATGGGGAAAGCATCGGTTACAATTCGTATAAAAATACCGTACTACAAAAAATCAGGATAACCAGGTATGAATGTTTCTTTTTGTTCGTCAAAAGTACAGTTCATGGCAATCAGCCTTGGCTTCTTTTTGATCTCCGGGCTAATTGGCCATGCACAAAAAGTTGAATCCATCTATAGTGAGCTCATTCCATCCGGCAGTAAAACGCTGGTAATAAGCAATCGTGAACATTTCCTGCAAAACGGCGAACTCCAATTTACGAACCAGGTAAAGGAAGGAAAAGAACTCCTGTTCATCGAAGCCACATTCATTGATGACGATCTTTTGTCAGAGATCTGTGAGCGTGAAGCGTTTTTTGAACGGGTGTATCAAAGCAACGACGATTGGCTGTTATTCATCCATGGCGACAGCAAGACCTATGAACAGGCTGTTATGAGGGCTTTTGACATCCAATATCTCTACGGAATAAATGTTATGGTGTTCTGCTGGCCATCGAGGGACCCTGAATTGGGAGGCGTGAAAAACTTCAAAAATTCCCGGCAAAACCTGATGCTGTCCCTTGACCATTTCGTGGAACTCCTTTGCCAGATCGATCAATTCAGAAATCGCCATCCCGATTTCCAGGATAACAGGCAACTGTCGTTATTCATTCACAGCCTCGGCAATCTATATCTGGAAAAAATGATCGAAGAAGGCCTCGGGCCGGAAAATACTGAAAAACTTTTCGATAATCTGATCATCAATGCCGCGGCCGTGAACCAGGATGGTCATCCGTCATGGGTTGAGAAACTGAATATTCAAAAGAGCATATATATTACAAGCAATAAGCAGGATTTTAACCTCAAAGGGGTCAGGATATTCACCAGCGACGGCAAGCAACTTGGAGAAAAGGTCGAGCACCCCCTGGCCGCTAATGCAACATATATACAATTTACCCGGGCGGTGGGGTTCCGTTTCCCGACAGGAAGCACGCATACCTATTTTATCGGCAAAATGGCTGACAAGAGCATGAATATCAGAAGGTTTTATGCAGCGTTATTTCATGGAATGCCTGTCGACATAAATGATCAGGAGGTTTTCAGTAAAAACAAAAAAGAATTGGGTTTCGACATAAAGCAATGAACCTTAAATACTGTTAACATTAAATCCGAGCCATGAGAACAATACTTTCACTGAATAAATGCCTCGCGGGCATTGCCGTGCTGCTCATGCTGATCTCCTGCACAACTTTTAAACCCGGGCACAAAGCACTCCTGATGGATGAAGCAGGAGACAAGGATGTGAGCAGGCTGATCGAAAAGGCAATGGAGCTTGAAGCCTATGCCGGGACGAAGGAAGAAGTTCTCGGCCTGATCGAAGCCTACAGGAAAGTTGAAAAGGCTGACCCCATGAATTACTTCGCGTTGTGGAAAATCGGAAATTATCATATGTTGATGGGGGCCGCATATGCAGAGAAACGTAAGGACAAAAAGTACCATTATAAAATGGCTGTTTTGTATTGCGAGAAAGCGATGTGCACAAACGCGGCCTTTCAGGAGGCAACCCGCAATGGCGATAAGGTAACAGAAGCCCTGGACTTACTGACGGTTGGAGAAATCGATGCCATGGGATACTGGTATACGGCGCGTTTTTATTATTTCAGCGAAGTGCTTGGAGGTTTGGGAAGGCTTATGAATACCCGAATCGTGATCCACAACAATAAAATGATTGAGCGCATCGATGAACTCGACAGCACCTGGGCCGGAGGCGGGAACTACTTTGCCCGCGGGCTTTACTACATTGCCATACCTGAACGCTTTGGCGGCAGCAAGGAGCGTTCCGCCAACGAATTTGCCGCGGCCATAAATATTGGCCCAGAATACCTGGTAAACCGCTGGGGAAGAGCCAAATACCTGTATCAGCTCATTGACGATGACGAAGGATTTAAAGCCGACCTGGAATGGGTCCTGTCGCAGGATCCTCATGAGGGCGGAAATCCATATCCCTGGAATGTTTATTTCCAGGAAGATACCCGAAAAATGCTTGCAGAAAAATATAACCCTTAATGCTCAGGCCGGCGATATTGCTCAAATTCTTCCGGATTGAGATGGCCTTTCATTCGGCTCAGGAAAAAAAACTTTATCAGTCCGGGAAAACCATGATCGCCATACAAACATGCGGTTATCTTCGGCAGTGAGCAGATTTGTTTAAAACTTTCAAAAATCCCGTTAAACAATAATGCCATCATATTGTTAGGAATTATAAAACTATAAACAATGAAAAAAATCATCAATACCATCGCATTATCCTTAGCCGTTGTTGCACTCATGGCGCAGCAGGGTGATCATCAGCACAAACTGAGGATCAGTTCTTTCGGCAGCAGCATAGGCTTTGCTGCAGTGGTCGTTTCAAACACCTCCAGCGACTTTAAATCCCTGATGGAAAATGTTGAAGACCCGGAACTATTTTACGGTCTGGAAAAGTACACCGAAAGCAAGTATAACTACGGCGCCGGCGGTAATGCCAACCTGTTGTTCAATATTGGCCTCACACCCTACAGCAATAAAAAAGGAGAATACCGGAATGATCGGGAATTCAGGATTACAATGGGCTTCAGCTTTGGAGCAAGGCGTACATTCAGCTACATTAACCGGAATACTTACCAGTTCGATACCTATCAATCGACTGCGGGAAATATACTGTATGCCGATTCCACTATTTTCACACGGATGACCTATGTTGAAAGTTATTACGGTATCGGGATGGGTGTTAGCTACCTGTTCAAAACCGCTCCGGAGAGAAGGTTTCATTTTTATACCGGTGGCGGACTGGATTATGGCCTTGCCCTTCGATCGTTTGTGAATGTAAAAAATTACACTGAATCCAGCTTATACTACTACACTGAGGGAAACAAACCCGAGTTTGATGAGCCGGAGTTCCAGTGGATGAAAAAGGATGATGACAAGGGCACCACAACTACAACCCAGACCAATATGAAGAGCAATGGCATGTTCCTGCGTCCATATATTCCCCTGGGTGTTAATTTCAGGATCTCCAACCGCACCCAGTCCTTTTTCAAGCAGGTATATCTGTTTACGGAAATCAACCCCGGCATAGAGTTCCAGATCGTGCCCAATGAAGAAACCTATATAAATCCTTACTTTGGGGTTGCCATGCTGGGATTTACCTATCGCTGGTAATGTTAACTGAACCGATTCTGATTCGTCAATAACCCGGCTCCCTGGCTACCGGAACTTATTTTGCTTCACAATCCGGAATTATGTTCCATGAATAAGCCATATTCAACTGTTCAGCAATTGAAAGCCGGAATATGGGAGGTGTTCGGATGACCAGAGGAAGGTTTAAGAAAACTTTTAAGGAAACATTCTTGTACGTGTGCACGGGACAGGAAATTCCCGCTCAGACTAACGGAAATTGTAATGCAGCCCAACAAAAAAGTGGGGGATCACCTCTTCGAACATGAGGAAGAACCCCGCTGTAGAACCCATGCCATAACCGGTATTGAGCTCAATCTTGTTG
>JAFGGU010000109.1 GCA_016930375.1 Bacteroidales bacterium | reverse complement strand
GGCTATATCAGGAACAGGGTTTCCGGCGGTGTGGAAGCGGAGGATATACTGCAGGATGTCTTCTACCAGCTTACACTGGGGTTCAGGGACCTCGACAGGATAGAAAACCTGACTGCCTGGCTGTACAAAGTAACCAACAACCGCATCATCGATCAATTCCGCAAGAAGAAACCGGTGAGCATCAGTTACACCAAAGCAGCCAGGGACAGTGAAGAAGGACCTCTTTCACTCGCTGACATCCTCCCGGCGCTCGGATCCACTCCGGAAGAGGATGAGCTCAAAGAGCTGATCTGGGAAGAGATTGAAGAAGTCCTCAACGACCTACCCGACGAACAACGGGATGTTTTTATCGCGAATGAGTTTGAAGATATCAGCTTTAAAGAGATCTCCGAAAAAACGGGTGTGGGCATCAACACGCTCATCTCGCGGAAGAGATATGCCGTGCTGGCGCTCAGGATAAGATTGGAAGAATTGTATAAACTATTTAAACAGCAATAATTATGAAAAACTTGAGATTTTTAAAGTACGTGGGATTTGGTATACTGGGAATCGGATTTATATTCCTGGCCATATTCGTAACCATGAGCCTCTGGAACTGGCTGATACCGTTGCTGTTCCACGGCCCTGTAATAACATTCTGGCAGACTGCCGGACTATTCCTGCTGTCCAAGATCCTGCTTACCGGTGTCGCTCCGGGCAGCCATTCCAGGAAATCTAAAACAGACTGGCATCATAAGTACAATGAGAAATTCAAATCGTGCCGCGACGAGGAAAGCACTGAACCGGCTGGTGAGACGGTAGTATGAAGTAAGGAGTAGGGAGTAGGGAGTAAGGAGAAAGGAGTGGGGAGCGGATTTGGTGCTCCTTACTCCCTACTCCTTACTATTCTTCGCCTGCGCAGAATATATTACTGCTTAATTATCTTCTCCGTCTGTACTTCCCTGTTTCTCCCCGACTTAAGATAATATACCCCGGCCGGGTAGTCCGAGAAAGGTATACTATATTCCTTCACTGCTTCAAGCTTTTTCTCCCAAATTTTTTCCCCGATATTATTGAATAATACCAGCTTTACCGGTCCTTTTGCTTCCCCGTTAAATGACAGGTTGATCCAGTCCGTAACCGGATTGGGCGACAGGGTGAACAACCCTGTGCTGTTCGCGGTGGTATTGTCCAGTGCGCTTTGCAGGGTTATGGTAACATTTAAATGGAATATGGTGAATCCGGCATCCGAGGCAACACCTCCATCGGCATCCGAAACGGAAAATGCCAGGAAATCCGCAGTATTTGCGCTTCCATTCTGAACATACTTTACGAGGTTGTTGTTAATATCCGCCATGGTAAAGGTTTGTCCGTCAGTCAGGGTTGTTGTATTTAATTTTACCACACCCGAAGTTGGCTGGTCCACATTGCCATCAGGATCCAGGGTAAATGTTATATGTTGCGGATCGCTTTCGGCATCCGTGGCCGCCAGGAATAAGTTACTGATAATTGCCTCGGCTCCCTGATTGACCGTAAGCGGCATATTTTTGGAGAGCACAGGCAGATCATTAACCGGTGTGATTCTTATCTCAAAAAAGAAAATATTGTTCCCATTGTCTTCGGCAAGGTGTCCGAATTCATCAGCCACCTGAAATACAAAACCATCAAGGACCGTCTCGGAACCGTCATGCTGATATTCCAGCTTGCCATCATGAATATCGGCCTGCGTGAAAGTAGCCCTGTCACTCATTGGTATGCCGTTCAGTTTCAGCAACCCATTACCCGGTAAATCGGAATTGCCTTCCGGATCGAGCGTATACGTAACTGCAGAACTGATGCTTTCAGGATCCGATGTCAATAGCATCGCATCACTCAGGGCCAGGGTAAGTCCTTCATTAAGAGTCATTCCCTCATTTGTTTCAACAGTGGGAGAATCGTCATAGGGAGTGACATTCACAATAAGAAAGAAAATGGAATCTTCTTCATTTTTATACTTACCTCCGTCACCATCCACAACACTGACTGCAATGGTATCTTTGACCGTTTCGCCGCCGTCATGAACATATGCCATCAGTTCTTTATCAATATCTTCCATTGTAAAAGTATCCCCGGGTGCCAGATCGCTGTCGGAATTCATCAGTTTTCCATGCTGAGGCCATAACCCTGTTTTTTTGGCGTCGAGAATAAAATGTATATCGGAAGAATCGCTTTCAACATCAACGGCCTTCAGTATGGAACTGGTTATTTTTGCCGTGTCTCCCTCATCAACATTCAAAATCAGTATATTCTCCAGCACAGGGGGATCGTTCTCCCAATAAAAACCATACGTATAGGAGCTATAGGCCGATATGGCCTCCGGAGGTGTGGGGGCTGCATCGTAGTAATCGAGGTGAGGGAGATACGTGGTACCCCCATCACCGGAAACAAACATTTCCATTTTAACTTTGAATACCATGGTATTTCCGGTAACAGGCAATATTCCCCCGGAGTTGGCAGTTAAGCCTACGCTAATTGCATCTGTAAGGGGGAGTGGAGCATCAGCCTGATCTACAACCGTAACAGAGAATTTTACGAGCAGGGGGGCCGGACTGCCGGTCTCGACAGGAATATTTGTCGCTCCCGTCCAGACAGCTATTCCTCCTGCCAGGTTGGAGGTAGTAGCGTCAAAGGTCAGCACTTCAGCACCCTCATAAACGCCCCCGTCCATGGACAACTTAATGGAATCGGCCAGCATGGTCCAATACACCGTGGTTGTATTCGCGAGTGTGATGTTGGTGAAAGTATAGGTAAGTCCTCCGGCGCGCCCAATCCACCCTTCATTTTCAGAATGATCAACCGTTTTTGACATTTCTTTTGGCGGAGGATTTTGCGGACCTTTTAAGGCGCCCTGTGAATAGGCCTGCATGGCCGACGCGCATACAAGCAATAAAGTCAAAAGTCCTGAACCCGTCACGCTCAACCGAGAATTTCTACCTGCTATATTCATAATCAATGTGTATTTAAAAATTATTAATTACTTGCCCGGCAGGATCCAAGGTCCCTGTCCAGAATACCGTATGTAAATCAATGTATCAGATCTCTCTTCCAGGAAATAACTTCATTCACAAATCCGCAGTTTGCCAGATATAGCCGGATATTTTTTAGGAGAGATTAAAGTTATGAATAAAAGGGGGATTATTGATTCTTTTTTGCCTTTTATATCAACAAGTTCCTGTGGAGTAAATATTACGCTAGGCGTAGTTTGCAACTACGCTTTTACTTCATTCTTTTTAACAACCTCATAAAAAACTGCAAAACTGCACAACCGTATGACTTCAAGACTGCATAACTGCAGGACTCCCGACTGCATGACTTACTTTCCCAACTCCTCCGGCAATTTATCAATAGATCTTATCCTCAGATTGCGTAAAAACATTTCCGCCCCTTCCGACTCAAACTGAATTTTCCCTTTGGTCAGGGGTATTTCACCGTTACCATTAAGCTGACGGGAATTCAGAAGTATCATGGTGACAACGCCATTTACCATGTGAACGCTGGTGCTGCCGACACAATACAGATCCAGGGTATTCCATTCACCGGAAGGTTTTTCGGCGTCGGGATATTTTTTGCAGTGTCGGCCTAACAGACTGACTGTGCTGAAAGTCAGCAGTTCTCCATCCTCACTGTACACATAAGCGCTGTCCTGGTCCATTTTGGCTTTGATGTCAAATATAGCGCCTGCGCAAGCCCAGTAATCCCCGCAGTCTCCTTCCTGGATCTGGAACTCCTGCGACCGCATCCAGAATCCGCCGTCAGCTCCCTGGGGTCCTACGGCATGGTACATTAAGCCTCCGTCTCTTTTACCATTTTCACGGGGAGGCCATTTCAATTGTCCCCACCTGAACTGCAACTGCAGATGATAATCTTCAAATTCACGGATTGTCGATATCCCGCCAAAGTGTTCGCCTGAAATCCGCAGCACCTTTTCACCATCCAGCTCCACCATATCAAACACTTTCGAGGGATCCGTGTTGAACCCGATCGGAATGGTATCCCAATCCTTACGGACGGTATCGAATTTGGGTCCCAGGTAGGTATCCCAACCAGACAGGTCTGTGCCATTCAACAAAGACTCCCAGCTTTCTTTTTTGGATGCAGGATTCGTGCAGCTCCCGAATGCCACCAGAATTAAAACCAATCTCACCAATTTTTTGCTATTCATAGGTTTATTTGCTTTACGTTGCACTGACTTTAAAGGACAAAACAAATTTAGCTTTTTCCGGTGACTTCTTCTCTAACCTATTTCTTGACTGCACGACTGCACGACTGAACGACTGCACGACTGCATTACCAGGCTGTTCACGCAAGCAGCACTTTCAAAATTTATTCGTATTTTGCGTATATATACACCCCATTATGCTTAAAAACTATCTGGTAACCGCGTTTCGTGAAATATTCAAGAACAAGATATTTTCTTTTATCCACATTTTTGGACTGGCATTGGGCATTGCTGCATTCGTAATGATTCTCCAATATGCGTTTTACGAGCTGAGCTATGAACGATTTTACGATAATGCGGACCAGATCTACCGTGTCAGGCAGGACCGTTACGACAAAGGTAAGCTGAGCACTACATGGGGCGCAGGATGTTCTGCCATTGGCCCCGCATTGAAAAATGAATTCCCCGAAGTCCTGGCCTTTGGCAGGTTAACCAATGTAGGCGCCATTGTCAACATCAAGGAAAGGAATTTCAGGGAAGACAAAATATTTGCAGCCAATACTTCCTTTTTAACCATGCTTCCGGTCAGACTCACTGCCGGAGTTGACTCCACGGCATTGGATGAACCCAATACGGCAGTAATTTCTGAAAACACCGCAAATAAATATTTTGGAAATGAAGAAGCCATTGGCCAATCCTTTACCTTGAACGGAGAAGTAGTTTTCAGAATAACCGGGGTTTTCAGGGATATTCCCGAAAATACACATCTCAAATACAACATACTCATTTCGTGGCCTACCTATGCAAATTGGAGGGGACCTGATATTGAAACCGCATGGAACTGGGATGGATTTTACACCTATATCCGGTTGAGGGAGGGAACGGACATTGAGGAATTTGAAAAGAAGATGAATGAATTTACCGACAAACAAACGGAAGAACATACCCGCCAGTACGATCAACATGCAGTGTACAGCCTGCAGCCCCTCAGGAGCATTCATCTTCATTCGGATCTGATGTGGGAAGCAGAGGTGAATGGCGATGCCAAAACAGTTTATTTTTTAATGGTCATTGCATGCATTATCCTCATCATCGCCTGGGTTAACTATATCAATTTATCAACAGTTAAGGCGATCTTCCGCGCACGTGAGGTTGCCATGCGCAAGATTTCAGGGGCCTTGCGGATTCATCTTATCAAACAGTTCCTGGTCGAATCCTTTGTGATCAACCTGATAGCCACCTTGTTGGCATTGATCCTGATCCTTGTTTTCATGCCTTATCTCAGAACGCTGACAGGGAGGGAACTGGGTATAGGCTCGCTCGAAATATGGCTGCTTTTGATTGCCATGGTTTTAGCCGGTCCACTATTATCCGGTTTATACCCTGCGCTTGTCATTTCATCATTCAGGCCCATGACCATATTCCGGGGGAAATTCAACGGGGCTTCCGGGGGCGATTTCATCAGGAAGGCCCTGGTTGTGTTTCAATTTGCAGCCTCCATTACGCTGATTGCGGGCACATTTACAGTTTACAGCCAGCTTATTTATATGCGCAACCAGGAACTGGGCGTGAATATTGACCAGACACTCATCATTAAAGGTCCCGGCGTGGCGGATTCCACGTACGATGAAAAACTTTCCGCCTTCCGGGAAGAATTGTTAAAATATCCTGTTATAAAGTCCATATCTGCTTCCACAACCATTCCGGGCAGCAAGGTGTTCTGGAATGCGGGCGGCATTCGGCTGGCTTCCGATGACGAGTCCAAATCGAACCAGTACAGGATCATCGGCATTGATTATGATTTTATCGATGCCTACAATTTGTCGGTTGTTCAGGGCAGGAAATTCTCGAGAGAATTCGGTTCCGATGAGGAAACCGTATTGTTCAATGAAGAAGCCATCAAACTTATGGGGTTTGAAACCGCTGAAAGCGCCATTGGAGAGGTAATCTATTTCTGGGGAGCCAATTACAGGATCATCGGTGTTCTGAAGAATTTTCACCAGGAATCCCTGAAGGAAAAATATGATGCCATTATTTTCAGGCTTACGCCAGGCACACGGGACTTCTACTCGATCAAATTGAATTCCGAAGGACAGGCAGGTTCCAATAGTTTTGCACTGAGCAAAAACACCATTAAAACGATTGAAGATCATTGGGAACGATTCTTCCCCGGAAATCCCTTCGATTACTTTTTCCTGTCGGATCATTACGATCAGCAGTACCGCGCTGAAAAACAATTCAGGACCATTTTCGGATTGTTTGCCATACTGGCCATAGTCATAGCCTGTCTGGGACTGTTCGGACTATCGTGGTTCATCATTGTGCAACGTACCAGGGAGATTGGAATACGCAAAGTAAATGGTGCCTCTGTCGGGAATATTCTGTTGCTTGTATCCCGTGATTTTTTCAAACTGGTGATCCTGGGAATTGTCATAGCGGCGCCGGCAATTTATTACCTGTCAAACAAGTGGCTGGAGAAATATCCGTTCAGGATTGATTTCAACTGGTGGCTTTTCCTGTTATCGGGTTTGATCATTATCCTGATATCAGCCCTCACAATCAGTTACAATACCCTGGCCATAGCGCATACCAATCCGGCGGAATCTATAAAATATGAGTAGTTAGGATCGGTTTGTTTTAACTGCACAACTGCACAACTGCACAACTATTTTTCCCGAATTTGTACTAACTTTAAATAAAAAATGTACAACAAACTCATATCCAACATCAAACCCCTGGGATTCACCTGGGAAACCCGTGATCCTTTTTTATTCTGCGTGCATCATCTGGATCATTATCCGAAGGGCAATGACCAGTTGGGACCGGCTGCTTCGCTCGCTGGCAGGAACCTGGGACAGGATTTCACCACGCGCGATGGCTGGCGGATGTATCATGGTGAGACCATACCGGGTTTTCCCATGCACCCGCACAGGGGATTTGAAACGGTGACCGTGGTGCTGAACGGATATGTGGATCATTCCGATTCTCACGGAGCGGCCGGCCGCTATGGCAATGGCGATGTGCAATGGATGACTGCAGGGGCGGGACTGCAACATGCCGAGATGTTTCCGCTATTGAACACGGATAAGCCCAATCCGCTGGAGCTTTTCCAGATATGGCTGAACCTGCCGCGGGCCAGAAAGTTTGCCGATCCGTATTACAAAATGCTCTGGGCAGAGGACATACCGGTTCACCAGGAAAAGGATGGACACGGCCATTCCGCCTGGATCAGGCTTATAGCCGGAAGAACGGGCAGTTCCGTTGCTCCCCCGCCGGCTCCCGATTCGTGGGCTGCCGAACCTGAAAACGAAGTAGGCATCTGGCTGGTCACCCTGGAGGCGGGCGCCAGCTGGACCATCCCTCCGGCATCGCCCGAGATCAACCGCACCCTGTACTTTTACCAGGGTGAGAGCATCAAGGTGGCCGGGATCAATATTTTACCGTATCACTCGGTTGATTTGCTGGCCGATTATCCCGTGATCGTCGAAAATGATGCCAATCCCACCCATTTGTTATTGCTGCAGGGAAGGCCCATCAATGAGCCTGTCGTCCAGCACGGACCCTTCGTCATGAACACTGCAGAGGAGATCCGGCAGGCATTTGCGGATTACCGCCATACCCAGTTCGGCGGTTGGCCCTGGAACCGGTCTGACAACGTCCATCCCCGCGAACGAGGACGTTTTGCCAGGTATGCGGATGGGAGGGAAGAGATAAAATAATTCGGCTTATTAAGTGACTGCATGACTGCACGACAACACAACTGCACGAACAGCAATAATCACCGCTTCGGGTAAAACGTTACCTGTTCCTGTTCTCCTGCACCCACAACGAGCCTGTTGCTGAAAAGCCTGAATTTGAATTTGCTGTCATCCTCGGAATTTGTGCCGAAAATCTCCGCAAAAGAACCGTATGCATGTATATCGCAATTGATAAAGTACAAAACACTGCCATTTCGGGTGGATTGTACCGTAATTCCAATGGCCCCGCCCGGCGGTATGACTCCAAATTTGATTTCCAGGCCCAAATCATCATTATGGTAAGTTTTATCCAACATAAACCTGATCACATCGGTGTCATCGGAAAAGGTCGTTTGGGCATTGGCCACTAAAAACGAAAACAACAACGCAGCGGTTAAAAATGCAGATTTCATGGTTGCCGGATTTTTCGGGATCATATAAAATACATTGCAGTTTTACGAAATTTAAACCATAGGGTTCACTTCTTATACCAGATTAGCCAAATCAATATGTGCCGGGCTTTCAGCCCTTGAATTTCTATTTTAACCTATACACAGGGCTGCAATCCCGCTTTCGCGTGATTTTCGCCCTGTGCTGTTACGTGTCGTTCTTTCAGAACTACAAATCAAGTATATATTAATGTATCTCTTGGTTTAACAACTTTTGTCATTAACATTTACCAACCACATTGGTTATACATAAACGATAATCCATGCGCCGTGCGTTGGCCTGTCAAATCGGCGGGCCTGTCATGGCGTGACACAGACGAGGGGCGAGCGTTTAGCGGGTTGTGCTGATGGCCGGAATCGGCAAGGAAGCGGGGAGGAGCATCGATTTGACTTGATTTTTCTTGCTTCGTTCTTTGTATCAAGACAAAGAATGAAGTAGGGTCCGGGGCAAAGCCCCGTTTGTTTTTTTCTGAGATGGGCAATTTAAAGCGCAGTCAGGAGACTACGCTTAGCAAAGACTACATTCAACGAAGCAGTCGATAAAAAGTGATGAAGAAAACATAACTTTGCGCAAAAACCTGCTGAAAATGGAAAAAGAAGACTTTAAACGAAAAGCCAAGGAAAGCATTGATGAAATCTTTGCCAGGATTGACGAGCTGGAGGCCAAAAAAGATGTCGTTTTTGACAAAGCCAAAGAGGAATACCAGGAAACCATCGGTGAACTGAAGACCAAAAAGGATGAACTCCAGGCAAAGTTCAAAAAACTGATGGATGGTTCGGACGACGAATGGGATGAAGTGCAAAACGCCTTTTCTTCTGCTAAAGATTCCCTGAAAGAAGGATTTTCAAAGATGGCAACCATCTTAAAAAAAGTTATGGACGGAACGCCTGAGTCCAATTCTTCAGCGCAAACCGGCAAGCCTGCCGATGATCCCAATCAACCTGCTGGAGCTTAAAAAGAACTTCTGTTATTTTCGGGGGTTAAAATACCCTTCCCGAATTTCTCAATCATTTCCCCCGCAATGCTGATCGTGGTGGGATGATGGGACAGGTTATCACGGGTATACCAGCCTGCATCGTCTTTAAAGTGAAATATATAATCATCATCACAAATGCCGGTATCCATGAAAATATTGCTGAAAACATGCGGGTGGATTTCCTGGATCATTTTCGGAATATGAAATCACAAATGTACGTAAAAGCTCGTACATGGCGACATAACCTGCTATTCGACAGATATCGAAAACAAGGATATGTCACCGCCTTTTTCTGCTGAATGAGCGGCGAACAGAAGGGTATGGTCATTCTTCCAACGGATCTGCGACCAGACTTCCGAAAAGTCATAATCCCGGGTGTCGAAAGGTTGGCTCAGTTTCCCGCTGTTGAAATCATAAATCCATACCTGGAGCCGGCCGCTCAGGTCGCTGAGGAAAGCCAGCTTTGAATTGTCCGGCGAGGGGACCGGGATACACTCGATCCCGGGTGTGCGAAATACAGGTTCGTATCCGCCTTCATCGGGATTGATCCGGTAAATGTCGTAATATCCCGGATTTGCATTGGCATTTGTAAAATACCGGTGCGAATAGTAAATGTATTTGCCGTCGGCCGACCAGGCAGGCCTTTCCTGGCTGTAAGACAGCACATCCCCGGGCAAACCGGTGATCTCC
>JAFGGU010000108.1 GCA_016930375.1 Bacteroidales bacterium | reverse complement strand
GTTGTAGGTTGTAGGTTGTAGGTTGTAGGTTGTAGGTTGTAAGTTGTAGGTTGTAGGTTGTAGGTTGTAGGTTGCATGGTAGGTTAAGTTCCCGGTAACCTACAACGTACAACTTACAACTTATAACATTTTATAACAACTTCTCCCTCAGCTCCCTCAACTCCTTCTCCAGGGCGGCAATCTTCTTGCTCATTTCGGGAAGGGACTTGTAAACGATCATGGCTTTGATCTGCTTGGTAACCTCGAGCGCCGGAGAGCCCAGAACGGTTTCGTTGTCTTTCAGACTATTGGATACACCTGATTGCGCCCCGATTTTCACATTGTCACCAATCTTCAGGTGTCCGGCAAGACCCACCTGTCCGCCAATCTGGCAATTCCGGCCTACTTTGGTGGAACCGGCTATACCAGCCTGGGAGACGATGACTGTGTTTTCGCCGATCTCAACGTTGTGTCCGATCTGGATGAGATTATCGAATTTCACGCCTTTCCGGATGATTGTTGAACCCATCGTGGCCCTGTCGATGGTGACATTGGATCCGATTTCGACGCTGTCTTCAATGATCACGTTGCCAACCTGTGGAATTTTTCGGTATTGCTGGTCGGGTTGCTGGACAAATCCAAATCCGTCGGCACCGATCACCACGCCTGAATGGATGGTGCATTCACGCCCTATAAAGCAGCCATGGTAAATCTTTACGCCGGAAAAAACGATCGTATTGTCCATGATCTGGGTGAAGTCGCCCACGTAGGATTGCGGATATATTTTAACGTGATTGCCGATCACTGCCCCAGGGCCAATGTAAGAGAAAGCACCGATATAGACATCTTTTCCGATTTTGGCGTCAGGATGGATAAAACAGGGCTGTTCAATGCCCTTTTTCTCGGGAATCATTTTGGTATACAGCTCGAGAAGGGAAGTAAAGGCATCATAGGCATTATCAACCCTGATGAGGGTGGGTTTGGTTTTCCCGTTTATCTGAAAGTCCTTGTTAATTAATACGATGGATGCTTCAGTGGTATAAAGGTATTTTTCATATTTGGGATTGGCCAGGAAAGCAAGCGTTCCCTGTTTCCCTTCTTCTATTTTTGAGATATCCGTGACAACTTCATCTGGATTTCCTACTATTTCACCCTTGGTAAAATCTGCAACAATTTGGGCAGTAAACTTCATGCATTCAGTTTTTTCCGGGCCCAAAGTTAGCAATTAAACTCAAGATCTTTTGGATAGCACAGAAAATATTTTTTATTCGTCTTCATGAGGTTCTGGAGATGGAAGATATCAGAAGCTTCGGAAAAATCCTTCATTTCACCGGTGTTGTAAAGGACTTTGATTGTATCGGTCTTGTCACTGTAAGCCTTATTGGTAATTAAACCCGTGAAAACCAAAAAATTCCCTTCACTCACAGGGAGATTGTATTGGCCGGCAGCAGCATTGCTGAGTGCGGTAAGCTTTGATTCCTCAAACGGATTTTCCTGGATCTTTACACGGGGCAATTTCCGGCTCACCAGGTTACGAGATAAAAGGGAAAGCAGGGGATCGCCGTGGGCGGACCAGGATTTGGCTGAAACCATGATGTCATCGTCATCGAGATTGGCAAAATTATCCAGGATCACCGATTTGCGGGATTCGAGACTCTCGGGGGTAATGTTGTTCTTCAGAAAATAGCCCAGAGAATCCGTGGCATACAGCGATTTGTCAGTGCCTGCCAATTCCTTGGCGCGCCGCAGCAACTGCAGCAGAAGATTCTCCGCCGCAATTACGGTTTTGTGAAAATAGACCTGCCAGTACATCAGGCGGCGCGCAATCAGGAACTTTTCAATGGAATAAATGCCTTTGGCCTCCACAACAAGCTGCCCATCCATCACATTCAGCATTTTGATAATTCTTTCGGTGCCAATGGTGCCCTCAGCCACACCTGCGTAAAAGCTGTCCCGCATCAGGTAATCCATCCTGTCCATGTCGAGCTGGCCTGATACAAGTTGGTGGAGGAATTTTTTCGGGTGTTGGTTGTTAAAAATGGACAGCGCCATATCCAGCCTGCCTTCGAATTCCTCATTCAGGTTATTCATCAGCAGAAGTGAAAGGTCTTCGTGGGTTACCCCGGCAATGATGCTTTCTTCAAGGGCATGGGAAAAGGGTCCGTGACCGATATCATGGAGAAGGATGGCTGCTGTGGCGGCCTCTGCCTCTTCATCGGTAATCGGGGTGCCCTTTTGCCTTATGTTATCGATAGCCTGCCCCATCAGGTAAACAGCTCCAAGGGCGTGCTGAAACCGCGTGTGGGTGGCGCCCGGATAAACAAAGCTGGTAAGACCGAGTTGCCTGATCCTTCGCAAACGTTGCAGATAAGGATGCTCCAGGAGGTCAAAAATAAAATCCGTGGGGACTATGATGAATCCGTGCACCGGATCATTGATGATTTTGCGTTTGTTGGGAATGGGTGATTGTTTTGTCATACCGGGCAGAGTCGAAGCATGGCAGCAAATTACCGAATATTCTTTCAAATAATCAATAACCCTTTCAATTAATATGGTATCCTGTTTTTGCAGATTGAATAATTATTCTTATCTTTGCCGTGATTTTTTCAGGATAGGGGACTCAATGTCCCCTATTTTGTTGCAAATACAGCATGATGATCAAAACTGAATTCATCAGGAACCTGTTGGAGGAAGAACTGACCCAAAGAGGTCTTTTCCTGGTGGAAGTATTGGTAACGCCGGCCAACAAGATTGTGGTTTACCTGGATAGCCTGCAGGGAGTTACACTGGAAGAATGCATGCAGGTCAGCCGTTTTTTGGGAAGCAGGCTCGACCGGAATGAAGAGGATTTTGAGCTCGAAGTGTCTTCCCCGGGTTTGGATAAGCCGCTTAAGCTGCCTGTGCAGTTTGAGAAAAACGTGGGCAGGATGCTGGATGTGGTGAAATCTGACGGAATGAAGATCACGGGAAAGCTTTTAGGCATCAGCGGGGGAGTGATTTCCCTGGACACGGAGATCACCACCAGGGAGGGCCATAAAGGCAAGCGAAAGACAGAGCATGTATTGCAGGAAATCAGGCAGGAAGAGATAAAAACAGCAAAAGTGAATATTAGTTTAAAAAGCAAATAGAAACATGGAAAACCTCAATTTGATCGAAACGTTTTCGGAGTTTAAGGAACTCAAAAGCATTGACCGGGCAACCATGATGAGTGTGCTGGAGGATGTATTCCGCGGAATGCTCTTGAAAATGTTCGGGTCTGCAGATAATTTCGACATCATCATTAACATTGACAAGGGAGATTTCGAGATCTGGAGAAACCGTGAGGTTGTGGAGGACGGGGAAGTCACCGATCCAAACATCCAGATGTCACTTTCCGAGGCCAAGCTCATTGATGAAGATTATGAAGTAGGTGAGGAAGTTACGGATGAAGTGAAACTTCTCGATTTCGGAAGGCGTGCCATCCTGGCGCTCCGCCAGAACCTTACGGCCAGGATACTCGATCTTGAAAAGAACAACATATTTCAGAAATACCGTGACCGGATAGGGGATATCATCACCGGGGAGATATACCAGGTCTGGAAACGTGAAATCCTTGTGCTCGATGAAGAAGGGAATGAACTTATCCTGCCCAAATCGGAGCAGATACCCACCGACTATTTCCGCAAGGGAGACAGCATTAGGGCCGTTGTGATTAAGGTAGAAATGCGGAACAACACCCCGCTTATCATTCTTTCGAGAACTTCCCCGGTATTCCTGGAACGTTTGTTTGAGCTGGAAGTTCCTGAAATTTTTGACGGACTCATCACGATCAAAAGAATTGTCCGCATCCCTGGTGAAAGAGCCAAGGTTGCCGTTGAATCCTATGATGAACGCATTGATCCGGTGGGTGCCTGTGTAGGCATGAAGGGCTCGCGTATCCATGGCATCGTTAGGGAATTGAAAAATGAGAATATTGACGTCATCAACTACACCAATAATCTGCAGCTTTTTATTACCCGTGCCCTGAGCCCGGCCAAAATATCATCGATCAAGCTGGATGAAAAGAACAAAAAGGCAGATGTTTACCTGAAACCCAATGAAGTATCCCTGGCGATCGGCAAGGGCGGTCTGAATATTAAACTGGCCAGCCAGCTTACCGGCTATGAGATTGACGTGTACCGTGAGACCGATTATGCCGATGAGGAAGATGTCAACCTGGAAGAATTTGCGGATGAAATTGACAGCTGGATCATTGATGAACTGAAAGCCATTGGCTGTGATACAGCGCGCAGTGTTCTCAACCTGAATATGGAAGATCTGGTCAAACGAACTGATTTAGAAGAAGAAACCATACGTGAGGTATTAAAAATTTTAAAAGCCGAATTCGAATAATGCATCACGATAAGAATATATTGGCGGAATTACTAATTTTGACGGTTCAATAATTACCAAAATTCACGGATGTCAGATACTAAAAATACACGATTAAGCAAAATTGCCAGGGAACTCAATGTGGGTATTTCCACCATAGTGGATTTCCTGCATAAAAAGGGTGTGAAAATTGATTCCAATCCGAATGAAAAAATCACGCCGGAGCAGGTAGAGCTGCTGCTGAAAGAATTTAGTACTGACCTGAACGTTAAAAAGGAATCAGAAAAACTGAACCTGAAAAACAAGCGTGAAAGGCTCGAAACGGTTTCCATCAGTGATTTGCATCACGAAGCCGAGCCTGACGTGCAGGATTATGATGATGAGGTATTGGTCAAGGATTTGCGAGCAACCAGCCAGCATCATGAACCTGAGGTTGAGCGTCCTGTAGAGAAGGAGCCCATCCGGTTGAATGTGCTGGGGAAAATTGATATTGATAAACTGAGTCCTCCCAAAAAGCAAGCCATTCCCAAAGAGGAGAAACCCATACCGGTTGTACCTGAATTCAAGGAAAAGGAAAAAGAGGCCATTCCCCCGCAAAAGGCTGCGCCTCAGGCTCCTGAACCTGAAGTTACCGCGCCTGCTGCCATTGAACCCAAGGTGGAAGAACCGGTCATCGTTGAAGCGGAAGATACATTTCTCAAGCCGGAGTTCAAGGATGTAGAGGTAAAGGTGGTTGGCAAGATCGACCTCGATTCCATGAATCAGAGAACCAGGCCGCCCAAGAAATCCAGGGAACAGCTTGAAAAGGAAAGGAAAAGCCGCGCTCCTGTCCAGTCCAGGGAATCAGGAGAGGCTACCCATCGCAGGGATACGGAAGAAAAGCCCGGATCACCCCGTCAGCAGCCCGAGGTTATAAGGGCCAGGGCAGAAAAACTGAACGGCCCGGTGGTGGTGGGTAAGATGGAATTGAAAAAACCCGGTGCTGAAACAGAGGATGATATCCAAAAGAAGAAGAGAAAGCGGATCAAAAAGGATACCCAGCGTGTAAGCGTTGAAAAACCTGTTCGTGCAGCAGTGGTTGATGCCGATAAGGACAAGAAAAAGAAAAAGAAGAGAAAGGGTTACCGTTTTGAGATCAGTGAAGAAGATGTTGATAAACAGATCAAGGACACTTTTGCCAGGTTGGGTTCAAAAGGCAAATCCAAAGGTTCGAAATACCGCAAGGAAAAGCGCGATATAGCCAGTCAGCGGTTTCAGCAGGAAGTTGAAAAGAAGGAGCAGGAAAAGAATATCCTGAAGGTGACAGAATTTGTTACGGTAAATGAACTGGCCACCATGATGGGCGTTCCCGTGAATGAAGTAATCGCTGCCTGTATGAGCCTGGGTCTCTTTGTATCCATCAACCAGCGCCTCGATGCAGAAGCGCTTGTCCTGGTTGCAGAGGAATTCAGCTACAAAGTGGAATTTGTAACGGCAGACGTTCAGGAGGATGATTTTGATGAGGATGAGGATTCTGAAGAACAGAAACCCAGGCCTCCGATTGTGACCGTTATGGGACACGTAGATCACGGGAAAACCAAGTTGCTCGATCATATCAGGCATGCCAACGTTATCGCCGGTGAAGCCGGAGGCATTACGCAGCATATCGGCGCTTACGGCGTTGAATTGAAAGACGGAAGACAGATCACCTTCCTGGATACACCCGGCCATGAAGCTTTTACAGCCATGCGCGCCCGCGGTGCACAGATCACTGACGTGGCCATCATCGTTGTGGCGGCTGATGACGGCATTATGCCGCAGACTGTTGAAGCCATCAATCATGCCCAGGCAGCCGGTGTTCCCATGGTGTTTGCGATCAACAAGATTGATAAACCAACGGCCAATCCCGAGAAGATCAAGGAAACCCTTGCCAATATGAACATTCTGGTTGAGGACTGGGGAGGCAAGTACCAGTCGCAGGAAATTTCAGCCAAGACCGGGCTGAACGTGGATGACCTGCTGGAAAAGGTATTGCTGGAGGCGGAATTGCTGAATCTCAAGGCAAATCCCGATAAGTTTGCAGTAGGTACCATCATTGAATCATCACTTGACAAGGGAAGAGGGTATATGGCCACTGTTCTTGTTCAGGCCGGTACACTCAGAGTCGGTGATATCATGCTCGCGGGTCATAATTTTGGCAAGGTAAAAGCCATGCATGACGAACGCGGCAAGAAAATTTCAGCTGCCGGTCCTTCTGATCCGGTGCTTGTTTTGGGTTTGAACGGAGCTCCGCAGGCGGGTGACAAGTTCAATGTATACGAGAGTGAAAAGGAAGCCAAGGAAATAGCTACCAAACGGGAACAGTTGTTGCGTGAACAGGGCCTGCGTACCCAGAAACACATTACACTTGATGAAATCGGCCGCCGTATTGCCATTGGCAATTTCAAGGAGCTGAACGTAATTGTAAAGGGCGATGTCGATGGTTCCATCGAAGCTTTGTCCGATTCGCTGATCAAACTGTCCAACGAAGAGATCCAGGTAAATGTCATACATAAGGCTGTAGGCGCTATTTCAGAAAGTGACATCCTGCTGGCAGCCGCTTCCAATGCCATTGTAGTCGGATTCCAGGTGCGGCCTTCCTTGCAGGCAAGAAAACTGGCGGAAAAGGAAGAAATTGACATCAGGTTGTATTCCATCATCTACGATGCGATCAATGAAATCAAGTCAGCCATGGAAGGAATGCTCTCCCCTGAAATCAAGGAGGATATTGTGGCCACGCTGGAGATCCTGGAGGCTTTCAAAATTACCAAAGTGGGAACGATAGCCGGCTGTATGGTGAAAGAAGGCAAGATCAGGCGGGATACCCGGGTAAGGATCATCCGCGATGGCATTGTTATATACAGCGGCGTGCTGGCATCACTGAAGCGTTTCAAGGATGAAGTGAAGGAAGCAGTGAGCGGACAGGAATGCGGCCTGAATATTGAAAATTACAATGATATCAGGGTGGGGGATATTATTGAAGGATACGAGACCACCGAAATCAAGAAAAAACTTTAATTGCTTTGCCATGGATGAACTGCAGAAAAAATCATCCATGATCAAGGCAGAAGCCGGCAGGCTTGGATTTGACAGCTGCGGCATTTCCCGCGCTGAATTCCTTGCTGAAGATTCCCGGTATTTGAAGGACTGGCTCCTGAAAGGCTACCAGGGAAGCATGGACTATATGAACAACCATGCCGACAAACGTACAGATCCCCGTGTGCTGGTTCCGGGTGCAAGATCTGTCATATCTGTCCTCCTGAATTACTACCCTGCCAAAGGTCAGACCACCCCTGATGCTCCTGTGCTCTCAAAATACGCGTATGGTGAAGATTATCACCCTGTCATCCGAAGCAGGCTGAAAAAACTGCTCCGCTACATCCAGGAATCAATCACACCCGTGAACGGCAGGGCTTTTACGGATTCGGCGCCGGTACTCGACAGGGCGTGGGCGGCACGGGCCGGACTGGGCTGGATTGGGAAGAATACCAACCTGATCTCCCCGGAATCAGGTTCCTTCTTTTTCATCGGATCGCTCATTGTTGATATTCCGCTTGCTTATGACAGGGCCATACAGGATTTCTGTGGCGACTGTAACCGCTGTATCCGGGCTTGTCCGACACAGGCGATTGTTTCACCGCGGGTCCTGGATGCACGGAGGTGTATTTCTTACCTGACCATCGAAAACAAGGGGGAAATCGGACAGGAATACCGGGACAAATTGATCAACAGGGTATTTGGCTGTGATATCTGCCAGGATGTATGCCCCTGGAACAGAAAGGCAGTTCCGGCCAAAACAGCGGAATTCGAACCGCTGCCGGGTCTGCTCGAAATGACACGGGACGACTGGCACCGGATGGATGAACAGCAGTATGAAACGCTTTTTAAGAAGTCAGCCGTAAAGCGGGCCCGTTTCAGCGGAATCAAGCGCAACCTGGGAAGTATTGCGCAGGCACTACCGGGTCAAAGCCTTTGATGTTACCGACATTCTGGAAATCAAACTGATGAGATTTTTTGATTCCGACAGGATGTCGAGATACAGCAGGCTGACACTGCCTGAAATGGATCCTGATTTGAACCGTTTCAGGTGATTTTTTCTCATTTTCGCCAGTGAATCATAAAGTTCGCTGATATTGGCAATTTCCTTTTCTTCACGCGGAGTTTTACCGGAAGCCATGCTTTGCTGCACTTTGCTGATATAACGGGTGGTTTTGTGCATAAAATCCTTCAGATCATCCGCATCGGCCTGGTGCAATGGCCCGTGGTTATCGTCAATGTGGTTAAACGAAGGTTCGGTGATGTAGAAAACGCAATGGGATGCCTCAGCCAGGTACTCGAGCATCTGAAAATAGTATTCCCCGTCATCGGCGAGGTCGCTTCCTTTGAGGCGGTAAACCAGGCTCTGCGCATTCTTTTTCAATGACTTGACGTCTTTCCGCAAGGCACGGATATCCTTATCGGTTTTGGCGAGCTTTTTCCTTTTCTCGCCAATCAGTCCCTCAATGGCTGATTTGTAAATATCGGACAGCAATGCAACCGATACCGCGATCCTGTCGTTGTATTTTGTAAGGGCGATTTCGGCAGAAACATTTTCGTCGGCCCAGAAATCCTTATCTGCCGCTTTGAGGGTTTCTTCCTTTTTTTTATGGTAAATATGGGTTTTATAAACAAAGGCAATGGCTATCAGGATGAGAATGGCAACTGCTACAGGACCTCCCCAGCTTAAGAAAAGTGCTATGAAGAGTGCCCCTGTAAAAGCTACAAAAGCAGTAAAAAACCAGCCTCCGATGACCGTTATTACGCCGGATATGCGATATACGGCGCTTTCGCGTCCCCATGCCCTGTCCGCCAGGGAAGTACTCATGGCCACCATAAAAGTGACATAGGTGGTGGAAAGCGGCAGCTTGTTCGAGGTGGCAAAAGCGATCAGGCTGCTCGATACGGCGAGGTTTACCGATGCCCTGACCAGGTCGAATGACAGGCCCTTGTCCTTTTTGGCATTTTTCTTGAAACTTTTATCATCAAACCGCGTGTTCAGGAATTCCTTCATACGGAGCGGGAAAAGCCTCCAGAAGAAGTTGCCCAGTTGAACGCCGATCCTAACCAGGGCTCTTGAAAATGGCGAGGATGAAAAACGTTCATGGGTCAGGTCCTGATTTCCAAGGCTCAGCTCAGTGCGGGTAACACTGCGTGCTTTTTTGGAGAACCACAGGGCGAGCACCATGATAATTCCCGCCAGGAGCAGGAATCCGGTAGGGGTTTTAACGCTTTCTGCCAGGGCGCTCATGGAAAAATCTGAGCCTGAAAGGGCATTCTGGGCCGTAAAAACCTTGTACGATTCATATCCGGCCAGGGGCACCCCGATGAAGTTCACCAGGTCGTTACCGGCAAAGGCGAATGCCAGGGCGAACGTACCGAACAGAACGATCACTTTCAGCACATTCACCCGGAAGAGCCAGTAAAGCAACTGCAAAATCAAGGTCCATCCGGCAAAGCATACGCCCAGGATGAGGGTGCTGTGATCCGTGATCCAGGTAAACTGCTCTTTGCTGATGAAGGAAGAGCCTTTGGCGCCTTTGATCAGCAGGAAGTAGGTTATCCCCGTAATGGCCAGGCCACCCCACAGGGAACCGAAATACCGGATTGAATTTTTATAATTGAAGGAGAAAATGATCCTGGCGATATATTGGATAATTAAACCTACGATGAACGATATGGCCACGGACAGCAAAATTCCGGTGATGATCACCAGGGATCTCTCGGAGTTGATATATTTACCCAGGCTGGCCAGTCCTTCGGGTGAATTCCTGATCTTTACAATCGCCATTCCCACAGAGCCTCCCAGCAGTTCGAACACCACCGAAACCGTGGTGGAGGTGGGAAGGCCGAAGGTGTTGAAAAGATCGAGCAGGAGCACATCGGTGACCATCACTGCCAGAAAAATGATCAGGATATTTTCAAACGAAAAGGTGCCGGGGTTCATGATCCCGTTGCGCGCCACTTCCATCATACCGTTTGAGAATGTGGCGCCAACCAATACCCCCACAGCTGCAATGATCATAATAACCCTGAAAGGAGCGACTTTTGAACCGATGGATGAGTTGAGAAAATTCACTGCGTCGTTGCTGACGCCGACAACCAAGTCGGAAATGGCAAGAACACCCAGAATGATTACAATGATCAGGTAGAAATTTTCCATATTCAAAGGTAAAAATATTTTCTTTTCAGGATCATTTGGAACGCGATTTCTATGAAAGTTGCATGCGGAGAAGTTATGAAAATGCGACGTTCACATAAAACATACGGATCATGTTTTAAAAAAATAAGAACAGGTGAAATGATTATTACGGTACCAAAGATCAAAGACTAAGATTACAGAACAGTTGCAAAAAGGTTAAATAAATGTTACATTACACAGGGATGTCATAGATTAAGTATTTGGTTACTATGCAATAATATTATTGCATTAATGTAACATTACTGTAATTTTGTTGCGTTAATTTTAACGGTTGATTAATAAAAACACCATGATCCTCCGTAATCCAATTCACATACTGGTAGTTGACGACGAAGAAGACATTTGTGAAATCCTCAAATTCAATCTCGAATCCGAAGGATTCCAGGTGGATGCTGTAACATCCGCAGAAGACGCCATGAAGAAAAAACTGGAGAAATACCAGTTGTTTCTGCTGGATGTGATGATGAAAGGTATGTCGGGTTACAGGCTGGCGGACGAGATCCGGAAACGGAGGAAACTGGATGTCCCCCTGTTTTTCATCACGGCTAAAAATTCGGAAAACGATAAGCTTACCGGGTTTTCGGTGGGCGCGGATGATTTTATCACAAAGCCTTTTTCAATCAAGGAGGTTGTTGCCCGCATTAAAGCTGTGTTGAGAAGGTCGGAAGGCGCCGGTGATCCGTTAACTGAAGCAACAAAAATCAGCATTGCCGGCATTGAACTGGATATTGAAAAAAAGAGGCTTAGTGTTGACGGCAACAGGGAGGATCTTACACCCATCGAATTTCAGATCCTGCATATGCTGATGAAGAATCCAGGGAGGATTTTCGGGCGCGAGCAATTTCTGGATCATATCTGGCGTGATGTTAATGTAACCGACCGTACCGTGGATGTTCACATTACCCGGCTCCGCAAGAAGCTGGGCAAATACGGAATAAATCTTGTCACCCGAAAGGGATATGGTTATTGCTTCGAGATAGATTGATACAGTTTTATGAAACTCATAGCATCCTACAATAAGAAATGGCTTATTTATATTGTCACATTCTTCTTATTCTTTGCCGTCATCCTTCTTATTTCAGAGTTTTACCATGAAAGAAGGTTCAGGATTGACGTGTTGAATGAAAAGCTGGACAATTACGCGTGGTTTGCAAATAGTTATGCCGGACAGTGCGGGATATTAACAGACAGCAATTATGCTGAACTGGATAGCCTGATGACTATGATTCCCAGTCAAACCATACGGGTTACGCTGATCAATTTCGAAGGCGATGTCCTGTATGATTCTGAAGTGAAGAACGCCCGGGAGATGGAAAACCATTTGTACCGGCCGGAGATCCAGGAAGCCCTGAAAAATGACGCCGGCACGGACATCAGGATCTCAAACACAACAAAAAGCAAGTATTATTATTACGCCCGGCGTTTTGATCAATGTTTTATCCGTGTATCGGATCTTTATGATATGAGCGTACGCGAGTTCATAAAACCTGACAGGTTATTTCTTATTTTTATTTTCCTGATTCTCCTGTCAGCCTCATTGGCGATCGTGCTGATCACCGACAAATTCGGGAAATCGATCAGGACCTTGCGGGAATTCACGCTTACAGCATTGGCAAATAAGCCCATCGGTGAAGATTTCGTTTTCCCGGAAAATGAGCTGGGAGATATTGGCCAGGAAATCATTGAAATATACCAGAAACTGAACCGCACCAAAGAAGAATTGATCTCCGAAAAAGCCAAGCTGATCCGCCATCTGAATATGTTTGATGAGGGCATCGCCATTTTTTCGAGAGACAGGCAGGTAATTACCAGCAACAACAATTTTATCCGGTTCATTAATTACATCAGTGACATACGTGTTTTTACAGCCGATGAATTTTTCCGTATTGCTGATTTCAATCCGATCTTCAATTTTATCAACCGTAATTTGCAGGATGCAAATACAAACCTGGCAGATTTTCAGCCGACCTATGAAGTGACCATGAACAAAGGCGGCCGATATTTTTCGGTAAAGTGCATTGTTTTTCAGGACAGAAGTTTTGAAGTCACAGTCAATGATATTTCCAAACTTACCAAACGTAAGTTGCTTAAACAACAGCTTACCGATAACATTGCCCATGAACTCAAAACGCCGGTAAGCTCCATTAAGGGGTTTCTGGAGACCATTCTGGAGGGAAACCCGGATAAAGCAAGAACAACGGATTATCTGAGAAGAGCTTACTCCCAGTCATGTCGTTTGGCCGACCTGGTGAATGATATTTCTTTGCTCACCAAGATGGAAGAAGCGGCAAGCCTGTATCAGCTGGAAACGGTGAATCTCAATGAGCTGGTCGGGGATATCATCGGGGAAATCGAGTCCCAATTAGAGGTCAATGAGATCAACCTGGAGTTGGTACTTCCCCAGACCATCGTTCTTCATGGAAATTCGGGATTACTGTACTCGGTATTCCGGAACCTTTTTGACAACTCCATCACCTATGCTGGCAAGGGAGTGACGGTCAAACTGGAAAATTATATGACCGATGAGGAGCAGTATTATTTTTCGTATTATGATACCGGTGGTGGTGTGCCCGAAGAGGACCTGCCGAGGCTTTTCGAGCGTTTCTACAGGGTTGACAAAGGCCGCGACAGAAAACAGGGAGGAACCGGACTCGGGCTGGCCATTGTCAAAAACGC
Organism: Bacteroidales bacterium; assembly: GCA_016930375.1. Lineage (GTDB taxonomy): Bacteria > Bacteroidota > Bacteroidia > Bacteroidales > UBA10428 > UBA5072. Next base: position 39,964 of record JAFGGU010000108.1, on the reverse strand, counting down.
CATACAATTCCACAAGGGGGATATATCCGTGAAGAACCGCACCGGCGGAGGGCTGGAATTCCTTTTTACGCTTGCCAGGGACTTGCGGAGCAGCCAGGACTAAGGGGGGGTTGGTTTGGTTTGATACGTTTCGCACTTTCAGCGCTCACATCACTCAATTTGTTCCATACACAGGGCTTCGTTTCACTACGCCCTGTGCTTTTACGTATCGGGGTTTCACCCCTTTGACACAGGGCTTCATTTCACTGTGCCCTATTTTATGATAAATGATGGATGATTACAGGCCTGAAAGGCCGTCACGTAAAAGAATAATGCATTAGTCAGGTGTTCCGGTAATTAAGGTATCGCCCTTACAGGATTGAACAGATGTTGCAACACTAATCCACAAAACTTCGTTTCACTATGCACTGTACTTTTATGTTGCTACTGGGCTTTGCTCCCCTTAAACCCAACAAAAAAGCCGCCTGAATCCAGGCCGGCTTCTTGATAATATTCATCCTAAAAATCAGCGGGAAACAAGTTTCAACACGGATCTTGTCCGGTTCACCATAATTTCCGCAAAATACAAGCCCTTCCGGGAAACCTGCACAGGAACGATGTGGTTGCCGGCCGACAAATTCCGATCCACGAGCGTTGACAACAGTGTTCCGGTGACGTCATAGATCCTTACGGAAACTTCAGACGGCGATTGGAGGTCGATATACAGCACGGCTGATTCGTTGAAGGGATTCGGATATACCGAAACCTCCAGGTTGTTTTCCAATTCATCTCCAATGGCGCTGGGGATATCTTCATACCATACTGATGCCGTCAAAACCGGGGAGCCTGACTCGGGAACAAAATCAGGGGCAGTGAGGTTGAACGGATCGGCCAGTTCCAGTTCATCATTGGAGGCCAGTTTCACGTTCTCAAAACCTGTGGTAAAGAAAAATACGCTATCAATGGCATTGTCATTGAAGTTCTTTTTACATCCTGCCAGGAAGGTATTTCTAACCTTCAGATCACCGGCTGTTGCATTGGCCTGTGCGGCAGTACCATCAATGAATAATCCGGTTGAAAATCCTGCGAAAATCGAATTGTAGATATTCAGTTTGGTATTTCTCCGGAGGTGCATGGCCCTTTTATAATTTGCATTTATCGCAGTAGAAGGAGTCACAAGCGGGCCAAATGAGCTTACATTGCTGAACAAAGCCTGTGTAAAGGGTGTTGCGTCGGTACCCGTACCATCGTTATCAGATTCAAAACTGTTGGAACCCGATCCCGGGTCGGCAACGTCAGGATCCCTTAATGAAACGGCATACTGCACCATACCGCGATAACCGTAATCGGTATCAAAATCATCATCCCAGCCGCGGAAAGCGATCAGGTGTTTGGCATTCACGGTGCCGCCGAACCATTCATAGGAATCATCGCCGCAGAAGGATATTTGAACATGATGCAATTCAGTTCCGTTGCCAACGCCACCCATTGTCAATCCGTTGATTTCCTTATCCGGCTGAAAGGCGATACCGGGAAACTCAATACGCACGTATTTAAAGATACCTGAATTGTCAGCATCATCGGAACCGCCATAGGTTGAAGTAGGTCCGCCTTCGATGACCGGGTCGATCTTGTTTACGGTTGCATTTCCAAGAATGATCACCCCGCCCCAATCGCCATAAGACCTTGAACCGGCATCCTGGTTGGATGTAAAGACAATAGGATTCGTAAAAGTACCCTCTGCCATAATTTTGGCGCCTTTTTCAATGATCAGCGCACCTTTGTTGGCCTTGCTGCCACGGATGATGGTACCGGGTTCAATGGTAAGGGTTGCTCCGGATTTTACATATACCCAGCCGTCCAGCAGGTACGATACCTGTGCAGGCAGGAAATTGGGCGCATCAAGGTTGAACGGATCAGTCAGTCCGAGTTCACTGTTGGCGGCCAGTTTCATGTTGTTGCGGCTTGCATCGGCAAAGTATAAACTGTCGAAGTCAGCTGCAAAATAGTCTTTGCAACCTGCCAGAATGGAATTTTTGATCATCAGGGAACCGGCTGTTGCATTGGCTTGCGCTGCAGTTCCATCAATAAAAAGACCGGTGGCATATCCTGCAAATACGGAATTAAAAATACTCAGTCTGGTATTTCTGCGCAGATGCATGGCTCTTTTAAAATTGGCATTGATGGCTGTGGAAGGAGTCACAAGAGGACCAAATGAACTTACATTGCTGAACACCGCTTCGGTAACCGGAGCAGCATCCGTGCCCGTGCCATCGTTATCAGATTCAAAACTGTTGGAGCCTGAACCCGGATCGGCAACATCGGGATCTCTTAATGAAACGGCAAACTGCACCATGCCGCGATAACCGTAATCAGTATCAAAATCATCATCCCAGCCGCGGAAAGCGATCAGGTGTTTGGCATTCACGGTGCCGCCGAACCATTCATAGGAGTCGTCGCCGCAGAAGGATATTTGTACATGATGCAATTCAGTTCCGTTGCCAACGCCACCCATTGTCAATCCGTTGATTTCCTTATCCGGTTGAAATGCGATGCCGGGGAATTCAATGCGCACGTACTTGAAAATTCCCGAATTATCAGCATCATCGGAACCGCCATAGGTAGACGTGGGACCGCCTTCGATGACAGGGTCCACCTTGTTCACCGTCGCATTGCCCAGGATAATGACACCGCCCCAATCGCCATAAGACCTTGAACCCGCGTCCTGGTTCGAGGTAAATACGATCGGCTGCTCTGCTGTTCCCTCGGCCATGATCTTAGCGCCTTTTTCAATGATCAGCGCGCCTTTGTTGGCTTTGCTTCCCCGGATGATGGTCCCGGGTTCAATGGTAAGGGTAACGCCTGTTTTAACATATACCCATCCGTCGAGCAGGTAAACTTTATTTGCGCTGAGGGTGGTATTCGTTGTGATGTCACCGGCAGCAATTACATCGGTTGTAGCCGGATATACTGTGTTTTGGGGAGTCCAGTTGGCCCAGCCCGATGTCCAGTCGACCGACCCGAAAGCGCCGATATAATCGACCTCTTCAAAGAAATCATTGGTCAGTTTGGCATGGGAAAAATCCGATGCATTCATCAGCACCGAGGCAGGTTTCCAGGTAGTATTGGCGGTGATATCACCGGCCGGAATAGTAATAGAAGGAACAGGATAAACCGTGTTCTGCGGTGTCCAGTTGGCCCATCCTTCGGTCCAGTCATAATCCCCAAAGGCACCCACATAATCAACCTTATCAAAGAAAACATGGTCAATGTCAGACTGCGCTGACAAAGGAAGTTGCAAGATCAGAACGAAGAGCTGACCTATTAAAAGTGTGTAGATTTTTTTCATAATCATTTTTATTTTGGTTTAGTATAAAATTAGCTGTATGATGTGACGAAATAGTTACATGATGGATACGCTATTGTTAAGAACAGTTTCAGGCTGTTATCACTTAAAAATTCACGGAAAAGCCAAGGATGAACCCTGTACTTGGTTTATAGACCTGGGTTCTCTGCACCCGTTTGGCAAAGCTGTCGGACGCTCCCGGAATAAGCTGGATGCGTTCATTCTGGCGCAATTCAACAGGCTGGTTAAACAGGTCCTTGATACCGGCTTTTAAGGTCACATATTTGCCCACTCTTTTGTTAACAGTTACGTCGATCAGGTTACGCGGCATCTGTATGATATGGGGCTCATCTTTGTCACCCACGAACATCAGCCTTGGGCCGATGATATTGTACAAAACACTGACCATAAGCCCATTTTTCGGATTATCATAGAACAATCCCGTGTTCAGGATATAGGGAGATTGTCCCTGCATCTGCCTGTAGCTTTCCCTGGCGTCGGGGTCACTGGTGTGAAGCTCGCTTTTTACGAGAGCCAGGTTGAAGACCACCACCATATGACGCAGAGTCCTCAGTATGCTTTCGCTGTTTTCAAGAGAGCGGAACGATTTCCGAAGATCGATTTCAAGTCCATAACTTTGTGCTGATCTGGCATTGTCGAAGGTGTAATTTCTGCCTGATCCGGCTTCGAGAAGATGTGCCTCAATCGGATTGGTAAAGTGTTTATAAAAACCACCCAGGGTGATCATATCACCGTTGGCAGGAAAAATTTCGTACCTGAGATCGAGATTCTGTATGTATGCGTTTGAGAGCGAAGTGTCTCCATATATGGTAGCTTTTTCTTCGAAATCATAATACGATTGCATGGATATTTCCCTGAATTCCGGGCGGTTAATGGTTCTCCCATAGGCAAAACGCAACAGCGATTTTTCACCCAGGTTATAGGTCAGATTCGCTGACGGGAAAAGATCGGTAAAGTCATTATCCACCGAAACGGTAAGTCCGTTTCGGTCAAAGCCATCCAGCGTCTGAATATTCTTTTCAAGGCGCAATCCGGCGTAAATCTTAAGCTTCCTGATAGGGAGGCTGATACCTGCATACGCTGCGTAGAGCTTGTTATCGGCGCTGTAGGAATCGGTGGGGTCGGTTGATTCATCCACCTTAATACCATCGGTATAGTTGATGTTCTTATCCTGGAACACGCTGTCAAGGGGTTGATACATGAGGTTCCAGTTAAAGGTCAAGGCATTGCTGATGGCAAAACCGATGTTTCTTGCCACAAAATCGCGATGTTTGAATTCAGCCAGGACGCCGGTTTTTAATTCAGGCACAAAATTGCCCATCGTAATTTTGTGTGAATAATTGACGGCTCCAACATAAACATGTTCATTATTCTTCAGGGTGAGCCTTCCAAGCAATTTGGGATCGGCATTAAAATTCAGTGAAAGGGTATAATCATCGCTTTCCGAATCCTCATTGCGGCTCATTTCGATTCTCCTGATATCAGGTTGTGATTTGTTGGTATAACTGTAACCCAGGGTCCAGTTCAGATTTGCCATCGACTGCCTGAGATTAAAACTACCACCCAGCTGCCCGGAATAAATGGAGCGAGACTGGTAACTTAATTCACTGGCCGATTTAAAACTGCCGCCGTAAAAATCACGGCCGAGCCTGAGAATCGTTTGTTTATCACTGATCTGGTTGAAAAAATTGCGGAACTCGATCTTCTGGTTATTGCCAAAAACAAAAAGCCAATTGAACAAACCGTTCAGTTTGGTTTTGGTAGAATACGCATCATCGTTGAAATAATAAGAGGTATCCGGCCTGTCGTTGGTTGCGTCATATGCCTGGTAACCGGCCCGGAATATGCTGCGGTACTGGCTACCGACGCTGTAGCCCAGAGATGTAACATTACCTACCGAGACCTTTCCAAGCAGGAGTTTTCTGTTCATGGTAAAGCCAAAGGATTGATCAGGAATGGCGCGGGCAATTTCAGGCGACCATATTTTGTTGAATGAACGTCCATATTCATTGATCTTTGCTTTTTCAGCATCGTCCGGATTATCGGCAATTTCACGGAATTCTTTGGTTGAAGGAAAACCGGAAGGAATTGAGCGGATTCCGTCGTCGAAACCCAGCCAGTCATATTTTCCACCCTGGTAGGTATAAAAATCCTTAAAAGTTGTATTTTGCCTGTAGCCTGTGCTGTATGAGATGTCGGTGCTGTTTTCATCAACGGTGTTCCGGGTCTGTATATGTACCACGGCTCCTGCAAAATCAGCTGGGATCTCGGGTGCAGGTGTTTTGTAAAGGATTATATTATCGATCAGTGAACTGGGCAGCATGTCAAATGAAAACGACCTGCGGTCGGTTTCGGAGCTCGGTGATCCCACGCCGTTCAGTAAAACCACGTTGTAGCGTTCGTCAAGCCCCCTGACATTGATGAATCTTCCGTCTCTCACTGTCACACCGGGGACCCTGGATATTACCTCGGAAGCATCTTTATCCTGTGACTTGGATATTTGTTGCTTTGATATTCCGCTTAAAACAAGGCTGCCGGATTTGATAGAGTTGATCATCGACATTTCCGTATCAACTCTTTTGTTAGCGGTTACCTTTACCTCACCCAGCACCACGGTGGAGGGTTTGAGTTTTATCCGGAGTTCAACCGTGTTTCCTTTTTTAATTTCAATGCGTTGTATCAGCTGCTCATAGGAAACGTAGCTGATGACGAGATTATAGGAACCATCTGCAATACCACCAAGAGAGAACAATCCGTCCAGATCGGCAGTCGTTCCTTTGGTAGTGCCCTGAATCAGGACACTTGCCCCAATTAGCACTTCTCCCGTAGCGGCATCTTCAATGCTACCCTTAACGCCTCCGTTCTGCGCAATACCATTCAAATGAAAAGAGGAGCTCAGCAATATAAACAACAAAACAGATTTAACTGCTGTGGATAAATGGTGTAGATTTTTGATCATAGTTTATAAGAGTCTTAATTTTATTGCCTGCAAAATTATCCCACCAATTTTACCTTAATGTTACAAACAGGCTATGTTTCTATTAAAAGAAGGTTAAGCCAGCGTTAAGAAATGTTTCAAGAGTACTGAAATACAGGCATTTAGATTCGTCCGGAATTAACAATTCTTTCATATTGCCTTCACCGTATTGTAATATTAACTTTATTGATTTGCAGGGGGAAATCTTACAGGACAACGATAGGATTAACCCCGTCATTCAGAGCGTCATGAAAATTTTATACGCCATACAGGGTACCGGCAACGGACACATCAGCAGGGCCGGGGAGATTATTCCCCTGCTTCGGAAGAGATGTGAGACGGATATCCTGATCAGCGGATGCCAGGCAGATATCGGATTGCCATTTGATGTAAAATACCGGCTGGAAGGATTGGGCTTTATTTTTGGCAAAAGGGGAGGCATCGATTTTCGGAAAACTTACAAAAAAGCGAATACAAAGAGGTTTTTAAGTGAGATCAGGGATTTGCCCGTTTCGGAATATGATTTTGTTCTGAATGATTTTGAACCGGTATCAGCCTGGGCCTGTTACAGGAACAGGATCCCGTGCATTGCCCTCAGCCACCAGTATGCCTTGCCTGACAAAAACACGCCGAAGCCGGGATTCAGGGATTCCGTAGGTAGTTACATCCTGAAAAATTACGCCCCTTCTTCCACAGGATTTGGATTTCATTTCAGCAGGTACTCGGGTAACATTTTCACGCCGGTCATCCGAAAGGAAATCAGGGCGGCTGAAATATCCGACAAGGGTCATTACACGGTATACCTTCCGTCCTATGAGGACAAAACACTGGTAAAGGTGTTGGGTAAAATGCCTGAAGTCGACTGGCAGGTTTTTTCAAAACACTCTCAAATGCCCATAACCATTAATAATGTTGAAATCAAGCCTGTGGATCACCAAAATTTCCTCACGAGTCTGATAACAAGCAGGGGGGTATTGTGTGGCGCCGGATTTGAAACACCGGCTGAGGCCCTGTTTCTGGGTAAAAAACTCATGGTCATACCCATGCAGAATCAGTATGAGCAGCATTATAATGCGGCAGCGCTCAAAAATCTGGGTGTACCCGTTATCAAGAAACTGAAAATCGCAAAGATTGACAAGATCATGGATTGGGTCCAGTCGGAGTACAGGATTGAGATCACCTATCCGGACATCACGGACCGGATCATACACCGGATTTTTGAGATGTACGTGGAAGGCAAGTTTCCAAAAGGAAAATGGAAGGACACCTTCCATCTGATGCCCTGATCCCGAAGCACCAGCCCTACTTGTTACTCATTCCTCTTTACTCGTTACTTTTTTTCTTCTATATTTGTGCCGTGAGATCATTATGGAAGTAATTTACCAGACAGCACTTCTTAAATCACGGATCGGGGCGCTCCGAAATTCCGGCAGGACCATCGGCTTTGTTCCCACCATGGGCGCCCTGCATGAAGGGCATTTATCGCTGGTGCGATTCTGCCGGCAGCAGAATGATATTACGGTGGTCAGCATATTTGTAAATCCCAACCAGTTTAATGACAAAACAGACCTGGAGAGGTATCCTCGCATGCCTGATAAGGACCTTGCCCTGTTAAGATCCACCGGGTACGACCTTGTTTTTATGCCCGGTGATAAAGAGGTATATCCTGAGCCGGATACGCGGGTGTTTGATTTCGGGGGGCTCGACCGTATTATGGAAGGCAAGCACAGGCCCGGGCATTTCAACGGGGTAGCGCAGGTAGTAACCCGACTTTTTGAGCTGGTAAAGCCCCACAAGGCTTATTTCGGACTGAAGGATTTTCAGCAACTTGCCATACTCCGTAAGGTTACTTCCGACCTGAACTTTCCGGTGGAGATTGTTTCATGTCCCATCGTGAGGGAATGCGACGGCCTGGCCATGAGTTCCAGGAATATGCTCCTGAGTCAGGAGGAGCGAAAAAGAGCGCTCGCGTTGTCACAGTCCCTTTTCCAGGCCAAGGCAATGAAAGTACGGCACACACCCGATGAAGTGAAGGATTTTGTGACCGGTCGCATTCAGTCCTCACCAGGCGTTGACCTGGAGTACTTTGAAATCATCGACGGGCTGACACTTTTACCTGTCAGCACCTGGGATGACCGGCATGATGTGATCGGATGCATTGCCGCGCGGGTGGGTAAAGTAAGACTTATCGATAATATTAATTTTTCTTCGTAATTTTGCGGCATTATGTATATAGAAGTTCTTAAGTCGAAGATACACAGGGTGACCGTTACGGAAGCCAACCTCAATTATATGGGCAGCATCACCATTGATGAGAATCTGATGGACGCCGCCAATCTGCTCGAAAATGAAAAAGTGCAGGTGGTGAACATTAATAACGGTGAACGGCTCGAAACCTATGTGATCAGGGGCGAGCGGGGAACAGGCGTTATCTGTTTGAACGGTCCTGCAGCCAGAAAGGCCTGTGTAGACGATATCGTTATCATTATGTCCTATGCCATGATGGATTTTGAAGAAGCCAGGCATTTCAGACCGGTGATTCTGCTTCCGGACACGGAAACCAACACACTGACAAAATAAGGTCGCATGCAAAAACTGGATGCTGTTACCCGAAAAATCATGAGCGGCGAGACACTCGACAGGTGGCTGGCCTTCACCGGGTTCAAAAGGAAATCGATCGTTTTCACCAACGGGTGTTTTGATATTCTGCACCGGGGACATATTGAGTACCTGTCAAAGGCTTCCGACCTGGGGGATGTATTGGTCATCGGTTTGAATACCGACAATTCTGTGAAAAAGCTGAAAGGTCCTTCCCGGCCTTACCTGGATGAGTATACCCGGGCACTGACCCTGGCGTCGTTGGGTTTTGTCTCGGCGGTGGTACTCTTTGATGAAGAAACACCCTATGAGCTGATCTGCAGGATACAGCCCCAGTATCTTGTTAAGGGGGGTGATTATAAAGTTGAGGAAATTGTGGGATATGATATCATTAAGGCCCGCGGAGGCCAGGTTATTACCATTCCGCTGACAGAGGGATATTCAAGCACGGCCATCATTGGTAAAATGGCAGGGAGATCCTGATGGCAAAAGCCAAAACTGTATTTGTCTGCCGCAGCTGCGGTACCGAAGCGCCCAAGTGGATTGGCAAGTGCCCGTCCTGCGGTGAATGGAACACTTTTATTGAGGAAGTCGTTGTAAAAACAAGTGCAGTGGCTGACAGCCGTTTCACCATCGGCAGTTCATCCCCGGTCAGGCTTCATGAAGTTGACTCACGCAGCCAGCCACGCCTGGATACGCAGACAGGAGAACTGAACAGGGTTCTGGGAGGGGGGCTGGTAAGAGGTTCCGTGGTGCTGATAGGCGGTGAGCCCGGTATTGGCAAATCGACCCTGGCGTTACAGGTTGCCCTGGCGATGAGCAATTACAAGGTTCTGTACATCTCGGGGGAGGAGAGTGTGCAGCAGCTCAGGATGCGAGCCGACCGGATCGGTCGTTCCAACGATAACTGCTATGTGCTGGGTGAAATATCCCTGCAGAATATTTTTAATCATCTCCAGCATCTGCAGCCGGATATTCTGATTATCGATTCGGTGCAGACCCTGCAGGACGAAACCCTCGAATCCTCGCCGGGCAGTATTTCCCAGATCCGTGAATGTGCCGGAAAACTGATGAAATATGCCAAAGAAACTTCCACGCCGGTCTTCCTGATCGGTCATATCACCAAGGACGGGACCCTGGCAGGGCCCAAGATACTTGAACATATTGTTGACACGGTTTTGCTTTTTGAAGGCGACCAGCATTATATGTACCGCATACTCCGGGCTTCCAAGAACCGTTTCGGTGCCACCGCCGAGCTGGGTATCTTTGAAATGCTGCACGAAGGGCTGAAAGAGGTTGAAAATCCGTCGGAGGTATTGATCAACAGAAACAATGAGGGTTTGAGCGGCATAACAACGGCTGCCACCATCGATGGTATCCGGCCGTTTCTCATCGAAGTGCAGGCCCTGGTGAGCACGGCAGCCTATGGCACCCCGCAAAGGATATCCACGGGCTATGATGTAAGAAGGCTGAACATGTTGCTTGCGGTCCTCGAAAAGCGGGCAGGATTTAAAATAGCCACCCGGGATGTGTTCCTGAATCTGGCCGGAGGCCTTCGGGTCACCGATCCCGCGCTCGATCTGGCGGTGATTGGGGCGGTGCTGTCATCGGGAGTGGACAAACCCATTACCAAAAAGATGTGTTTCAGCGCCGAGGTAGGCCTGTCGGGTGAAATCCGCCCGGTAAGCCGCATTGAAAACCGCATCCGTGAAGCCGGCAGATTGGGCTTTACTTCCATTATGATATCGGGATCCTATGAAAAAATTAATCTCCCGGAAAAGGAGATTATAAGTGTGATAAAAGTCAATAGGGTAGAAGAGGCTTTGAAGAATTTATTTAGTAGGGAGTAGGGAGTAGGGAGTAGGGAGGGGGAATCGGGTAATGGGTTTAGGGCAAGGACTATTTGCAAAACTTTTCAGGCGAGTTTAAGATAGATATCAACATTTTCCGGATTTCATTATAACCGGATAATATTTGATTATGTTTGTCTGAATTGATATACTGCAAATCATAGGACATATTTAACCAGACTTCTGTTTCGTATTCTTCGCCCAATGCATCAGATATTTTATTGACAAATGCTTTGGTATATATCCGTTTTGCCCAAGATTCTGCTATATTGGCCGGTATTGAGCGGGATGATCTTCTGATTTGGTCGGTTAGCGAGAATTTCTCTTCTATTGGAAATACTTTCGTCACTTCAAAAATATCAAGTGCTAGTTTGTAAGATTTTTTGTATACAATTAAATCTCTAAATCCCTGTAATTCCATAACATATAATATTAACCTAACTTATTATAACTTAGTTAATTATTCAGATAAGGATAATCATCCAAGAATCAAATCACCAATCTCAAATCTCAAAACCCACACTCCCTACTCCCTACTCCCTACTCCCTACTCCTTACTCCTTACTCCCTACTCTACTTACCATTCATTCTCCCAGTAATAATCCTCACCTTCCCCTGGTGACACGATATCGCGGCAATCCGGTATGGGAGCCATGCCCGAAGGCATCTGGAAAACATCATTCTGTGTTATGCCCAGGGATTTATCGGCATACACTCTTTGCATGAACAGCGCATAAATGGGCAGGGCCATGGTGGCCCCCTGTCCCATTGTCATTCCGTCGAAATGCACCGAACGGTCCTCTGCCCCTACCCATCCGCCTGCCACCAGTTTGGGCGTGATGCCGATCATCCAGCCGTCGGAGTGATTCTGGGTAGTGCCTGTTTTGGCGGCTATCTGGGCCGTAAAGTGGTATGCGTATCTCAGGCGCACGGCGGTACCAAAATTTGTGACGCCTTCCAGCAGATTCAGCATCAGGAAGGCAGTCTGTTCGCTGATCGATTCCATCTTTTCGGGCGTGAACTCCGCCAGTATGTTGCCGTTTTTATCTTCAATCCGGGTTATATAAGCAGGCTTTATATGTTCACCCCGGTTGGCCAGGGTGGCATAGGAAGAAACCATTTCGGCCACGGTCATGTCAGAGGTTCCGTAAATCATGGAAGGAACCGGGTCGATGTAGCTGGTGATCCCCATTTTATGGGCAACGTCGGCAATCGGTTTGGGTTTGAATTCCTTGATCAGCCAGGCGGATATATTATTTTCCGAGGTAGCCAGGCCCCATTTCAGGGTTTTCATTTTTCCGAGATCTTTTTCACGGCTGTTGCTCCTGGGCGTCCAAACCGTATCGTTTACCATGAAGGTCTGGGAGATATTGGGCACCTCATCACAGGGGGATCTGCCTTCCTGCATGGCCAGGATATACAGAAAGGGTTTAAATGTTGACCCGGCCTGCCGTTTGCTCTGGGACACATGGTCGTATTTGAAACTTGCAAAATCGATTCCTCCCACATATGCTTTCACATGGCCTGTAAGGGGTTCCATGGCCATGAAACCGGCCCGGAGAAAATGCTTGTAATACCGGATGGAATCGAGGGGTGACATGGTGGTGTCAATGTCACCGCGCCAGCTAAACACTTTCATCGGAACGGACTTTTTGAATTCCTTGTAGATTTGGCTGGTAGTCAGACCCTGGTCCTTCAGGCTTCTGCCCCGGTCGGAATTCAGCATGGCCCTGGTCAGGATTCTGTCAATGTCCTTATCCTGGAGGTCTCTTGAAAAGGGTGCCCTTTTAGCCCCTCTTTTCTCTTTAAAAAATGCCGGCTGCAGGTAACCGCCCAAATGCTCTTTCATGGCTTCTTCGGCATACTGTTGCATTTTGGTATTTACCGTGCTGTAAATTTTCAGACCGTCGGTATACAGATTATAGGGATTACCGTCGGGCTTTTTGTTTTTATTGCACCAGCCAAAGAGCGGGTCGTTCATCCATTTCAGCGAATCCTCTCGGTAGAGATCATAATCATAGTAATCCTTTCGTTTGGGTTCCTTTTTCATCAGCAGGGTGCGGATATGTTCACGGAAGTAAGTGGCCAGGCCCTGATCGTGCGCAACACGCTGGAATTTGATCGTAAGGGGCATACCTTTCAGGGAATCGGCAAGATCCGTGCTGATATAGCTGTATTTTTCCATCTGGTTAAGCACTACGTTCCTGCGCCGTTGCACCCTTTCCCGCCGGTTTGAATCATTGGGATTGTAAAACGAGGGATTTTTGGCCATGCCAACCAGCATGGCAGCCTGTTCAACCGTCAGAGAATCGGGCAGGGTGCTGAAATATACCTGGGCGGCGGACTTAATTCCTGCGGCTTCATTCACGAAATCACACTGGTTGAAATACATGGTGATGATCTCTTCCTTGGTATAGGCTTTTTCAAGCCTCACTGCGATGATCCACTCCTTGATTTTTTGCAGGCCCCTGCCAAACATCGTTCTTGGAGGTTCATGAAAGAGCATTTTGGCCAACTGCTGCGTGATTGTGCTTCCCCCTCCTGAACTGCGCTGCATGAGCAGGCCTGTTTTTATCACCATGCGGGCGATTCCCCTGGCATCGATACCCGAATGCCTGTAGAATCTTTTGTCTTCAGTGGCAATCAGTGCTTTTACCAGGTGGTCAGGCAATTCATCATAATCGACATAGGTCCGGTTCTGGTTCCGGTAATAAAACGAACCCAGCACCTTGCCGTCATCGGAGATTACCTGTGAGGCGAGGTTGATTTTGGGATTTTCGAGTGTGTTGATATCGGGCATATAACCCATACCGCCAACAGCAGCAAGCAATAGCAAAAGCGCAAGTAGCGCAAACGGCGCTGCGAATATGATCCAGAAATATTTATTAAACTTTTTCCGGTTGATGTTGGTTTTACTCATACAAATTAGCAGTGAAGGGGGTAAAAGTAGTGATTATTTAAATTAAAATTTTGAACTTCGCGGCATTATTGATTTATTTGCACCGTCATAAAACGTTCATGGAATGATCAACAATTTAGTAATCGTAGAATCACCGGCAAAAGCAAAAACCATTGAGAAATTCCTTGGGAAGGATTTTAAAGTGAAATCGAGCATGGGCCATATCCGTGACCTGTCCAAGGAAGATCTTGGTATTGATATCAAGAACAATTTCAAACCCCGATATATTGTTCCTCCTGATAAAAAAAAGACAGTCGCCGATCTGAAGGAATCCGCAAAAAATGCCAAAAACGTCTGGCTTGCGTCTGATGAAGACCGTGAAGGAGAGGCCATTGCCTGGCATTTGTACAAGGAATTGAAGCTCAAAAAGGAAAACACCAAAAGGATCGTTTTTCATGAGATCAGCAGGGAAGCCATACTGCATGCCATTGAAAATTTCCGGGGAATCGACCAGAACCTGGTGAATGCCCAGCAGGCCAGGCGGATTCTTGACCGGCTCGTGGGATTCGAGATCTCTCCTATCCTTTGGCGCAAGGTCAAGCCATCCCTTTCAGCCGGACGTGTACAGTCGGTTGCCGTAAGGCTGATTGTGGAGCGTGAGCGGGAAATCATCAATTTTAAAAGCACATCCTCCTTTCGCGTCAATGGTGTATTCGAGGTTCATGATAAGAATAAAAGGATCTATTTTCTGAAAGCAGAGCTGGATGAAAGGTTTCCCGATCGCAAAAAAGCGTTGGACTTTGTCGGGCACTGCCGGGATGCCGTATTTACCATAACTGACATTGTAAAAAAGCCTGCCAAGAAATCGCCATCAGCTCCTTTTACCACTTCTACCCTGCAGCAGGAAGCCAGCAGGAAGCTCGGATTTTCGGTTTCACAAACCATGACGGTAGCACAGCGGTTGTATGAAGCCGGGTTGATCACGTACATGAGGACCGATTCGGTGAATCTGTCAAATACTGCACTAAAGGCCGCCGAGGAGATCATCAGCAAGGAGTACGGGAAGGAATATGTGAATATCCGGAATTATAAAACCAAAAGCAAGGGTGCTCAGGAAGCGCATGAGGCCATCCGACCTGTCTATCTCAGTAATTCCGTTGTCGAAGGCAATGCAACTGAGAAAAAGCTGTACGAACTGATCTGGAAAAGGACCATTGCCTCGCAGATGAGCGATGCCAGGCTTGAGAAAACCACGGTAACCGTTACGGTTTCCGGGAGAAAGGAGAAGTTCCTGGCTGAAGGCGAAGTGATGAAGTTCGAAGGATTTCTGAAAGTCTACCTCGAATCCTCGGATGAGGAAGCCGAAGAAAAGAGCGAGGTAATGCTTCCCCCGCTGGAAACAGGAAGCAAGCTTTCGTATGCTTCGATAACGGCCACTGAAAAATTCACGCATTACCCGCCGCGTTATACGGAGGCAAGCCTTGTCAAGAAACTTGAAGAGCTGGGCATCGGAAGGCCATCGACCTATGCGCCTACCATATCCACCATTCAGCAAAGGGGATATGTCATCAAGGAGGAACGTCCCGGGAAGGAGCGACAATACAATGTAATTTTGCTCGAAAAAGGGAAAATCAAGGAAACAGTCAGCACGGAGATAACAGGAGCTGAAAAGGGAAAGCTTTTCCCGGACAATATCGGGATGCTCGTGAATGATTTTTTGGTGGAGCATTTTACGGAAATCCTCGATTACAATTTCACTGCCCTTGTGGAAAAGGAGTTTGATGAAATTGCGGATGGCAAATCGAACTGGAACGATATGATCCGAAAGTTCTACACCCCATTTCATCAAAAAGTGGAGGCTACGCTGGCAAAAAAGGAGGTTACCAAGGCCGAACGGCTGCTGGGAAATGATCCTTTATCGGGGAAGCCGGTTTATACCCGTATGGCCAGGTTTGGCGCAGTTGCGCAGATTGGCGAAACCAATGGGGAGCAAAAGCCCAGGTATGCACAGCTTCGTAAAGGACAAAATATAGAATCGCTTACCCTGGAGGAAGCCCTTGACCTGTTCAAGCTTCCGCGCACCCTGGGACTGTTTGAAGACAGCGAGGTTAAAGTGTCCACAGGAAGGTTCGGACCTTATGTATTGCATGAATCCAAGTTCTATTCCCTGCACAAAGGAGTGGATGATCCTTACACTATTGAGCTTGACCGGGCTGTAGAATTGATCGGGGAAAAAAGGGAAAAGGATAAAAACAAGGTCATAACTGTTTTTAAGGATCCGGAATTATCGGTTCTGAACGGCCGCTGGGGACCCTATATCAGTTATAAAAAGGAAAATTACAAAATCCCCAGGGGAGCAGATCCCAAAGCTTTGACCTATGATGATTGCATGAAGATCATACAGGAAGCTCCGGTCCGGAAAAAGAAAAAGAAATAACCCGATCGCATGGATCTGAATAATTATTTTGAACCTGTATCACTGGAGAAACCCGATAAGCAATTCAGGTTCAGTGATGCCTTGTTCGGGCGCAACATCACGATCAACACCCCCAGCTCACCGGTAGGAGAAATTAGCAATTACCAGCTGGCAATACTGGGAGTTGCGGAGGACCGGAATTCGCATAACCAGGGTTCAGCGCTGGCACCCGACAGGATCAGGATGAAACTGTACGAGCTTTTCAGGGTAAATGAAAAGCTCAGGATCATCGATCTCGGCAACATTAAAGCCACGGCATCAGCAGAAGATACGATGTTTGGCATCCGTGACGTGATGATTCATCTTTTGAACAACCAGGTAACTGCCATTGTGCTGGGAGGCACACAGGATGTCACAAGGGGAATTTTCATGGCGTATGAACAACGGGCTTCTACCACAAATGCCGTGATTGTTGATTCCCGTCTCGATGTGGAAGAGGGGACACCAACTTCTTCATCCTGGGCATTGCCGGTGATCAACAGTTCCAAATTATTCAGGTATAGCAGTCTGGGACACCAACAGTACCTGGTTGATCCCGCGCACATTGCTTTGCTTGAAGAGAGAGGATTTGACATGGTCAGGCTCGGATCATTGCGGACCAATCTTTTGTTGGCCGAGCCCTTTCTGCGTGATGCACAACTGGTGAGTTTTGATATTGGGGCCATTAAACAGCCCGATGCACCCGGAACCCTGTTCTCTTCGCCCAACGGGCTGATGTCTGAAGAAGCCTGCCAGTTGTCGAGATTTGCTGGTTTAAGCGATCAGGTTTCGTGTTTTGGAATTTTTGAGATAAATCCGGAGTATGATATTCAGGATCAGACTTCGAGACTGGCAGCGCAGGCCATCTGGTATTTTACCGAAGGATTCTCCCAGCGCAAAAAGGAAAGACCTGCCCAGGATAATCCCGATTTTAAGGTGTTCATGGTGAATCACCGGGACATGGAGCACGCATTGACTTTTTATAAAAGTCTCGTTACCGGAAGATGGTGGATGGAAATTCCGGAAATCAAATCGGGGAAACAGATTTTGGTGGCTTGTTCACAGGAAGAATACCAGCAGGCATGCAATCACGATATTCCGGAGATGTGGTGGAAGGCGTTTCAGAGGATTAATTAGGTGATTAGGTGATTAGGTGATTAGGTGATTAGGTGAATAGGTAATTAGGTAATTAGGTGATTAGGTTATTGGGTGATTAGACTGCAGGACTGCAAGACTGTCTCTACTGCTTGTCACTCATAACTCATTACTCATTACTATCTCACGCTGCTTCGGAATATTCGTGGTACCGAAATTCAGCTCTGCGTAAAAGTTCTTCAAATATCTGACCGCTTTCGAGGGCATCTTCATCATCGGCCTCGTAATGCCAGTTAATGATCAATTCCTGGATGCTGTTATTGGCATCCAGTACTTTCAACATTTCAAGAAGTTTTTTGGAGGATGCGCTGTTTAAGTATTCAAGATTGATATCCAGCCTGACCACTTCCACTTTCAGCAGGCTGACCCAATCGATCAGGGGCGCATAAAATTTGGTGACATTTTCAGGTAATGAGCGGCCCTCGATCAACAGTCTCCCATCGGTGATAAACTTTACCAGCGGGGTACTGTTTGTCGGTTCAAGATCCAAGTTTTTCATCTTTGTTAGTTTTTGTTTTGCCTATGTTTACGTCATTGCTGCAAATAAGATTGAATGTTATGACGAATGCATAATTTTGATTGACTATATTCGCCTGACCGGAAATCAATTGACAAACGTCTCAATTTTATTGGCATGCAGGTAATCGACCTAACCCATACGCTGGAAACCGGGATGCCTGTTTTCCCGGGTTCTGAACCGGCCAGTCTGATTAAGCTTACAGATTTTGAATCAGCTGGTTATAATGAAACCTTACTTCATTTATCAGCGCATACCGGTACCCATATTGATTGCGGCAGGCACTTCTTCAGGGACGGCTTTGATACGGCAGGTACCCCGCCCGCAAGGTTCATTGGAAAGGGACTGGTAATCGATTGCCGGCAGGGTATCACAAAATCACGGCTGCAATTGTATGAGAAGAAAATAGAAAATTCCGGTTTTGTACTTTTGTTTACCGGCTGGAGTCGCTTCTGGGGAAGAAATGAATATATGAAAGGCTTTCCTGTGCCTGATCTGGAGGCAGCCCGTTACCTTACCCGGTTTAAACTGAGAGGCATTGGCACTGACGCCATCAGCTTTGACCCTGTGGAAACCCATGATTACATGGTCCACAAAATTCTCCTGGCAGCCGGAATGGTTTTGATCGAGAACCTTGTCGGTTTGGAAGACCTTCCCGTTGAAGGATTCCTGTTCTGTTGCTTTCCCCTCAAAATTGCGGGGGGAGATGGTTCACCGGTGAGGGCGGTTGGGATAGTAGGGAGTAGGGAGTAGGGAGTAGGGAGTAGGGAGTAGCAGCAGTGGCAGTGGCAGCAGCAGTAGAAGTCTTGCAGTTATGCAGTCTACAGCCTAAAAACCTAAACCCCTAAACCCCTAAACGCTATATCATCTTTATTTGCCTTTACGACAATAGATACAATTGTCAAGTTTTTTTCGTAATTTTGTCAGAATTTTCATAAACAGCTGAAGAACTCAATGACAGGGACAAAAGTTCTTTACGTTTCCCAGGAAATCACCCCATACCTTCCCGAAACGGAAATGTCGGTCATAGGAAGAAATCTGCCTCAGGCCATACAGGAAAAGGGCAGAGAGATACGGACCTTCATGCCAAAATACGGATGTATCAATGAGCGGAGGAATCAACTTCATGAGGTGATACGTTTGTCGGGCATGAACATCATTATTGACGATACGGATCACCCCCTGATTATTAAAGTTGCTTCCATTCAGGCTGCCAGGATGCAGGTTTATTTCATCGATAACGAAGATTACTTTCAGCGAAAGTACCTGTTCAGTGACGACAAAGGTGATTTTTTCGAGGACAATGATGAGCGGGCCATATTTTTTGCCCGGGGTGTCATCGAGACTGTCAGGAAATTGCAATGGCCACCCAATATCATTCATTGTCACGGCTGGTTTTCGGCCCTGATTTCGATTTATATCAAGAAGCTCTATGATGACGATCCTGTTTTCAGGAATTCAAAGGTCATATTGTCACTGTATGACAGCGAGTTTAAACAGCCCCTGAATAAGCTTTTCGGGAAAAAGCTGAGCATGGATGGTGTTCCGGCGGAAGATCTCAAAATAGTAGATGACCCGAGTTATCTCAATTATATAAAATTGACAGTGAATATGTCTGATGGCATTATCATTGGCAGCAATCAGATTCATAACGATGTCATAAAATATCTTGAAAAATCGGGAAAACCTTTGTTGCCTTACCAGGATGCAGATTCCTACGTGGAGGCTTATTCTGGATTTTATGATGAGGTAATGAACGGATCACATTGACGTTTCCATAATTTTCAAAATCTTTTTTTATGTGTGGAATTGTTGGTTACATTGGATATCGTGAAGTATATCCGATACTTATCAATGGGCTTAAACGTTTGGAATACCGCGGATATGATTCGGCCGGAATCGCGATTCTGAATTCGGAATCTCATATTTACAAATGCAAGGGGAAGGTAAGCGATCTGGAAAAACATGTCAGTGGGAATCCTATCCATGGCAATATCGGCATTGGACATACGCGCTGGGCTACCCACGGTGAACCCAATGATACCAATGCCCATCCCCACCAATCCACCGGCGGCAAATTCATTTTGATCCATAACGGCATCATCGAGAATTATGTCGAATTGAAGGGGAGGTTGAAGAACCTTGGTTTTTCTTTCAAGAGTGATACTGATTCAGAGGTACTGGCGAATCTGATAGAGTATGTTTACCTGAATGGAAATGTCAGCGCTGAAATGGCCGTCAGGTTAGCGCTCAGCCAGGTTGAAGGAGCCTATGGCGTGGTGATCATGTGCACCGATGAGCCTGATAAGCTTATTGCAGCCCGGAAGGGCAGCCCGCTGGTCATCGGAGTGGGAAATGATGAATACTTCCTGGCTTCGGATGCAACACCGATCGTCGAATATACAAAAAGTGTGATTTACCTGAGCGACCAGAATGTCGCCATCATCACCCGCACGGAGCTTGTGCTGAAAACCCTTAAGAACATACCGCTCACCCCTACGATTCAACAGCTCGATCTGGATATCGGCGAAATTGACAAGGGAGGATATGAGCATTTCATGCTGAAAGAAATTTATGAACAACCGCGATCCATCATGGATACTTTCCGCGGAAGGATTACAACTCAGGGTACTGAACTGCACCTGGGAGGGCTGTATCAGGTGATACCGCGACTGGTAGAAGCCAAGCGTATAATCATCATTGGTTGCGGAACCTCATGGCATGCCGGACTTGTTGGTGAGTATCTATTTGAAGACCTGGCCAGGATTTCGGTAGAGGTGGAATATGCTTCCGAGTTCCGGTACCGTCATCCGATCCTTGATAAAGATGATGTGGTGATCGCCATAAGTCAGAGCGGAGAAACCGCTGACACGCTGGCTGCTGTCAGGCTTGCCAAAGACGCCGGTGCGCTGGTGCTGGGTATATGCAATGTCGTAGGTTCGAGCATACCCCGTGAAACCGATGGCGGAGTATATACGCATGCCGGGCCTGAGATCGGCGTGGCTTCAACCAAGGCGTTCACCGCGCAGGTCACTGTTCTGGCCATGATGGCCATCCTGGTCGGCAGAAGGAGAAATATCCTGGATGATAAACAGTACCAGCATTATATTGATGAATTGAAGGAAATTCCCGGCAAGATTGAGAAAATTCTGGAGCACGCCGGTGAAATACAGAAGCTCGCGGAATTATTCAAGTACGTGAATAACTTCCTCTATCTTGGAAGGGGTTACCTCTTTCCGGTAGCCCTTGAAGGGGCTTTGAAACTAAAAGAAATCTCCTATATACATGCTGAAGGATATCCGGCTGCTGAAATGAAACATGGCCCGATTGCCCTGATCGATCTGAATATGCCCGTTGTTGTGCTGGCCATTAAAGATCATTCCTATGATAAGATTGTCAGTAACATCCAGGAAGTGAAAGCCAGGAAGGCCAACATCATTGCGGTGGTAAACGAGGGTGACACCACCATCAAGCAACTGGCCAACTATACAGTGGAAATTCCGGAAGCAGATGCTATATTTTCTCCGCTGCTCGCAGTTGTGCCCCTTCAGTTAATGTCGTATTACATTGCCGTAATGCGCGGATGCAATGTGGATCAACCCCGCAACCTGGCAAAGTCAGTGACGGTGGAGTGATCAGCGATGCTGATATTGCTTTTCGTAGTATTTTTCGTAATCACCGTTCACCACATGCCGGAGCCATCTTTCGTTGGCCAGGTACCAGTCAACTGTCAGCACGAGCCCCTGTTCGAATGTCAGGGAAGGCGACCAATCCAATTCATTTTTTAATTTGGAGGCATCAATAGCGTATCGCAGGTCATGTCCGGCCCTGTCGGTCACGAAAGTGATCAGCATTTCTGAGGTACCCACGGGCCGGTTCAGTTTTTCATCCATGATACGGCAGAGCAGACGGATGAGGTCAATGTTCTTCCATTCGTTATTCCCGCCAATGGTATAGGTCTCCCCAATTTTACCCTGGTGAAAAATAACATCAATGGCTTTGGCATGGTCCTCAACATACAGCCAGTCGCGTATGTTTTCACCTGCTCCGTAAACCGGGATTGCCTGGCTGTTTTTAATATTGTTAATAGCAAGCGGAATAAGTTTTTCGGGGAACTGGTTGGGACCGTAATTATTGGAACAATTGGAGATTTTAACGGGCAACCCGTAAGTATTATGATAAGCCCTTACCAGGTGATCAGAACTTGCTTTGGATGCGGAATAGGGACTGCGCGGATCATAAGCGGTATCCTCCGTGAAATATCCTTCTTTGCCCAGAGAGCCAAAAACCTCATCGGTTGAGATATGGTAAAAGATCTTTTCGTGGTAATGACCCTGCCATTTTTCTTTGGCGGAATTCAGCAGATTTACCGTACCCACGATATTGGTCTGGATAAAATCGAGCGGATGGGTAATGGAACGATCGACATGTGATTCTGCTGCAAGGTGGATGATGCCATCAAACCGGTATTCGTGGAACAGGGTGTTCACCTGCTGAAGGTTGGTAATATCGGCTTTGACAAACCTATAATTGGGCCGATGTTCTATATCTGCGAGATTTTCGAGATTGCCTGCATAGGTCAGTTTATCCAGATTAACAATCAGGTAGTCGGGATATTTATTTACAAATAAACGGACCACGTGCGATCCGATAAAACCTGCCCCTCCTGTGATGAGAATGGTTTTGCCCACAATCCGTTGAATTATTGATTCTGTTTTTTACGTATGTTTTTTTCCCAGTTCCAGGCTGACAGCAGGGTTTTTTCAAGCGGGGTATCCGCTTTCCAACCCAGTTCCTGGTTCGCCAAAGTAGTATCGGCATAAACACTCGAAATATCCCCCGGCCGTCGTGGATATATTTTGTAATTCACTTTTTGTCCGGTTGCTTTTTCAAAGGTTTTTACCACATCGAGCACCGATAATCCTTTTCCGGTGCCCAGGTTGAATACTTCGAAATTCTTTTTGGTTTTGTTATTCAGCAGGCGTTCAATGGCTTTCACATGTGCCCTGGCCAGATCGACAACATCGATATAGTCACGGATGCCAGTCCCGTCGGGCGTATCATAGTCGTTTCCAAACACCCTCAGTTCCTCCCGTATACCAATAGCGGTCTGTGTAATATAAGGGACCAGGTTAAGCGGAGTACCCAGCGGGAGCTCTCCAATGAGTGCCGACTCATGCGCTCCAATGGGATTGAAGTACCTCAGTGAGATGGCTTTTATGCCCTCAACGGCTGCAATGGTATCACGCATGATCTCTTCGGAAATCTGCTTGGTATTCCCGTAAGGGGAATTGGCCGGCTTGACGGGGGAATGCTCCGTTACGGGCAGCAAGTCGGGTTGCCCGTAAACCGTGCAGGAGGATGAAAATACGAGGTTTGGGATTTTAAATTCCCGCATGACCTGCAGGAGATTTATCATGGAGATCAGGTTATTGCCATAGTACTCGAGCGGTTTCTCAACGGATTCCCCCACGGCTTTCAGGGCAGCAAAATGCACAACGGCCTGTATGTCAGGGTATCTATGGCAGCAATCCTGTAGTTTTGGCAGGTCGCACAAATCAAAATTCTCAAAAGAGGGCCGGATACCCGTAATTTTTTGAATCCTGTCAAGCACTTCAACCTGAGAGTTGCGAAGGTCGTCAATGATAATTGTCTCAAATCCGTTTTGCAGGAGTTCCACTACGGTATGAGAGCCGATAAATCCGGTTCCGCCGGTTACCAACACTTTTTTCTTCATCAAGGGGTAACTTTTGTTACTGTATTATCATCAAGTCTGTATTTTTCTTTGCTTTCGGGGCATTCGGCAATTCCAACCTGGTCGAATTCCAGCCTGTGCCCGAATTCACTCATCCATCCGGAATGTCGGGCAGGGTTTCCCACCACAAGTTCATAGGCTTTTACATCCTTGGTGACGACAGCGCCGGCACCGATAAAAGCATAACGGCCGATCCGGATGCCGCAGATAATGGTCGCGTTGGCTCCGATGCTGGCGCCCCTTTCAACGAGGGTGGTTTTGTACTGATCTTTGCGGGCAATGGCACTGCGCGGATTGATCACATTGGTAAATACCATCGAAGGTCCGAGAAAAACATCCTCTTCACAGATAACACCGGTATAGATGGAAACGTTGTTCTGTACTTTCACATTATTGCCCAGCTTAACACCGGGTGATACCACCACGTTCTGACCCAGATTGCAGTGTTCGCCAATGACGCAATCCGACATGACATGGGTGAAGTGCCAAATTTTTGTACCCTTTCCTATCACAGCATTTCTGTCGATTATCGCTGTTTCGTGTACAAAATAATCCTGGTTCATGATTTACGGGTTACAAATTCAACAATGCTGTCGGTAATGTATTTAAGTTGCTCTGCATCAAGCTCTGTATGCATGGGAAGCGATAGAACACTGCTGCAAAGTTTGCCGGAAACGGGGAAACCATTTTCAGGATAACCCAGGTAAAGGAAAGCTTGTTGAACATGCAGAGGTACGGGATAATAAATCATGGAAGGGATTCCTTTGGCTTCAAGGTGTTTCATAATCCCCTCACGGTCAACCTTATCCAGTTTAAGCGTGTACTGGTGAAAAACATGGGTACTAAAGGGTGAACGCTCGGGAATCTCAATTCCAGGAAGTCCTTTCAGGGCTTTGTCATACCAGTCGGCTGCCTGGCGGCGGGACCTGGTATAATCATTCAGGTATTTGAGCTTTACCCGCAGTATGGCTGCCTGCATGGTATCGAGCCTTGAATTTACGCCTGTAAGATCGTAATAATAACGTTTCCGCATGCCGTGATGCGTGATGGCAGCCAATGTACTGGCCAGCCCGGAATCATTCGTCATCATGGCACCCCCGTCGCCGAAACAACCCAGGTTTTTGGAGGGAAAGAAAGAAGTGCTGGCCATATGTCCCATAGTACCTGCCTTGACCGTTTTCCCTGATTTCAGGGTACAATCAGCAGACAAGGCCTGGGCAACATCTTCAAAAACGATAATTCCTTTTTCATTTGCAATACGCAGGATCTCGTCCATGTTGGCACACTGGCCAAAGAGGTGAACGGGAATGATAACCTTGGTTCTGGGTGTAATGGCTTTTTCAAGGGATCTGATATCTATATTGAATGTTCCCGGCTCAACGTCAACCAGAACCGGTTTCAATCCCAGTAACGCAGACACCTCAACCGTGGAAATAAATGTAAAATTGGGCGTTATCACTTCATCGCCGGGTCTCAGACCAAGCGCCATGAGCCCTATCTGCAAAGCATCTGTACCATTGCCGCAGGCAATCACATGTTTGATTCCAAGATATTGCGCCAATTCATTTTCAAACTCCTTCACTTCGGAACCCTTGACAAATACTGCGCTGTCGAGTACACGCTGAATGGCCTGGTCAATCTCGGGCTTAATGCGTTGGTACTGCCCGTGAAGATCAACCATCGAGATTTTTTTCATGGATGTAATTTTCGGTTTTAGGACCACTAAGATAGTGATTTGATGCTTAAAATATATATTTTATTAATTTTGACAAATTTTGGTTGTAGCCTAATTAATCAAATACCTGTGAATATATCTCCACTTATTCGGGAATTGCTGCTTCTTCATGAAAAAATAGTAATTCCGGGCTTCGGTACTTTTACCGTAAGCCATCGTCCGGCAGAAATCAACAGAACCACCGGCATTGTAAATCCACCTGCCAAAGACATTTTGTTTGATGACAGGAATAAGACCGATGACGGTGAACTGACCGGTTACATCATGCAGAAGCACCAACTGACCCGGGATGAAGCAGCAAAATATATTACTCTCCTTATAAAATCTGCTGAAGAACAGCTCAGGTTGACCGGCACAACCACCCTCGAAGGCATCGGATACATCGGACGCGACAAAACGGGCAAATACAGTTTCAAGCCCATGAAAGAACTGGTAAACCGGATCAATATCTTCGAATTGCCAAAACTGGATATCCCGGTCGCCCGGACCACCGCTCCCCGTACAATCAATCCGAAGCCTTATGTGCCGCCCATTGTGACAAACACCGAGAAGCGAAGGAGATGGTGGATACCACTGTCCATTTCAACCATACTCGCCGGGTTGTTAGCCCTGGTATATTTTACCGGTATTTATCAGCGCTTTACATCACGCGAACCGGTTGTACTGGTTTCTTCCAGCGACAGCAACGAGGATGACCGGCTCGTATTCGGAAACAGGGATAGTTCAGGAACAGATACATCGCAGGAAAGGATCAGCCGTGAACTCGATCAGCGAACTGCCCGGGAGGAAGCTTTGCTGTATGAGGAAGCCAGGAATAAACCTGCGGAAGTCATCGAAAAAACCGCACCTCAACCTGTTTCACCAGAAGTTACCACAATTACTGAAAAAGGCTATCATATTATTGCCGGTGCTTTCGGGGTAGAGAGCAATGCCATACGACAAAAAGCACGGTTGGAGAAAAGGGGATTTTCCCCGGTGCTTCTTCCCAAGCGGGGCAATTACTATATGGTCAGTCTGGGGTCATTTGACTCCAAAGAGCAGGCTGCCGCCGCCCTGAGTCAAATGAAAGAGCGACTGGATCAGGAACTGTGGGTGACGAGGGTTAGGTAGGGAGTATGGAGTAGGGAGTAAGGAGTAGGGAGTGATGGGGAGAGTGGGAGATGGGGAGACAAGGAGATGGGGAGATGGGGAGACAAGGAGATGGGGAGATGGGGAGACAAGGAGATGGGGAGATGGGGAGACAAGGAGATGGGGAGATGGGAGGCCTGTAAGGCCGAAAAGTAATAGCGCAGGGCGCAGCCCTGCGTCAATGCATGAAGCCAAATCATTTAAGCCCTGAAAGGGCGAAACCAATAGCCAAACCAGAAAACCACATACCCATAAATACCCATACCAATGAGATCATTTAATCTGGTAATAGCTATAATAACTATTACTTTCCTCACAGGATGCAAAAGAAATATTGAACAACAAATCCTCTATTCCTTCAATCTCGACCGTATTGTTGAGCAAAGCCAGGGTGGATTGGCATGGAATAAAAGCCCGGAATTTGAGAAAAATGCTGTCGTATTTGCCCCACAGAACAGGGAATTCAGTATTACAATCACCGACGGACGGGATTCCGTGCCCTGGGCCGATGCAAAATACCTGGTTTGCGAGATCATGAGCACTAATCCCTACAGCGCCATTGTGTATGTGGATTTTTACAAAAAAGGAGAGGATTTTTCGGAAGCCAATATTGTTCAGCAAGGTGAAGCGTCTGAGCAGGAGTTCTCGGAACAACCCCGGATTTCACCCAAGGTAGGCATCCTTCCCAATCTGAAAACCAAGATGGTTATTCCATTGAGTCACCTCGACGGTCAGGAGATATTCATGAAGCGATTTCCAAGACAACTAAAGGGTACGGTAATGGGACACCGGCTCGATATCGCAGAGATAGGGAAAGTAGTGCTCCGCTTTGAACCCGTTATGCTTCCGGAGTATTCACCCAAGATTGAAATCGCTGCTGTTTATCTGACGGATACGATACCAACTGCATTTGAGAAGCCCGAAATGCCCTATGTGGATGAATTCGGCCAGTGGAATCAGAAGGACTGGTTAGGCAAGGTACATAATATCAAGGAATTGACAGATAATATGGTGGCATTGGAATTATCGGTTAAGGAGGCTTCCTTTCCCGATCAATGGAGCCGGTATGGAGGATGGAAAAGCCTGAAATTTAAATCCTCCGGGTTCTTCAGGGTTCATCACGACGGCAAGCGCTGGTGGTTTGTGGATCCTGAGGGATATGCCTTTTTAAGCGCCGGGGTTGATTGCATAGGTGATAATGCAGATGGCATGGTCAGTGGCCAGGAGGATCTTTTTGCCTGGCTTCCGCCGCAGGATTCAATGCATCAGAATGCATACCGGGAAAGGGGAGACAACCGCATGCTTAATTTCCTGCGGGTCAATATGAACCGTGTGTATGGACCGGATGCCAGGGCAAAGTGGGAAGCTATTACGCAGGGACTGTTAAAACAATACCGCATAAATACAATAGCCAACTGGAGTGACCTGGAATTTGCAAGGAAAATAGGACATCCCTATGTGTTGAATATGAGAGATTTCCCGAGCACACAAGTGCTTTTGTACCGCGATTTTCCCGATGTGTTCAGTGAAGAATACCGGAAGAATGCGGTTGCGTATGCAGGGCAGCTAGAAGCCTATAAGGAGGATAAATACCTGATCGGGTACTTCCTGAGCAACGAGCCCCATTGGGCGTTTGGGGACAATAACCTGGCATTTGAAATGTTTGCGGTTAGTACATCTTCAGAAACCAGGCTCGAGTTTATCCGTTACCTGGAAAAGAAATACAAAAACATCCAATCCTTCAATTCAGCCTGGCGGCAAAACCTGGCATCCTTTGATGAAATCAGCACGCTTGTCATGAAGGACAGTCCTTCCGAAGAATGCTGGAAGGATTGCAATGCCTTTTCCGGGATCATGGTCGATACTTATATTCAGACGGTATGTTCCGAAGTAAAGAAGGTGGATCCGAACCACCTGAATCTGGGCTTACGGTACGCCTGGATCAGCTCTGACCTATGCTACCGCGCCGGTACCTGGTTTGATGTATTTTCCATAAATGGTTACAGTTATCCGGGACCTCCGGAAACGGGAGAAATTGCCAGGCGAAGCGGAAAACCGGTTCTCATCGGCGAATATCATTTCGGCGCCACCGACCGTGGTTTGCCTTCAACAGGCATCCAGGGAGCTGAAGATCAACAGGCACGTGGCGAAGCCTACCGGTATTACCTGGAGCAGGGATTTGCCCGACCCGAGGTGATTGGCATACATTATTTTCAATGGATGGATCAGCCTGTATTCGGAAGATTTGATGGTGAAAATTACAATATCGGGTTCCTGGATATTTGTCTCCGGCCTTATTCTGAATTAGCCGGCCAGGCCGCCGCATCACATGAGGTCATGTATGGTGTTGCCACCGGAGAGGTTAAACCATTTGACAGGGTAATAAAGAAATCACCGCAGATTTACTTTTAATCAAGTTATCCGTCCCCAAATACTTGACAAAAAGCCTTTCATTTTGTATATTTAGTTGAGTTGTTTGAAATCTGTACTTAAAATTAAGGGGGACATCATGATGTACCTGAAAAGTAGGTTCTGCGTAATAAATAGTATGGCCATTTCTGCCATGGTATTACTGCTCTTTACGGGTTGTGGCCCGCGCATTGACAGCTTAGATCCTGAAAGCGGACCTGTGGGGAGTGTTGTAAGCATTCAGGGAGCCCGGTTTGGTGGATCGGCAGCTGAAAATACCGTGAAAATAGGGAATATCGAGGTCGCCACAAGCGACATTACCGTAATTTCGACCTCACAAGTGGACATCAGGATTCCCGTGGATGCGGTAACCGGACGGGTTTCGGTAACTACTGCAAAAGGGACCGGGCGAAGCAGCACGAATTTCATTGTTGAAACGGAGGCCTTAGCGGACTGGACCTTCATGGTTTACCTGGATGCGGACAATAACCTGGAAGGAGCCGGCATTGATGATTTTCTGGAGATGTCTTCCGTAGGTTCACAAAACGGGATCAATGTAGTGGTGCAAATGGACAGGATACCGGGTGAAAGTGATGAATACGATGACTGGACAGGAACCAGGCGGTTTTTATTGGGCAGGGACGATCTCCCTTCTTCCAACCCTATTCAGGATATGGGGGAACAGAATATGGGCAATCCCGCTGTATTGAGGGATTTTGTTGAATGGGCCGTTACCGGTTACCCTGCCCGGCATTATGCCCTGGTGATCTGGAATCATGGAAACGGATGGAAAATTCATAAGGAAAAGATGGTGCGTATGGCAAACTTAAAGCGCAGCGGAAACAATGAATCTTTGGTAAAGGCTATAGCAAGTGATGATACCGATGGAGATGTTTTATATATGCGTGAAGTGCAGGACGCCCTGAATTCAGCCAGGCAAAATCTTGAAGCCAGAATGGGTAGCGGGGTAAAAATTGATGTGCTGGGGTTTGATGCCTGCCTCATGGGCATGGTTGAAGTAGCCTATGCCATCCGCGAGAATGCCAACTATATGGTTGGATCTGAAGAGACCGAACCCGGAGACGGGTGGCCATACAACACTATATTGGCCGACCTGACCAATAATCCTGCTATGACGCCTGCGGAACTGGCCAGCCTGATCGTGGTGAAATACGGGAATTCTTATAGCAGCGGTGTAACCCAGGCAGCCTGCGATATCAGCAAGTTGCAGAACCTGGCCTGGAAAATTGACACTTTCACCCTGGCGGCAACTACCAGCTGGTCAGCCCTGAAATCTGCAAGATTGGCTGCTAAGCAATATCATTCGTGCAGTTACAGCTGCTGGGGGACGGATCTGTGGGATTTTGCCGATGAAGTTCACAACAGCAGTGCAGTACAGAACATCAAGACGGCTGCTGCAGCTGTAAAAATAGCGGTGGATGAATTTGTCATCGAAGAATACCACAGCAGCAACATGTCCGGTTCACATGGCATCGCCATCTACTTCCCGCCGGACAGGAGCAGGTACAATGCCGATCCGGAACATGGCGGTTATACGGATGCCAACACATTCATGCCAGTCGATTACGTCAAGTACCACATGTGGGATAACTGGCTTCAGGATTTCTATGATAATATACCCTGATGGTGAAATGGGTGAAGACCAGCAATCCAATCTTCAAACGGCCAATATTGATGCCGGCTTTGTTTCACAAAACATTTACCTGTATTGCGCTTCGGAGAATATGGCCACTGTTGTCAGGGGTTCTGTTGACCGCGAAAAACTGGCTGGTGAAATGGGACTTGCACCGAATTTTCACATTGTGGTGGCGCAAACGGTGGGATATCCGGCTGAATGACCAGCACATATTCCTGTTCCTTAAAGCCGTTCTTGTTACCCGGTTTTTCGGTGAAAGCCTTCACTTCAACCTGAAAGCCCGCCATGGTTAAACGTTTGGCAAGACCCCCGACAGAGTAAATCCTGACATGATCAGCCTGTCCGTAATGTTTTTGCCTCTCCTCCGGAGTCCGGATAGAAGGATCCTCAAAGATTTCCCCCTCTTTAAAGGGAGTCTGGATGATGCATACACCTGATGTTTTCAATACCCTGTATAACTCCTGCATGGCTTTCAGATCCTCCTCCACATGCTCAAGAATATGATAGCAGATGATCAGGTCAAAGCTGTCATCCGGTAATTCCAGATCAGTAATATCATACTGCTTATCAGCCAGAAACTCTCCTGAAAAATCAGTTGCGGTATAGGAATAGTTTTTCTCTCTTTTTAGCTTCCTGTAAAGGCTCCGGGAAGGTGAAAAGTCAAGGATTTTTAGGTTTTTCCGCAAGTAACCGGATTGCAGCAAATCCCATAACCTCCGGGATCTGGCCAAACTTCCGCAACAGGGGCAGATTCTTTCCCCCTCTTTTGTTCGCAGAAATCTCCGGAGACCGTTGGTGCAAATATTGCATTGAAATTTTCTGCCCCGGTAGAACTGATAATACAAATACCGGAAAGTCAGTTCATGTTTATTTAGAAAGCTTTTTGGAAAGATTGCTTTTACAGTCTTTTTGATGCTGTTGTACATGGGAGATGCTTATCAAAGCGTCTGAAACCATTAATCTTTTTTGTCAATCAAAGCATTAAGTATTGATTTCACCCAGGTTTCTTTTTCAATATCGTAGACGATAAAATCACTGTCGAATTGCCAGTAAGCCCAGCTAAAACCGAGTTTTTCCGCAGTACGCGCCACAAACGCAGTATAACGCGACCTTGAATCCATATCCCCTTTGTCATATGCGCCAAATTCACCCAGAAATAGGGGCCGGTCGTTTTTCAAAGACCAGTCGGCAGCAACCCGGAGCTTTGATTCTACCTCCTCTTTTTCTTCCGGGGTGCCTGTCCATTGTATTCCACTCAGGTTTCTATATTCGTTAGCCCAGGCTGCTCCCTGATGCGTAAACCGCATGGGATGATAGAAGTGCACAGTTACAATGATATTCCGGTCATTTTCCGGCAGTTTCAGCGTATTCAGACTTTCAATACCATTCCAGTTACCGGGACCGATGATCAGGGTGCGGTAAGGATTGGTCTCCCGGATGATTTTCACTGCCTCTGCCAGAAATGTATTCCACATTTCAACGGTAAGCTTCTGGTTAGGCTCATTCAATAATTCAAACAATACCTTGTCAGATTTGTCTTTATACCTGGGAGCAACCTGTTTCCAGAATGAAAGGAACATTTCTTTCTTTGCTTCCGGGTTATCAGCCATGGCTGTGAATTCGTGCAAGTCGAGTATGATCATGAGATTGGCTTCAAGGCCTTTATCGACGACCCAATCAAGCGTTTGCAACCAAAGGGGACTGATTAGATGCTGACTGTCCATTTGCGAGAAAGGATGCAGGTTGACACGTACAGTTGAAAAACCGGCATCTTTGATCATTTTAAAATACGACTCCTTGAACCGACCTTTGGTATGGTCCTGCCAAAATGCCTTATCATACCCGATGATGTTTACTCCCCTGTCCAGTTTAAGATTCTGATCCTTTGCCGCAACAGGTTGTGAAAACGATAGATTGCTCATGGAAATTATGAACGTGAACAGGGCGATGGAGAAAAATAGTCTTTTCATGGGCGGACGATTTGGGTGTTTATCAGGGTGGCCACCTGAAGGTAAGTAATAGATACTATAAAGTAACTGAACAGAATATTTTATATTCTCGCCGCCGGGTATATGTTTTTTAAATGCCCGGAGACTCTGAATTAAAGACAAAACCCTTTTATTATCAAATTTCTTTAAATGTAGTTCCAAGTGCAAGCAATACAAAACCGGCAAGTAAAAACCAAAAATGATTGGCAGTAAGAAAATCAACAGAGGCGAAATGACCTATTATGCCTAGTATTCCAAGCAATAAGCCAATAATCCAAATAAATTTTGAAGGTGCAGATGGTTTCATAATTTTTGATTTGGTTAAGAATCAATTAAATGTAGGGATTTTTTACGAAAAATTACTGCTTTTTGATATTATTTTGATTTACATTCAATTAATTCGACATATCGTCATTATATAGTTGTACCTTACACTGCAATTAAGTATATAGTTTACCGGAGGTACATGCTATAATAATATCCTTCTTTACAAAGCCCTCCAATCCTTTCATTTTCAATCGGGATTTTTACGATTAGACTCACAATGAGTTATTTAATGTTATAAACTAAAAATAAAGTTATGCTAGATGTTAAGAAAAGTATTAAAGGATTGATTTCCAACATATATGAATGTCAAAAACATATCATTATCAATCATCGCTTCATTCAGGAACTTTTACTGAATGGGAATGGCAATAACACCTCGGGTCTTCAAAATGAGATTCAGTGTCTGCAGGTGGAAATCATAGAATGCCGGCGGGAGCTCAGGGAACGGTTTAAATATTCTTATTGAGAGATATTCATCCGGGAAGTGAAAGAAGTAAGTACTAGCGTCTGAGTTTTCCAATGAGGAAGGATACCAGCCTGTACAACCCGAAAACCATGCCTGCGATGATGGCAACAAGGCAGATTGTCAGCCACACCGGATGGTCCAGGATCACCAGGATGAATCCAAACCATTTGTCGATCCTGCTTTGTTTCTGCACCTCCTGATGCATATCGGGTGCAGGTTGTGTGAAATCCAAGTTCTTGATTTTAGGCAGAAATCCTCTTTCCACGGTGGTTTCCAGACAAAAAATGAAAACTTCATCCGTCAGTTCCGATGCGATCAGCAGGTCACGCTCCAGATTCTCCCAGCTTATGGCAGGGGCTTCTATTCCTTCGATCTTCACACCGCCTCCTGTACTGCCAAGTCCTATCGGCATATCCGGCCTGTGGTAAAAAGGGATGATACCCGGGTTACCAATAACACTGGTATACAACATGGGGATTTCCTTTTCCGTCCGGATATCCAGAATTCCGAGCAATTTCTGGAATGATGTCGTATTCTTTTCCCGCTCCTTGAAAATGAGCGGAATGATATAGCTCTCGACCTGAAATCCATCGGTCTTCATGGCAGACAAGAGCTCATCGTAGCGCTTCTGCCCGTTTTTCACTGATTTCCGGTCAAACAACCTGAGATATGCTTTCCAGGCCACCTTCCATGGATGTGTCAGCGCCAGTTTTGCATCATTGATATCAGGCTCCAGGTCAATTCCAATTCCTTTCCATACCAGACCATTCCGGGTAGTCCATTCTTTGAAATCGGAATATCTCCGGAGCGCCTTGTCCCCGTTATGCATGTTAAACCAGTATCCCTCCTCCTGCGGCAGCAGCAACCAGGCAACCAGTGGGATCCCGGCCGCGTTCAGCTTTTGAATGGCCGCTGTTCTTTCAGATGAAAAATCAATTAATCCCACGACCAGGGAAACTCGCATTTCTGCAAGTTCATTTACCAGGGATGAATCGGATAACAGTTCGGCGAAATCGCTGCCGTTTAACTCGCAGGCGAAGGAAATATCGGGTTTGCCGGGAAGGGGCAGGGGGTCCTGGGAGAATGCTGTAATTGCCAGAGATAATAGAAGCAAAAGGATGAATGTTTTTGATTTCATGGGGATTGGATTGAGAATATACTTGGTTTATGGTTGTTGATGGTTTATGTATATCCGGTTTATTCATGTTCTGAGTGGATTAAATTTAGTATCTTTTACATGATTTCAAAACAAGTATTTCACTCAAAAAGATATTATCATGGCATTTATTGGAGCTACAAGCAGATTTAATGAATTCCGGGATGATTTCATCCGGGATACAGGCATAAAGAATATTGAGGAAAATATGGGGATGTACGCGCAATATGTTACGGCGCGGTTTACGGATTTAAATCACCGCCTGTTGAGCAACCTGTCCAACAAAATCCAGGAGTTGCAGAAAGTGTTGCGGAAAGTTTGATTGTTTGCTATTTAACCCCCGGCTGAGCGAAGTTTTGGTAACTTCGCTCCTTTAGGAATCAGATATTTATTGACCATAGGAGCACCAGCGGTGCGTCCTGTTTGTAGAAGAAATGTAAATATTAGAGTTTCAAACCACGTAGTGGTGACCTGTATAATCGAAATTATCAATGATACAGGAGTGACAATAATGTAAAACATAGCCTTGCAAACTATTATCTCATAGGGTGTAGTTAATTAAACTACACCCAGCGTGGGGTAAACTACACCCGGCGGGAAGATATTTAAAACTAAAAGTCCTTTGATTTCTCGTAAAGTTAATTTACTTTTGCAAACCTATATTGCGGGGTGGAGCAGTTGGTAGCTCGTTGGGCTCATAACCCAAAGGTCGTAGGTTCAAGTCCTGCCCCCGCTACTAAAGAAGACTCCTCATCAGATTTGATGGGGAGTTTTTCTTTTATACCCCATGAGACTGTAGTTTGAAACTACACTGCAATGTTTTTATTGGAAAATCAATTATATTTAATGATCACCAAAAGAAGCGAATTTAAGAAAACTTCGCTCAGCCGGGGTTGATCAGCAAATGTGAAGATAAGAATACGCCAATGGTACTAAACGTTCATCTTAAAAGAAACTCAACCCACCGGAATATTCACCAGTAATTATAATATTATCCTCTGTATTATCCTCGTCAAGATATCTGTTGAAGCTAAATGTAATCTCATAATTTCCATCATTCTCTTCAATATGAATTACACCAATCCCGTCATCGTTGCTCTCTCCCAAATATTTATAGGTTTCAGTTGCTGAATTGTACTCTGCGGCAAAAAGTATCTCATCACAATCATAAACAACATTATCACTGCCATTGATATAATTGCCAGGAATGATTTCGGCACTGGGTGAATTTATATAGAAAATTATAATATTCCCTTTGCCTTCAAAAATTATATCATCATCATCGTTCCAATGATAATCAGTAAAACCGGAGTATATTGAAATTTGAATTTCGTAATAATCATTCTTATCATTATAGAAAACACTATATATTCCATTCGTTAATTTGAATTTTTCATTATTTACGGTAAAGTATGAGACAAAACTGCCATCGGATTTATCATCCGTTTTGTTACAGCTGAAAGGCAGTAGGATCAAGGCAAGTAATGCCAGTTTCTGAAATAGTTTGTTCATAATTAAGCTGATTTGGATAGATTAAAACAATCGAAAGAAATTTGTTATTGCAAATAAAAGTAGATGAAAACTGCTTATAGATGTTCAATTGATCAATCTGCCATAGCAACACTTTAAAAGTGATGATAACGGATACCGATAAATGATTAAAGGTTTTCTGAATTCCGTTTACTGCATTTCATAAAATAACATAAGACGGACTGATGGTAACATCGAAATCTACATACATTCCCTAAATGCTAGTTAAATAATATATATTCACAAATGCAAACTTCTTTAAAATCAGGAGGGTAGATAGACCTTCTAATTAAGCGTAAACTGGGAAAAATGAACAAACATATCTGAAACAGTATGATCCACCTCTGTAAAAAAGGCGCCTTCCTGATCAGACGGGCAGGAAAAGACTTAACGGCCTGTCTGATGAATCTATGATAGCGTAATTGCAAACTTAGCGAGGGCTTTTGCTTTTCCTCATCTTTGCCGGTAGGGCAAAGTGAACGAGAACACCGATCCCTTGCCCGGAATGGATGAAACCTTGATGGTACCGCCCAACAGTTCCACCAGGGCTTTAGAGATTGCAAGCCCAAGGCCGGTCCCTTCAAAAAGTCTTTCTTTTACAACATCGACTTTTGTAAACCTGTTGAAAATCTTTTCCAGTTGTTGGGGCTCAATTCCGGGCCCTGTATCCTCCACGCAGAATCTCACCATATCCGCATCCATGGCATACCCCAGTTTGATCTCACCTTCCTTAATGAACTTAAAGGCATTGTCCAAAAGATTATCCAGGATCTGCTGCAATTTGTCGCGATCTGTAATGATCATGGAAGCTTCATCATCAAGTGTTTTAACTATTTGAAAACTAATACGTTTCTCCTGCGCAAGGGATATATAAAACGGGGTGATATTGTCAAATAATTCATTCAGAGTAACCTGGTCATGGTTTATGTCCGTCTGGCCGGCCTCAATATGGCTAATGTCCATGATTTTATTGATAATTGAAAGGAGCCGGTGACTGTTCGAAATAATTATTTCCGAATAGGTTTGCCTCAGATCTGCTGACAAATCGGGAGCGGCCAGAAGATCTGAGAAACCTACAATACCATTCATCGGTGTGCGTATCTCATGACTTATATTTGCCAGGAATGCGGATTTCAACCTGTCACTCTCCTCTGATTTGGAGAGTGCCACCTCAAGTTCGCGATTGCGTGTTTTAAGAATTTCTGTCATCCGGTGCAGGATAACGAAAAGGGTGGTGACCGCTGTGGCTGTGAACAGTTCCATCCTGAATCCAACCAGTACCTGCTTGTAGGTTGAAATAATGCTGGTTTTACTGATCAGTCCGTAGCCATAGTACACAAGTACCATTGTCGGAATAAGGAAAACGACATAGTAAACTATAACCATGCCAGCCCAGTAGGCTCCCAGAAAATAGGAACGATTGATCCGTTTATGTATGAAGGAATAGAATACCCATGCGAAAATACCAGCCGAACAATGCATTAATAAAGTAGACACTTCAATATCAAAGGGAGAAAATTTCAAGGAAGTAATGAAGGACACTCCAACCATGTACAGCCAATGAGGAAGATAAATTACACTGAGCAGGATCGCGATCTCCCGCATATCACTCCCGCCCCCTTCCATTCCCGGAAGGTAGAAGCGGATCTGGCCAAGAAGCAAGGATAATACTCCAAAAGCCAGCATGAGGATGATATTCCGGATGATTGGCCGGTTTATTAGTCGGGACCACATAGGATCATTAGATTCAAAAGAAGTAAATTGGTATGCAAAAGTTAATAAAAATCCAGTTGTTTGCCAAACTGTTAAAAACACGTTTCTTTGCAATATATTTTCTTAAATTGCATTTGTAATTTGTGCTTCCGTATCATAGAGCTTTAAATTTCACACGGGATGAAGGAAATTTCATGGTTGGGTATCCTGGTTTTATTTTTTTGGGCGTGCGGGGAAGACCCGGTTGCAGAGAATAAAGTCACCGGTTCTTTTACCGTCTCCACAGCCGGGATACAGGTACACAACAACCAGGAAATTGAACTGCAGGTCAGCGCATCGGAAGCTGTCCGTGAAGTTACATTTTACATGGATGGTTCTCACATCGGTTCTGTGACATCTGAACCCTATACCCTGGTTTGGACTCCTGTTAATATCGTCCCCGGAAATCATACGCTAACGGCTTCCATAATTCCCTATGAAGGTGATGATGCCGTGTTGTCTATGAATATCGAAGTGGTCCTCGGACTGGGTGACACATACAGGGGGGGAATCATTTTTTACCTGGATGTTACGGGTGAACATGGCTTAATTGCATCCGGAAGCGACGTGTCACTGAACAACAGCGTCAACTTCATGTGGAGCACCGCGGGATTCATCGGGGCCACGGATTCTATTGAAGGAAGACACAATACGTTGGTGATGGCATCGGAAAGCTCGGGTCCGGATTATGCAGGCTATCCCTTTAAGAACGGTTTGGAACTGAACGGGTATAGTGACTGGTATATACCGGCCAAGGCTGAAATGCGCCTGCTGATGGAAAATCGTGGTTTCATCGGTGAATTCCCTTCTCATCCGGAAGAAGCCTACTACTGGACTTCAACCGAAATCTGCAGGGTCAAAGCCTGCGCGGTGAATGTGTTTTATTTGTCGGACAGCGTGATGCATAAGCTGGATAACCGTTACCGGATCAGGCCGATCCGGAAATTCTGAATGCACCTCAGACAATTTTCTTAATCCATTTAAAATATTTATAGGGCGGATATTTCAGGGGAATATCAATCCCTGAAGGTGATTTGACCATGGATCGTGCATTGCTGAACGCCAGAAAACTGTTTCGACCGTGGTACTTGTTCATGCCACTATTCCCGACTCCACCAAAGGGCAAATTATGATTGACAATGTGCAGCATCGTGTCATTAATACAAGCGCCGCCTGATGTTGTTTTCATAAGCACATCTTTGGAGGTACCGTTTTTCCCGAAATAATAAAGCGCCAGCGGTTTATCATGTTCATTGATGTAATCAAATACCTCGCAAATGCCATTAAAACTCATGACTGGCAAAACGGGCCCAAAAATTTCTTCCTGCATAACCGGAAAATCAGGTTGAACCTCATCTATCAGGGTGGGCGCTATATATTTCTGTTCGAAATCAATTTCACCCCCGTATCGTATCACTCCGTGCTTCATGAGTTTCTGCAGCCTCTGCATAGCTTGCTGATTAACAATCCTCGGGAAGAACTTGCTTTGCTTGGGATCTTTTCCCAGCATTTCTTCAATGGAGACAATTATTTTTTGGATCAGCAGCTCCTTGATTTTGTGATGCGCAAAAAGGTAATCAGGCGCAATGCAGGACTGTCCTGCATTGATCATTTTACCCCAGGCAATTCGCCTTGCTGCTATATCCAGGTTTGCATCCTCGTCTACAATACAGGGACTTTTACCTCCCAGTTCCAGAACAACCGGTGTCAGGTGCTCGCAGGCAGCTCTCATCACCATTTTGCCGAGTGAAGAACTCCCCGTAAGAAAGATAATATCAAACCTTTGTTCCAGCAGTATCTGGTTTACCTCCCTATTGCCCTGAGCGATGGCAATGTAACTTGAATCGAAGAATTCTGTCAGCATTTCTTCCATAACCCTGGCGATGTTAGGGGTGTATGGAGAAGGTTTCAACAACGCACAGCAACCTGATGAGATGGCTCCCACCAGTGGGTTGATCAGCAACTGAAACGGATAATTCCAGGGAGCAATGATCAGCGCAATACCAAATGGCTCGTGAATTATAAAGCTTCTTGAAGGGAGCAATACGAGTGGAGTACTGACTCTTTGCGGCTTTGCCCAATGTCTCAGGTGTTTCAGGTGATTGCCGATTTCATTTAATACGAGGCTGATCTCGGTCAGGTATGCCTCCTCATACGATTTATGCAGATCGATCCACAGAGCTTCGGCGATTTTGTTTTCATACCGAAGGATGGCAGTTTTGAGTTTTTTCAGATTCCCGAGTCTGAAATCAAGATCTTTCGTG
>JAFGGU010000107.1 GCA_016930375.1 Bacteroidales bacterium | reverse complement strand
GTTGTAGGTTGTAGGTTGTAGGTTGTAGGTTGTAGGTTGTAGGTTGTAGGTTGTAGGTTGTAGGTTGTAGGTTGTAGGTTGTAGGTTTAGACCAGGACAGTTATTCCGAGATCTTCGAGTTTCCGGATCTGTTCATGGGATACCCTGGTGCCGGTTAGTTCAACATATTCAAGTTTGCCCAGGTTATTCAGCGTGGAAACATCCTTTACGGGATTATTGGTCAAAACAAGGGTTTTCAGATTCCTTAGATTCGCCAGTGTATCAATATCCTCAATTCTGTTATCGGATAAATTCAGATTTTCGATCTGTTTCAGTTCCCATAGCAACGAAATATCACTGATTGCATTGTCCGATAAATCCAAAGTTGTGGTGTGTGCGCAATACTGCACTCCGTCGAGATCGTTGATACCGGATTGTGAAAGTTCAAGCTCTTCCAGATCTTCAAAGTAATGTGTCGGAAATCCGACGGTTGTTTTACCAAACATCCTTAATTTCACTGCATTGTAAAATGAAGTAAACTTTTTACGGGTTTTTTTAGGGTGTTCGTACTCTGTTTGTCCCGACTTCCTGGTATTAATAATCGAAAAGCCTTCGAGATCCAGATCCCATTCATATACCGGAGAATAATCAATATCCTCATAACTGGCAAGGGCTTCAGCAATTTCTTCGATACGACCCAGCATGAGTATATGCGAGTAACCCAGCAGTCCATCGTGATCATTACCGGCAGCGAGCCGGTTAATCTCATTTCGGTGGAAATCGCCCCGGTCAGGGTGATAAAGCATCATCAGCTTTGAGAAATACCTGTTCCCGGGATCGATTGTTATTTCAACCGAATCGCTTATCATTTCAACTATCTGACGAAGGGTACCGAATTGCTCGTTTTTATAGAGATTGATCAGGGTAACGGTAATCCTGTTCAGGTTTTGACTGGAATAAGCTTCCCGGAGTTTAAGATGGAGTTCGGAGGTGGTCATAATAATTTACTGATTTGCTGATTTGCTGATTTGCTGATTTGCTGATTTGCTGATTTGCTAATGTGCCAATGTGGGAAAAGACAAATTTAGGCGCAATCGGGAAAATTCCTTGTCCGGAGAGTTAAAATTTTAACTAATTTGCACAGGTTAACCCAAATGATAAAAATTTTAACCATGAAAATGCCTCATTGTTTTCAAAAAGTCCTATGTTCAGGACTGTTTTTTTTGCTGCCATTAATAGTTGCAGCGCAGTTACCTGTAAAAGTGGATGGTGAAAATATAAAACAAGTTATTACATTCATTGCTTCTGATGAATTTCAGGGAAGGGAAACAGGCACCAAAGGATGCGAGATGACAGAGGAATATTTCGCCAATGAATTCAAAAAGCTGAACCTGGTTCCGGCAGGTGAAAACGGCACGTATTTTCATCATTATACCATTTTCAACGAGGAATTTGAGGTGAAACCTGTCCTGGTCATTGATGACCGGAAGTTTTACTATGGTTACAACGAGGACTTTTCGGTCATGAACAGAAGCGGAAAAGGTGAAGCAGAGGCAGAAGTGGTGTTTGCCGGTTATGGTATTTTTAATCCCGAAAAAAACCGCAACGATTTTGACGGCATTGATATCCGGAACAAAATTGTTTTGATAAAGCGCGGCGCTCCCAAAAATGAAATCGGCGACTGGATGCCCTCCTGCATTGATTCGGTAAAAGCTGAATATTGTTATAAGAATGGTGCGCTGGGGATCCTGTTCTATGAACCACAGACAAGATACAATGCACAGAGACTTACGCCATCGTACAACAATCATCTGGCTGATGCCGCGGTAATTCCGGGATTTCCTGTTTTCTCGGTTGATGAGCGCGTAGTGCGCTATATTGTGGCGAATACAGGGCAATTGTACTACCGGATAAGTTACATGCTGGATAATCAAACTCTTTCATTTGAAACCGGACGAAAATGCAGCATGAGCGCCAAACCCAA
This sequence comes from Bacteroidales bacterium, assembly GCA_016930375.1. Classification (GTDB taxonomy): domain Bacteria; phylum Bacteroidota; class Bacteroidia; order Bacteroidales; family UBA10428; genus UBA5072. The sequence continues at coordinate 17,269 of JAFGGU010000107.1, read as the reverse complement.
CAGTAAAACCATCATTAATGCCAGGAATGTTCTTGGCATGATCCCCGGTACAGACAAGAAGCTTAAAGATGAATATATTTTTATTGGAGGTCATATTGACCATATTGGTATTGATGATGCTGGCAATATCAGGAACGGTGCTGATGACAATGCATCCGGGTCATCAGTAACCCTTGGGATTGCACAGGCAATGGTAAAAAGCAGGTTTAAACCCAGGAGGAGTATTGTTTTTGCAGGTTGGAGCGGCGAAGAAATGGGGTTGTTGGGTTCCAAAGCCTGGTGTGAGAATCCCACCATCGATCTGAAGAAGATCCTGGTTTATTTTAATCTCGATATGGTGGGTCTGGGCAATGGTAACCTAAACATGCCGGGCACTGAATTCGCACCCGAGGTCTACGAATTCATTAAAAAAAAAGTGGATACGACAACCTTACAAAGGATCAACTGGAGCGAGGGCGGACCGGGCGGAAGCGATCACAATCATTTCCTGTATCATGGTGTGCCGGCCTTTGCAGGAATGACAGCCGGATCGCACCCCGACTATCACCAGCCCGGCGATGATCCGGAAAAGATATCGGCCGGTATATTGCAGTTCACCGGAGATTTCATTTACCATTGCACCGAAAAAATTGCCAATGCGAAAGAAAGCTTCATCTCGGAAAAGCGTTTTGATGAAAATATAGTTAAGTTAATTACTTGTAATTATTATGATCCGCTGGATTCCAGGAATTTTCTCAATGATTTGAAGAATAAAAATTTCAGACTCGCTTTTGTCGATTTCTCGGATGTTGCCACAACCGGAAATCCAAATGACAATTTTATTGCCTTGCTGGAAGCCTATGACAATGCATCCTTAGAAGTCAGGAAGACGAATAAATATGTACTGGCCAATACGGCATATGATGTTATGAATAACAGGCGCGGATTACTCGCAGCTTTTAATCCGGATGCCGTTCAGTCCGATGATCTCATGCTTAAAGTATTGGCCAGGTATGGTTACCGTTTGGCTCAAATCAGCGAAAGCGCATTGGTATTAAAAGATACGGCTGTTCTGAAGAAACTGATCAAAGTAGCCGCCGAAAACGGCATTGGTCTGATGCTGGATCATCTTGAAAATGCCGCACTTGAAAATGTACTCTCCCTGGCCACTGAACCATGTCTTATTTACCATTCAGATGGGTCAGCAATTCCCGGAACTGTAGCCTGGAATATTAAAACGCAGGGTCATCTGTTTGTTTTTCAACCCGGCAGGGAGAATGGTGTCCGGGAGGATCTGAACAGATTTGCTGCCATTATGAATCAGACTGGCAAAGATAATATTATCATAGCCCCGGCAGATTTCTCCCCGGAGGGTTTTGATTATTTCAAGCAGTTCTTGAAACAATTCAACCTGGAATATCCGGACAAATCATTTCAATCGAAAATACTTACAGGCAACTTTTACAATCTTGCCGTAAAATCACTGCAAACCAATTAGCGATTTGCTGTCCCGACTTGAAAAGTAGATTGAAAAGCTTTAAATTCGGTATCATTTTATTGATCCAAACGCCATGAATTCAAAAGAGAGATTAAAAGCAACACTGGCACACCAGCAAGGAAGTAGAATTGTAATTGATTTTGGCTCAGCTCCTGTGACCGGTATTCATGTGCTGATGCTGGAAAAACTTCGTGATTATTACGGACTGGAAAAGCGGCCCGTGAAAGTCACGGAACCCTACCAGATGCTGGGGGAGGTGGATGAGGAGTTAAGGGAGTTGCTATGTGTTGATGTCATTGGCCTGTTATCCAGAACGACTATTTTTGGATTCGAAAACAAAAACTGGAAGGAATTCAGAACATTCTGGGGACAGGAAGTCCTTGTACCCGGCGACTTTATGACAACACTGGATGAAAGAGGCGACCTGTTGATTTATCCCGAGGGAGATCCTTCGGTTTCCCCATCGGCCAAAATGCCGGCAAGCGGCTTCTTCTTCGATGCCATCATCAGACAGGATCCTTTTAACGAGGAAAATCCCAGTATCGAAGACAACCTTGAGGAATTCAAACCGGTAACAGATAAGGATCTGTCATACTGGGCCGAACAAATTAGGGTTCATGGAAGCACCGGGAAAGGTTTGGTTGCCAACTTCGGAGGCACTGCCCTGGGTGATATTGCCCTGGTGCCGGCAACCTTTTTAAAACACCCCAAAGGTATCCGGGACATCCAGGAATGGTACATGAGCAGTCTGACCCGACCTGATTTTTTAAAGGAGATCTTTGACCGGCAATCTGATGTTGCCGTGGAAAATCTGAAAAAACTGTATGCGGTTGTCGGGGATGCCATTGATGTTGTTTATATGTGCGGAAACGACTTTGGGACGCAGCAATCTACATTCTGTGATCCGGACACCTTCAGGGAAATTTACCTGCCTTATTACCGTAAAATGAACGACTGGATACACAGCCATACAACGTGGAAGACCTTCAAGCATTCCTGCGGTGCTGTTGAAACGCTCATAAGCAGTTTCATTGATGCTGGTTTTGATATTCTCAACCCTGTTCAGATCAATGCTACCGGAATGGATCCGGAATACCTGAAACGGAAGTATGGGGATCAGCTGGTATTCTGGGGTGGTGGTGTAGATACCCAGAAAGTCCTTGCTTTTGGTACCCCGGGTGAAGTATCTGATCAGGTCAGGCGCATGTGCGGGATCTTCTCGAAAAACGGAGGTTTTGTTTTTAACACGGTTCATAACATTCAGGCCAATGTTCCGGTTGAAAATGTAGTTGCCATGATTGATACACTGAAGAAAATCAACGGTGAAGCTTAAAAAAATCATTATGATGAATAGCGACTTCCTGGAAAGAATTGCATATTGCGTAGAATATGGTAAAGTTAGTCTGCAATCGCCATACCCGCCTGATATGAAAGGGCAGGATGGAGCAGATGAGATTACCCGTAAAGCATTGGATGAAGGGACTGCCCCGGGACTTATCCTTTCGGAGGGCCTGGTGAAAGGCATGGAAAGGATCGGTGTGAAATTCAGGGCAAAACAGGTTTTTGTACCTCATGTGCTTATGTCGGCCAAGGCCATGAACACTGCCATGGAACACCTGAAACCCTATTTTCTTTCCGGTGCAGTTCAAAGGAAGGGAACGGTATTGATTGGCACGGTGGCCGGTGATCTGCATGATATCGGAAAAAACATCGTTGCCATGATGATTGAAGGCGGAGGGTGGGAAGTCATTAACCTGGGCGTGGATGTTAAGGATGAAGAACTGATAGAAGAAATTAACAAACACCCGGGCTGCATTGTGGCTTTGTCCGCCTTGCTTACAACCACCATGGTCAATATGGAAAACACCGTAAGGAAAATTAAAATCAATAATCCGAATACCCGTATAATGATTGGTGGAGCACCTGTTACCAGGGAATTCTGTGATGAAATTGGTGCTGATTTCTATTCGCCGGATCCCCAGGGTGTTGTTGAATACTTAAAAACTATCATTTAAACCTACAACCTACAACCTACAACCTCTTCCCCCTCAACCTCAGACTATTGCTGACAACCGAAACTGAACTCATGGCCATGGCGGCAGCGGCAATCATGGGATTCAGCATAAAGCCCCAGATGGGATAAAGCGCACCGGCAGCAATAGGAATGCCAATTACGTTATAGATGAATGCCCAGAACAGGTTCTGGTGAATTGTTCTGACCGTTTGGTCCGATAGCCGAATGGCTTTAATAACCTGACCCAAGTCAGACGAAATGATAGTTATGCCCGCCGTATCCATTGCAATATCTGATCCCTTGCCCATGGCAATGCTGACATCGGCCTGTGCCAGGGCCTGAGAGTCATTAATACCGTCTCCGACCATGGCCACTGTCATACCATTATCCTGCAGTTTCTTCACAAAGTCGGCTTTATCGTTGGGCAGCATATTTGCATAAAAATTCCCGATGCCGGTCTTTTCAGCCACGGCCTTTGCGGTTTGTGCATTATCTCCGGTAAGCATATATACCGTAATTCCTTCGTTCTTCAGCTGACTGACAGCCTCGCCGGATGTCACCTTCACAGGATCCGCCAGGCATATAACAGCCAGGAGTTTTTGGTCCGCCGCAAAACAGACAATGGTCTGGGCTTCCTCCTGCCATGCATGGATCAGCCGTTGCTCATCTTCACCGATTTGCACTCCGGATTCATTCATGTGTTTCAAATTGCCGGCGAGGTATGTTTTGCTATTGTAGCGGGCTATGATACCCTTGCCGGATATGTTTTCAAAATCTTCAAGAGAAATGCCAACTATTGCTTTCTCCCGGAGATATCCGGCAATTGACTCAGCCAGGGGATGACCCGATTGCTTTTCCATGGCCATGAGCACCTGTTCGGCTTCTGCACGAGACTGACCGTCAGGTAACCAATCAATTTTGGTAACAACCGGCCTTCCTTCCGTAATTGTACCGGTTTTATCAAGTACAATGGCGTTTATTTTCTGAATACGTTCCAGGCTACCGGCATCCTTAATGAGAATGCCATTCCTGGCTCCCTTGCCCATGGCAACAGTAACAGCTGTTGGCGTAGCCAATCCAAGCGCGCAAGGACATGCAATGACCAGCACGGTCACCATCGCAAGCAATGCATGGGAGAATGCCTGTTCACCGCCTGCAATCATCCAAATGATGAAACTCAGAACCGAAACAGCTATCACTGCCGGTACAAAAATTCCGGCGACCTTATCCACGGTTTTTTGAACGGGTGCCTTGCTTCCCTGCGCCTGACGGACGGTTTCGATGATCCTTGACAATACGGTTTCAGAGCCGACCTGTCTGGCTGTCAGAATGAAACTCCCGTTTAGATTTTGAGTACCGGCATATACATGGTCACCCGATGATTTATCACCCGGAATTGATTCTCCCGTAATGGTACTTTCATCAACAGAAGAAGATCCTTCGGTTATCTCCCCGTCCACCGGTATTTTATCACCCGGCCGGATCCGCACCTTGTCTCCATGTTTGACAAGGGCAACAGGGATATCGGTTTCCGAGCCGGTTTCATCCACCAGGGTAACTACCTTCGGTTGAAGTCCCATAAGTTTTCTGATAGCCGAGGATGTGCTGGATTTGGCCCGTTCTTCCAGTACCTTGCCAATCAGGATGAATGCAATGATCACAGAGGCGGCTTCGTAATATACATGCGGATGAAGGCCACGTGTATGCCAGAAATCCGGGAAGAAGGTGTTGAACAAACTAAAAATAAAAGCGATTCCCGTGCTTAAAGCGATCAGCGTATCCATGTTGGCATTTCCGTGCCGTACCTGTTTGAATGCATTGACAAAAAAGCTGCGACCGAACCAGGTGATTACCGGAATAGTGAGTACCAACATGACCAGGTTTGCATGGGGCATACGCATGAAGAACATGGAAATGATCATGACGGGCAATGCCAGTATAAGTGAACCTATCATGTTCAATTTCAATTGCCTGTAATGCATTTGTTGTGCATCATCTTTGTGCTCGATCTCCGCTGCATCTATGAGCAGATCATAACCGATTGAACGAACAGCTGATTGCAATGAAACGGCATCGCCGGATTCCGCTGACAGTTCCAGCATTGCAGATCCGTCGGCGTAATTCACGGCGGCATTGACAACTCCAGGCTGACGTTTCAGTGTTTTCTCCACATTTAGAGCGCACGAAGCGCAACTCATGCCGGTGACCGGGTATGTTTTAACCCATGTTTTTACCATATCTTAACTCCATCACAATACAAGACTAACAAATGACAGAGAAAAAAGTCTTCCGGATTTTAAAAAGTCATAACGGTTTTATGGCATCTCAATCAGTCCCTGATCAGGTAAGGCATACCTGTCATGGTGATTTCACTTTGCAGTACCGAACCATCAGCAACAGAGACAGCCGATGGTTGTTTCCCTCCTGCTGAGATGATAAAATCTCCGGGTTCCACCACCCGGTTATAGGCTTTGTCGATCAGCGAAAAGTGTTCCGGCTTAAGGGTAATTTCCACCTTCCTGGTTTCACCTGCTTTGAGGAAAACCCTTTTAAATCCTGCCAAAGAACGAAGGGGCACAGGAGCTGAGGCTTCTTTGTCGGTAACATATACCTGAACCACCTCTTCGCCATCGGCTTTACCTGTATTGGTAACATCCACGGCAATCGTTACCGCACTCCCTGGGGTGGCAGTGGCGGGTACCTGCAGGTTTTTATAATCAAAGGTGGTATAGCTGAGCCCGAATCCGAAGTCCCACAAAGGCTCGCCCTCAAAGTAGCGATAGGTACGGCCATCCATGGTATAATCCCTGAAATCGGGTAAATCATCGACAGATTTGTAGAATGTTACCGGGAGCCTTCCGGAAGGGCTGAAATCGCCGAAAAGTAACCGTGCAAGGGCTGTTCCTGTGGCTTCGCCGGGATAGAAAGCCTGTATTATGGCCGATAGGTTTTGGTTTTCCCAGTTCAGGGCCATGGCGCTCCCGCTGAAGTTGACATACACGATCGGTTTACCGGTTTTTTGAAGTTCTTTCAGGAGGTCTTCCTGTACTGCAGGGAGGTTGATATGTGTACGGTCGCCGTGTGAAAAACCATCAATGACAAGGGGCATCTCCTCTCCTTCAAGATTGGCTGTTATCCCGCCGCAAAAGACAATTACATCAGCTCTCCCGGCTGCCGCAATGGCTTCAGCGCGGTAATCGCGACTTGTTTGCAACCAGGTAAGGGTTGCGGAAGGCTCTATCGCATTGGACCACCAAAAGGGGGCAATGGCAAATGTAGCTTCCAGGTTATAGGATTTACCCTTCTCCAGCGTCATTCCGGCATTGGAAGCAGGTTTGCCATCGATCAGTAATCTTACATTTCCGCCAAAAACATAGGTTCCTGTTCTTACTGGCACAAGAACACCGGTCCAGCGAACCGAGAACTGGTCCTCCAGCAGGTTTTCATGAACCGGTGATGTTTTCCATTGAAAATCGATAGCCCCGTCGGTTCTTACGAATTCAGGCTCGCCCTGCAGCAGGTTGTTGGTGTAATATTCAGCTTTCAGGCCTTTGATCCTTTTCCCTTTCTCCCAATGAAAGAAATTGTCACTGCTCACGATTTCGTAATTGGTATATACGTTCGCCGCGATGGCGCAACCAGGGGTGTATAGGACATTTCCTGCGCCCAGCCTGTCGCGCAGCGCCTTGTAGGGTGTTACAGGATTAACCGGATCCCCGTTGTAATTACCTATCAGTATGTCAAAGTTATCAGCATTGGGTCCGATCAGCGCAATCCGTTTCACGTTTTTCAGGGGAAGGATCCCGTTGTTCTTGAGGAGGACCAGCGATTTTTCCGCAGCTTTCAGGCTCAGATCGAGATGTTTCTGTGATCCCACAACAGAAATGGGGATTTTAGCATACGGAACCATTTCATCCGGATCAAACATGCCCATCATGAACCGGGCTTTGAATAACCTTTCCAGGGAGGTGTTGAGATCCTTTTCGTTGATAACGCCTGCATTAATGGCCGAATCAAGATTATTTAGCAGGAAGGTACGGGGAGTTTCGCAATTCAGATCGGTGCCTGTTGAAACTGACCATCCCCAGGCCTGTGAAGATGTTTCAACGACATGATGGGCGTTTTTGGTGAAAAAATCACTGATGGCGCCGCAGTCGGAAACAACATAACCGTTAAAGCCAAATTCATTTCGCAGGATATTGCTGAGCAGGATGTCCGAACCGCAGCAGGGCTTATCGCGAAACCTGTTGTAAGCACACATCACGGATTGCACATTGGCCTCTTTTACAGCGACCTTAAAAGCCGGCAGGTAAGTATCATACAGGTCACGGTCATTGACAAAAAAGTTGTCCGCATGCCGGGTGAATTCCGGTCCGCTGTGCACGGCGTAGTGTTTGGCTGTGGCAACTGTTTTCAAGTATTTCGGATCATTGCCCTGCAGGCCTTTGATGAAGTTAACCGCCATTCTTCCCGTCAGATAAGGGTCTTCACCATAGGTTTCCTGACCCCGGCCCCACCGCGGATCACGGAAAATATTAATATTCGGCGACCAGAATGTCAATCCGGTATATATGCTCCGTACATTGTTGCGAAGGTAATTGTGGTGTTTGGCACGGGCTTCGTCCGATATGGCGTTGGCGACGGCAAACATCAGATCTTCATCAAATGTGGCTGCCAGCCCGATTGCCTGGGGAAAAACCGTTGCGGTTCCAGCTCTTGCGACACCGTGGAGACACTCATTCCACCAGTTGTAGGATGGTACTCCCAGTCGAGGAACAGCTTCAGAATGATTGAAAAACTGGGTCACTTTTTCCTGCAGCGTCATCCTGGAAACCAGGTCGTGGGCACGTTCATCAACCGGTAGTTGCGGATTCAGGAACGGGTACTGGTAGGTAGTCTGGCATAAAAGGCCGGCGTTAATAAGGATTAACATCAAGCAGGTAAAAAGAGAGCTTTTGGTATTCATTTCAGATATATTAAGATATGGTTATTATATATAGCTAATTATCGGTGCCAGCCACCGCAATCTCCTTCTTTTCCTTGAAGAAGAAAATGAAACAGATCAGCACAACCACGGCGATAATGGTCGGGACAAACCAGATGCTTTTCCAATTGTAAACCTGGTTTACTGAATAATATGTGGTAACAAACCCGGAAACCCAGGTTCCGATGAACATGCCTAACCCATAGGTAACAAAGGTAAACAGACCCTGCGCCGCACTTTTTATTTTATCATTGGATTTCTTTTCGGTATACATATATCCCGTCACGAAGAAGAAGTCATAGCAAACGCCGTGAAGAATAATACCCGCAAAAAGCATCCACAGGTTTGCGTCGATGTTACCAAAGGCAAAACAGAGATAACGCAGTATCCAGGCAGTCATTCCGATCAGGAGCATCTTCTTCACGCCAATACTGTTAAATAGAAAGGGGATCGCCAGAATGAACAAGGCTTCGGATACCTGACCAAGGATCATTTTGCCGGCGGCATTTTCCATGCCTGCCTGATTCAGGAATAAATTGGCAAATCCAAAATAGAATGACAGGGGAATACAGACAAAGATAGCTGCAACAAAGAAAATGAGATAGGGTTTATCCTTGAAGAGCACGAATGCATCAATTCCCACAATGGACCGGGCTGATGATGATTCGGTCTTTGCCTGCGGCGGTGTATCGGGCAGGAAGAAGCAGTATAGCCCCAGCGCAGCAGACACCATGGCAGCCATATAAAAAGTCCCGGGTGTTTTTTCAATTCCGAATTTTGCAATCATAAGACCGGCAATTACCCAGCCGATTGTTCCGAAAACCCGGACAATCGGAAACTGTTTTCCCGGATCCGACATTTGTCTGAAAGCCACGCTGTTTGACAAGGCTATGGTGGGCATGTAAACCAGGGAATAGAGCAGGATTACCCAGTAAAAACCTGTGTTGTTTCCGACCCTGGATGCAATGAATAACAAGAAGCCACCCAATAGATGCAGAACACCCATTAATCTTTGAGCGGCAAAGAAACGGTCAGCTATCATTCCGATAAAAAACGGGGAGATCATGGTGGCTATGGCCAGGGCGCTGTAAACAGCTCCTATTTGAATTCCGTTCGATTTAAGGTGAACGGTCATATAGGTACCCATGGTAACATACCAGGAGCCCCAAATGTAATACTGCAAAAACATCATGAAGGAGAGAATAACACTTGTTTTTGGCTTCATGGGAATAAATTTTACATCCGGTTAATTTTTTATGAATTGTAAAGCAACAGGTGTTGCCTTTCAAATCTAATAATTTTATTTATAAAAAGTATTACATTAGTATAATTGAAACGAACCATGGACTTTCCGGAAGAAATAAACCTTATCAATCGCCTGCACAATGGTGATCCGGCGGCCTTTGAAAAACTGTTCCATCGCTACAAAGCACAGGTTTATGCTTTTGCGTTACGGATCATGCCATCTGCCCGTGATGCGGAGGAAATTGTTCAGGAGGTTTTTATGGCCATCTGGAACCAGAGAAAATCCTTACAGGTTACTACCTCATTTCATTCCTATTTATTTGGAATCGCCCGGCATAAAGTTTACGAAATCGTGCAACAAAAATTGCGTTTCGAAGCTTTTACGGAATATTATCTTGAAAGGAATCCTGCATATGCTTTTGTAACAGAGGAAGATGTGTATTACAATCAACTTGTGGAAAGACTGGAAGAGTTTCTGAAGGAGATACCCGAACGACGCAGGGAAATATTTCTGTTGAGCCGGAACGAAGGACTTAGTTACGCTGAAATCGCAGAAAAATTGGATATCACTGAAAATACGGTCGATACACAGATTCGACATGCTCTTAACCATCTAAGAAGCAGGTTTTCCGAATAATATTTACAAAAAACACCTGATCCCTTCACGGAAAATTTTTTTTAATTCCACTTTATAATACATGAATACCTATGAATAATCCGGGCAAATCAAAAGAACTAATAAAAAAGTTCAAAGAGGGTAACCTGTCTCCGTCGGAAAACAGGGAGCTTGCATCCATCATGAAGGCGGGTGATCAAAATGAAGATCTCATAAATGAGATGGAGGAAATCTGGGCAATTGAGGAAAATGAGGCTGAGACTGTTCCCACAGTGCGCATATTCACAAATTTAAAGAAGCTAACAAGCCAAACCGATAATTCTGAACCTGGTCAGGGAAGAACTTTCCGTGTTGCATTCATAAAATCTTTACTGAAATATGCGGCATTGATCCTTATTACAGCCGGATTGACCTGGCTTGTAAGGGATGTCATGTATCGCAGGGTGGTAATAGATACCAGGGATGCAGACAGGGTGGCAAACAATGAGATTTTTGTTCCTTACGGCTCCAAAACAAGGATTGTACTGCCTGACGGTTCTGTTGTAACTCTGAATTCGGGCAGCTATTTGCGGTACCCTTCCACATTTGACAGTGTTAACAGGTTTGCTTTTATCCAGGGTGAGGCCTTTTTTGATATCAAGAAAGATGCCCGCAATCCATTTATTGTGAAAACCACCGACCTTACGATCAAGGTATTGGGAACCAGGTTCAATGTGAAATCCTACAGTGACGAAAAAACAGTTGAAACCACACTGGTTTCAGGATCCATTGAGATCTATAAAAATGGTAGTGCATCGGTTGACATTAAGCGCGTTCTTATCCTGAAACCCAATCAGCAGGCTATTTATGAAAAGCAGACGGGGGACATAGCCATTAGTAAAAAGGTTGAAGACGCCAATGACAAGGCATTAAAGCCTATCAGATCGTTTCTTATTCAGAAGAAAGTTGACTTGGATCCTGTCATCGCCTGGAAAGACAATCGCATGATATTCAGAGATGAAAGTTTTTCTGAATTGTCAAAGAAGATGGAACGCTGGTACAATGTTGAGATTGAAATTCAGAATGATGATTTGTCAAAAGCATTGTTCTCCGGAATTTTTGAAAAAGAAACGGTGGAACAGGCTTTGAATGCACTTACAATAGCCACTCCTTTTGATTACAAAATGAATAAGAACAAGATTATCATTTATAAATAACCTTATTAAAACCATAATGCCTATGCGATGAATTACATGCCAACACAACAGAAGCGGGAAATGCTGCGAACATCCCCGCTTCCTGAAAATTTGATAAGAAAAAATTTGTTGAACTTCAACCCACAAATCTATGAAAAAACTCTCAACTATTGCTCCGGGTAATACAAAACATTACCTGGGGAAAACAATTCTGATTATGAAACTAACTACACTCCTATTGATGTTGAATTTTGTTCAGCTTTGTGCCATCGGCTTTTCCCAGGAAGAGAGATTCACGCTTAAAGCTGAGCGGATCCCGATTAGAGAACTGTTTGACAGGGTAGAATCGGAAAGCAATTATAAATTCCTTTACCGGTCAGAATACCTGAATGACAAATTTGTAACTCTGGATGCCCGGGAAGTATCGCTTGAAAATTTGCTCACGCTGGCATTCACCGATTCGGAAATGACCTATCAGATACTGGATGACAAGCTGGTGGTGATTACTCCGAAATCCCTTGCATCTTCCTCACAGGAGATTAAGATCACGGGTAAGGTTACCGATGCGTCAACGGGCGAACCACTTCCAGGGGTAAATATTCTTATTGAAGGTACACTTCAGGGAGTTATATCCAATGCGGATGGCATATATACCATTGAAGTACCGGGCGCAGAATCGGTCCTCGTATTTTCGTTTGTGGGATATGTAAGCGAAAGAGTTGAAGTAACCGCATCCACTACCATTGACGTGGCCCTGGTGCCGGATATTCAGAAACTTGAAGAAGTTGTGGTTATTGGCTATGGTACTGTCAAGAAAAAAGATCTTACCGGAGCCGTGGCATCGATCCAATCCAAGGACCTTGGCAACAGTTCAGTGGCCAATGTTGGCCAGATGATCCAGGGTAAAGTGGCCGGCGTTGAAATTGCAGCAGATGGAGGCGGGCGACCTGGAGCCGGAATGAATATAAAGATCAGGGGAACAACCTCATTGAACAGCACAGCGCCTCTGGCAATTATTGACGGAATGGTGGGTGATGCCGATATGGTTGCACCCTCTGAGATTGAGAGCATCGATATTCTGAAAGATGCTTCAGCCGCGGCAATTTATGGATCAAGAGGTGCAAACGGTGTTATCATCATTACAACCAAAAAAGGCAAGCTGGGAAGTCCCCGGTTCACTTATGATGGATACTACGGTGTTTCAACACCCGGTAACAAACTTGACATCCTGAATGCCAGTGATTATATTGATCTGGTATATGATATCGAGGGTGGTGAGTACAACGAGGGTACACGCCATTGGGACAAACCGGCTGGTATGCCTGCAGTTTTCGATAATGATGCCTTTGTTCGTACCGATCGGGTTAATATGCAGGACGAACTATTCCGAAATGCCACGGCGCAAAGTCACAACATTGACATGAGCGGTGGGATGGAAAACCTGAAGTATCGTTTTGCAGCAGGATATTTCGACCAGGGATCTACAAGGGGTAACTTCAATTACACACGATATAATCTGAAGGCCAATATTGAGGGGAAGATTGGCAAACGCCTGACTTTCGGAAACAATACATTGTTCCGGCATATTATTGATCAGGGTCAGGAAGGCGATGTAATGGGCGCTCTGCGTTGGGCACCGTATGTGGGCGTATACAGCGAAACATCAGCAAATCCGGGTAAATATTCCAATATTACCAATGAAGGGAATCTCAATGATGCCGTTAATCCTATGACACCGCTGGCTTTTGATAAACACAAGGGAAAGGACTGGAAAATTCTTTCGCAGCTATACGCTGATGTGATGATTATTGAAGGGTTTAATTTTCATTCCAGGTTCCAGTATGAATTTGTATCAAACCAATATCTCAATTACCGCGAAAAGGATTACATGAATAGCATCCAGCAGACCAATTACCTCGAGGAAGGTTATTCCGTAGCTGCTTATCCCAAATTTGAGAATTACCTGACCTATGATAAGATATTTGGCGTGCATAATGTATCGCTCCTGGCGGGTATTAATTATGAAAGAGACAAAAAGGGAAGGAGCCTGTCTGCCAAGGGCGCCAATTATGGCGGTCAGTCCATTCCGATTAAGAAGGTTACCGTTGGCGGTGATCCCGCTTCGGTATCAGGTGCTGATACATGGGAAGACGCCAATATGTCCTATTTTGGCCGTATTAACTACGGACTGATGGACCGTTATCTCCTTACCGTGAATTTCAGGGCTGATGCTTCCGTAAAATTCGCTCCTGATAACCGTTGGGGGTATTTTCCATCAGTTGCACTGGCCTGGAAACTTAAGGAAGAAAATTTCCTGAGGAATGTCAATTGGTTAAGCGCTTTAAAACTTCGCGGAAGCTGGGGTAAAGCAGGAAACGACAATATTCCCGGTTATCTGTTCAATTCCAATGTATATACAGGTGGTTACGGGGGAGGAGATCCCTATATCATATATCCCATGGGGATTGATAACTCGCTCACAAGTGCCGTTTACGGGGCAACTGTGAATGCCATTCCTTCACCCACCATTCAGTGGGAAGAAACTACTACAAAAGGTATTGGTTTGGATGCAGGTTTTCTGAATGACAGGATAACACTGACATTTGATTATTACCATAAATACACCGATGGCATTCTGATACCGGTCCCAGTGCCCATGTCAACAGGAATAACAAATCCCCAGACCAAAAATGCCGCTGAGGTCATCAATAAGGGTATTGATATGCAGCTGGGCTACAGGGGAAAAACCGCATTCGGTCTGAGCTATAATCTTACGGCGATCGCAGCTTATAATAAGAACTCGGTTGAATCACTCGGTGAAGGACAACCCATTTTTGGAGCCAATGCATCTGAAGTTGGATATATGACCCGCACAGCCACCGGTTTTCCGATAGGCTATTTTTACGGGTATAAAACCGATGGTATATTGTACACCTCAGCTGATGCCAATGAATATAATTCCCGGTTTGGCACAACTGCCGTGGCTGGGGATCTAAGATTCAAAGATCTCAACGGAGATGGTCAGATCAGCGATGCTGACCGTACTAACCTGGGGAATGCAATGCCCAAATGGACCTATGGTATTAACTTCAACTTTGAGTACATGAACTTCGATCTTCGGATGGTATTGTCCGGAGTATGGGGCAGCCAGCTGGTAAACTGGAATGGCGTATACTGGCTTGAAGGCGGCGTGCGTCCGTTCAACGGATCAACTGATCTGTTAAAACGTTGGAGATATGAGGGTGATACCGGAGCTGAATTACCCCGGGTTGAAAAAACAGATCCCAACAAAAATACCCGGTTCTCCGACCGGTATGTAGAGGACGGATCTTATGCACGACTCAAGAACCTTACCCTGGGCTATACGCTGAAAAATAACTGGATAAGCAAGTATATTACTTCTTTCAGGATTTATGCAACCTTTGAAAATGTTTTGACATTTACCAAGTATTCAGGGTATGATCCTGACTTCGGAGGAGGCAATAACACCGAAAGAGGAATCGACTATACCGGAATTCCATTACCCAAGAACTACCTTTTTGGGGTTCAGGTATCATTCTAGTTATTTAATCACTTACAAAAACATGAAATATGAAAAATAAATTCTTTATCATATTGCTTACCGGCCTCGCATTCGCAGGATGCAACGAGGATTTCATGGATATACAAAATCCGAATAACTATGATGCTACTACCTACTATATAAATGCAGCATCATGCACTAAATCGGTAAATTCCATTTATACGATCATGTTGCACAAAGGCATGTTCAGTCGCGACTGGTATTTTAATTTTGATCTGCTGGCCAACGAAGCTGGTCCGTTAACTCCGCTCCAGGGACAGATTGCAGAATTGCCCCGTGGGGTTTACGATGCTTCGAACTCAGCTTTGTCACCAACCTGGGACCGCTTGTACCGTATGGTTTTACGGGCCAATTACGCCATTGATGTGACCACAAAATGGATACCCACACTGGAGGAAGAGATTGAGCTGAAATCGCGTTTGATCGGAGAAGCACAGTTTTTTCTTGGATTTGCCTATTATCACCTCGGTAGCTTATGGGGAGCGGTACCTCTGAGAAGAAGCTATGCGGAAACAGGTGCAAATCTGAATTGTCCCAGGTCCCCGGTGAATGAGGTATTTGCTTTTGCCGAGGAAAATCTGGTTGCTGCCGCGGCTGTACTTCCTGAATCATACCCCGATGAAGATAATGCCCGTGCCACACAGTGGGCAGCCAAAGCATTCCTGGGTAAGCTCTACATTATGCAGGGTGACTGGGCAGCAGCTGAGCCTATCTTCCAGGACATAGTTGAAAATGGCGGATTTATCATGGAAGATGGCGTTGCCGGTTTTGAGAACCAGTTTCTGGCCGTAAACCGCAATAGCACTGAAACCATTTTTGACTGTAAATTTGCCTGGTATGGCTGGGGCGAAGGTAATATGTACCATATGTTTGACGGTACCGAACTTTGGGGGGCAAAAGGAGCAACTTCCGGCCGTGCCATGGAATATGGTTTCTGGGATTGGGGCAATGTAAATATTACCACTTCAGCCGTGAAAAAGTTCCGGTACGATATCAACAGTACCGTTGACTATGTTGATCCACGTGCATACTATACCTTTTACGGGGATGGCGGATATGGCGGGGACATGGATTGTGCCAAGGGCGACTATCCTTTTGACACGCCGGTAACCTACCCTGGTGATGAAGTTGTAAATCCCAAGGGATACAGGTGGAAGAAATACCAGCAGTATGAGGCAAAAGTTGCTGAAGGTGGTCCGGAATCAGAGATCAGCACCGTGATCACACGTCTTGCTGACGTTAAACTGCTGTATGCAGAATGTCTTATTCAGAACAACAAGATTGGCGATGCCTTAACCCAAATTAATGATGTACGCGACAGGGTTGGCGCTGAGCTTTATCTGGATCTGGGAGATAAAACCCAGGCCATGAACATCCTTAAAAGAGAAAGGGAAATGGAACTGTGCGGAGAGCAACAACGTTGGTTTGATCTGCTTCGCTGGCACAGAAACGGCAAGATCTTTGACTTTGTCTCTATTCTGAACGGAGAAAAAGCAGAACAGGGCGAATCGGCCAACTTCACGGAAAAAAACCTGTTGCTACCTATTCCACAGACTGAAAAGGATGTGAATAAATTGTGTGAAGTGCCCAACGGATGGAATTAATTCAGTATAAAACTTAAAATGGATTCACATGAATAATAAACATAAATACGTATTGCTCATCCTTGCGGTAATCATCACTGCGGGTTGTTCCAAGACCTTTAAAGTGGATGATGCCAATGCCAGCTTTGTGGCCCACAAGTTGGACGGAGACAAGGTAAGGGTGTCAAGCAGTTCTGAAGCGCTAACAGTGGAATTGTTTACAAAAACAATTGATGGTGTTGACCAGC
This sequence comes from Bacteroidales bacterium, assembly GCA_016930375.1. Classification (GTDB taxonomy): domain Bacteria; phylum Bacteroidota; class Bacteroidia; order Bacteroidales; family UBA10428; genus UBA5072. The sequence continues at coordinate 344 of JAFGGU010000107.1, read as the reverse complement.
AGATCGCCTTCGTGGAATTTGAGTTTACGGGAACAGGTGATCATACAGCCATATGGACCGGTGACAGTTGCACGGTGCACGTACCCAAAACGGTGGATGGATCAACCGGAGAAATCACGGAATGGCAGGACCTCAGATTTGCCTCCGATTATGAGAGGTATAAGGCCAATGACTTTACCCAGAAGGGGCGTCAGTTATCCAGCGGTAAACTGATTTACACCTATTGGAAACCAGGTACTTATAAAGCAACTATGGTTGCCACCAACTGGGGCGAAATGGACTCGGATGAAATGAGCCGTGATGAGAAATCAATTACTATTACTGTGGCGGACTAAATTCACCAT
>JAFGGU010000106.1 GCA_016930375.1 Bacteroidales bacterium | reverse complement strand
TCTTTCTTTTCTGAATCAAGGAGATGGGGATTTTTCCCTTCAGTTTCTGCCGGATGGTCAATATCAAAAGAGCCGTTTATGAAAAACTTCGGCCTTGACTGGCTGTCCCTGCTAAAGATTAGGGGTAGCTATGGATTGTTGGGTAACAACCGCATTCAGGAGTATTCAAATTATGATATGGTTAAACCGCTTGGCTATTATCTTTTCGGGAGAATACCCGTGCTCGACATGGGTTGGTCGATGTCCGGCTATGGTAACCCGGATATCATGTGGGAAAAAACCAAAACCGCCAATGCCGGGATTGACCTGAACCTGTTTAATAACCGCCTGGCCACTTCATTTGATTTCTTCGTAAAAAATACCAGTGATATGTTGCTGCAGGTTCCTCTGCCATACTCTGTAGGAACAGGTGAAGGAACCAACGGGCCATGGCAAAATACTGGCCGGGTAAGGAACTCGGGGATGGAGTTTACAGGTTCCTACAAACAAAGTCTGGGCAAAGTCAATATTAAAGCATCAGGGAATTTCATCAAATTTGTGAACAAGGTCATTAAACTTGGGGAACGCAACGAACCTGTTTATGGCGGAAAGATCGATGATTATTATATCAGCAATTATCTCGGCTACCTCACATACACCGCACCGGGATATCCAATCGGTCAGTTCTACGGGTTTAAAACCGATGGTATTTTTTCAACGGAAGAGGAACCTTTTATTAAATATACACCTCAGGGATACAATACCAAAGAGGGAATCAATATGCCGCAGGCCGGGGATTTTAAATTCAGGGACCTGAACTGTGACGGTAAAATTGACAACAATGATATGACCATATTGGGATCTCCGCATCCCGATTTCCTGTATGGATTTTCATTGGATCTTGAATACCAGGGTTTTGATTTGAGCCTGACTTTCCAGGGTTCATACGGGAATGAGATTTTCAATGTTACGCGTTTTTATACCAATCATTTTTATGCAGAATCATATGGAGGCAAGCCCATCAATCCGGTAAGCGGCCTGGCAGGATCATCCTGGACTCCCGATCATCAGGACCGGCCTTATCCTGCAATCAAGCCGAATGACTTCAATAATAATTACAGGGTATCGGACTTTTACCTTGAGGATGGCTCATACCTCCGGTTAAAGAATGTTCAATTAGGCTATACTTTTCCGCAAAAAATAATTCAAAAAGTCAGATTAAATAGCATGAGGGCCTTTATAAGCGCATATAATTTGCTGACTTTCACAAAATACAGCGGTCTGGACCCGGAGATTGGAAAAGATATTGCCAATACTTCCAACAATCTTTTCTTTGGTGTTGACAGAGGGAATTACCCTGTTCCCCGTTTGTATTCATTTGGTTTTATTATTGGTTTTTAACATTATATAATTACCGCATTATGGATCGAAATAATTTGGCCTGGGTTCTGCTGTTATCCATTTTGTTTGCAGGGTGCTCCGAATACCTTAATGATGAGCCCATCGGTGGTGTGAATGAGGATGCCTTTTTTAGAAATATGAATGAACTTGCGGCCGGCGTGACCTCCATCTATGACATTTGGCAAAACAGAGAATTTGAGCAGGCCATGGCAGTTCTGGGGGATCTGCCCAGCGATAACTTTGCATGGAGGGATGAAAGTGATGTGGATGCCATGCAGGTAGAAACCTTTTCAGTTACACCTGATAATAAATATGTGAGGTCATGGTATAAACTCAATTACCAGGGTATTTTCAGGGCAAACCGTGTTATCAAGGCAGCCCCCGGGGTTGAAATCATTATGAATGCCGGCAACACGGTAGATTTCCTGCGCGATTACCGGCATATGTACGGTCAGGCCCTTTTTATGAGAGCATTCTTTTATTTTAAGCTGGTGCAAGCCTTTGGAGGAGTGCCTATTCAGCCGGAAACATACCATGTTGGGGATCCGGCAACCCCAAGATCAACAAGGGAAGAGGTTTTTAATTATATTGAAAAGGACTTGCGTGAAGCCATTTTCGCAATGAAATCAGAAACTTCCGTAAATACGGATTTTGGGCAGATGACAAAATGGTCGGCAGCCGGGTTGCTCGAGAAAGTGCTTATATTCCGGTCTGTACCCAGACAAACTTCAGATTCCTGGACACAGGCCTGCGACATTGGTGACTGGTTAATCAAAGGTGATGATCTTACTGTCGGGACACTCTTTCCTGAAGGCATCGATACCAGTTTCTTCCGCAGGATGAAACTTGATACACAATACCATGATCTGTTATCTAATGCTGCATACAACCTGAATGACATATACTATATCGATGGCAATCAATTTAACCTGGTTAATATCAAACAGTTGAATTCAAGTTTTATCACCTGTTTTCTTGATATAGAACTGCAGAATGCGGAAACCAACACCGAATCAATAATTTTTATCATGCACAAAGAGCGCCGCACCGGTGATAACCTGCCTTATGAGACAGGGTCAATCTTACCGGCCATGTATGGCGGTTTCAATTCTTCTGACAATGAATGTAAACTGGTACCTACCCAGGCACTTGATATGGCCATGACCGATGACCCGAGGGATATATACGGATGCCTTTCCCATAACGAGCCCCTTGCGCCAGATAACTTCCCCGATGTTAATGTAGGGGGTCAGAATGCAAGCCCGACCTTCCTGATTTTTGTCAAATATTGGGTGATTTCTACCAAACGTCCTGCCAGTGGCAGCAGATACGTGGGCAGGAATACGGTTCTTCTCAGGTATGCCGACGTTTTGTTGTTATATGCTGAAGCACTTAATGAATCAGGTCGACCTGCGGAAGCCCTTATCTTTCTGAACCAGGTACGATCAAGGGTTAACCTTGGACCGAAACTCCCCGGGCCTTATGAAATGATGCGCGATCTCATTTGGAAAGAAAGAAGACTGGAACTTGCCGGTGAATGTGAACGATTTTTTGACCTGGTGCGGCAAGGCGACATATATGCCACCATGCAGTCGCTTGCAACCTCAGAGGTGATGGCCAAGAAGAAAGGAGATGGAGCAAGAAGGTTTATCCGGTATGTGAATGAAATATTTCCGATACCTAAAGAAGAAATCATTCTCAGCAATGGGGTGATACAGCAAAACCCGGGTTACTGATGATTAAAGACAGTAACAAATTATTGATTATGAATTTGATCAAAATGCGAGATATGAGAAATACAATGATATTATTCCTTATAGTAATGCCTCTGTCTGCATGCATGGAGGAAATTGAAAGATTTGAGGATCCGGTTGCAGATTTTATTTTGCCTTCCGATACTGTTGAGCTTTTCGCCAATGTGAAGTTTACCAACACAGGATCAGGTGAGTATTTTTGCTTTTGGACAGGGGACCAGGATCATGATTATACCCTCAGGGACTCTGCTAAAAATAACATTGGTCTTCCTCCTAACACCGGCAGGGACTTTTTTTATTCCTATACGCAATCAGGTGCCTTTACTGTTGTTATGGTGGCTTCAAGTTTTGATGAGATATCCGGAAAATTTGCCACAGACACAATTAGCAGGCTTATCTATGTCAGGCCCGGTAACGATGGAAATACCCTTGAAATGTTCGGTATCTACAACGTTGAAAAAGACTATTCACCCGAGGCAGAAATTATTGGGGACAGCATCCTTTTATTCCGGTTAAGCAGGAAATATGAACCACGGGTGAACACAAGACCGGTGCGGTTCAGGACAAATTTTGTGCAAGCAGTCCTTACTACCGGAGTTGGTGACACGCTGTATTCTAATTTAAGCAAAATAACAATGTATGATATTGAAACAGATAAACCCAATTTAAATCTGATTAATGTATATGGATACTTGAACAAGAAAAAGACTTATAAGCTCATAGCGGCGTTCTATCCTCAAATCACCAGTTTCAAGTTTTCCGACGGACCACCGGCCACAAATCTCCTTGAAGTGCCTGGCCAGCAGGGGGCCTATACCGCCCAAATAAACAGAGATATTTTCCTTCCAAACACTACTACTATCGAATATGCTGCTGATCCCGGCGTAGTAGTTACAATGGATGATGACCTGACGCCACTTGAATCGGGTGTGACACCCGTTACATTATCCTCTTCGCGGCATACTTTTTACTTTACAAAAGATGTTGAAGGCCATAAACTTGTTACCAGTATGGTACTCTCTATCACTTATATTTAAAAATCGTTTACACTTTGGGCCGTGCAATACGATAACACTGGATACCAGGCAATTTTGGAATATTGTCATTGATCAAACAAAGTTGTATGAGATTGATAATAATTTTTGTTTTAGTTTTCATTACCGTTTTTTCCCCTTTGTCAGGACAATATGTTATTCGTCCGGATCCTGATCAGTTACAGCAAAAATGGCAGGGGTGGGGCATTTCACTGGCATGGTGGGCCAATATTATGGGTGGCTGGCCAGCCAGCCAGGTGGATGAAATCGCGAAATGGATCACAAGTCCTGACGAACTGAATATGAATGTGTTCCGGTATAACATAGGCGGTGGTGACAATCCTGATCATGCACATTTCCGGAAAGACGGCGCATGTGTTCCGGGATACAAACCTTCTGAAGAGGTCGGATATGATTGGGGCAGGGATGCGAATCAACGGAATATTTTATTGCGCCTGAATACTTTGCGTGAAGATGCCATCAATGAAGCCGCTTCCTTTTCCCCTCCTTACTGGATGACAAAATCGGGTTGTTCAGCGGGTAATACGAATGGAGAAGATAACCTGGATGATACATATTATGACGATTTTGCCGGTTACCTCACAGATGTTGTTAGTTACTATAAAAAGACCTTTAACATTGAATTTACTTCCCTCTCCCCGATGAATGAACCTTTCTCGGTTTGGTGGAAAGCTATGGGGGGCCAGGAAGGCTGTGCTTTTTCACAGGAAAACCAGCATCGTCTTGTTAAAGCTCTTTACAAACGTTTGGAGCAAAATAACATGCTCGGTTATTGTCATATCGCTGCAATGGATGCAAACAGCATTGATGAATCGTTGAAAGGTTTTATGGAATATCAGAAGGCAGGCGATATTATGCCGTTGATTGGTCAGATAAATACCCATTCATATGCAGGTGAAAAACGGTCGGAGCTTTTTGTTTTGGCACAGGAAAATGGTAAAATACTCTGGCAATCCGAAAGCGGCCCTTTAAATATCCCGGATACCGGCATGGATAATTACCTTATTATGGCACAACGGATTATTACCGATTTGCAGGAACTGAAACCTTCGGTTTGGTGTGACTGGCAGTTTGCAGCCGTTGGGGATGCAAGATGGGGTCTGGTGACTTACAACATGGATAGGAAGACCTGTCAAAGGGAGAAGTCATATTACATTCGCAAGCAGTTCACAAAATTTATAAAACCGGGCTACACAATACTTGGAGGAACTGATGCCCGGTCTCTCGCCGCGCTGAGCGCCGACAGGCAAGAGCTGGTTATTGTGATGGTCAATCCAACCTCAAAAAATATGGTATATACAACCGATTTAAGCAAGTTGTCTCCTTCCGGCCAAAGGATGGATGTATTCCGTACCACAGAAAATGAAGATTGTTTGTTAATTGAGAATGAGATTTCTTTACACTGTAGAAAACCGGATATTACACTTCCCCCCAAATCAGTCACAACAATTTTAGTACAACTTACCCCGCAATAAAAAATTTGAACCTATTACTGATCAATTCAATATCAAATAATATGTACGAAAAACCCTGCCATATAAAACTGCCAATTTTATATAATGCAGTATTTTTCGTTTTATTACTATCAACAACTTCTTTGCTCACCGGGAAAGAAACTACCGAAGGAAAATGGCTTGCATTTTCCAATGCAGATACAATTACCAAATCAGATGTATATAAGAAAGCTATATCGTGGTATCCTTTGGATAGTAACGGCGTGGATTTAAAAAGCGGCAATAATCTGTCGCTTCATTATGTTTCATTTGTGAATGATACGGTTCGCGGAGCGGTTGCAGAAATTCACCATGCTGATACGGGTTACATGGAGTTCAGCCAATGTCCCATAAATGGAGAGCAGTTTACCATATCTACCTGGTTTAACTGGAACTCGAATTATGTGGATTCCTGGCAGGTGGTTTTTGAATTTGCCAATGAGAATCAGATAAACGGGGTCAACAATAATTTTTTTCTTTCGGTAAATGCAGGTACCTATTATGGCTCAGTTGCCCAGTCTTCTCTGAAAGGTTGGGAATACATAGGTTCGGGGATAATTATACCGGTTGATCAGTGGATTCATCTGGCTATAACCTTTGATAACAGCAAGGTTACCCTGTATATGAATGGCGAAATTGCAGGCCGGGGAAAGATGGCACATTCCATGGCTGACCTGATGCTAAACAGGTACTTCATTGGCGCTGATCCGCTGCCCGGAAGATTCTGGAGGGCACTAGATGCCCGGTATGATGATTTTGCCGTGTTTTCAAAAGTGCTTTCGGAGAGCCAGGTTTATGC
>JAFGGU010000105.1 GCA_016930375.1 Bacteroidales bacterium | reverse complement strand
CTTCGTTAAAATACACCCAGGTACGGTAAAATCCCCCGAAATTGTTTATCACGGCGACCATGAATTCCCGGGGATAATAGGTTTTCAGGTAGAGACTCTGGTAACTTTCCACGGCATAGGATGCAGAATGGGCTTTTGAAAAGGCATACCCGGCAAACGAGGCCACCTGGCGCCATACTTCGGCGGTGATTTCTTCGGGATGCCCTTTTTCTTTGCAATTGCTGAAGAAGCGTTCCCTGATACGATCAAACTCGCCTTTTGAACGGAATCTGCCGGCCATGGCCCTGCGCAGTATATCGGCATCAGCCAGGTCGAGTCCGGCAAAATGATGGCAGATCTTAATTACATCTTCCTGGTAGACCATTACGCCGAATGTTTCTTTGAGCTGTTCTTCCATGATCGGGTGCAGGTAACTGAAGCCTTCCGGATCATGGAATCTTTTGATGTATTCCCGCATCATACCTGATTTGGCCACTCCGGGGCGGATAATGGAACTGGCTGCCACCAGGGTCAGGTAGTTGTTGCATTTCAGCTTTTTAAGCAAGCCCCTCATGGCCGGGCTCTCGATATAAAAACACCCGATGGCTTCGCCCCCGTAAAGCCGGTCGTTTACCTTCGGATCTTTTTTGAATTCGCTTACTCTGTGCACATCAACCCTGATACCCCGGTTTTGCCGGATTATATCAACGCTTTCATTGATGTGTCCGATGCCGCGCTGACTGAGAATATCGAGCTTTTCAAATCCTATGGCTTCAGCTACATACATATCAAACTGCGTGGTAGGAAAACCTTTGGGTGGCAGGTCGAGTGCCGTATAACATGTCAGCGGCTCCTCGGAAATGAGAATGCCGCCGGCGTGAATGCTGCGTATGTTGGGGAAATCCATCAGCCGGTTTCCCATGGTGTAGAGCTGTCCGGTCACCTCATCCTTCTGGTTTCGGTCGGCCGGATTCTCCACCAGCCTGTCGATTTCCTCCTTGGGAAGGCCATAGACCTTTCCCAATTCGCGAAAAATGGACCGGTCGCGAAAGGTGGTAACGGTTCCAAGCAGGGCAGTGTACTTGCTTCCATAGCGCTTGAAAATGTAGTCCTGAACCTCGTCGCGGTCCCTCCAGGAGAAGTCGATGTCGAAATCGGGAGGGGAAGTGCGTTTGGGATTGATAAAACGCTCAAAATACAGGTTCAGTTCAATGGGATCGACGTCGGTGATCTTCAGGCAATAGGCGACTATGCTGTTGGCTCCGCTGCCGCGCCCGACATGATAAAAACCACGGCTCATGGAATACCGGATGATGTCCCAGGTAATCAGAAAATAGGCTGAGAAGCCCAGGTTATCAATTACCTCCAGTTCATGTTTCACTCTTTTCCGTGCTTCGGGATTGGATTTGCCATACCGGTAACCCATGCCGTCGAGCGCCAGTTTTTCAAGCAACAGCCTGTCGTCGTAACGGTTGCCTGTAAAGGTGCGTTTGTTCTTCACCGTGTTAAAGTCCATCGCTATGGAGCACTCATCTACCAGTCGCTCAGCGTTCCTGAGGAGCTGAGGATAATCGGAATAGAGAATCGGGATGAAATCAGGGGGCAGGAAGCGCTCTTTGGGAGAAGCAAGGTCGGGGGGAGTAAGTTTGCTTAACAGGGTGTTGTTGCCGATGGCGCGAAGATGCCGGTGCAGTTCGTATTCTTCCTCACTGCCAAGGGTGACAGGCAGCAGGGCAACCAGTTGCTGCTGGTGATAACGGAAACGGGAGGTGACCAGCTTGTTGATTTCTTCCGGCCTGATACCAATAAACTCGTTTTCTGCAGGCTTCAGGGGAATGATGCTGTGGAAGGGATAGATAACACAGGTATGCTCGAAAGCTGGTGCCCGGGGTGGAAGAGGGATCTTCTCCAGGTTATGCCGGGTAAGGAAGTCGTTTATTTCCCTGAATCCCGTGTTGTTTCGGGCAATGGCTATGAACAGCAACCGGTTTTGCTCATCCCTGAATTCAATGCCTGCTATGGGCTTTACATGAGCCAGCCTGCACTCGCTGATAAAATCCATCATGCCCATACTGTTGTTGATATCCGTCATGGCCATGGCCTTTACGCCGTTTTTCACAGCTTCGGCCACAAGTTTTTCCACCGGCAGGGTTCCGTAGCGCAGGCTGTAGTATGAGTGGCAGTTCAGGAACATGGTTCGTCATTGCGAGGAGGCTGGTAATAACAGATTGCTTCGCCCGGTAAACCGGGCTCGCAATGACGGCACAGGATTATCCGTGATCAGGTAATTCCTGTAGTTTTTCCGCTCCATCATGGCATAAGCCCACAGTACCAGTTCCTCCTGGGTGGCATGCAGCAGCTTCCCGCTTACTTCCTCTTCGAACCACCCCTCCTTGCTTAAAAAGAATAATCGAGTCATGTTATTTGTTGATTTGTTGATTTGATACCGCTCTCACCACCGCCTTCTTCCCGTACCGTCTCCTCATCCTGTCGATCTCCTGGTAAAGCCGAACCATCTCGGGTGTGTCCTCGAACAGGTTCAGCTGGGGCGTTCCCTGCACCAGGTGACTGAATTTCACTCCGATGAGCCGGATGAGCATGCGTCGCTGGTAAAGTCTTACAAACAGTGATTTGGCCAGTTCGATCAGCTTGTGGTCGAATGAAGTATAAGGGATACGCTGCTGCAGCGTGTGGGTGTCAAAGTTCGAGTAGCGGATCTTCACCGTGACGCACGATGTGAGCTTTTCTTCCTTGCGCAATTCGTATGCGATCTTTTCCACCATACCTACCAGCGTATTGTTCAGCATAACAAGGTCAGTGGTGTCGGTGTCGAAAGTACGTTCCGCGCTGATCGACTTTTGCTCCCAGTATGGTATTACAGGTGTGCTATCGATGCCGTTTGCCTTTTTCCAGATATCAATGCCGCTCTTTCCCAGCACCTTTTCCATCATTTCCATGGGAATCTGGCTCAGCGTCCCGATGGTGGCCACACCCATGGAACGCAGCAGGTGAAAGGTCTTGTCTCCGATCATGGGAATCCTGCTGATGGGCAGGGGATCGAGAAAGGGCTTCACCAGCACGCCCGGAACCTCTTTCTCGCCATTCGGCTTGGCCTCGCCGGTAGCGATCTTAGAAACGGTTTTATTCACCGATAAACCCGAGGATATGGGCAACCCGGTTTGCATGATGATCTCACGGCGCAATTCCTGTGCCCATTTCAGGCAGCCGAAAAAACGGTCCATTCCCGTGAGGTCGATATAATGTTCGTCAATCGAGGCTTTTTCATATACCGGGGCACGCTCGGCGATAATGCCTGTGACAATGTTTGAATACTTGCTGTACAAATCCATATCGCCCCGCACTACAATGGCATCGGCACATAACTGCCGCGCCATCTTCATGGGCATCGCCGAATGCACGCCATACTTCCGGGCCTCGTAACTGCAGCTCGCCACCACGCCACGGCCCGACATGCTCCCGATCACAACAGGCTTCCCGTTAAGTTTGCTGTTGATCAGCCGCTCCACCGACACGAAAAAACTGTCGAGATCGAAGTGGATGATGTTTCTGGCATGCGTGTTTCCCGATGTAGTTGAAAAAATCATTAAAATGATTATAAAATAATCAAAATTTCAGATTATAATATAATCAAAATATATTATATTTACAAGAAAATTTTAGACCATGTATTTTTCTACTAACATCAAACTCCTGCGCAAAAGAAAGGGCCGCACTCAGGACGATGTTGCCTTTGCCCTTAATATGAAACGTTCCACCCTCAGCGGTTATGAGAACGAAGTAAGCCTTCCCACCATACAGGCACTGATTTCCTTCTCCAAGTACTTCGGCGTGGCCATGGATACATTGGTTAAAATTGACCTGCGCACCCTCACGGAGAGCCAGTTCTCCCAACTTGAAAGGGGTGGGGATGTGTACCTGAAGGGCAGCAACCTCCGTGTACTGACTACCACCGTCAACAGCAGCAATGAAGAGAATATTGAACTGGTTTCGGTAAAGGCCAAGGCAGGCTACACTACCGGTTTTGCTGATCCTGAATTCATCCGGGACCTCCCTGTTTTTCAACTGCCTTTCCTGTCAAGACAAAAAAAATACCGCACGTTTCAGCTCAGCGGTGATTCCATGCTGCCTATTCCCGACGGATCCTATGTGACCGGCGAATTTGTCCAGGACTGGAATGCCATCATCAGCGGACACGGATACATTGTCCTTACCCTCGATGAAGGAATCGTATTTAAAATAGCCGAGAATGTCCTGGAAACCGAACATAAACTACGGCTGTTTTCCTTGAATCCCATCTACGAACCGTTTGAAGTCCATGCCAGCGAGATCAAGGAAATATGGAAGTTCGTGAATTATATCAGTTCCGAAATCCCGGATCCTATGATCCCCCCCGATGAACTGATCCGGACAGTGGCGGGACTGAAAAAAGATCTGAATTTACTGAAGAGCAGGATGGGGAAGGAGTAGGGAGGGTTGTAGGGGTTGTATGTTGTATGTTGTAGGTTAGAACCTGCAACCTACAACTTACAACTTTTTTTTTCGTATACCCGGTATTCCAGCTAGCTATACGATCATGGGGTACCGAATTATTTTACATAGTATTCTGTTCTTCTCTTTTTCATCACTTTCTG
>JAFGGU010000008.1 GCA_016930375.1 Bacteroidales bacterium | reverse complement strand
TTTCGGAACATCAAAACACCAAATGCCGCGGCGACAAGTGATATCAAAATGACCATCAGGAAGCCCCACGGATTATTTTCCAGATTATTGGGTACGTTCATTCCGTACAAGCTTGCTACCAGTGTCGGTATCATCAGGATAATGGTAATGGAAGCCAATTGCTTCATCACTACGTTCAGGTTGTTGGATATAACACTGGCAAAGGCATCCATCATGCCACTCTGGATATCGCTGTATATGTTTGCCATTTCAATGGCCTGACGGTTCTCGATCATGACATCCTCAATCAGATCCTCATCTATATCAAGTGATTTGATGAATTTCGAATTCCTCAGTTTAGCCAGTAAGATATCGTTGGATTTTAATGATGTCATAAAATATACCAGGCATTTTTCCATGCGCAGCATTTTATGCAATTCTTCATTCCGGGTCGATTTTTCAAGATCCTTCTCTATTTCTGCCACCTGAATGTTGATTAATTTGAGATAATGCATGTACAGGTTGGCAACATGAAGAAAAATCTGCATGACAAAATTGGCCTTGTTGTTGAAATCAAGTTTTTTATTCCTAATCAGCGAGGGGATGAGTTCGTTCTTGGTGTGACATATCGTGATGATGTTGCTTTTGGAAATCAGAATTCCCAGCGGAACGGTGGAAAAAGGAACCCCGTTATGACTGCCCGCGATGGGAATACGCATGATAATAGTAAACCAGGAATCATCCATTTCGGTGCGTGCTCGCTCATCAACGTCAAGTATGTCATTGAGTTCCTCGGCAGGCACCTTCAGTTTGCCAGTAAGATATTCAATTTCTTCTGTTGTAGGGTTTGTAACGGAAATCCAGCTGTTTTTGCGGAAAGTTTCAAGAGCTGTAAAGCCATTGTTATAAGTCCAATAGGTAATCATAGTGACCCTCCCTTGTTTAATTCCGGCAACGGGTCACCGTGATGACCGATTGCTGGCTAAATGATTTGATAATTTAATCGGCTCGCGTGATAATCGTCCATAGTGCAGTTTAAAAGTGTCGCAAAATAAATAAAATATGTGGCGTTGACAAATTGTTTTAAAGCCTTTTTATACCGGATTAACTTTTTTTATAATTGCCTTATTTATCCATTATGGCATTGTAGATAATCTGCTGAACGTCTGTTCTCACATTCGTTTCCAAAAGCTTAGTGTTTAAAGCATCGGGATAAACACGATTGGACAGGAACACGTAGATAAGATCCCATTCCGGATCAACCCATACCATGGTACCTGTAAAGCCCGTATGGCCATAGCTTAAAGGGGAAGCCGACAGACAGGAAGAACCTGGTTTGGATTTGTCGGGCTCAGGCTTATCAAAACCCAATCCTCTGCGGCTACCCGGGATCCCTGAATATTCTTTTGTAAAAAGTTCAATGGTCTCATGTGATATGAAACGCTCACCGCCGTATTCACCTCCATTTAACATCATCTGCAATAACTTGGCAAGGTCCATGGAATTGCCAAACAATCCGGCATGACCAGTTATTCCTCCAAGCATAGCCGCCCTGGGATCATGCACATATCCACGGACCTGCTGCATCCTGAACAGTTGGTCGTTCTCCGTGGGGGCGATGTCATCCGCGTCAAACCTGTCGAGCGGATTGAAGCATAGTCTTGGTGCGCCGAGTTTATCATAAAAAACGGAATCCAGGAATACATCAAAGTGAACCCGTATAATGCTGTCCACCAATTGTTTAAACAAGATAAACCCAAGGTCGCTGTACACATATTCCTTTTTCCCGCTGAGTCTTGAATCGGCGATGCCTTCATAAACGGTATCGGGCCACGATTTCATGATGTACATTTTATCTGCCACCTTCAACGGGAAATCCTGGCTGTATTTATCAGCAATGATATCATTATCGAAGTGTGTATAACGGTTCAGGTACTGTCCGTTTCCAATCCTGATCGGGTTTACATCGGTTTGCACGCTGCTGATCAGCGACTGGTTTTTAAATACCGGTTCCAGCGTTGAAAAATAGAACTGGATAAATGGCGCCAATCCCGACTGATGCAGGAGGATATCTTTAATGACAAGATCTTTTTTATTGGTCTTTTCAAGGTAAGGGAGATAAGCCGACAGTTTCTGGTTGATATCCAGACAACCTTCATCTACCAATTTCATCAGGGCCTGTGTGGTAGCTGCCACTTTGGTAACCGATGCCAGATCATATAAATCGGTGGTGTAAACCGGACGTTTCCCTTTATATACCTGAGTGCCGTACGTTTTATTCATGATAACCCTTCCCTTTCGGGCCACCAGTATCTGGCACCCCGGGATAGCCTGATTTTCGATGGCTTTACTGACTACTGCATCAATTCTCAGCAACGTATCTACATTCATGCCTGCTTCCAGGGGGATGGTGAATTTCAGTCTGCCCAGTCCGGAAATATCCATTCCCGATTGAATTGCCTGCCAGTTTGCCGTCTTCACAGGAAGGTTCCCGCGCGTATCAAAAGCTCCAAACAAAGCCTGGGCTGACAATTCCTGAACCAGGGGAGAATTCTCATAGGACAGAAGCACAGACTTCAGGTGGCCGAGTTTCTTAAACCTGTTCAGGAGGTAGGGATTTCCAAAAAGGTCCAGGATCACATTCTGACATGAGGCGAGTGAGTCAACCATTTCAATCATGATATCCTTAATGCCATATTGCTGTGTCACGCTCATTTCGTTGGAATGAACGCTTGCTATAACCAGGTTGAACTTTTTAAGTTCTGAATATATTTTTCCGATATCATCCGAACCATCTCCTTTGACAATGAAGTTTTTAACAGGCATGTACATCCCGAGCGTTTGCCGGAAAAAAGTATCCAGCTGATCACTGAATACAACCGAAGCCACTCTGAGTGTATCGAGATGCCGGATTGGCAAGAGTCTGTTCCTGTTTTGCAGAACGGTTAACGATGATTCCACCAGCTGGCGTTGCAATACAATATATTCCGGCTTGTTCAGATCGGAGTGGAGATGAGCCAGGTCTACAGGTTGGTAATTATTCAGGCCTGCCCAGTACTTGGCAGCCAGTATTTTCCTGCAACGCTGATCAATAATTCCGCGGGCGATCTTTTCGCGCTTTATCATTTTGGCAAGGTGGCTGATCACCTCAGGAACATCATCGGGCATAAGCAGGATATCATTACCTGCAAGCACTGCCATCTCTGCAGCTTCCAAAGGTGGATAATGATCAGTAATGCCCTTCATGCTCAGGGCATCTGTGAAGATCAGTCCTTTGAACTTCATTTGCTTTTTAAGCAGGGAGTCAATGATGAATTCAGAAAGCGAGGATGGTACTGTTTCACGGGGATCCAGTGAGGGGATGTGCAAATGTGCGGTCATAACACCTGACAATCCGTTAAAGATCAGCTCCCTGAATGGAAACAGTTCAAGACTGTCAAGTCGGGTGCGGGAGTGATTCAGGGACGGCAAAGCTTCATGCGAATCCTTATCTGTATCTCCGTGCCCCGGAAAGTGTTTTGCCACTGCCAGTATACCGTTGTTCTCGAGACCAATCATGTAAAAAAGAGCCTTGCGTGTGACTGTAATCCTGTCACCTCCAAACGAACGGCTATTAATGACGGGATTATCAGGATTGTTATTCAGATCGATGACCGGAGCAAAATTAATGTGCACTCCAAGACGTTTAAGCTGCCTGGCAATCTGGCTTCCCATGTCAAAAATCAGTCGTTCATCATCAATCGCCCCAAGTGTAAGTTGCCGGGGGTATCTGATGGTGCTGTCTAGTCGCATGGCCAGGCCCCATTCCGCATCCATGGCAATAAAAAGTGGCACGGTGGAAAGAGACTGGTAGTGGTTGGTAAGTTCTGCCTGCCGGAAAGGTGTGCCCTGAAAAAAGACCAACCCGCCAATCTTTTGATCTTTGACCAGTTTCGCAATCTCAGCTTCATTCTTTTTGTTTCCGTTGGAATAAGCGGCAACCATTATCATTTGCGCAATGCGCTCTTCGGTTGAAAGGGATTGAAGCACAGAATCCACCCAGGAAGAAGGAGCAAGGAGAAAACCCGGATCTGCTTTTGTATCCCTGATTTTCAGTTTTTCCGCATTGATCCGGTCCGAAGAATCAAACCGTGAGAATAAAGCGAGGATCACAAGCAACCCGCCAATTATGAGTGATTTCAGCAAATACCTGCTCATCGCATCGCTCAGTTACAATAGGTTTTCAAGCATTCTACTGTGAATAACCTTGCAGGGTTGCATTTTTAACACGGAAAATCAGAGAAATCGGGTGAATTGTGTTGAGCGAAGTTTTAGCAGCTTTCAGTATCTTTTAAAGGAAAGCTTTCGTATCACCACGCCGGCATCAAAAAGAACAAGGAGGTAGCATAAAGCAGTCAGCATCCAGATAATGGAAATATTGAACCACAATGTATCGGTTTTTTGTCCGTTGAATAATTTCAAAGGGTAGAATAAACGTGCACGTCCCACATTGGATGAAGGTTCCTGGTAAATGGCGCCCTTATTGTGCACAATATCGTGGCCAGATATAAAGTATTCGGCTTCAGAATTGCTGTTTGTAACGGTTCTCTCCAGGGCGTTATTGTGATGTTTTTGATGGAGTTCATCCAGCTTTTCAGCGCCCAGTGAATCAGTCAGGTTTTCCATCAGCCGGTTTTTCTGCTGAACAAAGTTTTCGTACTGCTCATAAAAGTGCATACTTAGGTATGTGAGATAATCCGAAGTTTCCTGGAGGAGCGTTTCGTTTTGGTGTATTTCCCGGAGCTTGTTTGTATATTCAAATGGAAATATTTCCGGCATCCTGGCAATCTTCACCAGCTCATTTTGCATTAGTCCGGTGTAATACGCAGCGCTGTCTTCATTAACAGTATTTCGGCACAAAGCAAGCGTTTCCTCGAGTTTTGGAATAACCTGGAAAGCGCAGTAAGAGGCCTGTTCTATTTTTTTATTTGCATCATAGACTAGCTTATCATATTCATTGTTCACGAACTGTTCCACTGCCAGAGCTTCATAGCCCCATTTCGAGACCATCAGATCACCCAGAACCGGAGAGTATTTATTTCTTCCCAGATTCAGCTGATCATAGGAAATGATTCCTCCCCCCAGGATCAGCTGAAGCGCAATTATCAGGGGCAGGACTCCTTTATGCAGCAGGCCGGAATCATGCACGCTGGTTGAAATAAACAATCCGAGGAGAATGCCGAAAGATCCCGAGCTGAAAAGAACCAGCCAATAAACCCAGAATAATTCGCGGATACCGAGTATCAGGTTTCCTGTTCCCACATAAAGCAATGTTTGAATGGCAATGACCGGGAACAGGTATAATATTTTCGAGTTCAGGTAGCTGAACCTGCTGAATTCGAGATATTCCTCCTTTTCCAGAATATTTCTTTCCCGGATTATTTCATCAGCGCTCAAAACAAGACCGAGGAAAATTGCCAGTACCACGCTGATAAACTGATAGAAGGGAAGGTTGGCATTGCTCAGCAGGGTATATTCACCCTGACTGTTGAACCTGAGCAACAGGGCAACCAGCAGCGCAATGACAGGTCCGGTCAGGACCGTTTTGATGAAATCATTGACGCGGGAAAACTTGCATTTGAAATTGCGAATGGAAAAAATCAGCAACTGAACCTCAAGGGGAGGTATTTTAAGTATTCTGGCCGGCAAGAGAGATTTTGCCGGATGACCACTATCTTTCAGTGCCTGTTCCCGCATAAACTGATCGTGCCATTCTAAGGGTTCAACAACACGTTTCCAAACCTGCCCTTCCTTATCCGGCAAACGGTAATTGACAAGATCCAGCAATTGGGCCGGATCATTGTAATCCATCTCCTGATAGGCTAGTTTAAGGTTTCTAAGCAGGTATTCAGGCGCACCTTTCACGGATCCACTGTAGACAGCTCTGCCACCTTCATCCAATAGCCAAATCTTGTCGAATAGCATGAATGTGCTGCTGTCAGCCTGGCTGATTGAGGTTATGACCAGATTACCAGAGAAAGAATAATCGTGGAGTATCCTGATCACCTTGGCTGCATCCGACATACCCAAACCCGACAATGCATTGTCGACCAGCAATATCTGCGGCTCTCGCAATAACTCAAGGGCAATGTTGATCATCCTTCGCTGACCGGGCTGAATGTGCTTGCTCAGAACATTACCCACCACAACATGCTTGAGCTCAAGAAGATCAAGCTTGCTTAAAACGGCATTGACTTTGGTTTCAATCTCCTTTCTGCTCAGGCTGCTGTAAAAAAGCCGGGCCGTGAGTGTAAGATTATCGGAAACGGTGAGGTCTTCAAAAAGCAGGTCCTCCTCAGGCACAAAACCAATGATCCCCTTCAGAAGGTATTTATACCGCCAGAGGTCATACCCATTGATGGATATGCTGCCGGAATCAGGTTTAATTTTGCCGGCAATCAGTTTTAAAAGCGTGCTTTTCCCCACACCTTCCCTGCCAACAATGCCTATCAGCTGGCCTGTCGATTCATTGGCGGAAAAATCCTGGATGCCACTTATATCCTTAGCTCTGTGATACTTAACCTGATCAATAGCCAGGTGAAGTTCTCCTTTTTCCTGCAAATGAAGGAATTTATTCTTAAGGCCTGAAAATGTAAGAACCGGCACTCCTTTCATACTGAGCACGTTGCCAGGACTTATAAGCCTGAACCTGCACTGTTGTTTCAAGTCCTCATCATACAGGCGTTCCGTTTTGTTCAGGCATCGGATCACATACGATTTGATCTGATCTACAAACATCACCAGCAGGTGACTGCTGAATTCCTCAAGTTCAAGAACATTCGGGGTTACCTTTGATGGTGCATTATCCTCAATCCAACGTCCTTCCAACATATCATCCTGTGTGTGGCCCCGGGGAGAAAGCAACAGGTATTCCTCCTGGTTCACCGTCAGCGGATCTTCCTGTATGAGAAATTCCCTGAATCGGTTAATCAGCGTATTATCGATACCGACACAATTGAACAGATGATTGAGGTTTTCATTGAATCCGGGCGTATCATACACCGGCAACAGGCAATCCTGAACCAGTAGCAGCAAATATACTTTTTCAGCAAACCGGAGTGTGTTGTTGATTTCCCGGCATAACTCATCCGGGAGCTTATCCGTGAAAATTTTACCATCAACGAGCCCATTATCTCCCGGTTTTACCATGAGACTCTGAAAATACCGGCTGATTATCGCGGAACCATTTCCCTTAGGCAAATCCTCACAGGCGGATATCAATAAACCCGATGCGCGAATGGCCAGGTTAAGGATGGTTTCGTTCATGAATCCAAATATTAGCTAAGTAAAATTAATGATTTTGCAGGCTAATCCTGAAAAATTGAATAGTATAACTGTTAAAAAAACAAAACACATCTGCAATATAGAAATATTGGTGATTTAAATCACCGAATAAAAAGATAAATATCACACTATTTATATGATACAAATCACCCGAAAAATTAACAACTAGTTTGCAGGAACGCCGTAAATTTGTGGTGTAATTCATACATCAATAGATATTAAGCGAATTTAAGATAGGTTTTTGTCAGATAGGGTTTATTAGTTTTGGGTGTTGGATCCCGGTGTAAAAGCCGGGATCTTTTTTTTTGCGCAATTTTATGTAATTTTAACCTGAAATCTTATTCATCAGGTCCATGAATATTCAATCGCTTTTTCTCGTTTCATTCATTTTTTTCAGATTTCTTGGAGGTATAAGTGAAAGTCCGGGCAGGCATTATTCTCATCTGAAACAAAACTCTGATGGGCGAAGTAACTATGATGTTAAATTTTACGGACTCGACCTCCAGGTGAGTGACAGTTCCACTTACATTTCGGGAAATGTAGCCATATTGATTGATCCCCTGGTACAATCGTTGCAGCATGTTGTATTTGATTTTTCAAATGCCCTGTCAACAGATTCGGTAACCCTGAATGGAGAAAAGGTATCCTATGTTCATGCAGAGAATCAGCTAAAAATTGCTTTGACTTCTCCCATCGATGCAGGCAATCTGTCATCATTCCAAATATACTACAACGGCCTGGGTAAAAACACAGGCCCGTATTCGGGCATTTACAACAAATTCTATTCCTCCTGGAATAAACATATTACATGGACCCTCTCCGAACCTTTCCATGCCATGAACTGGTTCCCCTGCAAACAAGTTCTCACTGACAAGGCAGACTCCGTTTATGTGTTCCTCAGCACTGACAGCAATCTTAAAGCCGGTTCCAACGGAATTCTGACAGCACAGATTCCTTTACCCGGAAACCGGATCAGGTACGAATGGAAATCCAGGCATCCGATCAATTACTACCTGATTTCATTTGCAGTCAGCGATTACATGGATTACAGCTTCTATGTTAAAAAAACAGGCGAAAATGATTCCGTCCTGGTACAGAATTATATTTACAACAACACTGATTATTTTGATCTGAACAAGGCTGCCATCGACAAAACCGGTGATATGATCCTGCTCTATTCGGATCTTTTCGGTGAATATCCTTTTGCCGATGAAAAGTACGGGCACTGCGTTGCCCCTTTGGGAGGCGGCATGGAACACCAGACCATGACCACCCTGGTTAACTTTTCATTCCTGCTCGTTGCGCACGAACTTGCCCATCAGTGGTTCGGCGATCTTGTCACGTGCAGCTCCTGGCAAGATATTTGGATCAATGAAGGATTTGCGTCCTATGGTGAGTATCTTTCGAATCAGTACCTGAAATCCCAAAGTGCTGCCGATTCATGGATGGCCGGAGTGCACGACTACATCAAATCGGTGCCGGGTGGCAGTGTTTATTTGCCTGAGAAAGAAATAAACAACGAGGACAGGATATTTGATTACCGTTTGACTTACAACAAAGGAGCCGCAATTATCCACATGATCCGGCAGGAAGTGGACAATGACAGCATCTTCTTCGTCACCTTGAAAACATTTCTTCAAAAATTCAAAAACAGTGATGCATCCGGGATTGACTTCAGGGATCACCTGAATGATATTACCGGCAAGGACTTCACCGCCTTCTTCGATCAATGGTATTTTGGTGAAGGATATCCTGTACATTCCATCACCTGGAGCAAACAGAATGATACCCTGTCCATTTATTCACTTCAGACTACCTCCACCGGCAATCAGCTGTTTACCGTTCCACTGGAATTCAAAATAAACGTTGACAACAGGGATACAATAATAACCCGTCGGCAGACCGGTAATTTCAATACCTGGAAGATATTCCTTCCCGGCAATGTGACTTCAGTTATAGCAGACCCGAATCACTGGCTGATCATTGAGGCAGGCGATGTGCAAAATACAACGCCGGTTGACAGGGAAACCACTTTCCGGATCGTTCCCAATCCTGCAAAAGAAAGGGTGAATGTGTACTTCACCGGTAATACCGGCACTTACTCGCTTTACCTTGCCGATTCTTCAGGCAAAATACTGTCCTCCTGGGAAACTGCAGAGGAACATATGGTAATTACGCTCAACAAACTTACACCCGGGATGTATTTTATCATTATCAGGGACAGGAAAGGCATTTATCAGGCTAAATTTATTGTTTATTAAAAGCAGGAATGATTTTTGATAGTATGAAAAGTGCCATGCTTTTGATCTTATTAACAGGAATGCTGTTGTGGCCAAATTCTGTTCATTCCCAGGAAAAGCCGCTCACCAAATCAAAGAAGGCCATTGAAGCATATAACAATGGTCTTAAGCAGTATACGCTGCATGATTATAAAAGCGCCGAAAATCATTTTCTTTCTGCCCTTGCTGCAGATGCCGAATTTGTGGATGCCTACCTGATGCTGGGTCAGGTATATGAGGATTCAAACCAATCGCTGAAAGCCATTGAAGCTTACCAGGATGGGCTGAAGATAAATGAAAGCTATTATCCCTATGGGTATATGCGGCTGGGCAACCTCCAGTACAGGGAAGGACAATATGACAAAGCAAAGTCAAGTTACAGCAAATACCTGTCGTTCAAAACCTACATTGATAAATACAAAGAAGATGCCAGCGAAGGCATAGTCCGGTGCGAGTTCTCCATGGAGGCCATGAAAAATCCCGTGGATTTTGAGCCTGTCAATCTGGGTTCTGCTATCAATACCACCTATGACGAATACTGGCCCAGTCTGTCTGCTGATGAACAAACCCTGGTCATAACCCGGCTTGTTCCATTGGGCGAAATGACGAAGAAGGTTCAGGAAGATTTCTTTATCAGTCACTGGTCCGATGGTAACTGGGAGGAAATGAAGAATGCCGGCAAGCCTTTAAATACGGAAGACAATGAAGGCGCACAGACACTTTCCGGTGACGGAAGGATGATGGTATTTACGGGCTGCAACAGGGATGATGCTGTTGGCCGTTGTGATTTGTATTATTCCATGAAGGAAGGAGACCATTGGACCTCTCCAAGAAACATCGGAAGACAAATAAACACGGTATACCGTGAAACACAGCCTTCCCTAACACCTGACGGACGGACGCTATACTTTTCAAGCGACCGGCCCGGCGGGATGGGGAAACATGATATCTGGGTCTCTCATCTCAATGACAATAACCTGTGGTCGGTTCCCGAAAATATCGGCGCGGAAATCAACACACCGGGTATTGAAATGTCCCCCTTCATACATCCCGATAATCAGTCCCTGTATTTCTCCTCTGACGGGCAAATAGGCCTTGGAGGCTATGATCTTTTTGTTTCGAGGAAAGACAGTACCGGAAAATGGCAGACGCCTGTTAACCTGGGCTATCCTATCAATACCAACCGGGATGAGATAGGCCTCGTTGTCAATTCGCGGGGTGACAAAGCCTATTATTCATCCGATGTGAATAAAACCAGCGGTAAGGATATTTTTGTATTTGACCTGCCGGTTCAGTCCAGGCCCCTGATGACAACCTACATGAAAGGCAAGGTTTTTGATGCAGAGGATAATCATTTGTTACGGGCTCAATTTGAACTTGTAAACCTCGAAACCGGCACCAATACCTACCAATCCTATTCTGACAGCCTTACCGGTGAATTCCTCGTAAGTATACCTGTGAACAGCAATTACATGCTCAATGTATCTAAAAACGGGTATTTGTTTTTCTCCGAGAATTTTACCCTTAAAGATACATACCAGGCTGACAAGCCCTATTTGAAAGACATACCCCTGCAACCTCTGAAAACAGGTAACCGGATCGTTCTCAAGAACGTCTTTTATGAAACCGATTCCTACGCTCTTAAGAAGGAATCTGCTGTTGAACTGAATAAAGTTGCCAGGTTTCTTCAGAATAATCCGAAAATCAGAATTGAGATCAGCGGACATACAGATAACACCGGAAATGTGGATTACAACCAGAAATTATCAGAAAACCGCGCCAGATCAGTGGTTGAATTCCTTATTTCCGCGTCTGTCGAGCCTGAAAGAATTGTAACCAAAGGATATGGCATGAACAGGCCCGTTGCCTCCAACGACACTGAAGAGGGAAGAGGCCAGAACCGGCGGACAGAGCTGCAGATAATTGAATAATAATCATCTTATAAAAAAGTTTGATCACATGGATGAACGGGGAAAGATAAGTAGGATGGATACGACCGGCAAACCTGCCGGCTTAAAAGAGGCTGAAGCCTCAGGATTCATTCATCTGAAGCCTGAGACAATCAGAATGATCAAGGAAAATGAACTTGAAAAAGGTGAAGTCATAACCATGGCAGAAATGGCAGGCATGCAGGCAGCCAAAAACACAAGTAACATTGTTCCCCTTGTACCCCAGGTTGCTCTTTCCGGTGTCGAAGTAAAAGCCTATGTATTTCCCAACGGCATTGAGGTAAAAAGCGTTATCAGATCTGTAGGCCATACCGGACTTGAAACGGAAGCGCTTTCTGCTGTGAGCATCGCACTGTTAACTTTGTTTGAGATCTGTAAAAATGTAGACGGAGCTCCCGTGATTTCCGATATCAAACTCACGCGCAAAATCCACGAAACGGAATCATAACTTTTTGTTTAATCTTTTTACGATTTCTTTAAACATTTCTGACATGAATCTGTTCATAGTATAAAACAGTCATTCATGAAAATATATAGAATCATATTCGTTCTTCTCATTCTGACCTCGGCAAGAGAAAGTTTTAGTCTGGATATTGCCGGGTACCTGGCAAGCCGCTATAAATTCAGTTTTGTGGAAGAGCTTCCGCTGAATGCAGAAAATAAAATAATGATCATCAGCAGCAGGTATTTCAAACCGGATGAAAACTATAGTCAGAAAAGAGGATTAGAGCCCCGGTATGGCACATTTGTTTTCACAGCCGGCACGGTTGGAGACTCAGCATTTATCGCACCTGCTGGCAGTGTGGATGAAGTTTCGGGGGATTTATTCACCCGGCAGGACTTTCTGGTTTATGTGGATGGCCATGGAAAGACATTTAACCAGGTTCTTGAAAGGGGCTTTGAGCTTACCGGGCGATTTGGCATCAATATGGTATTGTTTGACTGGCCGACTGACTACCTTGCTTTGAGAAAAACCGTTCACAATGCGGATGAAGTGGCAGCTAATTTTGTTTTTGCCATGAACCGGCTCAGCAAATGGCTGGGATCCAATTACCCCTCTGCTTCCGTATCGGCTATCTTTCACAGTATGGGGAACAGGATTCTTCAAAGCGTTACGAATAAACACCTCCTGGAGCATATGCCTAAAGATCTTTTCAGTAACCTGATTTTAAATGCGGCAGCGGTAAAGCAGGAAAACCATCGAAAATGGGTTGAAAAGCTTACCATTCAAAAGAGGATCTATGTTACGATAAACCAGAACGACAGAACTCTCCAGGGTGCAAAAATACTCCGGTTTGCCCACCAGCTGGGCTTGGGAAATAAGAACAAATCCGCCGGAAATGCAAAATATGTAGATCTTACGCAGGTGGCTTTGAAAGAACACAATCTTTTTCTGGGAAAGACGGAGTCAGAGAAAAACAATCCGTTAATTTACCGTTTTTATGATCAGGCTTTTCACGGAGAGGAAGTGGATTTTCAAAATGAAACGGCCTATCAGATCTTAAGCCCTTCAGAAATCAGTTTTCGCTTTTCGCTCAGATAGTCGGTTCTTGAATTCCCATAATCGAGCCTGAGTCTGTCAAACTTCATGGCTGAATTGCTCCTGTGGGCGTGCGCCCAGGTTATATGCAGGCTCATCCGGTTATAACTGTCCTTGCCGCGTAAAAGTTCGAGTTTGTTATATTTTGGGCTCATATCCATCCGACTTATCAACTGTTCCACTTTATTGTTGTAGTATACGAATAAGCTTCAAGAATGATGCCAATTGTTGCTCCTTTTTATGCTGGATTTCAATAATTTTAGATATTTTTAAACGAATTCTAAACCAGCAGATATGAACAAACCGGCATTGCTTGAAAAGATAAAGCATACTATCCGTCTTGCCCAGGAGCAAAGGATTTCTTACGGGAGAATTTATACCAACGAAAGCATTTCAGATCTCCTGCACGAATTTTTGTTTTTCATAAAACCTGAAATTACAGTAAAATCAAGGGAGATTAATTTAGATTCGATCCTGGAGATGGTATTTGAGAAACTCACCCAGTATGAAATGCAGGTTATGGATATCAGCATATTGTCTGCATCCTACCTCGAAAAACAGGATATCATTGCCCGGCATTACGGTGTCATCAATGCTTTGAGCAGAAAACCGATGGAATACCTTTCCGGGGAAGCCCGGGGAAAATTTAAGGAGCATTACGGAAGCAGTCCCGACCAGGTAACAGTTTTAGGGAGCATTGAATTTCTTCAGCGTTTTCCGGAATATACGCCCTTCACATTGGATGATTTATGGCAGGGAAGCAAAACGGAAAAGCTTGCCGGTGGTACTTACTGCGCTGTAATACAGATGGAAGGGAAAGACATATACCTCATCAACGGATTTCATCCCAAGCAACTTATACACTTTACAGAGAAAGGACGGTCCATCGTTGCTTTCACGCTTGCAGGAAATACGGACTGGAAAACAGCCAGGAATGATTTCATAGGTAAAACCAATCCGGCGGATGCAGCCCCGGGCAGTTTACGCCGTGAATTGCTGGACCACAAAGAGGAATTTGGCCTTTCGGTCGTATCCTCGAGCCAGAATGGTTTCCATCTTTCAGCCGGACCGGTGGAGGGATTGGCAGAACTTATCCGCTACTGTTCGGATTTTGAATCCGGAATGGTAAAAACGCCGGATGATTTCCGGTTTGGCAGGCAATTAAAGCCCAATTTCAGTGACCGGGAGATCGGACTGATTTGCAGCAATCATTTGGTGGAATATCAGGGTGAGAAGATCAGGACTTTTGATCTGACGGAGGAGAAGAATAGTACAGTTGCCCTTAAACTGTTGAAGGAAAGTATTTTCACATAATGTTTACTTCCTGCCGCAAGTTTTTTCTTTAACTCTTGTCAAAAGGATTATATCCTTATTATGTTAGAATGCAAAATACTGAGTTAATCAAAAGTCTGAAAGAAAGTAATCAGGAAGCTTTCAAGAATCTGATCGATCAACATCAGGTACCATTAGTAAGACTTTGCAAAGGATTTTTGCACAATGAGGAAGATGCAAGGGATATCGTACAGGAAACATTCATCGAGGTTTTTGAATCCATTCATCAATTCCGTGAAGATGCCAGGCTTTCTACCTGGTTATACCGGATAGCTGTGAATAAATCCCTTAACCTGCTAAGAAAGAAAAGAATAAACCGGTGGCTGATCAGTCTGGATGTTTTTCACGCAGGCCGGGTGGGTGATTCGGTGCAACCAATTAATCATAGCCTCGATCAACCAGGTGTTTTGCTTGAGAATCGGGAAAGGACAAAACATATCCGGCAGGTTGTGGATTCACTGCCGGAAAATCAGAGAATCGCTTTTATTCTCAATAAATACCAGGATCTTAGCTATAAAGAAATTGCTGAGGTTATGGATATTACGCTTTCATCGGTTGAGTCTTTGATACACAGAGCAAAGGCAAATCTGCAGAAAAAACTTTTTGCATTGTACAAGAAAAACCTGCTTTGATCGCAAGTTTTATAAAAAAAAGGTGTCAAACTATCAAATTGCATTAAAATGAATTGCAGGGAATCACAAAATAACCTTATGGATTATCTCGATGGGAAGCTTGATCCCGCACAGCACCTTGAAATGGAAAACCATTTGGCAAGCTGTACCGTATGCCATGGGTTTTCAGTAAAGGCCAGGAATGCATTAGAGCTTTTTAAAAATGAAAAGACTACAGAATTTGATCCCTTCATGCTGACACGGATTCAGGCTTCTCTCAGTATTCATAGTACAGCCATGCAACATAAATCCACTTTACTTGGGGTATTGCAACCTGTACTGATTGGCATCGCTGTTTTCATTATTGTATTTACAGGCATTGGCATTGGCCGGAGTTATGATTACCAGAAATCCAAGACGAGGGATTATGCAACAGAATTGTTCTATCTGAGTGAAATTAACAGCGGCAATTACGAATCAGTTTTACCTACGGAATAACAACATCATCATGAAAACTTTTTTTACAAGGCATAGAGTGTGGATTTGGATATTGCTTTTTCTGCTGATCTTAAATTTTTCGGTAGTAGCTACCCTCTTGTACAGAAATCTCCGACTGGGTAGAATCAATACGCATCCTCCGGTTACAATGCGTTTCAACAGACAGGGGCCCGGTGTTTTCCTTAAAGACGAACTCAATTTGAGTGATGAACAATTCAATAAATACATGGAATTCCGGAATGAGTATCAGAATAAAGCCTTACAAACAAGCAGACATATTAATTCGCTCAGAAGAAGTTACATGCATGCGCTGATACAGGACAAACCTGACAAAGTATTAATGCAAGAGACCTGTGATAGTATTGGAACAATGCACGCCCGTATGATGCAGGAGACCGGCAATTACTATTTTCAGATCCGGCAACTGTGCCATGATGACCAGGTAGAAAAGCTGAATACCTTCTTTTTAAGAGTTATGGATGACGAAGGCAATGCAGGAATGAGAGGCAGGGACATGCGAAGGGGCATGCGGCAAACAGGAAGACAAATGCGAGATGGCAGATTTTAAGAGAAGTATAATACATTTGAAACAATTAATTTCAATACTATGAAGATGAATGGTTCTAAAACAGCAAAAGTTGTAATGGGTATAGCCCTTGCGTTGATAGCAACAACAAGTATTAATGCACAACACGGATACGGAATGCATCCCGGTCGGTTTTACCGGAGTGATAGCGGATTGTGTGCCGGTTCGATTCCAGATCTTACTGATGACCAGGCCAAAAAGATCACGGCGTTAAAAACCACGCACCAGAAAGAGATGGTGAATTACCGTAATGATCTGGCGATCAAAAGAGCGGAATTGCAGAAATTCAAATCAGCCGACAAACCTGATGTGGCATTGGTCAATAAGACCATCGATGAAATCGGAAAGCTCACGACAGAGATGCATAAAAAACAAGTGTCTCATGAGTTGGCTGTCCGGGACCTGCTTACAGAAGAACAAAAAGCAGCCCTTAATTCACGGCGTGGATTCAGGGATTTCGGAGAAGGAAGGAGAATACGGGATTTTGACGGCCCCCATGACGGTCCCGGTATGAACCGTGGCAGGGGTTATAGGATGTAACGCCGGTATTTTTTTAATAACTTCTTACCCTTCAGGTGATCTACGATCCTTGAAGGGTTTCATTTTTCTAATTACTAATAACCAATAATCTCAAAAGGCAGGTTGATATTCTCCTTGAATTCAAGGCCTAAATCGTGCATATCCTCATCATCCTGTTCGTAATACCACAGGATATTCACCTCATGTCCGGCTTCACTCAGATTCTCAAGTTTAAAGAGTATATCCTGCACAAGTTTGGATGTGGCAGTATTAAAATAGATATACCTGAAAATAAATTCTGTTTTCTTTACCGGATGGGATTTGTAATCATCAAGCCAATCGAGCACAGGCTGATAAAAACTTACCACATCCTCGGGAAGTGACCGTCCCGAGATTTCGAAAATGTCATTGTCAGGATCAAAGATTACCCGCGGCGTATCATTGGTGGCTTTGATGTCGAGTGGTTCCATAAGAGGTTGTAATAATCAAATAAAGGTATTAAAAGTAAATAAATACCCAAATTATCCGCGGCATTTTTCAGTCCATTGCCTCATAACCCTTTTAAATCCGGAAACTTTCCTGCATTTTTTTTGTTACCTTTAAAAAAAACGAACGATGAGCTATCAACCCATGACAGATCGTTACGATCAGCTACAATACAATTATTGCGGCAAAAGCGGACTAAAGCTGCCACCCATATCACTTGGCCTGTGGCATAATTTCGGAGGAGTGGATGTGTTTGAGAATGCAAGAGCCATGTTACGGAGGGCTTTCGATGCAGGTATCACGCATTTTGACCTGGCGAACAACTATGGTCCTCCTCCGGGATCGGCTGAAGAAAACTTCGGCGAGATACTCAACAAGGACTTCAGACCGTACCGCGATGAAATGATCATTTCCACAAAGGCCGGTTATACCATGTGGGATGGACCTTATGGCGACTGGGGATCCAGAAAGTACCTGCTGTCCAGTCTGGATCAGAGCCTGAAGAGAATGAAACTCGATTATGTGGACCTATTTTACTCCCATCGTCCCGATCCAAATACTCCCCTGGAAGAAACCATGGGTGCCCTGGCTCATGCCGTTAAACAGGGAAAAGCCTTGTATGCAGGTGTTTCAAACTATCCGGCCGTGCAAACCAAAATTGCTGCCTCCATTTTAAAAGAACTGGGAACTCCCTGCCTGATCCATCAGCCCAAATACTCCATGTTTGAACGCTGGGTTGAGGATGGGCTTCTGGATGTGCTGGAAAAGGAGGGTATCGGACTTATTGCATTTTCACCCCTGGCGCAGGGTTTGCTCACCGACCGTTATTTAAAAGGAATCCCCGATGGCTCAAGAGCTTCAAAGCCCCACGGGTTCCTGAAACAAAAAGATATTACTCCTGAGAAACTTGGCAAGATTAAGAAGCTGAATGAAATTGCCCTTTTAAGAGGTCAGACACTGGCCCAAATGGCCATTGTATGGCTTCTTAAAGATAAAAGAGTAACATCCGTATTGATTGGAGCCAGTTCCGTTGAACAGCTGAACGACAACCTCGGTGCCTTGAAGAATCCTTCATTTTCCAAGGAAGAATTGGGGAAGATTGAGGAGATTTTGAGAAGTAACGAGTAATGAGTGATGAGTGATGAGCGGGTTATGGGTTTGGGGTGTGAACTCCCAATTCTCATGCCCAAAACCCACTTTTCACTCATCACTCATCACTCATCACTCATCACTCTTTACTCCTTACTCATATTTCAACACTTCCGCCGGATTTACCAGCGCTGCCCTGTAAGTGCGGTAACTTACTGTAAGAAGCGCGATGAGCAATACCAGAACTGTGGCAAGTATGAATTCCCAGGGACTGATGGCAATGTGGTATGAAAAGTTCTGCAACCAGTTTTTCAGAAAAAAATAAGAAATTACCCAGGCAGGAACTGTGGCTATGGTTATCAGAATGGAAATTTCCCTGGTAAACAACAAAACGATACTTTTTGCCGTAGATCCCAAAACTTTTCGCAAACTGATCTCTCTTGCCCTTTGCTCAGTTGCAAAGGAAGTCAGACCGAACAACCCTAGACAGGCAATAAAGATTGCCAGGAATGAAAAAGCCAGGGCAATTTTTGCAGTGCGTTTTTCTTCCTTGTAGAACTTATCGAATTCCTGGTCCATGAAGAAATACTGAAAGGGCTCATCCCCGGTAAAGCTGCGCCAGGTATTTTCAATCATGGCAATGGTTTTATCCATATTCTCATTTCCCACCCTTATGGTGAGATACCCTGCCCAATCCCACTTTTCAGGTTTCAGCATAAAAACATGGGGCTCAATTTTAATCTGGAGTGACTGGTAGTGAAAATTCCCGGATACGCCAAGGATATTCAGATAAGCTTTTTCTTCGTTAGTATATCCCGGTTGAATGAAACGGGTATTAAAAGCATCATCCAGAGCAAAACGCCGCGCTGCTTCTTCATTGATGATCATGGCTGCGGTATCTGATGGAAATTCACGGCTGAAGTTTCGCCCGTCTGTCAGTTTAATTTTATACGTATCAAAATAATCATAGTCCACCCAGTTCGTCCACATCATAAAAAGTTGCTCTGCGGATCTGCCTTCAATCTGGTAACCATTATTGTTATTGGGATAACCGGGCACGGTGGTTGAATTGGTGATACTGATAACATCCGGGATTTTCTTTATCTCATCCTTGAAAGAGATGATTTTTTTCTGAAGTGCGTCTGCGCGACGGATCACCATGAGTTGTTCCTTATCGAAACCCATATCCTTATTAAGCATGTAATTAATTTGCTTATAAATTATCATTGAAGTTATTATCAGCGCAATAGAAAAGAAGAACTGGAAGATTACCAGGATACTCCGGACTATCGTATTGGATAATCCGACTTTCAGCTTTCCGTACAGAACTTTAACGGGCGTGAACGAAGCCAGGAACCACGCCGGATAACTGCCGGAGAGGAGGCCGATGAAAACCGTCAGAAGCAGTAAGCCCGGAATTACATACCAACGGCTAAAATAACCTACTTTCAGGTTGATTTGGAGCATGGTGTTAAACAATGGAAGCAGAAGTTCAACAAGCAGAATTGCGAGTATGGTTGACAGGATGGTAAGCAAAATTGATTCCAGGAGGAATTGCCAGATGAGCATTCCTTTGGATGAGCCCACTACCTTACGGAGGCCAACCTCTCGGGAACGTCTTGCTGAACGAGCTGTGGACAGATTCATATAATTGATGCCTGCAACAATAAGGATAATGAAAGCAATCCCTGAAAAAATGTAGATGTATTTACGGTCGCTGGAACGTTTGAAGTCGGCAACTATGTCAGTATTCAGGTGTATATCGGACAAGGGCTGTATGAACATTCCGTACCGGTTACCAGCATCAGCAAATGCCTGCAGGTCCATTCCCAAGGATTTCTCCACCTGTGGTCCGATGTACTTTTCAATAATAACGGGTAATTTGCTTTCGAGGGTTTCAGCATTGGCATCTTTACGCAATAAAAGGTAGGTCGAAAAACTGTTGGATAACCAGAAATCATCATTGGCCCGGGGATGAGTCAAAAAAGAGATCAGCAGATCGAACTCGAAATGGCTGTTTTCGGGAACATCTTCCATAACACCGGTTATGGTAAATAATACGCTGTCATTACCAATTCTCAAATGCTGACCTACTGCTTCCTGTTCATTGAAATATTTTTTCGCAGTACTGGCGGTTAAAACGACAGCATGTGGCTGTGCCAATGCTCTTTGCGGATCCCCTTCCAGGAGTTTTAAACTGAACATATCAAAGAAGCCTGAATCTGCCAGTGCAATATCCGATTCAATGAATTTTCGGTCATCAATCCTGATGAGTGCTTCATCCCATCGCTGCATCCTCACGGCCGTTTCAACTTCGGGAAATTCTTCAACAAAAGTCCTGGCGGTTGGTGCTGCAGTCCATGCACCTGTAAATTCCGTTTCTCCCATCTTGCCAACCAAATACAACCTGTAAATGCGGTCATACTTTTCATTGAACTTGTCGAAGCTGAGTTCATGGATGACGAACAAAAAGATGAGGAGGCTGCAGGCAAAACCGACAGCGAGTCCCAGGATATTGATGATTACATAGGTTTTGTGTCGGAATATATTTCGAAGGGCGCTTTTTAAGAAATTCGAAAACATGGGTTTTAATTTTGGGGTTTATGAATAGACGTGCATGTTATTGCTATGTTACAACAAGAACGAAGATTTTTAAAAATTTATTATGGCATTGCCGCATTGTAAGCACGTACCCTGACCGGTTAAATTCTTCAGCTCCACCTGGTAACCCATGCGGCGAATCACCGTTGCACCGCACTTGCCACACCGTGTATCCTGATAATCCCTGATTTGTATATTTCCCACATATACGTATGAAAGCTTTTCATTGGCAATCCGGTATAGTTCCTCCAGTTTGCGGGCCGGTGTAGATTCAATATCCAGTTTATAGGTAGGGTGGTAACGCGACAGGTGCAACACCGTATTGGCGCCCAGTTCTCTCTCTATCCACAGGATCATCTCCCTGAAAGTTCCCGGATCGTCATTCATGCCGGGAATGATCAGGCAGGTTATCTCCAGGTGCCTGCCTGCCTTCCTGATCAGTTTTAAAGTATGAAGCACCGGGGCCAGAGATGCACCGGTTAACTTCCTGTAGAGATCTTCTGAGAATCCTTTCAGGTCAATATTAAAAGCATCCATGTAACGCATAAGCTCCAACAGTGGATCCTCATTGATGTAGCCGTTTGATACCATCACATTTTTCAGGCCCTCGAACCTGACCAGCCTGGCAATGTCGTTCATGTATTCAAACCAAACGGTGGGTTCATTATAAGTGTATGCCACACCAATATTTTCACTGCGCGATGTTGCCAGTTTGATGACTTCCATGGGAAACAGGGTATGGCTGAAACTATATTCAGCTGCTGAAACCTGCGAGATCTGCCAGTTCTGGCAACACTTGCATTTCATATTACAGCCCACGCTTCCCAGAGAAAGTATAATTTTCCCGGGATGATAATGATAGAGCGGCTTTTTCTCTATCGGGTCAAAATTCAGGGCTGAAAGTTTTCCCCATGTCCCGGCCATCAGTTTGCCGTTTTCATTGCGCCGTACCCGGCAGATTCCGGTCTCCCCCAGAGCAATGCTGCAGTGGTGAGGACATAACGTGCAGCTCACATGGTCCTCATTTTTCTCATAAAACTGAGCTTCCATAGTCCTTCCGAAACCGGATATTTATTTATTTTTACCCTGAGATTCAACTGACGGATCAGGCTGTACAAAATTGCAGAAAAATTGTCTCATCCCCAGCAAATCCTAAAAACAATTGTTATGACCAGTAAGGAATTGGAAATCCTCCGAAAAGATGTTGCACGGTTCATGAGGAGGTTATATGACCGGGGATTGACTACAGCTTCAGGCGGCAATGTCAGTGTGAGAATTGACAAGGGGATATTCATAACGCCTTCCTCACTGGATAAGGGACTGATAAAGGGCAGACAGGTAGGACGGCTTACTTACACCGGAAAAAACCTTACACCGGAACTCAGACCCAGCATTGAAAGCGCCATGCACCTGGCAATATATAAAAAGCGCCCTGATGTGAATGCCATTGTTCACGCCCATCCTCCTGTAGCCACGAGTTTCACCGCCATGCGAAAGAAAATCAACTGCACATTGATCGCTGAAGCTCGTGCAATATTAGGCACACCGGTATTGGCGCCATACGCGCTGATGGGAACTGAAGGATTGGCAGCGGCAGTGGCAGCGGCAGCCGGACACGCATCATCCCAACCCAACGTGATACTCCTGGAAAATCATGGCATTGTATGTCTGGGTAAAGATTTACTGACTGCATTCGACCGGATGGAAGTTTTGGAAGCTGCCGCCAGGATGACACTGATAACTCACCTGATGGACAGTGTAAAACCATTGAATAAGAAACAATTGCGAGAGATAGATACCTTAATGGGATTCACCGTTTCATTAAAAAAATAATTCAAATATATTCCTACTACCTACTACTTATAACCCTCCGCAAACTCCTCCGAGATGTAATTGTCATAATTCAGGCAAACATGGGTAGCAAACTCAACAGCATTGCTCACAATAATCTCCCACATCTTTTCATCGAGGTTTTCGAGATCGTTGTAACCAATATTGTGTTTGTAGAGTGAATAAACGATGCCTGCATTGAAGTTGTCCCCGGCTCCGATCGTACTGACCGGATCGATTGTTTTGACCGGAAACGTCATACTCACCTTGGGGGATCTCACATAAACACCTTTTTTATTGGCCGTGTATAAAAGGATTTTGCACTGTTTCCCGATCTCGGTAAAGGCTTCATCTGCATCATCCGCCCCCAGAATAAATGAGAAATCCTCATTGGAGCCCCTGACAATATCAGCATGGGCAAAGTTTTCAATGATAAGAGGCCGGAGTTTCGCCAATTCATGCAGGTGATGCTTGCGGAAATTCGGGTCATATATCACGATGGCCTTTTTCTTGTTGGCCTGATTGATGAACTCCATCAGTTTATTGCGCACTTCGATTGTAATGGCATATATCGATCCGAAAAGAATAATGTCATCCTGATGAATTTCCGGAAAGTTCACTGCCAGCCTCTGTTCGGGATATATTTTGTAAAAATCATAACTGGCATCGTTGTTTTCATTCAGAAATGCAAGGGCAAGAGTTGATTTTCCGTTGTAGTAACGATAGACATATTGCGTAGAAACCTTATTGGCCTTGAGAAACTGATCAATAATACTACCTACCTCATCCAAACCATACTCGCCAATGAAACAAACCGGAAGATTGAGCCTGCCCAGTGTAACAGCGCTGTTAAGGCAGGCTCCGCCAGCCTTTGCCGTCACCGGAAGCTTGTTTTTAAATAAAATATCCAGAACTGTTTCTCCAATTGTATAAATCATTCTCATAGGCTGATGTTTATTCATTTTATAATCATTCTACTAAGATAGATCATAATTCATTACAACCGAATGGTAATTTTGTCATGACAAAAAAGGTTAAATTTTAATTGGTATATTTATTGACTATAAAACCTGACATTTTATAATACATGCAATATGAGCTTATTCAAACCACTGGAAACCAGTTCAGAACCTAAAAATAACCCTACTGATAAAAGTTCGTCCGAACGCGTAAAATGTGTGATCATCGGGTCAGGTCCCGCCGGATATACTGCGGCCATTTATGCAGCCCGCGCAAATCTGAAACCTTTATTGTTCAAAGGCATACAGCCGGGCGGTCAGTTGACCACCACTACCGAGGTGGAAAATTACCCCGGTTATCCTGAAGGCATAACAGGTCCCAAGATGATGGAAGACCTTGAGCAACAGGCTGCCCGTTTTGGAACCGACATTCGCTGGGGCATTGCCACATCGGTTGACTTTTCAAAGTTACCCTATACTGTGATTGTTGACGATAAAACTGTTGTGGAAGCGGACACCGTCATCATTGCCACAGGAGCAACCGCGCGATATCTTGGATTAGAGTCAGAAGAGAAATATAAAGGTTCGGGGGTATCTGCCTGCGCCACCTGTGACGGATTCTTTTACCGGGGTAAGGATGTGGCCGTGGTTGGCGGTGGTGATACAGCCTGTGAGGAGGCATTGTACCTGGCAGGCATGTGCAGAAAGGTTTACCTTATTGTCAGAAAATCCTTCCTGAGGGCTTCCAGGATAATGCAGCAGCGGGTAATGGATGCCCCAAACATTGAAGTGCTTTTTGAACGTAATACCAAGGAATTACGAGGTGACCAGGTTGTTGAGGAAGCCCTACTTATCAAGAGAATGGGACTTCCTGACGAAAGTGAGGAAGTGATCAAGATCGACGGATTCTTCCTGGCCATTGGCCATACTCCGAATTCAGACATTTTCAAACCCTACCTCGAGACAGATGAAACCGGTTATATCCTTACCGTTCCCGGTACACCCAGGACCAATATTCCCGGGGTATTTGCCTGTGGGGATGTGCAGGATAAGGTTTACCGCCAGGCAGTAACCGCTGCAGGTTCGGGATGCCAGGCAGCCATTGAAGCGGAGCGGTATCTGTCACAGGCCAAGTAGAATATTACATTTCAACAGGTTTGAAATAATATAAACTTTCCTTGCAATTTTATGTATTTTTCATTTAAAGCATTAAATTAGTGCCCTTCAATTTTCTGTTTGCAATTAACCTTTAACCATTATCCTAATATGGCACGCCTCAAGAAAGTTTATCTCGAACCCTCGGAAATGCCCAAACAATGGTATAATCTTGCTCCTGATCTTCCGACACCCATGTTGCCCCCGCTGGGACCCGACGGCAAACCCGTCAGTCCCGAAATGCTGGCGCCCGTGTTCCCCATGAACCTGATTGAACAGGAAATGAGCACACAGCGATGGATTGATATACCGGAAGAAGTGCTTGATATGCTGTCGGTATACCGCCCCACTCCGCTTGTAAGAGCTTTTGAGCTGGAGGAAGCTTTAAAAACACCCGCACGCATATATTACAAAAACGAAAGCGTTTCACCCGCCGGTAGCCATAAACTCAATACTGCCATTGCCCAGGCCTGGTACAATAAGAAATTCGGGATAAAGAGGCTGACCACTGAAACCGGTGCCGGACAATGGGGCAGCGCCCTGTCAATGGCTTGTGCTTTAATCGGTCTGGAATGCAAGGTATTCATGGTTCGCATCAGTTTCGACCAGAAACCTTTCCGGAAACTGCTGATGAATACTTACGGGGCAGAATGCATTGCCAGTCCGAGCAATGAAACCAAGGCAGGCCGTGACATTCTTGCGGTCACACCACATACACCGGGAAGTCTGGGTATCGCCATCAGTGAAGCTATCGAAGCAGCCGTCACCGATCCCACCGGTCAGACACGCTACAGCCTTGGCAGTGTATTAAACCACGTCATGTTGCACCAAACCATCATTGGCCTGGAGGTAAAAAAACAATTGCTGAAGTTCGGGGAAAAGATGCCTGATGTTGTGATTGCCTGTGTCGGTGGTGGCAGCAATTTTGCAGGAATATCTTTCCCTTTCATTTATGAGAAGATTCACGGCGCCAAAATTGACATTATTCCCGTTGAACCCAGTTCCTGCCCCACACTCACACGCGGACCATTTTTATATGATCATGGCGATACAGCCAAAATGACTCCCCTGCTGCCCATGTTTACTCTTGGACATAGCTTCATTCCCGAGCCCATTCATGCCGGTGGTCTTCGTTATCACGGCATGAGTCCGCTGGTATCAGCAGCTTTGAATGATAAGCTTATTAACCCATTGGCCATTGATCAGATAGAATGCTATGAAGCCGGTATACTGTTTTCCAGGGTCGAAGGCATTGTTCCCGCTCCTGAAACCACGCATGCCATTGCCGGTGCCATCCGTGAAGCCAAAAAAGCCAGGGAAGAAGGAAAAGAAAAGGTAATCCTTTTCAATTTCAGCGGTCACGGACTGATGGATATGGTTGGATACGACAAATACCTGACCGGCAAACTGGTAAAGCATGAAATGTCGGACAAGGAATTGTTCAAGTATTTGAAGGAATTGGAAGATTATCCGAAACCTTAACAAAACCTCACTCTTTGAGGTAAAAACAAACGCCGGGCAAATCCCGGCGTTTTTTAGGAAAGGCCTAACTTTAGGTTTAATGGAAAAATAAAAACAACATCAACGATCAAATGTTATAGGCAGATTCGCCATGTTCATATACATCCAGGCCTTCTTCCTCAATGCGTTCTGTAACACGAAGACCATTCAGATACTTGAGTGCAAGGAATAAGACTGTGGCTGCTGCAAGCGCCCAGGCTGCAATAGAAAGAACACCGACTGCCTGACTTTTTAATAAACCTGCACCATATCCATAAAATATGCCCTGGCTGGTTGAAAAAAATCCGACCATCAGGGTGCCAAAGGCGCCGCATATACCATGCACGGAGATCGCACCGACCGGGTCATCGATTTTTGCAATTTTATCAAAGAATTCCACAGATAATACTACAAGAATGCCCGCCAGCACTCCAATGATAAAAGCGCCCCCAGGAGAAACGGCATCGCATCCGGCAGTCACAGCAACAAGTCCCGCCAGAGCACCGTTCAGTGTCATGCTCAGAGTTGGTTTCTTGTATTTCAGCCATACAAATAGCATGGTTGCAAAAGCTCCGCCGGCAGCAGCAATATTTGTCGTAACGAATATGAGTGAAATTGCCCTGGCATTGGTTGTACCGGATGCCGCCAACTGCGAACCGGGATTAAAACCGAACCAGCCGATCCACAGGACAAAAACCCCCAGGGTTGCCATTGTTATGCTGTGTCCGGGAATAGCTCTGGCTTTACCATTCTTATCGTATTTTCCGATACGGGGGCCCAAAACTGTAGCTCCAATCAACGCGATCATGCCCCCGACCATATGAACCACCGAGGATCCGGCAAAGTCGTGAAAAGGTATAGCCATTTGGCTTAACCAGCCCCCACCCCAGGCCCAGTGTCCTGAAATAGGATATATTACCAGTGTAATGATGGCACTATACATGAGATAGGCATTGAATTTGGTTCTTTCAGCCATGGCACCGGATACTATGGTGGCTGCAGTGGCGGCAAAAACGGTCTGGAATATAAGAAAGGCCAGATCCGGCATATCCGATCGGTAGGTATTCTGGCTGAAAAAATCCAGTCCGCCCCAGAATCCGTTCTTACTGCCGAACATGATGCCAAAGCCTACAAGCCAGAATGCAATCGTACCAATTACAAAATCCATAAGGTTTTTAAACAGAATATTGGTGGTATTCTTTGAACGGGTAAATCCGGCCTCCACCAGGGCAAAGCCTGCCTGCATAAAGAAAACGAGAGCTGCAGCGATGAGTACCCAAACTGTATTCAGTGAAAAAGCGTATTCTGTAAGCGCTGTTTCCAGTGTGCCGATATGATCAGCTATTGCAAGTGTGTCTGTCATGATTTCTGGTTTTTAAGTGATTATTCGCCGCCCTCTAAATACATGGCCTTGTCTCCCCTCTCCCCGGTTCTGATCCTGTATGCATCCGCGATGTCCGAGATGAAGATTTTACCGTCGCCTATCTCACCTGTTCTTGCAGAGCTTAAAATGGCTTGAATAGCGCCGTCCAGGAATTTTTCGCGACAGTAGAATGTGATCAGTATCCGCTCAATGGTACTGGTATCGTAGGCAATTCCCCGATATACACGCGATTCATGAGCCTTACCAACCCCCCTGACCTCCCAGAAAGTGAACCACTCAATTTCCGCCTTGTTAAGGGCTTCCTTGACTTCGTCGAATTTGGATTTCCGAATTACGACTTCAATTTTTTTCATTGACATATCCTTAAGTTTTAAAGTTTCTTTTATTTGAATGAGTTGTCAGAATGAAAACCCGACCACAACAAACAGCTGTTCTTTTTCAGGGTTAAGAATGACCTGGCCGTTTACTGGTATGCTGAAGCTATCTGTGATCTTGATTTCTTTGGACGTACCGATACCTAAATTGCAGATGTTGAATTCCCCGTCGGAAGTATGCCAGCCGTCCCCTGCGCCCACAAAAATGTTAAAGTGCTCAAAAGCATAACCGGCCTGGAAATACATGTCACCACCGGCGGATGCAATACCTCCGGCCTCGTTAACGATATAGTTGGCGCTTAAACTAAGTCCTCCTTTTGCAAAGCCGGCATTGATCTCCAAAGCGTGACTTCCTGCCGTATCCGAAGTTTCAAAAACTTCCAGTCCGGGTGAATAGTAATCGGTCAACCCCAGACTCAAACCAAAAGGAAAGGAATAAGAGATATAGGGATCAGCCTCGGTATAGCCGTTGGCATCAAAAGCACCCCATACACCCAAAGTCAGACCTCCGGCCTCGAATTTAACGCTGGGCTGCAAGGATGGTCCTGTTCCGAGTTTACTGCCTCTCCATACATAATTTGTATACATGTCGGCGCCAACACTGAATTTTGAATTCCCTGCTTCATCCTGTGCTAATAATGGGGCTGACAGTATAAATACTGCAACCATTCCTTGTAAAAGTAAACTCAGCTTTTTCATAACATAAGATTTTAAATTAATAATATTTGAATGGGCAAATATATATTTTTGTTTTTAATACCCCTCTTTTTAATGGGTTTATTTTTTAAATAAATATATTTTTATATTTACTACCCCATATATTTATATCTAAAATTTATATATTATATGTTTTTATAATTCATACCCCTATTCTAAAATAATTAAAACATAACATCTGTATTTCCTGCAAAAAAAAATCCCGCTTTTCAGCGGGATTTTGCAGGAAAATCCTGATTTGTCGTTCAACCGGTTAACCAGAAAACAGCATTTAAAAAGAAAATCCGACTACAAGAAACAATTGCTCTCGTTCCGGATTGATGATTATCTGTCCGCTTACCGGAACTGAAAAAGTATCAGTAATTTTTATTTCCTGGGCAGCTCCGATTCCGAAATTGCAGATTGCGAATTCACCGTCTGAGGTATGCCAGCCGTCGCCAGCGCCCAGGAATATATTGAAATCCCGGAATTCATACCCGGCCTCGAAGTACATATCCCCGCCTGCTGATCCTATTCCGCCTGCTTCATTCAGAATATAATTCGCGTTCAGACTGAATCCGCCTGCTGTGAATCCTGCATTTACTTCAAATGCATGGCTTCCTGCCGTATCCGTTACTTCGAAAAGCGGCAGGCTTGGCAAATAATAGTCCGACAGGCCCAGTGTCAATCCAAAGGGAAATTCATAAGAAATAGATGGGTCCGCCTCCATATAACCGCTGGCGTCAAATGCTCCCCAGACACCTAAAGATAGCCCTCCGGTTGTGAATTCAATGCTCGGTTGCAGGGAAGGTCCCGTTCCCAGTTTACTCCCGCGCCATATATAATTTGTGTAGACATCGGTACCGATCTGGAATTTTGATTCTGTTTCTTCCTGTGCCCTGATACCAGATACTGTGATCAGGAAAGAAGCTAACAAAATAAAAAAAGGAAACCCTGTTCTTTTCATAACTATAAGATTTAATTGTATAAGATGACTGTATCACAAATATAAATGTTTTTCACAATTTCGCTGTTTTCAGAGAATTTTACTGTGTTTCACACAGGAAAATTAGCGCGTCTGCCTTCCGTTTTTAGTTTTTATTGCTATATTGAAGTTCATTTTCAAGTTGATTGTCTTCCGGATTTCAATAACCTGTTATTTGTCCCGATTATGCCTAAAAATCAAAATGTTGAAGACAAGATGTCCAGGGATGATCTGCTGCGGCAAATTCCCGGATTTCTAAAGAACTCACCGGTAGGTACTCATTTCTATGAAATCCTAAATGATCAGCTGATTTTCCGCGGGGGGAATTTCATGGCTGATCAAATTTTACAAACAGATCACAGAAAACTGATTGGCAAGACCATTGAGTCAGCATTCCCGGGTTTGGAAAAAACCGATATACCGCGGATTTATAAAGAAATTGCCGTTAAAGGCACCAGTTGGAACAGTGATGAAGTACAATACCACATTAATGACGGTATACATTATTTCAAAGTCAGCGCATTTCAAACCCTTTCTGGAAATATGATCGCCATGTTTTCAGATATTACCGATTTAAAGAATAGTGAGCTTGTCCTGAAGCTTAAAAACGAAGAATTGCTGGCTGCCGAAGAGGGACTCAGGGAAAGTGAAGAGAAATTCAGAATTGCCTTTAAGACCAGTCCCGATTCTGTTAATATTAACCGTTTGGCAGACGGCATGTATATTGAGATCAACGAGGGATTTACGCACCTGACAGGGTATACCTGGGAAGATGTGAAGGGGAAGACTTCCTCCATGATCAATATCTGGCATAATCCGGCGGACAGGCAGCGAATGGTCGATGCCCTCAAATCCAACGGAAAGGTCGTTAACCTCGAAGCCAAATTCAGGCTCAAAAACGGGGAAGTCAAAACCGGCCTTATGTCCGCTTCCTTTTTCAAATTGCGGAACGAAGTGTATGTGATGTCGGTAACCCGCGATATCGAAGAAATTGTTCAGGCCCGTGCAACCATCAGGGAGAGTGATGAAAGGTTCAGCCAACTTGCGGAGAATATAGATGATGTGTTCTGGCTCAGCGAAGGCAACAGGATCCTGTATCTGAACTCAGCCCTTGAAAGAACATTCGGATTCAAGAGCACCTCCGTCATTCAAAATATAAATAATCTGGGGAAAGTCATATACCCTGAAGATCTTCCCGTTTATGACGAACTGACCAGTCTGCGGCGCAGCGGAAAAACTGAACCCGTCTTCAGGCAGCTTAGGATCATTGATCCTGCCGGTAAGATCCGGTGGATATGGGCACGTTTATTCCCCATACTCGATGAAAACAATCAATTATTCAGGATTGCAGGAATGGTGAGTGATATTACCCTGCAAAAGGAAATTGAGAACGAATTGCGAACTGCAAAAGAGAAAGCCCAGGAAAGTGATCATCTGAAATCTGCCTTTCTGGCCAATCTTTCACATGAGATAAGAACACCCATGAACGGGATTTTGGGTTTTTCCAATCTGATTACGCGCGACGACGCTGATGCGGAAATGAAAAACCAGTATGTCGAAATCATCCATAAAAGCAGTGATCAGTTATTGCATATCATTGATGATCTGGTAGATATCTCAAAAATCGAAGCCAACCAGATGCGTATCATCAAGCAGGAATGCAGGTTAAATCATTTACTGGATGATTTGCATCTTTTTTATCAGCAGCTGCTGAAACAGAATGAAAAGACCTCTGTTGAGATTTCAAAGCATTACGTACTATCAGGTGACGACTCTGTTATTATAACCGATGAATTCAGGCTTCGGCAGATCCTGATGAACCTGTTGAGCAATGCTGTCAAGTTTACACATAAGGGACATATTCGTTTTGGTTATACCCTTGAAAAGAAAAATCTGCTCAGATTCTTCGTGGAGGATACGGGAATTGGGATCGAAAAGGATCATACCGAGGTGATTTTTCAACCCTTCCGGCAGGCAGACTATAATAATACACGGGAATACGAAGGCACAGGATTGGGATTGTCCATTTCCCGCGGACTGGTTAAGCTTTTAGACGGCTCCCTTGAACTGAAAAGCAATCCCGGAAAAGGTTCAACATTTTATTTTACGATACCTTACCAGCCGGTAAGGCCCCCTGAGGATAACGGAGGGAACGCTTTGAACGAGACAGATCTTCATTGGAATGGAAGATCAGTACTGATTGTTGAAGATGATGAAATAAACTTCAGATACCTTCAGGAAATACTTG
The DNA here is from genome assembly GCA_016930375.1 of Bacteroidales bacterium. Taxonomy (GTDB): domain Bacteria; phylum Bacteroidota; class Bacteroidia; order Bacteroidales; family UBA10428; genus UBA5072. Next base: position 3,433 of record JAFGGU010000008.1, on the reverse strand, counting down.
CTCCTACCGGATTAAGAATCATACTGGCATGCAATGGCGTCCAGGCTTTGGAAGAATTCAGCACGAATAACCCCGATCTGGTCATCATGGATATCCGGTTGCCACAAATGAACGGCCTCGATGCTGCCCGAAAGATAAGGCAGGAAGGCAGTACTGTTCCGATCATTGCACAAACTGCTTATGCCATGATGGATGACAAAAATGCATGCTTTGAGGCCGGTTGCGATGATTATGTGGCAAAACCGATCCAGAGAGAAGTTTTGTTGGGCAAAATTGCCTTTCACCTGAAAAAAGTCAAAGCTGATAAAACCATCTGACCGAAACCGATTTACTATATTTGTGCGCAAATACTAAATATTTCCGATGATAAACGAGGTGAGAAATATATTCGAGGCTGAAGCGAATGCAGTACTTAATATTCCTGTTTCCGACAACTTCAGTAAGGCATGTGACCTGATCTATGAAGCCGTGCATGTCAACAAGGGAAAGGTGGTGGCAAGCGGAATGGGAAAAGCAGGGCAGATTGCCCTCAATATTGCTACAACGTTCTCCGCAACTGGTACGCCTGCAGTTTTTCTTCATCCCTCCGATGCCCAGCATGGCGATCTGGGTGTTATCCAGCAGAACGATATCCTGCTCCTGGTTTCAAACTCAGGAAAGACTCTTGAGATTATTGAATTATGTGACCTTACAAAAAACCTGGGGTACAATCTGAAAATCATTGTGATAACCGGGAATCCCGACAGTGATCTGGGTAATCTCGCGGATATCACCATATCCACGGGACATCCTCAGGAGGTATGCCCCCTGGGGCTTACACCCACAACATCAACAACGGTAATGACCGTGATCGGAGATGCCCTTGTTGTAATTCTTATGAAAAGAATCGGGTTCACTGCGGCCCAATATGCCAAACGGCATCACGGGGGTTACCTTGGCGTTAAATCGAGGCACGCAGCGCAAAATAACAATTTGTAGAGACCCCGTATTTCTGCGGGATCTCTACGATCATATATTATCCCAACAACGATGCTATTTTGTCGGATTTGTATTTACCGGCCTTCAGTTTTTCCTGGATTTCGGCAAATGAATTCACCGTATATTCCACATCCTGGAGCGTATGAGCCGAGGTCGGGATAATTCTGAGCATGACAACGTCCTTGGGTACAACGGGATACACCACCATGGAGCAGAAAATTTTATAATTCTCCCTCAGATCAATCACCACGTTGGTAGCTTCAGGCACTGAACCTGATAAAAATACCGGTGTAACGGGTGATTCAGTATTGCCCAGGTTAAGGCCTTTTGCCTTGAAACCGGATTGCAGCGCCCTGACGATCGTCCATAGTTTCTCCCTAATTTCGGGACGTGTCCTGATCAGCTCGAGACGCTTTAATGCGCCAATGACCATGGGCATGGGAAGTGATTTGGCATAGGTCTGGGAACGCATATTGTAACGTAGAAAATTAATCACATCTTCCTGACCGGCTATAAAGGCGCCGATACCGGCCATTGATTTTGCAAATGTACTGAAATACAGATCTATATCTTCCTGAACACCAAAATGTTCGCCGGTTCCGGCACCACTCTTGCCCATTGTGCCAAAACCATGCGCATCATCGACCAGGATGCGGAAATCAAATTTTTTCTTCAATTCAACAATGGCTTTCAGGTTTCCCAGGTCGCCTGCCATGCCAAACACACCTTCGGTTATGACCAGTATACCGCCCCCTGTTTCCTGTGCCATTTTTGTAGCCCGTTCCAATTCCTTTTCGAGGTTTTGCATATTGTTATGCGGGAATACAAAGCGTTTACCGATATGCAAACGCAACCCATCCACAATGCAGGCATGCGATTCGGAATCATATACAACCACGTCATTCCTGCCTAACAGGGAGTCAATGATGGATATCATACCCTGGTAGCCGTAATTCAGCAGGAAGGCATCTTCCTTGCCGACAAATGCTGCCAACTGATCCTCAAGCTCTTCGTGTTTGGTTGTTTGTCCCGACATCATGCGGGCTCCCATGGGATAAGCCATCCCAAATTCCTTAGCCGCTTCGGCATCAGCCTGCCTGACTTCCGGCAGATTGGCCAGTCCGAGGTAATTGTTCAAACTCCAGTTCAATACTTCTTTACCCCTGAACCTCATTCTGGGTCCGATCTCACCTTCGAGTTTCGGAAACATAAAATATCCGTGAGCTATCTGCTGATATTGTCCCAAAGGACCTCTGCTCTTTTTTATCTTGTCAAATATGTCCACGATCCATTGAAATTTAGTTAATACAAAATCGATGTGCAAAAGTAGTTTTTTTTGATTAACAGTAACAACTGACAATAAGAATTACTTTTTAGAGTTCTAAAATTACCGTGGATAAATTGCAATTTGCTAAAAATTTGTACCTTTGCGCGATGCTTGCAAAACGTTACCATATTCCGCTGTTTTTTACATCGTTCGTATTCATTGCATTTTCCTGCTCGCAATATGAAAAGGTTATCAAAAGCGAGGATGTGAATTTCAAATTCGCTAAAACCTTTGAATACTATAATAAGGGGGATTATGTGAAAGCGGGCACACTTTTCGAACAGCTTGCTCCACTTACTCGTGGTACCCGGAAGGCCGATTCCGTTTATTTTTTCCAGGCCATGACACAGTATAAGCTGAACGATTATATCATAGCCGGGCATTATTTTAGTCAGTTTACCCAGTATTACGAAAACAGCCATTTCATTGAGGAAGCGGCTTACATGGAAGCATACTGTTATTACATGCAATCTCCCAGACCGGAATTGGATCAAACCAGCACCTACCAGGCTCTGGATGCTTTCAGGCTTTATATGATCAGGTATCCCGCAAGTCCCAGAGTGACCGACTGCCAGCGTATCATTTTGGAATTGAATGAGAAACTGATGGAAAAATCTTTCCTGTCTGCGAAACTTTATTACAATATCGATGATTACAAGGCTGCCATTGTTGCATTGAATACCTGCCTGGTTGATTTTCCGGAAACAAAGTACAGGGAAGAGATTATGTTTATGCTTCTCAAATCAAAATATCTTTTAGCGGTGAAAAGCATCCAGTCGAAACAAACGGAGCGTTATCAGGATGCAGTGGATGAGTATTTTGCATTTATAACGGAATTCCCTGAAAGCAAGAACAAGCAAGAGGCAGAAGATATGTATCAGGTTGCTTCTCAGTATATTAAAGATAAAGAAATCGATAAGGAATTAACTGATAATTAATGGAACAAAACACAGATTTTAAAAAATCAAAAGCGCCGTCCACGACTGTTACACGTGATTTAAATATGTTAGAAGCGAAGACCGGCAATATTTATGAAGCTGTAATGATCTGTTCAAAACGGGCTAACCAGATTGGGGTTGAAATTAAGGAAGAGCTGAACCGGAAATTGGAAGAATTTGCCAATTACAC
>JAFGGU010000104.1 GCA_016930375.1 Bacteroidales bacterium | reverse complement strand
TAAATATAATATAAGCGTTCTTTGATTTTTTGATTTGGTATGTACCCCGAAGGGGTTATATCTGAATAACCGTGGGTGGTAACCCACGGATAAGCGGATAGAAAACATTTTCAACCCCGAAGGGGCTGAATTAATCAGCATTCCGGTCTGTAATTCACCCCCTTCAGGGCTGTGTTGTTACATATAGCACATTTCCGTGGGTTACCACCCACGGTTATTCATATTATGCCACTTTGTGGCCCAAATCCGAAAAACACAGCTTTCTTACAACTAATAAAATTTACACATAAATAATAATCTTCAATCATAAATACCATCCATGTCAAATCACAGCAATGACTCCCAAAAAGGTACCCTCTTCAACAGGGCGTACCTGTTACCCTTCATCCTTGTGACCGCGCTTTTCCTGTTCTGGGGTATACCCAGCAATATGAACGACATCCTGATCAAGCAGTTCATGAAATCATTCGAACTTAACAGATTGCAGGCAGGATTGATTCAATCGGCTTACTACATGGGTTACTTTGTACTTGCAATTCCGGCTGGCTTGCTGATGCGGCGTTTCGGATATAAGACCGGACTGGTCGCCGGTTTGATGTTATTCGCTCTGGGCGCCCTGCTTTTCTGGCCGGCAGCCGTTGTAGGCAAGTTTGGCATGTTTCTGTTTGCTTTGTTCGTAATTGCTTCCGGCGCATCGTTTCTCGAGACCGGCGCCAATCCTTTTATTGCTACATTAGGTGATGCAGAAACATCGGAAAGAAGGTTGAATTTCTCACAGGCTTTCAATCCGCTCGGGGCCATATCGGGAGTCGGCATCGGAACCATTTTCATCCTCTCGGGGGTGGAGCACAGTTCTGAAAAGATCGAGGCCATGAAAATGGCCGGTACCTATGAGGCCTACCTGCACGGCGAGACATTGCGTGTTATTGCGCCTTATGCTGTGCTGGGGATTGTTGTATTTCTCTGGGGACTGATCATCCTTTTCACCAAATTCCCCGATCCTCACCCAGATGATATCCTGGCCAAAAATAACAAGGGCAAGGTGGGTCACCTGCTAAAATATCCTCATTTCTACAAGGGAGTGCTGGCACAGTTCTGTTATGTCGGCGCCCAGGTGGGAACATGGAGCTTCTTTATCCAGTACATCCAGGATTATACTGGAGAACATGAAAAGCTTGCAGGAGCTTTGCTCACCGGCACCCTGGTGGCTTTTGCCGTCGGGCGCTTCTCAGCGACCTGGCTCATGAAATTCATCAAGCCTGCCAAACTTATGGGGATATATGGAACCGCCAACATCATACTGGTCCTGCTGGCCGTGGTTATCCCCGGCTGGATTGGCGTGTGGTCGATTTTCCTAACCAGTTTCTTCATGTCGCTGATGTTCCCCACGATTTTTGCCCTGGGTATCAAAGGTTTGGGGGAGAATACCAAATTGGGCGGATCGCTGATGGTGATGTCCATTATTGGCGGTGCGGCGTTCACGCCGGTTATGGGTGTCATTTCGGACCGTACGGGCAGCATGGCGCTGGCCATGACATTGCCGCTGATATGTTACCTGGTGGTAACGTGGTATGCGGTTTGGGGTTCGAGGTTAGTAGGGAGTAGGGAGTAAGGAGTAGGGAGTAAGGAGTAGGGAGTGGGAGAGTGGGAGACAAGGAGACAAGGAGATGATTGATTAATGCAACAATCCTATGAAACGAAGAAATTTCATTTCAGCAGCATCCCTGGCATTTCCTGTTTTGGCAACGGGAATGGCAGTTGATCCAAGGAAATTTCCAGAACTGGCAAACAGAGATACTGATAAAAACAATATTCTCAGCGATCCGCTTGTTGCCAAAGCCATGCTGGCCATGCTCAGCATGCAGCGTATGGCGTGGGAACAGGGTACGGCATCGCAGGCTTTGATTGCTGTTGGCCGAAAGGACCTTGCTATACTGTTTGCCAAAGATGCCCTGGTGCGTCAGACCTCGGAAGGCCGGCTGGGCATATTGGGGAGTGACCCGGGCGTTACCGATCCGGCCTCGAATGGCGAAGCCGTGCTTCTGGCCTGGAAGGAAACAGGCGAGGAACAGTATAAGAAAGCTGCCGATGCACAGTATGAATACCTCAAAACCAAAGCGCCCAAAACGCAGGATGGCGTGCTGCATCATATCACCTATGCGAGACAGGTATGGAGCGATGCTTCCTTCATGGCTCCGCCGTTTCTTGCCCTGATGGGTGATTATGAGGAGGCTGTGAAGCAAATTGAAGGTTTCAGGAAGTACCTGATGGATCCTGATAAAAATCTCTATTACCACATATGGGATGAGGAAAAGCAGGACTATGCACGAAAGAAATTGTGGGGTGGGGGGAACGGGTGGACTGCCGCCGGCATTGCCAAAATTATCAACGTTTTGCCTCCCGGCCATGAAGAACTCAGGAATAAACTGGTCACCTGGGGAAAGGAAGTGATCAACGGATGCCTGACCTATATGCGTTCCGACGGATTATTCCATGATATCATCGATGAAAGCAGTTCATTCGTGGAAACGAACCTGGCCCAGATGCTAGCATTTGCCATTTACAGCGGGATAAAAGCCGGATGGCTTGACCAGACCTACAAAGAAAAAGCCGATACAATGAGGCTTGCTGCCAGGGGAAAGATAGATGAATATGGAATTGTGCAGGGTGCGTGCGGTTCACCAAGTTTCGACAGGTCGGGAACATCTACTGAGGCCCAGGCTTTCTTCCTGATGATGGAAAGCGCTTTTTATAATCTGTGACTTCTTTCTTGATGATGAATTTCGTGAAAAAGCAATTACAAACATAACGCATTTACTTGATAATAAATAGTATAAATAACGTTTTTGCGCTGGTTTATACAAATTATTTTTGCGCTCAAAAAGACAAAACAGCTTTCAAATCACGGCTCGATTGAAAACACAGCAAACCCCTGATCGGCGAATAAACATACTTGATATCCAAACATCTTTTTATAACTTTTGGTAATACATAAATTCTTATTTAACATAGGGAAGGTTTGTGTATTGGTCAGGAGGCCCTTGTTAATGCATTATATATGAATTCCCTGTTATGAAAAGGTTGACCCGGCTTTGGAAATTTATATCATACTTCGGGACCCATTGCATTCCAGAACAAGACAGGCGATCTATAGTAATCCTTAACAGAATCAATTTCTTCAGCATTATTATCAACCTGCTGGGATTTGGTGCCATTGTGATTAACTATTGGCTTATTCTGGGTGGTAAGCCCGAAATTGGTGCCTTTCGTTTGATTTTTATACTGATATCGAGTTTGTTTTCTTTTATGCTCGTGAAGTTTCGCAGGTACTTTGCAGCAAGAATAATTACATCAGTACTTCCCGCTTTTTTCCTGATCATTTTCCCAACCCTGGTGGGGGATATCAAAATCGAGTATTATTTTTATTACCCTCCTGCCGGTATTGCCCTGACTTTGATCCCCATCCTGCTTTTTCCACAAAGAAAGGACCGCATGGTTCTTATTATGCTTGTTTTGTTTTTCTTTTTGCTTTCGATAACATCCGATAATGTGCTCTCCTATTTCTCAGGAGATGAGATAATCCCTAACATATTAAAAGAGAGGTATTTTTTCTATAAACTATCAGAGGTATTGCTGTTTTTGTTTATTATTCTTACGGTTTTTACCCTCAAGGACATTAACACTAAGTACGAAACTATCCTTGCCAATCAAAACATCAGGTTAGTGGCTCAAAAGGAAGAATTGACCGCACAATCTGAGGAACTTGCAGCCAAGAACGAAGAACTTAATAAACTGAACCTGAATCTTGGTTCTTCCAACAGGGAATTGGAGAAATTCAAGAATCACCTGGAAGACCTGGTTAAATCAAGAACTGCTGCACTCAGTGAAAGCGAATTGAGATTCAGAAGCATATTTGAGAACGCCAATGATGCAATTTTCATGATGAAAGGGGATGTTTTTCAGGAATGCAATTTAAAAACGGCTGAAATATTTGGTTGCTCAAAAGAGGAGATTATTGGCAGCACACCGGTAAGGTTTTCTCCTGTTCACCAACCCGATGGAAGAAAATCAGCAGAAAAGGCCGGCGCAAAAATCAGGTCAGCTTTGGAAGGAATTCCTCAACGATTTGAATGGCTACATTCCCGAAAGGACGGGGATCTTTTCGATGCTGAGGTTTCGCTCAGCCGTCTTGATTTGGGTGGGGAAAAATATTTACTGGCGATTGTGAGTGATATAACGGAACGCAAGAAATCGGAGCAGGCACTGAGAGACAGCGAAAAGAAATTCCGGAATATCTTTGATAAGACAAAGCATGGTATCATTATTCTTGGATCAGACTTGACCATTCTGGATGCAAACAAAGCAGTCTCAGATTTTACCGGACATCTGACGGATGCCGATCCACACCTGAATGTGATGGATATTTTGTTGCCGGAGCACATAAATCAGGCAAAAGACCGCATTTTGGTGCTGGCCAAGGGAGAAAATCTTGCACCCATTGAATACAAGGTTAAGTACAAGGATGGCCAGACGCACTTTGTTGAAGCAGAAAGCTCGATAATGGACTACCATGGCCAGAATGCGATTTTGGTTATCCTGAGAGATGTAACCCATATAAAAGAAGCCGAACAAAAAGTGCTGGAAGCCGTCATACAAACCGAAGAGAATGAGCGAAGCCGCATAGCACAGGATCTCCACGACGGATTGGGGCCGGTTCTGTCCACCATTAAAATTTACTTCCAGGTATATCAGGATACCAGGGATAATATCAAGAGAGAAATATTAACCGAAAAGCTGAAAAACACCATTGAGGAAGCCATTAAAAGTATCTCCGAAATCTCTCATAATATCAGTCCGCATGTATTGAGAAACTATGGTTTTTATGCTGCCCTCAAACAGTTTATTCATAGTATTACGTTAACCAATGTTATTAAAATTCACCTGGATTGCCCTGAAGAATCAATATTAAGTATGAACACAGGTATTACCTTGTACAGGGCGATTACAGAACTTATTAATAATTCTTTTAAGCATTCGGGATGTAAAAAGATATCCATAAGGATATTCCATATTGAAGGAATTATCTGTGTTGATTATGCAGATGACGGGCATGGTTTTAATGTGGATGAGGTAGTTGGAAAATCTGCTCAAGGTTCAGGTGTCCAAAATATTGTTAACAGGATTAAGGCTCTTCAGGGAAAGATCGATTTCTCCAGTAAAGAAGGGAAAGGTATGCAGGCAAGTTTAAGATTACCAATGATATACTAGAATTATGGCTGAAAGAATTTATGTTTCCATTGTCGATGACCATGAGCTTTTCAGGGATGGATTGAAACTGGTTTTAACCCAGCTGAGTCAGGATTTTTCCATTTCAGAAGCCTCAAACGGACAGGAGTTCATCAAAAGCCTGAATGACCGTGTTCCGGATATCGTGCTAATGGATATCAATATGCCGGAATTAAATGGGCGTGAAACAACCAAACGGGCATTGGAAATGTATCCTGACCTTAAGATCGTTGCAGTGACGATGTATGGGGAGGAAAACTACTACATGCAAATGATTGAGGCCGGAGTTAAAGGAATAATTCTCAAAAAGTCCGGAAAGTACGAATTGGAACAAGCCATTCAGGAAGTTTTAGGAGGGGGCAGTTTCTTCTCTCAGGAAATTATGAGAAAAATGGCCATGCGGCTTAACCGCAAAAATTCAAATAAATATAAAACGTTAACAGAAAGAGAACTGGAGGTGCTGGTGATGGTTTGTAATGGGCTGGCCAATAATGAAATTGCTGAAAAGCTGTTTATCAGTCCAAAGACGATGGAGGTGCATAAGTCCAATATTTTTAAAAAGACGGGAGTCAAAAACTCGGCACAATTGGTTATATATGCCATCAAGAATGGGTTTATTGAAATATAGCGGGATCTGCTTTGTAACTTATCTTTTGCGTCAGACTTTTAAAATTGTGTGAGAACCATCTAAGGGTTTTCCCTTAGTTCTTTTAGGGTTCTCCCTGTGTGTTTTGCGGGAATGACCTGATACCCCAATTCCCCCGGCTTCGTTAATATGGGTATGAAAAGGAAAGCCCAAATCATCATCGTGGATGACAACCCAACTTTTCTCGAAGGAATAGTTACTTACCTGAAAAAAGCTATTGATTACGAGATCGTTGCATGTTATCATTCGGGTCAGTCCCTGCTGGAAGACATCAGTAGGTATCGTCCAGACCTGATATTGCTGGATATTGAAATGCCCGGTTTAAATGGCATTGAAACAGCCAGAAAACTCAACTTCCTTGATGCTAAGCTGAAACTCATTGCCATTACCCTGTATCATGATAATGTTTACATAAAACAACTGATAGAGGCAGGTTTTCGGGGATTTGTAAGCAAAAATAAAGTGGCTGAGAATCTTCACCAGGTTATGGACCGTGTTCTGAGAAATGATATCGTATTTCCCGATATACGAATCATTTAAAACCGGATTGATTAAAAAGCAAGATGTATTATATCATACAATAAACAACAATTTAATTCTAAGAATATGAATCAGACAATAATTCAGACATTGATCACTTTCGGAATTGGGATTCCGGTTTCGATTGTTATGCTTCATTTACTTTTTCGCCATTCAGTGCTTTTTAAAATAGCCATGCTTTGGGTAATTGATATATTCTTTATCATAGCCAACACAAAGATGACAGATGCGTTCCCGGAAAAGTATCCGCAGTATATTTCGCTACCTATGGGTTTAATGGTTACCATCTTTATGGGATATCTCGTGTACCGGCTAATACGCAAACCATTTGACAGTTCTATTCAGAACGTTGAGAGTTTAGCCAAAGGTGAGTTGGAAATCACCATTTCAGAATCGCTTGTAAACCGTAATGATGAGCTGGGAAAACTGGCCCGGTCGATCAGCAAACTGTCTGAAAACCTGAAAGAGATTATTCATGGCATACAAGTAAGCGCAGATGAGATTTCGGCCCTGGGCAACCAGATGAATTCAACTTCACAGCAACTTGCAAGCGGTGCCAGCCAACAGGCAACTTCCCTCGAAGAGATTTCCTCATCGATGGAGGAAATGGCTGCCAATATTGAAAACAACTCTAACAATGCAGAACAAACAGAAAGAATAGCAATTGATGCCAACCAGAGTGTTAAAAAGGGCAATGATTCTGCATTGTTTGCCTTGAAGGCCATGAATGAAGTGGTGGACAAAATCAAGGTTATAAATGATATTGCGCTGCAAACCAATTTATTATCGCTTAACGCAGCGGTTGAAGCGGCCAGAGCAGGGGAATACGGCAAAGGTTTTGCCGTGGTGGCTGCTGAAGTCAGAAGACTTGCCACACAAAGCAAGGATGCCGCCGATACCATCGAGGTAGTTTCTAAAAAAGGAGTAAAAATATCGGGAGAGGCCAGTGAGCAGTTAATAAGCATTGTTCCCCTCATGGAAAAAACAACCGGTCTTATTCAGGAGATTACCCACGCCAGCCAGGAGCAAAACATCGGGACCAGCCAGATAAATAATGCTTTGCAGGAATTGAATGTGCTTACCCAGAAAAATGCCCAGAGCGCCGAGGAAATGGCATCGAGTGCCGGAAATCTGGCTCAACATGCCAATCAACTGACCAGAATAACCCAGTATTTTAAAACCGGTAGAACAGCATTAACAAATTAATACAACATTTAATTCATAATAAAATGAAATGGAATAGTTTGAAAACTAAAATGTTAGTAAGCATACTTGGATTTACATTGTTAATTTATGCCTTGACCATTCTGGTTATCACTTTATCAAACAGGAAGAACGCGGTGAAAGTGGCAAATGCGATGAGCATAAGTCAATCACTGGAAAAATCAGCACAGGTGCAGCAGTTCCTTAACCTGCCTGTTGAGTCAGCCCGGAACCTGGCAAACAGCTTTAATGCATTGCGCCTGTCGGGCAATAGGAACCGAACCTATTATAGCAGATTACTGCGGGAAACCCTTGAAAAAAACGATAACTTCCTGGCTGTATGGACCATGTGGGAGAAAAATGCTCTCGACGGTAATGACCTGGCCTATAAAGGATTGCCGTTGTATGATGAAGAAGGACATTATAACGTTTCCCTATACAAGAATAAAGGTCAAATCATGAGCGAAAAAGGCGGAGTTGAGCAGTACAGTGAAGATTACTATGCAATTCCTGCGAAAACACAGAAAGAGGTAATTCTTGAACCTTATTACTATTCATATACCGAAGATTCAGCGGAAGTGTATTTCGAAACCACCATTGCGGTTCCGATTGTTGAAAACGGAAAGACGCTTGGTGTCATTGGAATTGATCTTGATCTGAAGGAATTATCCAAGATCACCGGCAGTATTAAGTTATATGAAACAGGATTTGGTATGCTGGTCTCCAATGAAGGTGTTATTGCAGCTTATAATAAAGAGGAAAAGATTGGAGGGAATTTTTCGGAGAACTTTGATTTTGCCGGCAATCAAATACTTTCTACCATTAAAAACGGGGGGATGAAAAATGTAAATTCTTTTTCAGAACAATTTAATGCAGAACTTTTCACCTGTGTAACGCCAATAAAAATTGGCCATTCAGACACTCCCTGGTCATTGTGCACGGTTGTGCGGAAAAACGAAACATTGAAGGATGCAGACAAGGTGTTTTTCAGGGCGGTGGTAACAGGTTTGGCTGGTTTGGTCATACTTGCCTTTTTGGTTTTCACCCAGGCCGGTAGTTTTATCAAACCCATTTCCAACTCGGTTGATCTGGCAAAACAAATTGCTGAGGGGAATCTTACCGCAAACATTGAGGTTGACCGTAAAGATGAACTGGGCACACTGCAGGAATCGCTGAACACCATGAAAACAAAACTGACGAATATGGTGCAGGAACTACAGCGGGCCAGTAATAACATTGCAGAAGCAAGCTATCAGATCAATTCCACTGCACAGCAACTGTCGTCCGGTGCAACGGAACTGGCTTCCTCATCCGAGGAAGTGTCCTCCACCATGGAGCAAATGGCGGCCAATATTGAGCAAAACACGCATAACGCAATTCAAACCGAAAAAATTGCCATTACTGTGGCCCAGGATGCCAGACAGGTGCTGAAAGCCTCACAGGACAGTATGGTTTCCATTAAAAACATTGCGGATAAAATAAGGATTATTAATGATATCGCATTTCAGACAAATATTCTTGCACTGAACGCTGCTGTTGAAGCAGCGCGGGCAGGTGAGCACGGTCGTGGTTTTGCGGTTGTTGCTGCTGAGGTCAGAAAGCTCGCTGAACGCAGCAAAGCTGCGGCAGATGAAATAAACAACCTTTCAAATAATAGTGTAATTATCACGGAAGAAGCTACCAGTTTGCTTAACAATATCATTCCCCAGATTGAAAAAACGACCGGACTGATACAGGAAATTTCTGCAGCGAGCACTGAGCAGAGCTCCGGAGCTGAACAAGTGAACAGCGCCATGCAGCAATTAAACAATGTTACGCAGCAGAATGCGACCGCCTCTGAGGAAATGTCTTCCAGTGCAGAACAGATGACCGGACAGGCTGAGAAGCTCAAAGAGCTTATCACCTATTTCAAAATTCAGGAAGAATCGGTAAAACCAGAACATCTGTTTACCACCGATGCAAAAGATAAAATATGGAGCATGAAACCAGGATCTTCGAAAAGCAGGAAAACAAACAATCCTAAGCAAACGAAGGCCATATCATCTCTGGATTCGAGTTTTGAAAGTTTCTGAAATCAAGTTACTTCTATTTTAATTTCAAATCATTGAATAAAAAACAGACGGAAATGAAAAAGCGGATAATCGTTGTGGAGGACTTCAACACCTCAAGACAGATAATAAAAAAAACGCTCGAAGGTATGGGTTACCTGGTTGATGAAGCAGCGGATGGAAGAGAAGCATTGAGATTCTTTAACGGAAGCAGGATTGATCTGGTGATCACCGATTACAATATGCCATTCATGGATGGTGCATCCCTGGTTGAATTTATCCGGAGTAAGGATGAATACAGGTACATACCCATCCTGGTACTTTCAACAGAAACAAATACCGAAAAGCAAAAAAGGGCCAAAGAAGCCAAGATAACAGGTTGGGTAAAAAAGCCTTTCGAAATAACTGAGTTTAAAAGCCAGATACAAAGAATACTCTCATGATGAATGAATTTGTAAACAGCTTTATCGATGAAGCCCGGGAGTTGCTTTATCAGCTTGAAAGTGACTTGTTGCTTCTTGAGAAAACGCCCGGTGATCGTAAGATAACTGACAATATCTTTCGGGTTATGCATAACCTGAAAGGGGCTGCCCGCATGTATGGATTTGAAAACATGCAATATGTTGCCCACGAATTCGAAAGCATTTTTGATCAGATCAGAGCAGGAAAGATCAGTGTCTCTAAAGAGCTCATTGATGACACCCTTAAGGCCAGGGATATTCTTATGTCCATGCTTGATAAGAACCCATCCACAGCATTGAACCAGGATTTTTTGAAACAACTTTCAGATAAATACGCTGAATCACAGAATATAACTGCTGCTGGTCCTGTTGAGGTTATATCCGGAAAGCCTTCGGATCAAAGGCTGTTTTGTATACTTTTTACACCTGACAAACAGGTTTTTGAGCGTGGACTAAATCCCGACAAAGTAATCGACGAGATTCAGGCATCGGGTAAAACAAAAATTATAGCCCATGAAAATGAAACGCCATGGGAAGCGCAAAAATCTATGAAGTTTTGTCAGACTGCCTGGGAGATATACCTATTTACCTCACTTACCATCAATGAAATGGGTGAAGTATTTCTTTTTTATGATGATGATGAATACTGCATAAATGAGATAAAGGAAGATTCCGCCAATGATCCGTCAATGCTGGTTTTTTTTCAGCAGCATTACAATTCGGAAGCCTCACTGACGGATCATTTGCTTGAATGTACCAGGGATTTGAAAGAGGATGCGGATATATCTGCCGGGGCGAACACGCCTGGGGTAAATCCTAATGAGGAGTCAGGGGGAAAATCATTCAATCATTCAAAGCCGGGCAAAGATGGCACCATCAATGTATCGTCGCAAAAGCTTGATGAATTGTTGAATCTTGTCAGCGAACTGGTTATCTCAACCGCAGCGCTTGATGCGCATGCAATACGACTCAAGGATCTACAATTGAATAACCTCATTGAGAATGTAGAAAAACTCACCAAGAGATTTCGGATCAATGCACTGGATCTCAGATTAATTCCCGTGGGAACATTGCTGAACAGATTTAACAGACAAGTGAGGGACTTGTCTGAAGACCTTGGCAAGAAGGTCTTATTAGTACTTGAAGGTCAGGAAACGGAAATTGATAAATCAGTGTTGAGGTCCATCGAGAGTCCCCTAATGCATATCATACGCAACAGTATCGATCATGGCATTGAATCGCCGCAGGAAAGGTTGCAGAAAGGAAAGACCGATAAAGGCATATTGAAAATCGCCGCCTTCTATTCTGGCGCCAATGTGATCATTCAGATTCACGATGACGGACGCGGGATCAATCTCGAAAAAATCAGAGAGCGTGCTATTCTTAAGGGATATATAACACCTGACCAGTCTGTAACCGATCAGGAACTGTTAAATCTGATCATGGAGCCCGGATTTACTACAAGTGAGAATGTCAGTATTGTATCCGGACGCGGTGTAGGTATGGATGTAGTCAGAAAGGAACTGAATGCCATAGGCGGCAGTCTCATAATAGAAACAGAGAAAGACCTTGGGACTTCCATCACCATGAAGCTGCCGACAACCCTCTCGATAATAGACACCCTGATGCTAAAGGTTAATGATTCACATGTTCTGATACCCCTGTTGGAGGTTGAATACTGCTATATGGAAAGCCGGAATAATTTATATCTGAAAAACAGTAATTACCTGCAGTATAAAAACAACATGGTGCCCTTCATATCATTGCGCCAGAAGTTCAATTTTCCCCTCCACAACAATCCTGAAGAAATGGTAATCATTTTGAATAAGTTTAACACAAGATATGCAATTGTCGTTGATGATATCATAGGAGAACAACAGGCAGTCATTAAACCACTTGGAGAATTATTCATAAATCAGCCGTATTTTTCAGGCGGTAGTATCTTGGTTGACGGTAACCTGGCATTGGTATTGGATACCAATTATTTATTTAATCAGTCAGTTTTAAATTAAGAAATAACATGAGAACACAAGATATCGAAAAGAGGAAGAGTTACATCAATTTCAGCATCGGAAATGAAAACTTTGCGATAATTGTTAACAGGGTGCTTGAGATAATGCATCTGAATCAGTTGACCCATGTTCCCAACGCCTCTGATTTTGTTAAGGGCATTCTGAATTTTCGGGGAGCCATCGTGCCAGTTATTAACCTCCGGAAAAGATTCAATTTCATGCAACACGAAGTTGATGGTGATATGGTGGTTGTGGTTGAAGTAATGAATAATGACAACCATGTACTAATGGGTTTGTTGGTGGATGAAGTGACGGATGTAATTGAATTTGAATACAAAGATATCCGGACTGTTCCTGAAATCGGAATAAAATACAATCCTGATTTTCTCGAGGGTTTCATCGAAATGAACGGGAAATTCACCATGGTTCTTGACGTAGACAGGGTTCTAAGTATATCCGAACTGGCGGAAGTCAGTGAGGTTTCGAATATGCCAAAGGACATCCATGAAAATCAGTGAGAAGAGAATTGAATTGTTACAGCCGGTTGTTCTCGGAGACAGGGAATTTCAAAGGCTTGGCAGTTTTATTATGAGTCAGTATGGCATTAAGATGCCTCCTCATAAAAAGACATTTCTGCAAAGCCGACTGCAAAAAAGGCTCAAGGCGTTAAGCATAAAGGACTTTAAGGGGTATACCGACTTTGTTCTTTCGTCCAGGGGCCAGCAGGAAGAACTACCCAGCATGATCGATGCGGTCAGCACAAATAAAACCGATTTCTTCAGGGAGCCGATTCATTTTGATTATCTTTTATCTTACGGGTTAGATGAATATACTGCCAGAACCGGAAAGAAAAGCTTGTCGGTTTGGAGTGCGGGATGTTCAAGTGGCGAAGAACCATACACTATTGCCATGCTTTTAAAAAAATTTAGTCAGATCCGCCAGAACATTGATTATAATATTCTGGCAACAGATATCTCAAACAGCGTTCTTCAACATGCCACGGTTGGTATTTACGGCATCGATAAAATTGCCCCGATACCGGCTGAATATCGTATTAAATACCTGCAAAAGGGCAGGGATACCTACCAACACAAGTTCCGGATTGTCTCAGAAATTCGCAACAAGGTAATATTTCAACAGCTCAATCTGTTGGAAAAGGAGTACGAAGGGATCGGCAAATTTGATATCATATTCTGCAGAAATGTTCTGATTTATTTTGAAAGAGAAGTTCAATACAGAATTCTCATGCAATTGTGCCATCATTTATCCGTTGGGGGATACCTATTTCTGGGACATTCCGAATCCATTGCCGGTCTTAATCTGCCCTTGGCGCATATTAAACCCACTATTTTCATAAAAACCGGTCACCAGCGTTAAATAATCTATAACACTTTAGCATGGATTCCTATCGATTTTTCCTGAGATTCATTCATGATTGAAAATTATGAAGAAAATAAAGGTATTGATTGTTGACGATTCTGCTTTGGTAAGGCAGACATTATCGAACATACTCAATCTTGATCCGGAAATTAATGTTATTGCCACTGCAGCAGATCCGGTTATTGCTGCAAAGAAGATTGCAAAAGAGATCCCGGATGTCATCACCCTGGATCTTGAAATGCCCAGAATGAACGGACTGACATTCCTGAAGAAACTCATGTCCTATCATCCCATCCCAGTGATTATCATTTCAAGTTTAACCACAAGTGGCGCTGAAGCATCAATCAAGGCGCTGGAGTATGGGGCTGTTGAGATAATTGCCAAACCCAGTATGGCTACAAGGGAATTCTATGAAGAATCTCGCATTCGGATTTGCGATGCTGTGAAAGCAGCTGCTGAAGCAAAAATCAAAAAAGTGACTGCTCTTTTGGAACCTTTTAACCCGCAACCCAAATTGTCGGCCGATTCAATTATTTCCTTGCCCTCAATCCCTGTTTCATTGAAGGAAACAACGGATAAGCTGATTATTATAGGTGCTTCAACAGGCGGAACCAGTGCGATTCAGATGTTCCTCGAAAAGATGCCACCCGATTGTCCGGGTATTGTTATAGTGCAACATATGCCGGAGTTATTTACGCGTTCTTTTGCTGAACGACTGAATTTAGTCTGCCGCATTTCCGTCAAAGAGGGCGTTCAGGGAGATATTGTATCCCCGGGGAAAGCAATTATCGCACCAGGCAATAAGCATCTGATGATCCGAAAAACCGGGGCCCGTTATTGTGTGGAAATCAATGAAGGTCCGCTTGTTAATCGGCACAGACCATCGGTTGATGTACTTTTTCGTTCAGTCGCGAAATATGCCGGTCCGAATGCCATCGGCATCATCATGACGGGCATGGGTGATGATGGAGCAAAGGGCCTTCTGGAAATGAAACAGTCCGGGGCTTATACCATTGCCCAGGACGAGGCTTCCTGTGTGGTTTTTGGTATGCCGAAAGTGGCGATTAAACTGGGTGCCGCAACTATCGTGCTCCCTTTGGAAAAAATGGCAGAACATGTCTGCAGGTTGGGGAAAGATTGATGATTACGGAATTGTCCAGGGTGCATGCGGTTCGCCGGGTTTCGACGGGTCGGGAACCTCCACCGAGACCCAGGCTTTCTTCCTGATGATGGAAAGCGCCTTTCACGCACTGTGACTTTTTTGCAGCCTCTTTTTGTTGTTACCGACAAATTTAATCAGGGATTGATAGTTGTGCTTTCATGCTAAAATATAAACTGACCACATATCATGTAGTGATTTTCCGCATTTGGCCCTATTAAATTCCTGACTTTAACATAAACCATGACAAACAACTTACCCATTTTCTCCGTGTAACTAGCATTTTTTTTATTGTTTGGCTCCAATCCCGATTAAGAATGAATTCCAGTCCCAATAGTCACTGTTTCGTGTAATGAGTCCGTTTTTTATTACCATAATAGTTAAACCTCTCAGTTCGAAATATTTATTAGTCGCAGGAAGTCCCATATCAGTCCATCCTACTGAGTTAGTTCCTTTCCAGATCCATTCAACCACTGCTAAACTATCCTTGGCCAAAATATTAACTGTTTCAAATTTTGTATCTGGTATTCCTGATAGAGTTGATCTGATATAAATAGCAATCTTTTCACGGGTTTTATAGCTTCTTCCTGATGCAATTTCTTCATAGACACAATTTTCAGCAAATAATGTTATGAATTTGTCAACATCATGTGCATTCAAATATTCAATGAATGATTTGGCTATATTCTCATTTTTTCTGATGAGACTGGAAGTGTTTTGTCCTGCACAAGAAGAAAAAATCAGATATATTCCGATACCGGTAAATAAGAATTTTGTTTTCATACGAGTATATATTGATTATTTAAGTTAGATGAATGCAAGCTCATCTAATATCAATCTGTTTTTGGAAGTATTATCCTAACAGCAGCTATTCGCCAATTATCATCAATTTTTTTACCAATGCAAGTAAAGAGAACGCTCATATATGGTTTTTCGTTCTCTGTAGCTCCCTCACGAACTATTACAATAGTACCATCTCCAATGGCTATATCTGGATCTATGAATCGTAGGCGCTTAATTGTAGTATGATGTCGATATTCAGGTGGTATTTGCTTGAAACTTGCGCTGAAATATTGCTCAATTTGCTTTTTATCCTTCAATAAATCACCCGTATGCCACTGGAAGTCTGCATCCTCGAGAAATAGATTGCTAAATGCGAGGGCATCATGAATATTCCATGCTGCATCAAGATTTGCGCTGATTTGCTGGATTGCTAAAGAATCTGTTAAGTGTTTTTTGTCAGGATTCTGAGAGAAGGCAGGAATGGACACTGCCAATGAAAATCCAAGGAAAACAATGGCGATCCAAAGTGTTCTCATTTTTTAAAATTTTAAGGTTAAAAATCAAATATTTAAGTAAATGTATTTATTAACACTGAGATTTTAAATACTGATTCTTAATTGTTTTATTCATTTGTATTTGTGCCAACTATTGTTTGTCCGCAATCCGTCTAACATCCTTCTGTAAGTGCGTAGCGAAATCAGCGTCAGATTATTTCTGTTTGGGTTGATATTTTATATTATTTTTTGACAGATAATCTGCCAGGGGTTCTAATCCCAGTTCTTTCCTCCATTCATCAACTTTTGTTTCATCTTCAAGCGGATAGAGTTCCTCCGACTTGGTTTGTTCATTAAACCTTGTATGTGTACCATATTTCTGAGGCTTGTTTTCATTATAAAGGCACCGGTCATAAATGTTGGCATATCTCTGCCAGGGAAGTTCGTTTTCTTCACATCGTTGCTTGATCATAGGCAGGTATTTTTTCTGACTCCCATCACGGGTATGCATGGCAACAAGATAAGCGGACATTGCGGCTTCACCTCCCACTTGCCTGATTGTAGGCCATCCTTTTGCTGCAACAAGTTGTTCAAGTTCTTTCTGACTCCTTTCCTGGATCATGAACTTAAATTTCCACAGTGCTGATGCAACAGAAGATCTCATCCCGAATTTCTTTCCGGCTATTCCAATTTCGTTAAAATACGCCTGATCATATGCCCCAAGTCTCCATAACGCTTTGGCATATTCAATATCCCTGTATGGATTATTGAATTTGATATTAAGCATTGAAATAAGTCTATTCTCAAAAGCATCCCAATCTTTGTCCTCGCGTGCGGGAATTAATTTTGGTTCCATAAGGGCTTTAACTGAAGTATCAAGTTCAATGGCAATGTTCAGATACTTAAAGCAACTGTCAAACATCCTGATAACCGAGTTATCCACCGACAGGGCGCACGCATAATTGTAAACAATCTGCCTGTCCGATGGATTAAGGCTATATAAACTCTTATATTCTGCAATGGCTGCCGGTACATTTCCCTCATTCATCAAGCTATCGGCTTTGTTCATTTGGTTTGGAGCAGGTGGTTGAGAAATTGCATTTTTGCATAAAAAAGCCAGGCAGACAATTGCAAAGCAGAACGAAGATTTCATGATTAACTGGTTTTTGAAGTGTTTTGGTTGCCATTTTATACAAGATATGCAATTTGTTCACTATAAACCAATGAATTCTGCAGAATGTACATTCTAACCTCCAAACATCATTTTCTGATTGGCAAATGGAATTTGCCGATTTATCCGGTTACAGGAAATGGGTTATGCACTATATCAAAATTTTGATTTTTTGTACATTACAATAACTCTGGGAATTTGAAGCTTATCAAAGCCAACAACATACAATTCAGAAGTTTCTTTAAATTTCAGGTTCACTGCATCGAATGGAAGTTTTTCCTTATAAATCAGCGGTTTTCTAATGTTTAATTTTGAATATTCTTTTTTTATCTCTGCCATGGAAGTCCAGTTCCCTATCGAAAGAGAGGTTGTTTCGGTCCACCTTACAATATTCGGGACCAATTCCATAATATCCAGAACCAGTGTATCATTCGGATAATAAACTGCCCAAACATCATCGGTAAGATGCTCAAAATCGGGCTTGCATGTATAAATTCTCAGTGAATTGATGCCAGGAGTATGTCCTGCTGAATCCAAATCAGAAGTTTTAAGCTCATTGAGAATAACCACCCCCATATCCCTGGCATTTTCAGCCGGATCACCCCATAGTTTCTTTTGTTTTTTGTAAGAAAAAGCACCAATACGATCAAAAATCAAGTTGGTTGTACCATCGCACGAAGCATGTCCGGTATTCGGATAATAGCTGAAAGCCCCATCCTTTATTACATAGTACCTTTCGAAACATATGTCGATATTTTTCGCAATGATTCTTTCTGTATTTCTTTTGTTTTCTTCTGAAGCATCCTTCCACAAAAACCTTAAAAGCATCCCAATGCCGGTATCCTGTCGCAGGTTCCATTCATGAATCTCATCCAGATCTTCTTCGTCTGGCAAAGGCTCAGACAATTGTTCAATCGCTGATTTGAAAAGCCTGTCCTGGTATTTTAATGGAAATTCCTGATGGAGGTCGTTCCCGTCAGAATCCCTATACCATTTAACAATTAATGCCGTGTTGTGTAAATCGAGTTTTGTTAACTGGTTAGTCTTTTTGTTTTTAGGTCCCCACAAACCGGTTGTGGTATCCTGAAAATCGTACATCCACTTCAACAGGGTATGTTTCCATTCCGATGAGAACCTGTACAAATGAGTTCTCTCAAGGGTGTTACCGGGAATGGCTTCACTTAAAATATCGCGGGCAAAATGAAAGGTTGTTTGCGGGAATTTTGATGCCAGCAAACCCACATAGGATATATCGTCCAAATAGGCTGTCAGTTTTTCCGGGGTATTGATTTCGTCGAGGAATTTTAAGGGATATTTCAGTTTCAACGGGGCTGTTGTTGAATCCGCCAATGCTTCCATATGGTTAACTATATTTTCCGAAACTGACCAGTAAGTGCAAAATGGAGCAGATTCATCGATAAAGGCACCCGTCTTCGGATTCTGAAGATTCAGGTAAAAATTGATTTCCTCCCGGTTGTTTTTAAATGCAGGGACTTTCATCAAACCCTCTCTGCTTGATAGCTTTTTATGATAATCGTCAAGTGACTTCAGTGCTTTTTTATAGTGCCCTTTGTCCAGATAATATCCGTATCCAAGCATCTTAAATTCGAAATCGCCCATATAGTAACCTTCTTCCTGTAATGTTTTATTCATTTTAAACAATTCTTTCACATTTGTTTTCACATGATAAGTTGAAATTGTAATAAGAATTGAGGAGGTCAATAGCAGAACCGATACGATCAAAATAATTATTTTTGGTTTCATCTGAATTTACATAAGTTAAGCAATAGAAATCATGTTGTAAGTTGTACAGGTCGCAGACTTTGTCTAAAAGTTCGACAACCTGTCGGAAACAACAGCAAACTTAATGGTAAATGATTGATAATCTATCAGTCAGGTACAGAAGGTCTAGAAAAGTGATGAAATGGAAATTTAACCTGCAATGATTTTATCCAACTGTTCTTTCAGGGTTTTAAACTGCGATCTTGAAACAGGAATTTCTTCTAACTTCTGATCAAAAAAAAGCCTCGCATTTTTGCTGTTTCCTTTCATCTGTTTCGCTTGTTTCAGGTTGACGATAAAGGCACGGTGGCAACGGAGAAATTCCGGAAAGGCTTCCATGTCTTTTTCTGCCTGGTGTATCCTTCCTCTTTTTACGAGCTTTTTAATTTGTTCGCCTGATTCACGGAAGTAAAATTCCAGATAATTGCCAAGGGACTTTATCAGGACCAGTTTATGCCTGTTGATGTCAATAAAGTCTTTCTCCAATGAAATTGAAATTATTTCAGGATCAGGTTGTTTATTTATTACTGATGATTGTTGTGAAACAAGCTGAAGCAGGGTGGAAAAATGTTCAATTTGAATTACAGAGGACTTATTGCTGTAATACAATAACTCAATAGCAGTTATGACCATGAACAAACTGGCAACATGGTAAAACAGTTGTAAATACCAGTAGATATTTAACGGCATGTCGCCTGTGATCCATACAGTCAATAAATGGACCAGGAATGTAAATGGCAATATGCCAACAGCAAAGCTGATGAATTCATTTTTCAGGGTCCATCTTTTCTTTGATTTGATAATATACCTGACAATAAAGAAGCTGGTAATTGAATAAAAGTAAGCAAGTATCGAGTAAAGGGGATATATAATCAATTTCAATCCAAAGTCTTTATCCCTTAACCCGAAAGGCTGAAACAGTAAAAAAATGAGTAAAACAACTGCTGCCCAAAATAAGCCTATTTTCCATGGTTTGTGTTCAGGATGGTATTTTGGATATTCTTTATTCAGGTATTTCATGGCTTATTATAATGGTACCTGCAACTAAAAATTAAAATCTCGTTATCCTTAACTTTATAAACCAATCTATGTTCTCTATCGATTCTTCGAGACCAAAAGCCCGCTAAATCATACTTTAACGGTTCCGGTTTGCCTTTACCCTCAAATGGAGTTCTTTGTATATCCCGAATCAGGTCATTTATCTTTTTCAACATGCTCTTGTCTTCCGTGAGCCAGGAGGTGTAATCCTCCCATGAGTTCTTTGAAAACGTAATTCTCATTTCTCTTCCAGCAGATCTTTGTGAACTACCTTCCCTTCCTTCATTTGCTTGATTGATTCGTAAAGCCTGTCTGCATTCGCTTTAGAACTTAAAAGATGTACGGTTTCCATGATTGAATTGTATTCATCCAGGGATATCATAACAGTCCCTTTCCCGGTACCTCTTTTAATAATCAAGGTTTCATTATTCTCCTCAACACTATCAAGATACTTTTTCAGGCTTATCCTAAATTCGGTATAATTTGCTGCTATCATATTGCTCAAGTTTAAGTATTCAATTAGGTACAAATATACGTACTTTTATAATACCAATCCATCTTTCCTGCTAAAAGTTTTTCATTGCTTAAATTCATCCTAAAATATTATTAACGCTGCAATTGTCATATTACATAGGTTTTTGACTATAATGGCAACTATTTATCTGTAATGCGACTATCATCCTTCTGTAAGGATTATCTGGAATGATCCCGTAATACTTTCTTTCACCATAAACAAAAACATCCCTCACATATCACTCTATTTAAAGTAGTAATTATTTTAGAATGAGCATAGTGTAAAATCCACATTTCTGTTGGATTGGATTAAGGCCTGAAAGGCCGTGAGGTATCAGCGCAGGGTGCAACCCTGCGAATGAAGTATATGTGCGATACTGGAGCCCTGTAAGGGCGCAACTTTCGGCGTAATTCGGTTTCGCCCTTTCAGGGCTCCGGTTTGTTTTTTGTATATGTCATCACAGGGTTGCACCCTGCGCTATTAAGTTGCGGCCTTTCAGGCCTGTTGGAGTTTAATAATCAGTCGACAGAAGTTTTATCTTATCCTGATACTATGGAAATGGATTCTGTAAATGTTTCCCATTCCGTTTAAAATATGATTTGCCAATCCCTCCAATTCGCTTACATTTTCGATTTTCTTATCCATGGATAAGATTCTTTCACTGGTAAAGTAGAAATTACCTCGTGATATATCTATAAACGGACAAAAATCCAATTTGTCAGAATTAATCTGAGGTCCCATGTTTACAGCGGCTTTCCAATTCCCATATTTATCCTTACTGCTGAAATACAAATCACCTCCTCCCATATCGTCTTTCCTGCCGTATGAACCAAATATCAGTAAATCTTCTTCGGGAGTTATATAAGCATTAAATTCATAAGCCGGTGTATTGATATTTGAGTCCAAAGGTTCCGGATTTGTATATTCTCCATCAAGAAATCTGCTAATAAGGATATCTTCACTGCCGATCCCATTTTCTCGCACAGAGGTAAAATATAAATTGCCATTTCCGGCTATGGAGGGGAAAAACTCATCTTTTTCCGAATTAATGGTTGATGGTAATGGTTTTGGTTCGCTCCAACCATCATTAATTCTTGCCGAAACCCAGATATTGTAATCATCCTTTTCAGACTTTACCTCTGTGGGTCTATCCGAGGCAAAAAATAATTCATTGCCGTTTGGAGAGAGACAGGGTTCCATATCGCTATATTGCCCTGAAAAGCCAAGAATTTCTTTCCTGCCCCAAACACTTCCGGTCTTTCTAATACTCACAAGGCAGTGTTTGGATCGGGTGTAATCACTCAGGGTAAAAATTATCTCATCACCCTTGGGTGAAATGGCAATATCTCTTTCATAGAGATTTGTTGAGATAAAATCATCAGCAAATATTTCTACTGTATCGGGGGTATATGCCAAATCAATCTCAAAGGATTTGTCCAATTGACATTGAAATAGCATAATGGCAGGTAGCATTACAAATGGTATGATTCTTTTCATAATTCCTTTTGGCTTGTTAAGCATATTTCACAACAACAGTCAATATAAAAACAGTTTTACTCAACAAAAGAGTCACATGACATTCAACTTTATATTTAGACTATCTATAGGGATAACCCTGACTCCCCTTTCCTTAAAGCTCGCCATCATGCTGTCTTTCCTTTCTACGGTTTTCGATAAAATGGCTTCCTCAATAAGATTGACCCTGTAATTTCTTTTCTGTGCAGCTTCTATCGTTCCATTAACGCATTCCGCAGCGTCCAGACCCACGATATACAATTCGTTTACCTTGTATTCAGTTAGGATGCTGTCGAGATTTGTTTTCCTGAAGGAATCTTTATACTTTTTAACAACCTCTAATTGTGAAACTGCTTTCAGCCTTTTATCAAATTGAGCGCCCGGCTTACCTTTTGCGTATGCGTTATTGATTAAATTGACTATCGGATTGGTTATTTCACTACGGATATAAACAACGGGGAGATGTTGCATCCTAAAACTGTCTGCTATTTGGTTTATATTCCTGATCAAATCGTCCGAATGCTTTTTAAAGAATGGGTATATTGAAACATCCCCGGTTGTAGCTTCCTGGATATCAATAACTAAGAGAGCATAATTTGTTTTGCTGTTGCTTTCTATTGGCTGTCCTTTCGATATAACAGATCCATTTTTACTTACAATTATAAGGTCAACAATCACAATGGCAATCATAAGAATGATTGTTCCCAGGATTCCATAGATAATTTTCTTTATCTTCCTTTTTTTCTGAATCATAGCCATTCTTTTTTATTTCAACTTGTTTTTATTTCTGATTTAATAGGTTGACGTACAGCACTCTTAACATATCTGCAAAAACATGCTGCCTTATTACACTATAATAAAATTAACAATTATTTTATAATGAGCATAGTGTACTCGTAATTGCATAATGATTGATAGGGTAATCAACGCTATTTAAAAAAAAATTCTACCTTTGTCAGGTCTAAAAACTTTGGATGTTTAAATTTTCTTCGGATTTGGTGAAGTAAATAACCCTGGGTGATCCACCCAAGGTTATCCCCTAATTTAACCCAGGCAATTTCTTGCCGGAGATTTTTACTTTCTATTTAATAATAACAAAATAAGCCTGGCAAAATACATATTGTATTCTAATGCTTTGGTTTCAACAAAACAAAAAAAAATAAACATCATGAGTAACGAAATTAAATCAATTCACGAATTCGATTTCAATTTAATCTGTGAATATTATTCAAGCCTGGAGCGACAGGGACCCGGTAGTCCTGAAATAACCGTTAAAGCCTTGAGCTTTATCGATAATCTTACCGATGAATCCCGGATTGCCGATATTGGTTGCGGAACGGGCGGTCAGACCATGGTGCTGGCGCAACATGCACCGGGACAAATTACGGGAATCGACCTGTTTCCGGCTTTTATTGACCTGTTCAACCTCAATGCCGCTAAACTGAATTTTCAGGATAGAATGAAAGGCATCGTTGATTCGATGGACAACCTTCATTTTCAGGATGAAGAATTGGACCTGATCTGGTCGGAAGGGGCGATCTATAATATCGGTTTTGAACGGGGTCTGAATGAATGGAGGAAATTCCTGAAAACAGGAGGCTATATTGCCGTTTCAGAAGCATCATGGTTTACTGAAAAACGGCCTGCCGAAATTGATGAGTTTTGGCAGTCTGTTTATCCCGGGATAGACACTATTCCCAACAAGGTCAACCAGATACAAAAAGCCGGATATATTCCTGTTGCGACCTTTATGCTGCCGGAGAACTGCTGGACAGAGCACTTCTTTGCTCCACAGGCCAGGGCACAGGAGGCCTTTCTTAAGAAACATGCCGGAAATGTAACCGCTGAAGAGTTCATAGCATTTGAACGGCATGAGACTCAATTGTATTACAGGTATAAAGAGTATTACGGCTATGTGTTCTATATCGGGAGGAAGATTTAAGTTGCTTGCGCTGGCAGTTCAACCGTGAAAACGGTTCCTTCTCTAACCTCAGAGGTAAAGTATACCTTGCCTCTGAGGTAGTTTTCGCCGAATAGTTTCATGCTGTATGTGCCAAGTCCTCTGCCGGGACCTTTTGTGGAAAAGGATCGCTGAAAGATCTGCAAGCGGATGTCATCCGGTATAACCCCTGCATTGCGGACACTGAATACTACCGTTTCAGGTCTTTCAGTAGAGATCAGTTCAATGGATTCGCCTTCCTGTGTAGCTTCAGCGGCATTCTTAACCATGTTCAAAAGTATTCTTTTCAACAGGGTGCCATCTGTTTTAAAGATGAACTCTTCACAATCCGAACAAACAACAATCTTCTTATTTTGCGCGCTGGGATGGTAGGATATTTGTTTGCGGACGGATTCAATAATTTCAGAAGATGAGTAATTCCGGATATTCAATATCAGATCGGCATTTTCAGCCGCCCTCAGCATCCTTTGCGTCTGGATATCCTCAATGGTCAGTTCGCCGATCGTATTCAGCAGATCAATGAATTCATCCAGTTCCGGCTGCTTATTTTCCGATTTAATGATCTTGATGATACCATCAAATCCCCCCAGCCGGTTCAAAAGATCATGAAAAAACACTTTTTCCAGCATTTCATTCCTCTTCTCGCTGCTGATATCCAGCAGGTTCAGTAATGTATAATGTTCTCCGTTAAAGAGAAGGGGAACACAGGTAACCCGGAAGTCATACGACATAAGTCTGCCATCAGCGCGGGTTGTAATTCTGCATTCACCGGAAATCCTTTTATTCTGTTTCTGCGATTCATGAATGGTCTGGTTGATGCCGCAAAATCTGCAGTTGTCTGTTGCAGTGCACGTACCTCCATTGGTGACGTGGATACAATGAAAGAATTCTCCCGGACGATGTCCGATGATTTCGTCAAGACTTTGCAGCCCGACAGTTTTCACCAAATGCTCATTCGAAACAATGACCTTTTTTTGCTTGTTGACGACGGCGGTGATATTTGATATCGAATTCAGAATGGTCTGGATGTGATCCAGACTTTCAATATTCTTAAAATCTGCTATCAGATCGGGGTGCAGATGATCCGGTATCTGCAGTTTATTCTCAGAGAGACTTTGGTTCATAAATTCAAGCGTGTTTTTGTTATTCCCAAAGTTGTAATTATGTATAGGATAATAATATGCTAATATACGAAATATAATCTTATTACTCGTTTCAAAATTCTGCTATCTTTATTGACATCATAAATCGCATAATCATGAGAACTGCAATTTGCATTTTGATGTGGCACTGTTCCATAATGACGGTTTTTGGACAGCTCTCCTTTGGAGAACCGGTAAAAATCAATGCTAATTGGAAATTTCAAAAAGGAGATATCCGGGGTGCGGAGCTGCCGGATTTTAATGACGTCAAATGGCGCTCGGTTGATTTACCGCACGACTGGAGTGTTGAAGGACCCCTCAGTCCGAACCTGGCAAGCGCAACAGGTTATCTTCCGGGAGGTTTGGCCTGGTACAGAAAAGTTGTCAATATTCCGATGAACCGGAATTCACAAAAAGTCTACATTTATTTTGAGGGTGTATACCGCGATGGTGAAGTTTTTATCAATGGAAAATCCCTGGGTATGCGACCCAATGGTTATACTTCATACTGGTACGAAATTACACCCTTTGTGAAATTCGGTGAAAACAATCTTATTGCAGTCAGGGTTGATCACAGCAAATCCGCAGATTCACGCTGGTATACCGGATCGGGCATCTATCGTGATGTATATCTTGTTTATGCAGATCCCATACATATAGAACCCTGGGGAGTTTCTTACACCATCGGGGAATTAACAGCTAAACAGGCCATTGTTGAGGTTCAGACTTCATTGATGAACTCAACCGGTCAGCAGGTCACTGTAACTGTTGTTCAGCAACTGGTGGACAAGAGACAAAACGCCGTTGCAAAATCCACGGCAAAAATCATCCTGCCGGCAGGGGACAAAAAAATATTGAACCAGGCTGTCAAAGCCAGCCGACCCGCTTTATGGTCATTGGCGGATCCCTATTTATATGAACTGAAAACCCAGGTTTACCTGGGTGGAAAATTGATGGATAAGGCTCAGGTTGCGGTTGGCATCCGCGAGTTTGGTTTTGATGCAAACAAGGGTTTTTCAATCAATGGCAAACCCATGAAGGTAAAAGGTGTGTGCCTGCACCACGATGCGGGTTGCCTTGGCTCTGCAGTACCCCGGGAAGTATGGGAACGCCGTTTGCTTGCTTTAAAATCCCTGGGTTGCAACGCCATCCGCACCAGTCATAATCCCCAGGCTCCTGTTTTATATGACTTATGTGATAAGCTTGGATTGCTGGTTTTAAATGAAGCCTTTGACGAATGGGAATTTCCGAAAAAGAAATGGATTGAAGGATGGAATGTGGGAACTCCGGGATTTGAAGGACCTTCGGAGTTCTTTGAAGAATGGTCGGAAACCGATCTGCGCGATATGATCCTGCGCGACAGGAACCATCCTTCCGTTTTCATGTGGAGCATTGGCAATGAGGTGGATTATCCGAATGATCCGTATTCACATCCGATTCTCAATCAGGAAGGGATCCAGCAACAGCATACAGCAGGGTATCTGCCGGACCAGCCCAATGCAGAGAGACTCGGCGCCATTGCCCAACGTCTGGCTGCCGTGGTGAGAAAATACGATGCTTCCAGGCCTGTTACGGCAGGTTTGGCAGGACCTGTAATGTCGAATGAAACGGAATACCCCGGGGCACTCGACGTTGTCGGTTATAATTACACTGAAAACAGGTACGCCATGGATCATGCGAAATACCCCGAAAGAATATTGTACGGCAGTGAAAACGGACATTCCATGGAAGCCTGGAAAGCTGTTCGTGACAATGAATATATCTTTGGCCAGTTTCTTTGGACCGGAATTGATTACCTGGGGGAATCGCACCCATGGCCATCACGCGGCTTTACCTCCGGTTTGCTCGACCTGGCCGGATTTAAAAAACCCCGCGCCTGGTTTCGCGAAAGTTTATGGTCCGATAAGCCCATGATTTATATGGGAACCTTTCGGAAACATGCCGGTGCCAGGAATTCTGTCTACGATGCTCCTCCTCTGTGGAATTATCAGATTGGCGATTCCATGCAGGTTGTATGTTTTACCAATTGCCGGCAGGCGCAGCTTTTGTTGAACGGACAAAAAGTGGGTACCGTAATGGATTATAATGATAAGACCGGCGTTATCGCCTGGAATCTTCCCTTCCAACCCGGAAAACTGGAAGTTATTGGTTACAACTCCGGTCAGGAAGCTGCGCGGTATTCCATTGAAACCAGTAAACGAGCCTATGCCATCAGGGCGGTTGCTGTTAATCCTGTGATCCCGGCGGATAAAGGAGTAGCGCAAATTGAAATTCAAATTGTTGATCAGGATGGAAAACCGGTATTACTGGCGGATGATGAAATTGTATGTTCCACGGATGGTCCTGTTGAACTGTTGGGGCTTGAAGCAAGCAACCCGACCGACATGGGTGACTATACCGATGACAGGCAAAGAGTTTACCAGGGGAAAATGATTGCCTATGTGCAGGCCACCGGGGAGAAAGGTCCTGCCAAAGTGATTCTGGAAGCACCCTGGCTTGAGAAGGCAGTCATTGAGTTAAATATTGAATAGTCAGATTCACGCCAGTATCAGATCAATCCCGGCCTGCCTGAATTCCCTGATGAACTGTTTATCCAGGTCACTGTCAGTTGCCACATGGTGGATGTCGCAGGCATTACAGATATTGGTTAGCTCGCTTTTACCGAATTTGCTGGAATCGGTAACAACGAAAACCTCTTTGGATTTCTTAATAATATAGCTGGAAATGTCAGCTCTGAAAAGATCCCGCAAAGTAAACCCGGTTTTGGAGGTGTATCCGTCAACACCAATAAATGCCTTATCGTAGTTGATCTGATCAATGCAGTACCTGGTAATTTTACCTACCAGGCTTTCGCTTTCGTGCTGGTACATTCCCCCCAGTAAAATGATCCGGGCCTGTTCCTTTTTCCGGAATTGCCGGGCAATATATACATTGGTTGTAATGATAGTCACGTTCTTTTTCAGGAGTTCCCTGGCCAGCAAGGCATTTGTTGAACCCGATTCGATCAGGATGGTTTCCCCGTCATGGATATAGGTAGCTACCTTTCTGGCTATTCGGAGTTTCTTTTCGTAATTGATTCCCAGTCGGTTGGCGATGTCATCTGCGTCTTTCATAACGGCTCCGCCATGGATCCGTTTTAAAAGTCCTTCACCCTCAAGAAAGTTCAGATCCTGCCTGATGGTTACTGAGGAAACACCGAGCAGAACAGCAAGTTCCCTGACAGAGGTCTGACTGTCCCTGTCAAGCAGCTGCAAAATCTTGCTTTGCCGTTCATTCAGCATAGTTCAAGAGCTAAGGATGCGGCGCCGATAACGCCCACATCAGGTCCAATGCGGGAAACCGCAATCTCAAAGGGATCGAAGATCATGTCCCTAGCGTATTCGTAGAATGTTTTTTTGATTTGCGCAAGGTAGAAATCGCCCCAGCTGAGAAGTCCACCCCCAAGAACGATCAAAGGAGGATTCAGCGCCTGAAAGATATTATAGATTCCGATCCCGACAAAATACGCGCTGTCGAGTATGATCTCTTTTGAAACCGGGTCATCCAGGTCAAGTCCCTGTTTCAGCAGCTTGCCGTCCACTTTGTTATAATCAAAGTCTGGCGGCAGATCAAGCCTGGAGACTTTACCCTCCCTGATTTTCTGTTTGAACAGATGCGGCAGTGCCATTCCGCAAGCTACGGCCATTAAACAGCCGCGGTTGCCACAGGTGCAGGTGAGTTCACTGTCGGGACTCACAATGGTGTGTCCGAACTCTCCTGCAGTACCCGTCAATCCCCTGTATAGTCTGTTGTTGATGATGATCCCGGCGCCTATTCCTGTGCTGATGGTGAGAAACACCATGCTATCATATCCTTTTCCTGCGCCAAATTTGAATTCCCCGAAGGCCTGGGCGTTTGCATCATTGTCGAGGATCACCGGAACACTGAAACGTTCCTGCACGGCGTTACGAAGGGGATAATTCTTAAAGCCTTTCAGGTTGGAAGTCGTGATGATCACGCCGTCATTGAACCTGATATGCCCGGCGCAGCCAATACCAATTCCCAGCAGATCCAATTCCTGCAAATTGTTGTTGCGCAGCAGCCTTCTGATATTGCCTTCAATCTGGCTGACAAGTTCTTTCTCCGGCTTGTCAACATGGTCGCAGTCAATGCATTTATCCAGGATGCTTCCGTCCATACGGACCAGGGTTGTGGATAATTTGGTGCCTCCGATGTCAACACCGCATAAAATCTTTTTCATGGGATGGGGTTAGAGTGACTGTTCAGTACGCGCGATAATATCATCCTGCGTTTCAGGTGACAAGGTAGTAAAAAAGGCGCAATAACCGGCTACCCTCACAATGAGATCACGGTATTTTTCGGGCTCTTTTTTGGCAGCCAGCAAGGTTTCTCTCGAAACAATGTTGTATTGAACATGCCACCCTTTCAGGTCAGCGAAAAAAGTCCGCAACAGGGAAATGAGTTTCTTCTTGTCAGAATCGTTCTGAATGGTGGATGGAGAAAGCTTCTGATTCAGCAAAACACCGCCCATGATCTTATGGGTGGGAAGTTTGGAAACTGATTTGAAAACAGCCGTAGGTCCCAACACATCGGTTCCGGAGGCGGGAGAACTTCCTTCGGCTACCGGTGTATAAGCCTTCCTGCCATCGGGGGTTGCAGGTACAACGGCCCCGTTGGGAACATTGGCCGAAATACTCGACGTGCCTGCATAATACCTGCATCCTTTGGGTCCCCTGTTGTATCGTGTGGTATGGTATTGTTCGAGTTCCCGGATGAATTCCATGTAAGCATCCCTTAACAAAAGGTCTACGTAGTCATCGTCATTACCGTACTTGGGGGCGAAATTGAGCAGCAGTTGCCGGGTCTTTTCTCCTTCTGTTCCCTCAAAATTGTTCTCTATGGCTTGAATAAGCTGCTCTTTTGTAATCCTTTTCTCTTCAAAAACCAGTTTTTTAATGGCAGCCATAGAATTCCCGAGGTTGGCAATGCCCACCTGAAGGCCTGACACAAAATCGTACTTCGAACCTCCCTCCTTAATGGTCTTCCCCTTGCTGATGCAATTGTCCACAAAAGCAGAGCACAGAATATCCGGTACATTTTCCTCGATGGCAGTATCCACTGCAGTGTCTATTTCCACGGTCTTCCGGGTGTAATATTTGATCTGATGCTGCCAGGCTTTGAACAGGTCTTCGAAGGATCTAAAATCAATGAAGTTGCCGGTACCTTTATAAAATGTGTTGCCGGAAGATTTGTCCAGTCCGTCATATAGTGTGACGAGGAAAACGCGCATCATGTTGAGGAAGCTCATTCCTGTGCAGCGGTATCCCCATTTTCCCGGAACTGCAATCTCAATACATCCGATGGCTGAATAATTGCATGCGTCATTCTTTTCAACGCCCAGCTTTATCAGTTCAGGTATTACAATCTCATCATTGTTAAAGGCAGGCATGCCAAATCCCATTTCAATGACCCTGATGCAGGCCATCATAAAAGTGTCACTGATGTTTTTATGAAACCTCACCGAAAGATTGGGCTGGGTGAGCCTCATTTTTCCTACCGAATCCAGAATAAGGAAGCTCAGTTCATTCACGGCATCTGATCCGTCGGGTTTTTGTCCGCCAATGGTTACATTCTGGTACAACGGTCCGCCGGCAGAGAACTGGGTGTGTGACCAGGGGCGAATTTTGTTGATTGTAAGAAGTTTGATCCAGGTGTTTTCGAGCAGCTCAGAAGCAAATTCCTCGGTGATCATTTCCCTCCTGAGATCGTTGATGTAAAAGGGGTAAAGGTACTGATCCATTCTTCCCAGGGAGACGGAATGACCGTTGCTCTCAATCTGCAATACCAGCTGAACAAAGTATACAAGCTGCAGGGCCTGGTAAAAATTTTCGGGTCCATGACCGGCAATTGCTTCGCAGTTTTTGCTGATGACAAGCAGTTCGTTTTGCCTTTCCCAATTGGCTTCCTTCGTGCTCATCGAAAGCGCCAGTCGCTGATACCGCCTGATGAATTCCTGGAAAGCCCGGATGCTAATAGTGAGAGCCGTATAGAAATTATCCTTCCGGATCCCCTCCTGCTCGTATCTTTTTATCCTTTGGTGGTATTGTTTTATTTCTTTCAGGTAGCCATTGAGTCCTACGGATAAGATCTTGAAAAAATCTACGGCAATATGGGCGTCTCCGGAGGTGAGATTCCCGGTGGCCTTGATTATGGCGGAATCCTGCAGATCTCGCAATTCCCGGGACATTAAGGCCCTGCCCTTATCGTACAATACCTTGCCCTTCCACCAGGCTGCTATTTCGACAAGCTCTTTCTTATGATCTTCAGTGATATAAAAAGCATCACCGGGGCGTTTATCCAGCTCGTTCATCTCCCTGGGGAGCCAGTCCACGGCATATTCCGGAAAGATGGGCGCAGCCCTGTGCCGTGAGGATTGATTGCCAACAATAAGTTCACCTTCATCGATAAAGATGGTCATGCCCTTCAGGGTTTTCTCAAGGGCGAAGGCACGTTTGATAATGACCGGCTGATCTTCATGCTCCCGGTAAGCCTCGGTGTAAAACCTGGCCCTTTCCGTACAAATGGATGGCCGTGTGCTTATTACTTTTTCCCTTAAAAGGGATATTCTTTCAGTTACCGGTTTTACGTTTTTTGTTTGCAGCATTTCATCCTCCGATTCTTGAGTTAAATCCCTTTGATTGTGCATATTGTGCATATCCTGATAATTCACTGTGTTCCACCGGCTTTTTAGGGCCAAATATGTAATCCATTCCCAACATGGCATACTTTTCAATACCCAGTGCGTGATAAGGGATAAAATGAATCTCCCTGATGTGGTTGAGTGAGGCCGCGAAGTCGATAATCCTTTTCATTTCATGTTCCGAGTGATTGAACTCAGGTATTACGGGAATCCTTATAATAATATTTTCTTGGCTGTCGGCAAGCTTTTTCAGGTTATCCAGCACGAGCTGAATATTCCCCTGCGTATAAAGCCGGAATTTCTCCCGGTTGGTATGTTTCAGATCCACCAGGTAAGTGCCGATCAAACCCAGGCATCTTTCCACCTTCAGCCAGTTTACATAAAGGGTTGTCTCCACCGAAACATCAATATTTCTCTTCTTGAGCTCCCTCAAAAGGATAACCAGGTCAGCGCCCTGGGAAAGCGGTTCGCCTCCCGACAGTGTAACACCGCCGTTGCTCCTGTGATAGAAGGGAATATCCTTTTCAATTTCCAGTAATAGCTCATCCACGCTCTTGTGTTCTCCGACAATGGTAAGAGCTCGCGACAGGCAAATATCCCTGAATTTTTCGGGATGAACGATCGCTGAACGGTTAATCTGAACGCCATGCCGGTTCATTTTTACAGCACCCGGATCTGCTTTAATACAGTCTCCGAATCGCTTGCAGATTTTGGGATCATACATGATACCGGGTTCAGTGGATTGGCTTTCGGGATTACTGCACCACTGACATCTGAGCGGACAACCCTTGTAGAAAATGATGGTTCTTATCCCATCACCGTCATGTGTTGAAAACCGCTGAATATTGAATATCATGGATTCGGAATTTGCTGGCAATTATCAAGATAAATTTCCTTTACAAAGATACGTAATCTTCGAAAAAAAGTCAAATAAATTTCATATGAAAATATAAAAACTTTCATATGAAAGTTTTTTAAAATGAGTTTATGGCAGCAGGCAACCTGAATGAAACTATAGACAAATCCTAAAAAGAAAGTTAAATTTGGTAAAAGAAAGCAAGTCCCTTAAAGTGCCTGGTATATAAAAAGCTAAGGTAGAAATCATGTATAAAAAGAAAGATCTTATGAATCCGGCAGAGAATTACCTGCCAACTGATATGGAGAGATTTGAACCTCTGATGAGGCTTATGCTTGATATGAGATGGTCATGGGATCATGGAGCGGATGAAATATGGCAGAGACTTGATCCTGAGTTGTGGGATCTTACCCATAATCCATTGGTGGTATTGCAGACCATTTCCCGTGACCGGTTAATGACAGTAATGGACGATGCGGAATTTCGGAAAAAGATTGATACCCTGGTTAAGTCCAGGGAACATGCCAACACAGCGCCTGCATGGTATCAGATCAATCATCCGGATACATCCTTAACCTGCGTGGCCTATTTTTGCATGGAATTCATGCTGAACGAAGCGCTCCCGATCTATTCGGGTGGATTGGGCAATGTAGCCGGTGATCAACTAAAAGCGGCCAGCGATTTAGGCGTGCCGGTGATCGGTATCGGACTTCTCTATCAGCAGGGGTATTTTCGCCAGGTAATCGACAGGGAAGGGGAGCAGCATGAGCTTTTTCCTTACAACGACCCCGGACAATTACCGGTCATGCCTTTGCGCCAACCCAACGGAGAATGGTTACGGCTGGAAGTCGATATGCCCGGTTATTCAGTCTGGTTGCGTGCCTGGCAGGTACAGGTGGGAAGAGTAAAGCTTTACCTGCTGGACAGCAATGACCCGGCAAATTTGCCTGTTCATCGTGGAATAACCAGTCAGTTGTATGGCGGCGGAACGGAGCTAAGGCTTAAACAGGAATTGGTACTGGGGATCGGAGGATGGCGACTGCTTGATGCTCTTGGTATTGAACCCCAGGTCTGTCATCTCAACGAAGGACATGCAGCCTTCGCCATACTGGAACGGGCCCATGACTTTATGAAAGATACGGGTCAGCCCTTTGATGTTGCCCTCAATGTTACCAGGGCCGGAAACCTGTTCACCACGCACACTGCAGTTCCGGCCGGCTTCGATCTCTTTCCTCCATCGCTGATCAACCAATACCTTGGTGAATACGCTGAAGGGATGCTTGGAATTTCCCGCCGTGAATTGTTGGCGCTTGGCAGAAAGGATCCCGGTGATGAATCGGAGAAATTCAATATGGCTTACCTGGCAATCCGGGGAAGCGGAGCGGTGAACGGTGTAAGTCGCTTGCACGGGGAAGTCAGCCGCCGCATCTTTGAGCCCCTGTTCCCGAAATGGCCCACAACAGAGGTCCCTGTCGGATCTATAACGAATGGAGTACACGTTCCGACATGGGACTCCAAAGAAGCCGACGAAATATGGACGGTAGCATGCGGAAAAAGCAGGTGGCTGGGGATGAACAGCACTCTGGAACAGGATATCCGACGCGTTCCCGATGAAAGGCTCTGGGAAATGCGCACCAAAGCAAACAAAACACTCGTCGAATTTGCCGGTATTCATGTATCGAAACAATTGATAAGCTCAGGTTATCCCTCCGATTCCATCGAATGGTCAAGGCATGTGCTGGACCACAATGTTTTAACATTGGGATTTGCCAGGCGTTTTGCGACCTATAAGCGGCCCAATCTGCTGTTGCAAAATCCGTGGCGATTGCAGCGGTTGCTGTCAAATCCCGAATTTCCGGTACAACTCATCATTGCCGGCAAGGCACATCCCGCGGATAAAGGAGGGCAAGCCCTGATCAAAAACTGGATACAATTTGTTCACCAGGACGGTGACCGTCCCCCCGTAGTGTTCCTCAGTGATTATGATATGCGCGTGGCAGAAAACCTGCTGCAGGGTGTTGATGTCTGGATCAATACCCCTCGTCGTCCCTGGGAAGCCAGCGGAACAAGCGGTATGAAAGTGCTGGTAAACGGAGGTATTAATCTCTCAGAACTGGATGGCTGGTGGTCTGAGGCCTATACACCCGAAGTTGGCTGGGCCATTGGCGATGGCAATGAACATGGGGATGATCCGGTCTGGGATGCCATAGAAGCTGACCAGCTGTATGATCTTCTCGAAAAAGAAGTGATACCGGAGTTTTACGACCGCAATGAAAAGGGAATACCTGTTAAATGGATATCGCGGATGAGAGAGAGCATGGCACAACTGACGCCGCGATTTTCGGCAGACAGGACCGTCCGGGAATACACTGAAAAACATTACCTGCCAGCGGCGATATCCTATCTTGAGCGTGCAGCCGGGAAAGGCGCAAAGGGAAAACAAATTGCGGAAAAGCTGCAATCCCTCGGACAAAAGTGGAATTCAATGCATTTTGGTATAGTTAAAACCATGACAACTGAGGCTCAGCACAGGTTCGATGTTGAAGTCCATTTTCAGGATGCGGAACCTGACCTGGTAAAAGTGGAGTTGTTTGCCAATGGCATGAACGGCGGGGATCCTTTTGTTCAAAAGATGACACGGGGCGCAAAACTCGAAGGTGCTTCGAACGGTTATATGTTTTATGCATCATTCGCCGCGAACCGCCCGGCATCGGATTTCACTGCCAGGATAATACCGGATGTGCAGGGCATTTCCGTGCCGCTTGAATTTCCGGGGATTTTATGGCAGAGGTGAGGTTTTAGCCAGGATATTTTTAAACCTGGTTACGGAGATATACCGGTCGGCCAGTAACCTGCCGTCTTTCACGAAATTAAATGTTGCATAAACAGAAGGCGCCTGTTGGGCTTCCCGGGCAGTGGTCAATTCTTTAAATTCGACGTCAAGGCCTTTCTCTCTGATAATCGGTTTAATCTCTTCAATAAACCGGGCGACCCATGGGCACTGCCTGGTATATATAATTTGCCATCCCATAATGCCGGCAAGTGTTTCTGCTGAATTATTCAGGGATAAGGAAGGTTTATCTTTGTCAAATTGCAGGGCCAGCAATTGAAGGTTTTTTATTTCATCAACCACCTTAAAACCATTCTTTAAAAACAAGTCTTTTTCAGCCATGAACGAACTGTCACTGGTTACAACAGCAACCCCTTTCATGTTCATCCGTTTCGCATCATTTACAGCTTCTTCAATAAGAGCTGAACCAAATCCCTTTTGTTTGTTTTGATTAGGATATACCCAGATACAATGAATGAACAGGTAATCTTTGGTGCTTACGGCACGCCATGCAAATTCTCCGGGGATATATTCGATGAAACCGGCAATCTTCCTGGTGTCATTAAGCTGGAGTAAGCGGATTGAGAGACCTTCTGCAAATCTTTCTGCCAGCCACTCCATTTTCAGGTTGAAATACTGGTTCTTCGGGTTAATAAAGCAAATCACCTGCGGATAATCAGCCAGGTTTTGCTTGTTGATGTTGATGATACGATACATGTGTGAAAATATTACTTTTGAACGTTGAATCTTAGTCGTTTTGTAAAGATATCCAATTCGTAATTTGTCCTTTGAGATTTTTTACGTAATTCTAAGGAGCCATAAATTAACCTTTAACTTTCAGTTTTGTTAATATTCTTGTTTTACCTTAATTTCGCAGCTATAAAATTCAATTGTGGTTGTTGCTGATGAAGAGATTGAAATTACACTTATCATTTCTTTCCATCGCTATAATCAACGGTTTGTTCCTGTTTTACCTGATCAACAATCCGGGGATCATCATTCTACAAGGTAGTGCCGACTTTAATGAACGTTCTGAGGAGTCACCCGGGTTATCCTACAACCTGAATCTGCCTTTTCATGCCGGTTCGCTTCTTCCCGAAAAGGTACAGCAGATCATCATCAATCAGATCACTCACCATAGAAGGTTATCCTTACGTTTTGCATTCTTTTCTTCAGACGATATTGTCATTCAATTGATTCATCGGTATACAGCCGAAGTATTTCACAATCTGCAGGTCAGGTCCGCAACTGAATTCATTTGTGAACTTCAGATATAGCCTTCGTTAAATCCCTTCGCTTTATAATTGCTCTTTTTCCCGTTTTACATATTATTCATACACACATTATAAATACTTTACTATGAAGTCAATTCTTCACAGATACCGGTTTCTTTTATATACAATTATTTTAATTTTTATTAGCCAGGTTATTACAGCAGCTGACGGCAAAATGCCGGCCATTTCAGGAATCCGCCTGGAGTTTATTCTTTTTGCGCTTACACTAATGGGTGTAGCGGTTTTTCATCACAA
Source organism: Bacteroidales bacterium (assembly GCA_016930375.1). Taxonomy (GTDB): domain Bacteria; phylum Bacteroidota; class Bacteroidia; order Bacteroidales; family UBA10428; genus UBA5072. The sequence goes on along the minus strand of JAFGGU010000104.1, from coordinate 1,368 downwards.
GACGATGTATGTAGCTTTGAGCGGGCTTGCTGCCATTCTGATCGCGAAATATGTTTTCACAGATTTCTCGGTCACGGAGCATCTCCTCGGTACGGCAACAAAAGAAGGAGAATGGAGAATTCTTTTGAATTTATTAGGATTGTTGTTTGGTTTTGCCATACTAGCAGAACATTTCAAAGAATCAAGGCTGCCGGAACTACTTCCGAATTATCTCCCGTCTGGTTGGAAAGGCGGATTCATCCTGCTTTTTTTCATCATGGTATTGTCATCTTTCCTTGATAATATTGCCGCTGCCATGATTGGTGGAACTATTGCCATGGTGGTATTCAAGGGCAAGGTACATATCGGTTTTCTGGCTGCGATCGTCGCTGCCAGCAATGCCGGTGGCGCAGGTAGTGTAGTGGGGGATACCACCACAACGCTGATGTGGATTGATGGAGTTAATCCTCTCCATGTTCTCCATGCCTTTGTTGCTTCGTTTGCAGCGCTTGCTGTATTCGGTGTTGTTGGTGCCATTCAGCAGGACAGGTATCAGCCCATAATAGCCTCTTCCAGCAAAGATGTACGTGTTGACTGGGGGAGGATCGGTATTGTTTTTATGATACTTGTTTTTGCCATTGTCACCAATTGGGCACTTGATTTTCCGGCAGCAGGAGTCTGGATTGGAATTATTATAGGTGGTTTCTTCAGAAAGACACCCTGGCATGAAATGAAAAATGCCTGGATGGGAACCGTTTTTCTGATGGCTCTTGTTACCTGCGCCTCACTTATGCCGGTTGATGAATTGCCTCCTGCATCGGCCTGGACAGCTTTTGCGCTTGGATTTGTCTCGGCGGTATTTGACAATATCCCATTGACCAAATTGTGCCTGGAACAGGGCGGTTATGATTGGGGAATGCTGGCTTATACAGTAGGTTTTGGCGGATCCATGATATGGTTTGGATCATCAGCGGGTGTTGCATTATCCAATCTGTATCCCGAAACAAAGAACACCGTCAATTATATAAAAAAGGGTTGGCATGTGGCATTGGCCTATGTGGTTGGTTTCTTTGTATTATTTTTCACGCTTGGCTGGCAGCCTCATGCGCCACATAAAGATAAAGGCAATACTGAGAACATTTTGATTGAGGAAGAAATCCGGACTGCACCGGCAAGTCATTGAGCGTATCAGTGCCTTGTAGATAAAATGAAAAAGTCCTCGCGGATGCAGGACTTTTTCATTTTTGTAATATGGAATTTGCCATTATCTTTGCCCCGGTTATTGCGATGATCGATTCAATCGGAGAGATGCCGGAGTGGTCGATCGGGGCAGTCTCGAAAACTGTTGAACCCTTCGGGGTTCCGAGGGTTCGAATCCCTCTCTCTCCG
>JAFGGU010000103.1 GCA_016930375.1 Bacteroidales bacterium | reverse complement strand
CAATTCCCTTCGCCGGCATTACCCGGATCAGGTTCTAAGGGTATGATCTCAGCCCGATTTTTTAGGGCACCCCCTTAGTGAAATACGTTGTAAAAATAATTCTTTTGCGGGAAATCATCAATAGTTAGTCATTATTAATCTGCGCTAAAATTGTATTTTTGCCCCCTGATTAATGTTTTTACATGATCATCCCGCTCGATAATAAAATATTCCCGATTATTTCCGAAATGGTTTCGGAGCAGAGCCTGCCGTGTTACGTGATTGGAGGATACGTGAGAGACCTTCTCCTTCAAAGACCTTCCAAGGACATTGACATTGTGGTTATAGGCAGCGGCATTGACCTGGCAAAGTCACTGGCCAGGATCACCGGCAGGAAAGGAAAGGTAACGGTATACCGCAATTTCGGGACGGCTATGCTGCGGTATGATGATCTGGAAATTGAATTTGTAGGAGCCCGTAAAGAATCCTATCAATCCGACTCCCGCAAACCTTCCGTTGAAAATGGCACCCTCGGGGACGATCAGAACCGGCGCGATTTTACAATCAACGCCATGGCCATCTCATTGAACAAGGAGAGCTATGGCGAACTTTCAGATCCGTTTAACGGGCTGGATGATCTCAGAAATAAGATCATCCGCACGCCGCTGGACCCCGATGTTACCTATTCCGATGATCCCCTCCGGATGATGCGGGCCATCAGGTTCGCTGCACAGCTTGGATTTGCCATAGAGGAAAGATCGCTGGCAGCCATTTCACATAATAAAAAGCGAATTGAAATAATATCCAAAGAACGCATCATCGACGAACTGAACAAGATCGTGCAGGCGCCCAGGCCGTCGGTCGGGTTTTACCTGCTTGAGAATACAGGACTCCTGGACCTGATCTTTCCTGAGTTTTCGAGGATGAAAGGCGTGGCGGTAATGGATAAAAAACGTCACAAGGATAATTTCAGGCACACGCTGCAGGTGCTTGATAAATTATCGGAGAAAACTGACAATCTCTGGCTCAGGTGGGCGGCCATCATGCATGATATTGCCAAGCCGGTGACCCGGAAATACATTGAGGGACACGGTTGGACATTCCATGGACACGAATTTGTTGGGGCCAAAATGGTGCCTGATGTTTTCAGGCGGCTGCATCTTCCGCTGGGAACCACCATGAAGTATGTTCAGAAGCTGGTGTTACTGCACCTGCGACCCATTGCGCTCGTTGAGGAAGAGGTTACCGATTCGGCAGTTCGCCGTTTGCTGTTTGAGGCCGGAGATGATATTGACGACCTCATGATGCTTTGTGAGGCAGATATTACTTCCAAGAACGATGAAAAGGTAAAACTGTACCTGGGTAATTTCCAATTGGTCAGGCAAAAGCTGAGAGAGATCGAGGAAAAGGATGCCGTGCGCAATTTCCAGCCTCCCGTGGATGGCGAACTTATCATGAAAACCTTTGACATTGGTCCCTGCCGGGAGGTTGGCGTGATCAAGAATACGATTAAGGAAGCGATTCTGGAAGGTATCATTCAGAATGACTATGAGCAGGCATACGGGCTGATGATGGAGAAGGGGAAGGAATTGGGGTTGAAAAAAGTGAATGGTGAATGGTGAATGGTGAATGGTGATTGGTAGCGTTGTCCCCCGCTGGCGGGGGTAGGGGGTGGATTACATGCTATAAAAATATCACGTCCACCCCCTGCACCCCCGCCAGCGGGGGACATTGCTCTACTCTAAAAGCTTCATCAGCTCCTCCCCGTCTCCGCTCTTAAACATATTATTCTCCCTGATAAAATTCTCTGCAAGGTGTGATTTTTTTTCCTGCAAAAGCTGGATTTTTTCTTCGAGGGTATCCTTGGCAATAAAGCGGTAAACGAAAACATTTTTCTTTTGTCCGATCCGATGGGCGCGGCTCATGGCCTGGTCTTCCACGGCGGGATTCCACCAGGGATCGAGGATGAACACATAATCGGCTGAGGTAAGGTTCAGTCCGAATCCACCGGTCTTGATCGAAATGAAGAACAAGTGGATGTCCGGGTTATCCTGGAAATTCCTGATGATCGGTTCTCTTTGTTTAATTGGCACTTCCCCGGTAAGCAGGGTGTATTTCAGTCCTTCCCGTTCGCAATAAGCCGTATACAGTTCAAGATGCTTTACAAATGAGGAGAAGACAAGTGCTTTGTGGCCTTCAGCCACCAGATTGTTGATATTGTCGATAATCACGTCATGTTTTCCGGAGCTTTCGCTGTAGCCAGTGTCGATCATTACCGGGTGATTGGCCGCCTGGCGCAGTTTGGTGAGTGATTGCAGGATCATGAACGAGGACTTTTCGATGCCTTGCTGGCGGATGTTGTCGAGGATGAGGTTGCGGGCCTTTGATTTTTCAGTTTCATAAAAGGCCTGCTGGGATTCCGACATGTCGCAGAAAATGATTTGTTGTGTGATGGCGGGTAGTTCACGGGCCACTTCGCTTTTTGTGCGCCGGAGGACAAAAGGTTTGATCAGGGTTTGCAGGATATGTGACTGTTTCTCGTCGTTGTTTTTTTCGATGGGTGTGACGAACTGATTTCTGAAGAAATCGAAATTGCCCAGCAGGCCGGGATTGAGGAAGTTCATCTGGGCCCAGAGGTCTGTCAGTGAGTTTTCAATGGGTGTTCCGGTAAGCACAATCCTGTGTGAAGCATTCAGGGTAATTATAGCTTTATAGGTTTTGGAATGCGGGTTTTTAATGACCTGGCTCTCGTCGAGAATAACATAAAGGAAATCATAGCATTTCAAGGCGTCCAGGTCATTCCGGATAAGTCCGTAGGAAGTCAGGATAATATCGTAGTTCTCATAATAATGCCGGAAAGCCTTCCGGTTTTGTCCTCCGTAGTATCCTGCTTTCAGGCCGGGGGCGAATTTGCCTGCTTCGTTAAGCCAGTTATGAACCAGGGTTGACGGCACAACAATGAGGGAAGGTTTTGCTCTTACCTCAGCAGCGTTCATGGAATCGAATATCGTAAGCTGCCTGTCATAAATGGAATTGGAGGGTCCGCAATGACGTTCTTTTTCTTTATTGATGGCTTGCTGGATAAGGGTAAGCGTCTGCAGTGTTTTGCCAAGTCCCATGTCATCGGCCAGGCAGCCGCCGAAGTCATGGCCATACAGCTTCCACATCCAGCTATAGCCTTTTTTCTGGTAATCCCTGAGTTCAGCTGTAATTTCAGCCGGAACCGGTTGCTCTTCATAAGCAGCCGAGTCGAGCCATTTTCGAAGTTTACCGGCGTATGATCCGCTGAAGCCTTTCAGGCTTTCCTGTAGCAAGGGGAAATGCTGCTTTTCGAGCAGCAGGTCATTATCATTGTCGCGGGCAAAGGAGAACAAATCCTTGAAGCGGGCGAACCATTCTTCTGGGAGAACCACAATATGGCCGTCGGAAAGCTCATACTCACGCCGGCCGTCGAGAATGGCAGAGCGGAATTTTATAAAAGGTATTTCAAAACCTTCAAATTGCACCACGGCGTGGATGTCGAACCAGTCATTTTTATTTTCCGATACCTTGAGTTTCAGATCGACCTGTTGCAGGTAATAAGGCCTTATGTGATTGGCCTGGACAATCTCAATGCCCAGTTTTTGCAGTGCAGGTGTGTTATAATTCAGCCAGTTCACCAGGTCATAGGTCATCAGGATATTTTCGGTTTTTCTCGAACGCAGCGGAGCAAATGACGAGACATCCAGGTTGGCCAGGCCCTGCTCGAGGAGTGAGGATATGATGTGGTTTTCGAATGTTGTATCCCGGTTCATCCTCCTGAATTCGATCTGATTATTGGAATCCGTCAGCGTAACCTGCAACTCTGATTTTTTTCCTGCAAAATATTCTGTTTTATCACCATACCTGAAACGAAGCATCAGCACGGGCATGCCTGAAATGTGGTATTCGAGTGAAAGAACCGGCCGGGGTTGTTGGTGAGTATCGGTTATTGTAAAGCCTGAAGCATTGACCTTGTATTTCCGGATAACGGGTTTGGCAAAAGTTTCGAGGAATTTTTTTTCAGTTTCGGGGCGTATGCTGATCGTTTTCCTTTTAAAAAAGGGCAGGAGTTTTTTGCCGTCGATATCGTCGAACTGGAAAATGTGGTTCTCAAGCACAAGGCGGCAGGGATCATTGGTTAGCACGAAGCCGAGTTTGCCGTTGAGGGTGATAATTTCGTCGTTATAGCTGATGGATAGAAAGTACTGTATGCCTTCAGAATTCCTGTTAAAGTTAAAAACTGCGTTGGCTGTATCTTCCTGAAGAACGAGACGGTCGGTTTCGTAAATATTGTTGTGTTGTTTTTTGTAATAGACCGGAATTTCGGTTCCCGAGAAAAGGTCGATGCAGCGGAGCAGTCTTCTTTCGATGTAAGGTCTGACCTGCCGTTCATAAACCGGTTCGTCAATGGATGCCAGGAAGTCCTGTGCGCTGATACTTTTTTTGGAGAAAACCTTCAGCAGCTGGCAATCGGAATATTCCTCGATGATTTTAACCAGGGAGGTTTCCTCGGGCAGGAGATGTTGTTCATATTGGGGGAGGTTGGCAAGGGAAAGCCGGTCAGTAACCGAGTAATATTCGCGGTTTGGACTGGGAGTAATAATTACGGGATTGAACAGGTGACCCAGTATGCGATGTGTGGTAAGTGTTAAGGCAAATTTCCCTTTCATGCCGTAAAAATAGCAGATTGTTGGCAGTTGGCAGTTGACAGTTCTGATTTTTAGCAACCATATATTAACAATCTGCGTTAAATAGTCAACTGTTTATCAGTAACCATAGACTTTTCACATCAAATGTCAACTAATTTATTATATTTGAATGAGGAAGATTGAATAGGTTAGTGAGAAAAGCAGTTTTTAAGCAATCATGAATTAATCCATAATCACGGGTGGAGGTTTGTAGCCAGTAATCAAGTCTGGCCAGGAGTGTTGGTGGGTATGGGATTGAGGGGCACGAAGTGTGAAATTGCTTTATCTGTCTGACACATTGTTCCTGCGTCTAACAACATCATATTCCGTTTATATGCAATGGATAATCCATTAAAAATAATTGCCCGGCCGGCTGTTCATCGCAACAAGCCGGTATTAAAGCTCAGTTTTCCATATACAAAAGAAGTAGTTGAAAAGGTGAGATCCTTGCATGGTGTATTGTGGAGCAATTCAATGAAGTGTTGGTATATCCCAGATAGGGCCAGGTCGTTGGGTGAGCTTCGGAATATCGAGGGGGTGCTGGTGATTCTGGAGGGCAATAATCCCGGGAAAACTGATCAGGATATACTGCAGAAGGAGAGGATGTTGATAATAAGACATGCGAAGGGTCGCATCAAAGTCATTTTTCGTTATGAACCGAAATTGGTAGCGTTGATCAGGACACTGCCCTTTTATTACTATGATGCAGAAGCGAAATGGTGGACCTTACCGCATATTGACAGTATTTTGGAAGTGCTGCAAGATTTCTGCAAAGAAAATAACTGGAAGCTGGAATACAAGGATGAGTGGGCTGAAAGGAAGCTGGTTTGGAGGAAGAGGGACAGCAGTTTTGAAAATGTAGTTTGTCCGCCTCAGTTTGAAGACAAGCTGAAGGAGCTCAGGTATAGTGAGAGCACGGTCAGAAATTACTGCAGTGCATTGCGTGAATTCATACATTACTTTAAGGGCAGAGAAATAGAGGTTCTGACGCAGGCGGATATTGAAAAGTTTTTATTGTACATTACCGAAGAGAGGAGTGTTTCAACCTCATATCATAACATAAGTATTTGTGCAATAAAGTTTTACTTTGAAAAGATACTGGACCGGTCGCAGGTAACATTTAAGCTGGAGCGGCCTAGGCGGGAAAGGATTTTACCTGAGGTATTGAGTGAGGAGGAAGTGGTGAGGATATTCAAGAGTGTCAATAATCTTAAGCACAAGTGTATTTTGATGACCGTTTATTCAGGGGGATTGAGGCTCAGTGAGGTAGTAGGGTTAAAGGTCAGTGATATTGATTCGAAACGGATGATGATTTTTATAAAGGGAGCCAAAGGAAAGAAAGACAGGTATACCATTTTATCAAAAGAATTATTGACCTGGCTCAGGCGGTATTATCGCGAAGAAAAGCCTGAGACCTGGTTATTTGAGGGCGTTACCGGGGGTCAGTACAGTATGAGGAGTGTTCAGGCGTTAATGCATGATGCAGTTAAAAAGGCAGGTATAAAAAAGCATGCAACGGTGCATACTTTGCGGCATTCCTTTGCCACGCATTTGTTAGAGAACGGAACAGATCTCCGGTACATTCAGAATCTTTTAGGACACAATTCCTCCAAGACAACGGAAATATACACCCATATCACCACAAAGGGTCTTGAGCAGTTGGTTAGTCCGTTTGACAGGTTAAGGCTGGATGAGAAGTGAGAAATGTCAAAGAGAGAAGGTATTTTAGTTAAGTTTCATAGTATATTAGTTAATCCCATTTTAGCAGCACTTCGTACAAACAATAGTTGTGTACAATGCAGGTGGACAGCGCTATTTACTTCAACAAAATGATTGGTCATTAATTG
>JAFGGU010000102.1 GCA_016930375.1 Bacteroidales bacterium | reverse complement strand
GCATACACCACACTGTATGGGGAATAAAACAGAATAGTAGTTTATGAATGAAAAACCATATACCCACAACACATGGTATAGTACATGCGGGTTTCAGAGGTTTACGAAGGTTTGTGACTCGTAAAAAAAGTCGGTGCAAATTGATAAGTTTTCGCTTCGTAATCCCGCACGACACCAAACCATCAACCGTTGGCAACAATGCTTTAACGAATAATTTCGGTATTTTTTAACATTTAAAACTCTTTATGAAGCTTAAAATTCTTTTGATAGTCAATTCAGTTGTATTAAGTCTTAGTGGACTTAGTGCGTTGCTGATTCCGAATATAGTCCTATTAATGTATGGTGTAGTTCCGAATTCATCAGTGTCGCTTATGGCACAATATTCTGCATTAGGATCTATTACAATTGGACTAGTAACCTGGTTCTCAAGAAACATTGATTATTCACAAGCACATAGAACTCTCATCCCAGCATTATTGATAACACATGTAATTGGAACAATTATTTCAGTACTAGGTACAATTTCTGGCATAATGAAAGTTGGTTGGCCAGTAGTCGGACTATATTTTGCCTTTTCATTAGGCTATTCTTATTTTCAATTCTTCAAAACAAAGTCATCTTGACAAAACCATTTATCATTTTATGTGATTAGTCATAACGAAAGAACATCATAAGAAAATAGATTAAGCACATTTGCCAACACCGGTATATGCTATTGCTGGTTGCGGGTTAGCTATTGTTTAATCACTTGGTTAAGCACTGCTAACTCGACCACATAGCGCTTCGAAAACACAACATCACATACCGGCGATCGTTAGCAACATTCCTTACATCGAAAATTCCGATCAAATTCGCATGATAACAGTAAAAAAACGATAGAAATCCCAGTTAAAAATTGTAGTATTTGTTACAATGTTTTGACGTTTAGTCAAGATAGCGACCACATCCTTAATGATTTTATCATATTCAAGATAAACTTGACATTCATCACTCAATTAATAATTTGCATATTAATTCTTAATCATCTATAGGTCATGATGCTATTCGTTCGATTAATATTAATTATATCGACACTGATTCTGATTACTCAATGTGAAAAGGATAGTCCCGACCCGAAACCGCAACCTGAGAATGAAATAACAGATGTTAATTTTTTAAAAGCACTCATTGAAAGGGGAGTTGATACAAATGGAGACAGTATAATCAGCTCCAAGGAAGCTGAGATGATAGTAACATTGGATGTTTCTCTTTGTGAAATTTCGGACTTAAGGGGCATCGAAAATTTCAAATACCTGGAGTGGCTGGATTGCTCAGATAACAATCTTATAGGTCTAAACATTTCACATAATACCTCTTTAAGGTATTTATTTTGCAGAAATAACCAGTTAACTACCCTTGACGTTTCAAAGAATGGGGCTCTAATGACATTGGGTTGCAACAATAATCAAATTTTTGCACTTGATTTTTCCGGAAACCTTGCATTGTACGACCTTGACTCAAGAGATAATCAACTAACTACGCTGAATGTTTCAAAGAATAGTGCTTTGTATATTTTATCTTGTACAAATAACAAATTAACAAACCTTGATGTTACTAACAACACTGCTCTAAAATATTTATTCTGTGAAAACAACCAAATAACAACCATTGATATTTCCAATAATGCTACGCTATATGAATTCCATTGTTCCGGTAACCGATTAACCCGTCTTGATGTTTCCCATAATGATTCGTTAACTATTTTAGGTTGCTCTGATAACCTGTTGACCAGCCTGGAAGTATCCCCTATCAGTTCTTTATCAAGTATAGTCTGCAATGGTAACCATTTAACCACCCTGGATGTTTCCAAAAATACTTCCTTAACCGGATTAGGTTGTAATGATAACCAGTTAAGCAGCCTGGATGTTTCTTCCAATCCTGCGTTAGAATGGTTGTATTGTGCTAATAACCAGTTGACCAGCCTCGATATTTCGCATAATAACGCTTTGAAAAAATTGTTTTGTGGTGATAACCAGTTAACTAATCTCGGCGTTTCTAATCTTTTACATTTGAACATTCTTCATTGTGATGGGAATCAATTAACCAGCCTGGATCTCACAAATAACATTTCTATTGGTCAGGATTTTGAAGGCGTTGGGATGTGCTATCTGTCAATACAAAATATGCCCGGGTTGAAAAAGGTATGTGTCTGGACAATGCCTTTCCCTCCTGAAGAAATTAAGGTTTGCACAGACGGCAGCCCGAATGTGTATTTCACAACGGATTGCAGTAAATAGCCGTGCGTTGGCCGGGTTCGATTCCCCCACAGACCAGTCAAATGAAAAAACCCGCTTGATTTTTCAAGCGGGTTTACAATCATTTTTGTAGTCCGTGGGGGAATCGAACCCCCGTTACCAGGATGAAAACCTGACGTCCTAACCCCTAGACGAACGGACCAGAATGTTCCTAATTCGGAACAGGTTTGCAAAAGTAAAATAAAATTTTGATGCGGCCAATAAATTTTGGGGAAATATTGGTCCTAATTTAACCACCACTTCAAGGGTCCTTTGGACCGCTTGAAGGGTTACATTCTGCTTGAAGGGTTATATTACTTTTTGGGAATCCACTGCACCCGGATCTCCGTGATGGGATAACCCTTCGTAAGTGATTTCGGTATGGTGACAGTAACCTGTTCCACTCCGTGAATTTCCATGGCTTTTTCGATCCAGCCCGCAATACGCGCTTCGATCAGGGCGTTAGGCTCTTCAAAGCGGGTAATGTGCAATACAACATAATTTTCTCCTTTCTCTACCACGGTCATATCGGATGGCTGGTAATAGGTGGTGAAGATCCTGCCGGCCCGTTCAATGATAAAATGCGGTGAAGCTGCCTTGATGAAAAATTTATAGATCCCGTTAAGCGCTGTTTCGGCGCTGTACCTGCCACATTGCCAGGCGCCTTCCTGGGCATCTTTAAACACGATTTTGCCCAGCGCTTCGGTAGGCAGGATGGCGGCATCACGCAAGGAATACCAGTTGGAAGGCATCACGCCACCGGCAAAAATATGCCGTGAAGTTTCGGGCATGGATTCCATCCACTCGGTATATTTTTCGGGATGAAACTTCTTAATGTAATCGGGAATGCTTTTAACGGCGGAACCTTTTATTTCCATGGTTTGGGGTTTTGACAGGTTAAATAACGATATGTCCGGATTATGTACGCAAAATGTTATCAGAAAGTTCCTTAAAATTTATGCCCGAAAAAGTTCCCGAGCTCATGAGCAGAAGCACCGTATTATCACCAGCCGCAGCATAGATCCAGGATTCCAGCTCATTTTTATCGGTGAACACCTGGAGATTTTTTTTGTCAAGCGCTGTGAATACCTCCTCCTTCGAGATCATCCTGAGCCGCTTGTGCAGCACGGTCTCCGGATTGTAGAAAACCGCGCAGTCATCAGCCCCGTCCATGGTATGACGGTAAAAATCGAGGAATTTCCGGTCGAGACTGCTGTAAGTATGGAGTTCCAGGCAGGCTACCATTCTGCGATCGCTGAACTGCTCCCTGACCGCATTTACGGTTGCCTCCACCTTGGAGGGAGAATGCGCAAAATCAAGGTATATTGCCGTGCGTTCATTCCGGCCCAATAACTGCAAACGCTTGCCTGCCCCGCTGAAATTTGTCATGGCGCCGAAAAACTGGTCATCGGTGAGACCTAACCGACTGCAGATCCTGCGCGCGCCCTCCATGTTCTGCATGTTGTGCCGGCCAAACACCATGAGGGGGTAAGAACGGTCGCCCCGCCTGATATAACTGGTTTCCTTCTCCAGATAATAATCCGGTGTCGTGTAGGGTTCCTTGCTGACATGGGGATTCTCATTTTCCGCCAGTGCCTTCAGCTCAATATCCTCAGAGCAGTATACCAAATGAGACCCTTCCTGCATGTTGTTGATGAAGATCCTGAACTGATCCACATATCCTTTCCAGGTGGGGAAAACATTGATGTGATCCCAGGCAATCCCGCTGATCAGCGCTATTTGCGGCTGGTATAAATGAAATTTGGGACGCGGATCCAGGCAGGAGGACAAATACTCGTCTCCTTCGAAAACCGCAATGCGGGCGTCGGGCGACAAGCTAACCATGTTGTCAAATCCCTCCAGTCGGGACCCAACCATGTAATCAAACCGATATCCATTGTGCCGAAGCGCATGCATGACCATGGAGGTTATGGTTGTTTTGCCGTGGCTCCCGGCGATGACAACCCTGGTTTTATCCATGGTTTCATGGTAAAGAAATTCCGGGTAGGAATACACCTTAAGGTTCATTTCCAGGGCTTTTTTCAGCTCCGGGTTGTCGCTGTGCGCATGCATGCCCAGGATAACCGCATCGAGGTCAGCAGTGATCCTTTCGGGGTACCAGCCGTAAGCGGAAGGCAGCAAACTTGCTTTTTCCAGTTGCGATTTGGCCGGATCAAAAATTTCGTCATCCGAACCGGTGACGAAGTTCCCCCTTTGCTGCATGGTAATGGCCAGGCTATGCATGGCGGCGCCTCCGATGGCAATAAAATGAATATTCATGGGATTAGTGCATTAGCTGACGTACAAGAGACACGAAAAACGGCCAGAAACATAAAATAAAAAGGATAGATGAGAATACAGCATCTGCAATGACCATAAACCGGAGTTTTTCAGATCCGGCGTAAAACACCGCAAAACTTCCGGTAATGCGAAGCAGCAGTTGTAGAAAGAAAAATGAGAATATCCTGATTCCAAAGGGATTATACTTCCTGGCCTGGTCAAATTCCAAACGAACGATTTCAGAAAAACTACGGGATAAACCTGTGCTGGGAAGTGTCTGACCGGTAAGCCCTCCTGCCGAGGGCACAGGATGCTTACTCCCCTCTGCGCTGAAAATGAAAGAATATAGAATGAGAATAAGAATGAGCCCTGTAAAGATCAGGTTAATGATCAAATAGTTATTCGTCCGGGTTCTCAGATTCACTTTCAAGTGATTTCAGGCTGTCTGTCATTTGATCCAGATTGCTGGGAGCATGCTCATCCCAGGCAGCTGTATCGCTTTCGAGATCATGAAGAATATCGCCGGTTCCTTTTTCGAAATCTTCAAAGTCAAAATCCCCATCCTTGCCTTCGCGGATCATTTCCTTGACAAAACTGGCGCCGTGGCGTGTTATGGTGAACCCAACCACGGTGGCGAATACGAGTCCCACAATCGAACAAACGAGTGCCGCAATGATCAAATTTCGTGGCCCGTGACCCCGGTTGGCCTGGGAAAGCGCAACCAGGCTCAGCACAATGCCGATAATACCGAACAGGATCCCGAGGTAAAATGTGCAGGGGATGATTCCCATGGGTATGGCCATTATCCCCATCACCAGACCGGCAATGCCCAATCCCTGTCCGGCGTTACTCTTGTGCTCTTCCATAGCTTGCGTGTTATTATTCAAATATAGTGAATTGTTGTGAAATGGCAATGGGAGTTTAGCGGTTTAGGAGTATAGCGGTTTAGTGGTTTAGCAGTTTAGGAGTTTAGCTGTTTAGGGATTTAGGCTGTGTGTTGAAAGACTGCATGACTGCATGACTGCATGACTGCAAGACTTCCCCTAATTATGCAACGTTTCCAAAAGCGCTTCCAGTATCCTCCGCGCCGCTGCCGATACCGATGTGCCGGGTCCGAAGATACCCACGACACCCGTCTTGTAAAGGAATTCATAATCCTGCGCGGGGATCACACCGCCCACGATCACCATGATGTCGTCGCGGCCGAGTTTTTTGAGCTCCCGGATCACCTGGGGCACCAGGGTCTTGTGACCACCGGCCAGGCTTGAAATGCCCAGCACGTGAACATCATTTTCCACAGCCTGCCGGGCTGCCTCGGAAGGGGTCTGGAACAACGGACCGATGTCGACATCAAAGCCGATATCGGCATACCCGGTGGAGACCACCTTGGCTCCCCGGTCGTGCCCGTCCTGTCCCATTTTCGCGATCATGATCCGGGGTTGTCTGCCTTCGCGCCGGGCGAAATCCTGGCATAATCCGCGGGCAATGACATAGCTTTCCTCTCCGGCCGATTCGGATGAATAGATCCCCGATATGGAGCGGATGAAAGCCTTATAGCGGCCGCTTACCTTTTCAACGGCAGAGGAAATCTCGCCCAGGGTAGCCCGTTGTTTGGCCGCCTCTACGGATAATTCGAGCAAATTACCTTCGCCGGTTCTCACGGCTTCGGTGATCCGGTCGAGCGCATGTTCCACTGCCGCCTGATCGCGGTTTGCCCTTACCTCATTCAGCCTTTTGATCTGCGCTTCCCGCACTGCGTCGTTATCCACTTCGAGAATATCAATGGGATCTTCCTTGTCGAGGCGGTACCTGTTGACCCCGACAATAATGTCCTTTTTGGCATCGATACGGGCCTGTTTCCTGGCTGCGGCTTCTTCGATACGCATCTTGGGCAATCCCGTCTCGATGGCTTTGGCCATACCCCCGAGGTCTTCGATCTCCCGGATCAGTGTCCATGCCCTGTGTGCAATTTCATGGGTCAGGTATTCCACGTAATACGAACCGGCCCAGGGATCCACACATTTGGTGATGTGGGTTTCCTCCTGGAGGTATATTTGCGTATTGCGGGCTATGCGGGCGGAAAAATCAGTCGGCAGCGCTATGGCCTCATCCAGTGCATTGGTGTGAAGGCTTTGTGTGTGGCCCAAAGCGGCTGCCATAGCTTCGATGCAGGTACGCGTCACATTGTTGAACGGATCCTGCTCGGTGAGGCTCCATCCCGATGTCTGACAATGGGTGCGGAGCGCCAGGGATTTTGGATTCTTCGGATTGAACTGGTTTACGATTTTTGCCCACAGCATGCGTGCAGCGCGCATCTTGGCAATTTCCATGAAGTGATTCATGCCGATGGCCCAGAAAAACGACAATCGCGGAGCAAAGGAATCAATATCCAGTCCGGCTTTAACCCCGGTGCGCAGGTATTCCAGTCCGTCCGCCAGGGTATAGGCCAGTTCCAGGTCGGCTGTAGCGCCGGTTTCCTGCATGTGGTATCCCGAAATGCTGATGGAATTGAATTTGGGCATGTACTGCGAAGTGTACCTGAAAATATCCGCGATGATGCGCATGGAGGTGTCGGGAGGATAGATATAAGTGTTCCTCACCATGAACTCCTTGAGTATGTCGTTCTGCATGGTGCCGCTCAGTTCTTCGAGCTTTGCTCCCTGTTCCAGCGCAGTGACGATATAAAAGGCCATGATGGGAAGAACGGCCCCGTTCATGGTCATGGAAACCGACATTTTGTTCAGCGGTATCTGATCGAACAGTATCTTCATGTCGAGGATGGAATCGATCGCCACCCCGGCCTTCCCCACATCGCCCACTACCCTTTCATGATCCGAATCGTATCCCCGGTGGGTAGCCAGGTCAAAGGCAACCGACAGTCCTTTTTGTCCCGCTGCCAGGTTACGCCTGTAGAAGGCATTGGATTCCTCAGCCGTGGAGAAACCGGCATACTGCCTGATCGTCCATGGTTTCATGACGTACATGCCGGAATAGGGTCCGCGGAGATAGGGAGGGATGCCGGCAGCGTAAGAAAGATGTTCCATGTGCTCCAGGTCCGCTGCAGTAAACACCGGCTTCACCGGTATCTGCTCGGCTGTCAGCCAGGGTTCGGAAGCAGCGGGTTGCGGGGGTTTCTGTGATCCGGTAAGATGATTCAGTTGTATGTTTTTAAAATCTGGTTTCATCCGTTATAGTTTAAAATGTTAGATACCCAGCTTTCCGTTAAGGTGCCTGAGCGTTTCCAGGACATTCGACCGGAGGTGAATAAATTCTGTGATGCCCTTTTGTTTGAGCTCCTCCATGGAAGCCGGCGCGCCGGCCACGACAATGATGGCCTTACCACCTGCCAGTGAGGCAACTTCAGGGACTATCACAGCATATTCCTCATCACTGCTGCAAACCACGATGATATCCGCTTTGGCCTTCAGGGCAGCGTCAACACCTTCGGGGATTGTGGCAAACCCGGGATTGTCAGTCACCTCATACCCGGCGCAGGCAAAGAAATTGCAGGAGAACTGCGATCGTGCGAGCCGCATGGCCGGATTGCCATAAGTAAGCATGAATGCCCTGGGCCTGCCACCCGGATTTTTCTCAACTGCCAGCCTGAGCTTTTCAAAACCCTCGGCAGCGCGTCCGCGGGGGAGAGGTTCAGCAAGGCGTTTATTATTTTCAGCGGCTTTGCGAAAGGCAATGTCAGGATCCACCTGTTCGAGCATGGCCTCCTGCAAATCCGGATACTGGTTGGTCCCTACCAGGACCTCCCGCCGGGATGCGATCAACTCCAACCGGCGTGTAACGGTTTTTCTGACTTCTTCCTGTATCTGTCCCTCCGTAAATGCTTTGATATAACCTCCTTTTTCATCCACTTTCAGAAAGAGCTGCCAGGCATTTTCAACGAGTGAGGCGGTAAGGGATTCAATATAATAAGATCCGGCCGAAGGATCAACGACCCTGTTGAAATAAGCCTCCTCCTTCAGGATGATCTGGATGTTCCGGGCGATTCTTTCGGAAAAATCGCCGGGTTCCTGGTACCACGAATCATAGGGTTTCACCAGCAGTGAATCGCATCCGCCGAGAATGGCCGACATAGCCTCGGTGGTTAACCGAAGCATGTTCACATGCGGATCGTACAGGGTCTTGTTCCAATCGGTTGTTATGCTGTGAATAAAAACAGGGGGATATTTTGAATGATCGCTGTCGTATGCGCTCAGTAGCGCTGAAAACAACAACCTCGCCGCCCGTATCTTTGCAATTTCCATGAAATATTCCGGTCCCGTGCCCAGGTTCCATTGCAGGTGCTTTACGATATCCGTAGCGCTGTGCCCCATGCTGGTGAGTCGGGTGAGATATTCTGCCGCCATGGAAAGGCCAAAGCCGAGTTCCTGTACCAGCGAAGCGCCGGAGTCGATGAAAAGGTTGCTGTTTACAGAAATGACCCTGAAACGGGGCAATTCATTTTCAGCCGTCAGCAGCAGCTTATCGGCTTCCTTAAAATCCTCTTCAGCTGATTTGTAAAAGCCTCCCGAAGAAGTCATTTGTCCAACAGGATCATAACCCAAAGAACCGGATACCTGAGCGGATGGCTGACCGGACTCTTCCAGTGTCTTCAGCACATAATCGAGAATATCACGGGCATTCTCACCGGTGATAAAATTCAGACCGGTGTTTTTACTATCGATTGCGGAGATCAGTTTTTTGAAGTCATGAAAATAGAGATCTCCCATGGCGGAGAGATCAAAACCCACGGAGGTTACACCCCTGTCAACTGCCATTTTGGCTTTTTGCGCTGCAGTTCCGGTGTCAAACACCCTGAAGTCCTGCCTGATCTCCCACGAATTGTCAGTGGTTCTGCTCCCCCGGATATACGGAAAACTGCCTGGCGGAACGTTGGTATAAGGCAGATCAATAAGATCTTCAGCCGTATAATAAGGTTTGATCTTCAGGTTATCGAGTGTTTTCCAGATCAGTTTCTTCTCGTAATCAGCGCCCTTCAGATCCTCCCTGATCTTTGCCTCCCATTCGGCAATGCTCACCGGAGGAAATTCAGCAAAGAGTTTTTCGCGTTCGTTCATCGGTATCTCTATTAAATCATTTTGGCGGGATCCACCCACAGGTCGAACTGTTCTGCAGTCACCAATCCCAGTTCGATGGCCGCCTGTTTCAGTGTCTTATTTTCTTTGTGCGCCTTTTTGGCGATTTTAGCCGAGTTCTCATACCCGATGTGGGGATTCAGGGCGGTTACGAGCATCAGCGACTTCTGCAGGTGCTCCCGGATGACCTCATCGTTGGGCATGATCCCTTCAGCGCATTTCTCGTTGAACGACAGGCAGGCATCGCCCAGGAGTCGCGCAGATTGCAGCACGTTGGCCGCAATGACCGGTTTGAATACATTGAGCTCAAAATGACCGTTGATGCCTCCAACGGAAACTGCGACATCGTTGCCGATCACCTGTGCGCAGACCATGGTGAGAGCTTCGGGCTGGGTGGGATTTACCTTGCCGGGCATGATGGAGGAACCGGGCTCATTGTCGGGTATGATGATCTCCCCGATCCCGCTCCGCGGTCCCGAACTGAGCATGCGAACATCGTTGGCGATCTTCATCAGCGATACGGCAGTTCTTTTCAATGCACCGCTCAATTCAACCATGGCATCATGCGCAGCCAGGGCTTCAAACTTGTTGGGAGCCGTGATGAACGGATGACCGGTAAGTTCGGCGATCTTTCTGGCCACCAGCACATCGTAACCTTTCGGGGCATTCAGACCGGTTCCTACGGCCGTTCCACCGAGCGCAAGCTCTTTTACCATTTCCAGGGCATTCCGGATGGCCCGCATGGAATTGTCGATCTGCTGCACGTAACCCGAAATCTCCTGTCCAAGGGATAGCGGTGTAGCATCCATGAAATGCGTGCGGCCGGTTTTCACAACCCGGCTGAAGTCCAGCGATTTTTGATAAAGGGTGTCACGCAGCTTCTGCAGCCCCGGCAAAGTGACCTCCACCGCCATGATATATGCTGCAATGTGCATCGCCGTGGGGAAAGTATCGTTGGAGGACTGCGACTTATTCACATCATCGTTGGGATGCAGAATCTTCTTTTCATCCGTAAGAGATCCGCCCGAAAGAACATGCGCGCGATAGGCGATCACTTCGTTCACATTCATGTTGGACTGGGTGCCGGATCCGGTTTGCCAAATAACCAGCGGGAACTCGTCATTCAGCTTGCCTTCCAGAATCTCATCACACACCCTGGCAATGAGGTCACGTTTGGAAGCCGGTAAAACGCCAAGTTCAGCGTTCGCCAGCGCAGCAGCCTTCTTCAGGTAGGCGAATGCATAGATGATTTCTTTTGGCATGCTGGCCTCAGGACCTATCCTGAAGTTGTTTCTCGAACGCTCGGTTTGTGCACCCCAGTATTTTTCTGCGGGTACTTTGACTTCACCCATGGTGTCGTGTTCTTTCCTGTATTCCATAGCGCTTTATTTATTAAGTTCTTGAATTCTTGATGCGGGAATGGCAATCACAGCCTTATAATGACTCTCAACGATTGGACGCTGCAGCAATTTTGGATTCGCAATGATCAGATCGATCCATTCTTCATCCGTAAATGACCTGCCTTTCAGTTCCTTCCTGAATAATTCTTCCTGGGTGCGGATCACCTCAACAGGCTTCAGGTTCAGTTTCATCAGGATCCTTTTCAGGTCATTGGCCGTGAGGGGATTTTCGAGATACTCGACGATCTCAAATGCAAACCTGTGTTCCCTGAGGTAGTTGAGTCCTTCCCGGCTTTTGGCGCACCTGGGATTATGGTAAATGGTAAGCATATTGCAATTATTTTCCGGCGAATTCCATCAAAAATGCCTTGATGAAAGCATTGATATCACCATCCAGCACACCCTGGGTGTCGGATGTTTCATAATCGGTCCGCAGATCCTTCACCAGCCGGTAAGGATGCAAAACATAGCTGCGGATCTGTGATCCCCATTCTATCTTTTTTTTCTGCCCCTCGATCTCGGCCTGCTTTTCCGAACGCTTGCGGAGTTCCATCTCATACAAATGGGACTTGAGTATGCGCATGGCATTTTCCTTGTTTTGCAGCTGGGAGCGTGTTTCGGTATTATCGACTGTAATTCCGGTGGGCAAATGCCTGACCCTGACTCCGGTCTCCACCTTGTTCACGTTTTGTCCGCCTGCCCCGCCCGACCTGAAATAATCAAATTCGAGGTCGGCCGGATTGATTACGATTTCAATTTCATCATCCACTACAGGTGAAACAAAAACCGAGGCAAAGGAAGTGTGCCGCTTGTGGTTGGAGTCGAATGGAGAAAGGCGCACCAACCGGTGAACACCGTTTTCAGCCCGCAGGTATCCATAAGCATAATCCCCGTCGAATTCAAGGGTCACCGATTTGATGCCCGCATCATCCCCTTCGAGGTAGCTCACTTCACGAACCTGGTAGTTGTTTCGTTCTCCCCAGCGGATGTACATGCGCATCAGCATCTGGGCCCAGTCCTGGCTTTCCGTTCCGCCGGCGCCGGAATTGATCTTCAGTATGGCGCCCATCCTGTCCTCCTCGTGACGCAGCATATTGCGAAATTCCAGGTCTTCCACCCGGCTTATGACAGACGCATAAGTACTATCGACTTCCTCTTCCGTGGCTTCTCCTTCCTTGTAGAAATCGAAAAGCACGGTCAGATCATCCTGCTCTTTTTTCAGCTTGTCAAATTCGCTGGTCCAGCTTTTCAGCAGGGATATTTCTTTCAGCTTCTTTTCAGCTCCTT
Source organism: Bacteroidales bacterium (assembly GCA_016930375.1). Lineage (GTDB taxonomy): Bacteria > Bacteroidota > Bacteroidia > Bacteroidales > UBA10428 > UBA5072. Next base: position 27,327 of record JAFGGU010000102.1, on the reverse strand, counting down.
TGGGATCATTCCAGAATTCCGGGGCGTGGGTTTTTTCCTCTTCTTCTTTGATCAGGGAAAGTTTACGGTCAATGTCAAAGATACCTCCCCAGGGCGTCGGTGCGCTCTGTTAACACTTTAATTTGATCGATTGTGATCATGGACCTATAGAGTTAAAATAAGGGGACAAATGTAGCAAAATTAGGGGGATAATTCATCCTCTAAAAACTCCCGCATAACCTCCATATCATACCCCCGTGAAGAACCGTACCGGGCCAGTTTGGCCCAGATCTCCCGGGGAGTGCCCTTCAGCGATTTTCGCTTTTTCGCCATCTCCCTGCCCACCATAGCGCGGTATGCATCGTGGTCGATGTCGCGGATGGCATTGTCTGCCGCGGCGCTGCCAATACCTTTTTGATGCAGCATATACCGGATCTTGACAATTCCCCAATGGTCAAATTTCATTTTGTCAGCAACAAAGGCCGCTGCATAGCGGTTCTCATCCAGAAATTTTTCCGACCGCAGCCTGTCAAGGATCCCCGGGTAATGTGGCTGGTCGATTCCCCATCGCTTCAACAACTGTATGATATCAGCGGGACTTTTCTCCTGCCTGCTACAGATCAGGCGGAGTTTTTCGAGGGCCTGGGGGATTTCCATGGGTTTAAATTTGTTATTGATAGGAAGTATTTCTCGCAAACCTGCCTGCCGGCAGGCAGGGACGCAAATATGCTATATTTCACCCTTCAAGGGTCTCAGGACCGCTTGAAGGGTTTTCCTGCTGCTACTGCCACTGCCACTGCTACTTCTCCCCATCTCCCCCTCTCCCCATCTCCCTTTCTCCCCATCTCCCTACTTCCTTCCTTTTATCATTCGTGCTTTGCCATTCAAATCCGTACGAACTTCAATCCCATAAAACCCGGCATTCTCCAGAATCTTAACCACTTCATGGGAAAAATTTTCGTTGATCTCCAGGTAGAGGGATCCTCCGTCTGCCAGGTTCTTTCTGCCCAGCAGGGCGATGCGCCTGTAAAAAATCAGCGGATCGCTGTCTGGCACGAACAAAGCCACAGGGGGCTCATAATCCAGCACATTGTTGCGCATGTGTAACTTCTCCAGTTCCCGCACATACGGGGGATTGCTGACCATGACCTGGTATTTCGCGGGCAACAGGGTGACATCGTTCAGCAGGTTAAAGTAAAAAAAATCCACTTCAGCCTGGTTCTCCCGGGCATTGATCCGCGCCACCGTGAGGGCATCCTCCGAAATATCGCAGGCCGAAACCCTGGCACCTGGCAGGTTAACCGCCAGGGAAACTGCAATGCAACCGCTGCCGGTGCCCAGATCGACCACAGCGGGTGTTTTGCCCTTTTCCTCCTGCAATATCCATTCAACCAGCATCTCCGTTTCGGGGCGGGGTATCAGCACGCGGTAATCAACCCGGAACGAAAGTCCGTAAAACCCGGTATGTCCCAGGATGTATTGAACGGGCTCCCAATTTTTGAGCTTTTGAAGAATTTCTGTGAAATTTTGGGAGACGGGTGCAGAAATTGATTCATGACTTTTCAGATGAATGTCAATTTTGCTGTAATTTAGCAAATGTTCGGAAACCAGGTAGAATATACTCCGGATCTCAGGATCGGGATAGAGACCGACTAATTCCTGCCGGTAAGCATTCCTGATTTCCGAGAGCATTTGGACCCTTTCCATAGCGTAAATTTATAAAAAAGAAAGTGACTTCAGGAGTGCTTCAGGAAACCTATATGAAAAGGTGCCTCGACCTGGCTGCTCTCGGGCTCGGGCATACTGCTTCCAATCCACTGGTCGGGTCAGTGATTGTTCACAACGACAGGATCATTGGTGAAGGCTTTCATCACGTTTATGGAGGACCCCATGCCGAGGTGAATGCCGTGGATGCCGTTGCCGACAAATCCTTGCTGTCGGTTTCCACCCTGTATGTGAATCTCGAACCCTGCTCACACAGCGGAAAAACTCCGCCATGCGCAGATATGATAATCAGAACGGGCATCCCCGAAGTGGTCATCGGCACATCGGATCCCAATCCCCTGGTTTCCGGGAACGGCATCCGGAAGCTGGAACAGTCCGGCGTGAAAGTAACCACCGGCGTTTTACAGGATCAGTGCCGGGATCTCAACAAACGCTTTTTTACCTATCACACGAAGAAACGCCCTATGGTCATTCTCAAATGGGCGCAGACCAGTGATGGATTTATGGATGTCCTGCGGGAGAATGCAGGTGTTCCGGAACCCAACTGGATATCCAACGAGATATCACGCATCCTGGTGCACAAATGGCGCAGCGAAGAACAGTCGATCCTGGTAGGGACCCGAACTGCGCTTCTTGACAATCCCAGGCTGAACGTGAGGCAATGGTCCGGTAATTCTCCCGTACGGATGGTGCTCGACAGAAATCTCCGTTTGCCGGCCACCCTGAATCTATTTGACAATTCCATGCCTACCCTCGTATTCAATGCGCTGAAAGATTCACAGGAAGGATTGACACAATATGTCCGTCTTGATTTTACCGGCAGCGTGCTCGGGGAACTTCTCCGGTACCTTTATGACAAGGGCCTGCAATCGGTTTTTGTGGAAGGAGGCCAGAAATTGCTGAACAGTTTTCTGGATGAAAACCTGTGGGACGAAGCCCGGGTTTTTACAGGGCCGGGTATGTTCGGCGCCGGGATTTCCGCGCCTGTGATCCGGCATATCACCCCGGCTAAGCACCGTATCCGGGAGGATGTTGTATTTTTCTACCACAATCAATAACCAATTCATTTATATTTCGTATCTATTACAGCATTAAGAGCTTACAATACCATGTTCCACCGATCAAATACTTCTGGGTTATGAGAAAAAGCATCTTCCTCGTCCTCCTGATTTCAGGCTGCCTGTGCATGCAAATTGCCGCACAGAATGCTAAACAGAATTTTAAAACGGGTTTAACTTTTGTTGAGGCGGGAAACCATAAGGACGCCATCACACAGTTCACCAAGGCCCTGGAAACCAATCCTGAGTATGCCGAGGCATACCTGAAAAGGGCCGAATCCTTTGAAGCAACCGGGGATCTGCAAAATGCAGCGGATGACCTGAAGCGCGCACTGGTTTTTGAACAGAAAGACGCGGATCTTTACTACAATGCCGCCCGGGTTAATTATGGCCTGGCCAATTACTCGACTGCACTGGAACTCGTAACCCGCTGCACGGAACTCAGTAAAAAATCTGAATCAGCTTTCAGGCTTCTGGCCCGGGTTCAGCTAGCGCTCGAAGATTATTCCAATGCCCTGGTTTCCATTAATAAAGCCCTGTCACTGAAGGACAATACCGAGAACAATTTTTACCGGGGCCAGGTTTCGGAAAAAATGAAGAATTATAACCAGGCTGAAGCCGATTACGGCAAAGCCCTCAACAAGGATGAAAATTTCAGTGAAGCCTACCTGGCTCTTTCCAGGATGAGACTTCAGCTCGGCAAGACAGAAACCGCCATGGAAAGCTGCAATGCTTTGCTGGCCAAAGAGCCCGGCAACAAAGAGGCGCTGCTGATCCGAAGCCGGATTTATGCCAAACAAACCGAATATCCGAAAGCGATTGATGATATTTCCAAAATCCTTATTAAAAGTCCCGATGACAAGGAGATTTACCTGGTACGGGGGATTTACTACCAGGAGTTCACCCAGCACCAGAATGCCATCAATGACTTTTCCAAAGTTCTGCTGCTTGACCCCGCAATGACCGAGGCCATTTACAAAAGAGCCTATTCCTACGAACAGGTCGGCGATTTCAAATCAGCCATCAAAGATTATGAAAGGCTGGCTGCTCTTTCATCGGAAGATCTCGTTGCCCAGAAGCATTTGAATGAGGCAAGGAAAAGGTTGTATGAGCTGAATCGTGAAACAGCCGCCCCGAAAATCAGTCTGCTTGATCCGCAGGTTTTCGCTGATTCCACGCTGAAAATAGCCAAAAACAAAAGCACGGTCTCCCTGCGCGGCAAAATTTCCGACGCCAGTGAAATTGGTACGGTGATGATTAACAAAGCGCCGGCGACCTTTTTCAAAAGTGGCGATAATTACGAGTTCACAGCTGAGGTGGACATTTCGGCCACGGATTTTATAACGGTTGTTGCCGGTGATGTATACAATAATGCCAAAACCAACCGGTATTCCATCACCCGTACCGAGATCGACCCACCTGCCATTTCCATCCTGGCTCCCTATGCATCTGATAACGGTGAGATCTACCTCGATACCGACAATGCCAATCTCTATATCGAAGGCACCATTGCCGATGAAAGTACCATCAGTTCCATCCTGATCGACGGGGTGGCTGCCAGTTTTGCGCTCGGCGACCTGAATCCGCGCTTTACCGCAACCATCAATGTGGCCAATAAAAACAGGTTCAATGTTACCGCCACAGACAGTTACGGGAACGATACGACCACCACGTTTGTGCTCAACCGGGAAGGCGTTTCCCTGTTGGAGGCAAATCCCATGGGCCGTACCTGGGTTGTTTTCATCGAGAACTCGAATTACGAGACTTTCCCGAGCCTCGAAGGGCCTGCCAAAGATGTAACGCTCATGCGTTCCGCGCTTGCCAGGTATGACGTGCATAAGCTCATCCACAAACAGGACATGACCAAAAAAGAAATGGAAAGATTCTTTTCCATTGAGCTCAGGGACCTGCTCCGCAGCAATAAAGTCAATGCCCTGCTGGTCTGGTATGCCGGTCATGGCAAGTTTATCAATGAGACAGGGTACTGGATCCCAGTGGATGCAAAACGCGATGATGAATTCACCTATTATAACCTGAATGCGCTGCGCGCTTCGCTGCAATCCTATTCGGCTTACATGACCCATAACCTGGTGATTACGGATGCCTGCGAATCAGGTCCTACTTTCTACCAGGCCATGCGTGAAGTGCCAAAGGAAAGGGACTGCAATGACTGGGAGGCCGTAAAATTCAAATCATCCCAGGTATTCTCCTCAGCCGGATATGAACTGGCCGTGGACAATTCCATATTTACACAGACTTTCGCCAATACACTTGCCAATAATCCCAATGCCTGTATTCCCATCGAAACCATCGTCAACAAAGTGAACCAGGCGGTGACCCAAAGCAACCAGCAGCGTCCCAAATTCGGAAAAATAACCGGACTGCAGGATGAGGACGGAACCTTCTTCTTCATGTCGAAGAAATAAGGTTTTTCCATGCTCCGGACCATTGCCTCTTTCTTACTCTTCCTGGGAATCTCCTGCATTTCCGGAGTTCGCGCGCAAACTTATTTTTTTGACAATTACAGCACATCGCAGGGTTTCGAATCGAAAGTATATGCCATCGTTCAGGACAAACAGCACTATGTATGGCTGGGAACGCAAACGGGCGTTTCCAGGTTCGACGGCAGCACCTTTACCTCTTATTCGGTTGAAAACGGACTTGCCCCCGGCGCTGTAAGGGTGCTGTTCACCGACCGGGACGACAGGATCTGGATGGGGCATGAGGGTGGCGGACTCACCCGCTATGACGGCAAATTGTTTGAAAGGATACTGCCCTCAGATTCCCTCATCCGTTCCAATATCACATCGCTCAGCCAGGATCCTGACGACCAGATATGGATCACCACGGAACTCGACGGCGCCCTCCGGATAAAGAATCCCCGGGAACCGGCGGCGTTCTTTGAATATGAGCATTACCTGAAAGGCAAAAGCCTGGGCGACCAGGTCTTTAACAGCCTGGTGACAGCAGCCGGCGATCACTACTTCATGACCAATGCGGGAATCAAAAAATACAACCGGTCCGACAATTCATTTGAAAATTATGCCCCAGAAGGCATATTCAAATTCTTCCCCACCTCGGTAATGTTCGAGGACAGCAAGGGGAACCTGTGGTTTGGCACCTATAACGGAGGCATCAAAAAGCTCGATAAAAAAGAAAACAAGTTTCACTTTTTTGATACACGAAATGGCCTGGCATCCAACTGGGTAACTTCCATTGCGGAAGACCGCAACGGCAACCTCTGGTTCGGGCACTGGCAGGACAACAACAATAAAGGTGGCATCAGCCGTATCGAGCCAACGGGAAATATCACCGTATTCAATACCTCCAACGGATTGCATGACGATCACATCTGGTGTATCCGGGAAGACGCCGAAGGAAATATGCTGATCGGGACCACGGACCAGGGACTTGAAATCTTCAAGGGTGAACAGTTTGTGAGTTTTTCCACGCAGGACGGACTGCCGCATAACCAGGTGAATGCCGTGATTGAAGATCCCCGGGGGCAGATATGGATGGGCACCAACCTGGGAATTTTGGTATACGCCGGAGAAGGAAAGACTCCTCCTTCCAGGCTGTACAACCAGTCGAACAGCTTCATCAGCAACCAGATCCTGTTATTCAGGAAAGACAGAAACAATAACATCTGGATCGGATCGGCCGACCAGGGGGTGATGCTATTTCATACCGGCCAGAGCCGGTTTGTCGCCCAGCCGCGGATTAACGGGTACCTGCCGTTCCAGACCATTTCGAAAGGCATCACGGCGCTTGAGATAGGTAAGGACAATCACCTTTGGATAGGAACCATACAAGGACTCATTGAATATGACATTGAAACGGAAAGCTATATAGCCACCTATTCCCAGGAAGCAGGGGTGGCTGGAAATCAAATCACTGCCTTGTACGCCGATTCCAAGGGTGATTTGTGGATCGGTTCCGACATGAAAAAAGGCCTTACCTGCCTACATGAAGGCGTGTTCCGGAAAATTCCAACCGTCGGCGAGGTTGCTCCAAGCTGTATTGTTGAGGACAGGAACGGCAAGATATGGATTGGCACCGTGTCCAACGGACTGATGGTGCTTGATAACGATTCGGTGGTACGCCGGTATGACATGGGCGACGGTTTGCTTTCCAATTTGATCAATTCTTTGACCTGTGACGCAGATAATAACATTTATGCAGGCACCAACCGCGGCTTGAATAAAATTGACCAGGAAAAGAATAAAATACTTTCCTTTACCAGAAAGGTAGGCTTTACAGGCATTGAAACCAGGAGCAATGCCTGGTGCATGGACAGCAGGGGCAAATTATGGCTTGGTACGGCCAATGGCGCCATACGTTGTGATCTGGCCCTGATGGCACGGGAAGATACCGTAAAGCCTGTCGTACGCCTCACCGAGATGCTGGTTAAAGGAGTGCCGACAGAAATGACCCGCGGAAGGCGGTTTTCCAGCACCGAAAATGACATTACATTTAAATACAGCAGCGTATCCCTGACCAATCCCGAAGGACTCACCTACCAGGTGATGCTGCGGGGGTATCACGACACCTGGGTGGATCAGAAAAATGACAATACGATCGTCTTCACCAAATTGCAGCCCGGCAGGTATGTTATGACTGTAAGGGCCCGGAATGGCCAGGGCGAATGGACCGCCACACCCGCAGAGTACAGTTTCAGGATACTGGCCCCATTCTACCAGCGGGGATTTTTCATTGTCACCCTCATCGCGCTCATCCTGGCCTCGATCATTGCCTTCATCCGGATCAGGGAAAAGAACCTGGTGCAGGAAAAGAAAATCCTGGAAGAGAAAGTCAGCGAACGCACCCAGGCCCTGTCAGAGGCAAATGAGCAATTGTCGATGAGAAACCGGGATATCACGGACAGCATCACCTATGCCAAAAGAATCCAGTTTGCCATTTTACCGCCCGATATTCCGTTCGACAGGACGTTCATCCTCTTTAAACCGAAAGATATTGTAAGCGGCGATTTTTACTGGATGAACTCCGCAGGCGGTAAGGAGTTCATGGCGGCAGTGGATTGCACAGGCCATGGCGTGCCCGGTGCCTTCATGTCGTTCATCGGATTTACCTCGCTCAACAAGATCATCATTGAACAGGGGATTTACACCCCTTCGGTCATACTCGACAGGCTGAATGAGGAGGTTGCCGTTACCCTGCATCAGAAGGGAGAGGACATTGTGAATGACGGGATGGATATTTCGCTGGTATGCTATACTCCCGGAACAGGCGTGCTGGAATACGCCGGGGCGTTCAATCCCCTCATCATGGTACGGAAGGGTGAGATCATCGAAGTCAAGGCCGATCGTTTTGCCATCGGCCGTGCCACAGGCAGGGAAAAAACCTTTACCAACCATGATCTTCAACTGGAGAAGGGAGATACGTGCTATCTGTTTTCAGACGGTTATGCCGACCAGTTTGGCGGAGCCGATGGCAAGAAATTCAAGATCGCTGCCCTGAAGGAACTCCTGGCAGGCATCGGTGACCTGGAAGTTGACAGGCAGAAGGAGATCCTCGATCGCACCTTTGAAGAATGGAAGATCAACCAGGACCAGATCGACGACGTGCTGATCGTGGGGAGGAAGTTTTGATTTCACCCCCGCTAAGCATAGTTTTCTTAACTACGTTTTATGAATGAATCCCTAACTTATAATTCGTTGGCTAAATTCAGTACTGTGCATGAAGGGAATTATCATGCTATCTTTACATATAATTGCAACAATCAGCGAGCGAAAATGGTCGTACAACAAAATGGTACTCCGTTTTTTACAAGATGGTATATGGGCAATAGTTATATGAAACAAGACAGCAGTGGATTTCAGAAAGAATATACATTTATTGGAGGTAATGCATATACAGCCCCTGTTGTAGCAATCACCCAGGGTACTACCACAAAATACTATTATTTACTGAGGGATTACCAGGGTAACATCATGAGCATTTTCAATCAGTCTTATGCAAAAGTTAAGGAACACAGTTATGACGCTTGGGGTAGAATGAGAAATCCGGCAGATTGGTCAGTATATGCCCCCGAAAGTGAGCCTTGGTTGTTTATCGGAAGAGGTTATACGGGTCATGAGCATTTGCCATGGTTTAAACTGATCAACATGAACGGAAGGCTTTATGATCCGCTCACTGCTCAGTTTTTAAGCGCGGATAATTATATTCAATCACCAGATTATACCCTAAACTTCAATCGTTACACCTATTGTTTTAACAATCCATTGAAATACAATGATCCAACAGGTTTGTCTGCCTTAATGGATCCTAAACTACCCGGTGGTGACGGCGGAGGAGGAAGTGATAACGGAGCAAAAAATTTCAGGTTTTATGAGCCGGTATTTGATAATGGACTTGGCAGTGGACAGGCTTGGATTTGCAGAACTATTACACCTCGTATTACAGCCAGTAAGGAAAACAGGTATTATTATGTTGGTGATGGTAAATATCAAAATTGTTTAGGAGAGATAGTATTATTTGAGGAAGTATATGCAAACGTACTAGCACCAATGTTCGATCATGTTTTAGTTCGTCAGGAAGCCTATATTTCGACCCATCCTGGTGAAAAAGGCGAACTTAAAGCTTATCGTTGGATTACTAAGTATGAACCAATAGATTATTCCGAGGCTCCCGCATTAGATGGGGATGCGCATAAACTTCTATTTGGAACGTCTCTTGATTTTACAATAGCTATACCTTGGATTGGATTTACATATGAGGCAGGTGACTTAGCCAATAGTACAAATGGTGCTTCATTTGTTTCTAAAGGGAAAGCATATGGTATTGAAGCGTCAATGAGTTATAATTTTTTTATTGCAGTTCCAACAACAGGGAAATTATCATTAAGCGAGTTTGCTGGAAAGTCTCAAAATTTCACTGGTAATTGGGGGTTTGTATCTTTTTCTTTATCTGGCAATGATATTGGTAATAATATTCGCTATGAAAATGATATGTCTTTTGGAGATTCATATAATGTATTTAAAATTGGTATAGGCTTTGGTATTGGAGGTAGTGTTTCAAAAACTACAACTACTCTTTCAAAGAGCTTATCCTTTTATGAAAGGACCAAATGGACTTTAAAAATGTAATGTACTTATGGCCTTAATTCTTACCTTTTTAGGATTTTCCTTAGTAATTGTTGGCATAATTAATGGCGCCTTTTCCGTAATTGTAAAAAGTATTTTACGTAAGAAGGGAGACATAAAAAAATATGAGATGGCAAGAATATCTGATTTTAAGAAGCTTAAAAATTATATCAACGAGGACAAACAAATTAAAGTTATTTATCAAACCTATTTAATAAGTAGTATACTATTTCTAGCAATAATAATAGCTATAATTGCTTGTGTCATAATATATATAGTTTTTACTTAGTAAGTTTCCCCAGCTAAGCGTAGTTTTCTTAACTACGCTTTATTTGAATCGTAGTCTGTGACTACCATTCGCTTGATTCTGTATAATTTTTTTTAACAAATACAATGTATTGAAATAAATATTTTCTTACTACTTTTAACTTGTTCATGTTAATGAAATTCTACCGTTATGTCAACCGGCTATCAGATCAATGATCAGGAAGGATTACACTATTTAACGCTTCAATTTGCTGGTAACGGATGGACTGCCATGGAAAACGGTGTAATTGGTAGTCGGAGACTACAGTTTAGAAGCGGCGAAGTTAAGAAAACTTCGCCGAGCGGGGGTGACATTAAAATGTCAGTAATAATCTCTAAATTTGTACTCAAATGCGTTGTATTATGAATTTACAGGCAAAGAAACTGGAACTGGTTCAGCTTATTATAAATACTGAAAAGCCATCTATCCTTCAAAAGGTTGAAGATGTATTTAAAAAGAAAGCTGATTGGTGGGATGAAATTAGCGAAGATGAACGTAAATCCATTGAAAAAGGTCTGGCTGAAGCTGACAGGGGCGAGTTAATACCCCATGAGCAGGTAATGAAAGAACTTAAGTCCAGATATAAGCTAAACCAATGAAAATTAGGTGGACAGCCACAGCCAGAATAACCTATTTTAAGATACTCGATCATCTTGCTGAAAAGTGGACTATCAGAGAAATCAAGAACTTCGCGGACGAAGTAGAAAATGTATTAAGCCAGATTGCTGAAAATCCATACATGTTCGAAGCTTCGAGAAAATGTAAAAACGTCCGTAAAGGCTTTGTAACAAAACATAATGCACTTTATTACAGGATAAAACCACAGAAGAAGGAAATAGAATTAATTACCTTCTGGTTTAATGCACAATCTCCGCAAAAACTGCCTTATTAGAAACTTAGAAGCGGCGAAGTTAAGAAAACTTCGCCGAGCGGGTGGTGGTTAACCGACTTTGGAAAGCATCCTTGGTACCACCATCGACTTCACGGCCTTGTAAATGCCGTCGGCATCATAGCCGCATTGCCTGTATAATTCCACCTGGGTGCCGTGGTCGATGAATTCATCGGGGACACCCAGTCTTTTCACATGCGCCTGGTAACCGTTATCGGCCATGAATTCAAGGATCGCGCTGCCGAAGCCGCCGTTTACAGCGCCATCCTCAACCGTGATAATATTTTTGAAGTGCCTTAAGATCCCGTGGAGGCATTCCTGGTCGAGGGGCTTGACAAACCTCATATCCCAGTGTTCTGCCTCTATGTTTTCCGCTTCCAGTCTTTCCAGGGCCTCTTCCGCCAGGTTGCCGGCATTGCCTATGGTGAGAACGGCGATATCCTTCCCGGGCCTTACCATCCGGGCCTTTCCAATTTCAATTTCCCGGAAAGGTCCCTGCCAGTTGACCATGCTGCCCCTGCCCCGCGGATAGCGGATGGCAATGGTTCCCTGGTTCCTGAGCTGGGCTGTGTACAACATATTCCGTAATTCTTCCTCGTTCATGGGAGCACTGAGGATGATATTGGGTATGCACCGCAGGTAGGCAAGGTCAAACACACCCTGGTGCGTGGCGCCGTCGGATCCGACAATGCCGCCGCGATCGATGCAGAAAACAACCGGCAGTTTTTGCAGGGCAACATCGTGGATTACCTGGTCATAAGCCCTTTGCAGGAATGAAGAATAGATATTGCAGTAAGGGGTAATGCCCTGCGCCGCGAGTCCGGCCGAAAAGGTCACGGCATGCTGCTCCGCAATTCCCACATCAAAAACCCGATCCGGCATTTCATCCATCAGTATTTTCAGGGAGCAACCGGAGATCATGGCAGGCGTGATGCCCACGATCCTGTCGTTCAGGCGCGCCAGCTCCAGCAAGGTATGACCAAACACATCCTGGTAAAGGGAAGGTTCCTTGTCATTCCCATGGGCACCCACCAGCTCGCCGGTGTTCCGGTCGAACCTTCCAGGAGCATGGTAAACGGTCTGGTTGATCTCTGCCAGCGGAAATCCCTTCCCTTTGACGGTAAGAATGTGCAACAGCTTAGGCCCGCGGATGCTCTTCATATCTTCCAGCAGTTCCACCAGGTGCAACACGTCGTGTCCGTCAACCGGCCCGAAATACCTGAACTTGAAGGATTCGAAGAGATTGCTCTGGTGCATGAGGACTGATTTGAGTCCGTTTTCGAGCTTCTGCGCATATTCCCGGGCATGGGGCGCTATTTTATTGATCTTGCCAAACAGATGCCAGAGTTCTGCTTTGACCTTGTTATAAGTACGGGAAGTAGTAATATCGGTAAGGTATTCTTTCAGGGCCCCTGTGCTGGGATCGATGGCAATATTATTATCATTCAGCACGACCAGGAGATCTGTGTTCTCCATGCCGGCGTTGTTAAGACCCTCGAAGGCCAGTCCCGCTGTCATGGACCCGTCACCAATGACTGCCACGACATCCCTTTTGATTTTCTGCAGCCGATCTGCAACTGCCATACCCAGGGCAGCAGATATGGAGGTGGATGAATGCCCGGTGCCAAAGGAATCATACTCACTTTCGCTCATCCGCGGAAAGCCGCTTATACCTTTGTACTGCCGGTTGGTGTTGAAAACCGATTTACGGCCGGTGAGGATTTTATGGCCGTATGCCTGGTGGCCCACATCCCAGATCAACGCATCGTGGGGGGTATTGTAAACATAATGTAGGGCAACAGTAAGCTCAACAACGCCCAGGCTGGCGCCCAAATGACCCGGATTGGATGAGCACATATCAATGATGAACTGACGGAGTTCATCACACACCTGCGGCAACTGATCCTTGTCGATCTTTCTAAGATCTGCAGGGTAATTGATCTGATCCAGCAATTTTTCTTCCTTGTTAGTATCCATCATCCGGAAATTTCATCATCACGGTGCGAAATAACCTGGGTAAAGCAGGTTTCAAGTTTCGCAAAGTTAATAATTAATTGTTTTTTATAGTTGGGAATATTGACAAGGGTGTTAATTTCGGGGATTAAGGTTTATACCCTAAAACAATCCTTGTGATGAAAAAGATAAATGCGTTTCTGTTCCTTGCCCTGTTTGCCGCATCGTGCGTACCACCGGCCAAATTCACCTCCCTGCAGTCGGAAGCCCTCACCTGCCAGCAGGAAAAGAACATCCTGAAAACCGAGAATGAGCAGCTTGCAGTTGACAACAGGGAATTGAAAGCACGCCTGGCACGGGCTGAAAGTCAACTGGCACGGGCAGGCAAGGACACGCTCAAATGGAAAGAAGAAGTAGGCAGCCTTACCCGGCAGAACGCACAGCTCACCAATGACTACCGGGATCTCCAGGAAGCGCAGCAGGCCCTTTTGAAAGGGAGCGAAGGGGAAATCAGGCGCCTGATGGATGAACTACAGGTTGCGCAGAAAGACCTGCAAAAACGGGAATCCGATCTCAGCAAACTCTCATCGGATGTCAATGCCAGGAAAAGCGAACTCGACAAGGTGCAGTCCGAGCTGAATGACCGGAATGCCCGCCTGGCCGATCTTGAAAAGATGCTGCAGCAACAGGAATCGGTGATGACCTCCCTCAGGAAAAAAGTCACGGATGCTTTACTTGGATTTGAAAACCAGGGTCTCACAGTCACGCAGAAGAACGGCAAGGTCTTCGTTTCCCTCGATGAAAAGCTGCTTTTTAAAAGCGGAAGCACGACTGTGGATCCGAAGGGCGCAGTGGCATTGAAAAACCTGTCCAAAGTGCTGGAGCAGAACCCTGAGATCAATGTGATGATTGAAGGGCATACCGATGATGTTCAGGTGATACCAGGATCTGTTTACAGGGACAACTGGGATCTGAGTGTTCTGCGGGCCACATCCATTGTAAGGATCTTGCTGGAAGGCTCGTCCATTAATCCACAACGGCTGACTACTGCCGGACGCAGCCAGTATCAACCGGTTGACGCTGCCAAAACTGCAGAAGCCCGGCAGAAAAACCGGCGCACTGAAATTATTCTGTCACCAAAACTGGATGAATTGTATAAACTGGTGGAAGGGGAATAAAACCCGCTTGTCACTCATCACTCATCACTCATTACTGCTCTACACCGTCATAATATCTTTTTCCTTGCCTGTAACAATGACATCCGTTTTCCGGATATACTCATCCGTCAACAGTTGCACTTTTTCCTGTGATTCTATTTCCAGATCTTCGGGCAACCCGGCTTTCTGAAGCTTTTTCAGCTCTTCGTTGGCTTCCCGGCGGGCATTGCGGATACTGACCTTCGTGTTTTCACCCATAACTTTCACCTGCTTGACCAGGTCCCTTCGCCGTTCCTCGGTAAGCGGGGGAATATTCAACCGGATGATTTCCCCGTTGTTCATGGGTGTCAATCCGATGTTCGCGTACAGAATGGCCTTTTCAATGACAGCAAGCATTGTCTTTTCCCAGGGTTGCACAACAATGGTCTTTGCATCGGGCGTGCCGATATTGCTAACCTGTGCAAGCGGCGTGACTGCGCCATAATAATCCACCGTAATGCCATCGAGAATCGAAGGGGTCGCCTTGCCGGCGCGAACGTGTACCAGTTCATCCTCGAGATGCCGGATGGCCTTTTCCATCTTTTCCTGCGTCATATCAACGCAAAATATAGCTTCTTCTTCCATTTGAAAAAGGGTTTGAAGGTAATGGCAGCAAAATTAGAATATTGGAATTAAATACCAATCAGGAGAGGAATAAATTATCAGGAATTATTAATGAGAACCAGATTGGAATTTGTTGTGGTTGTTGTGATGGTTGTGATGGTTGTGATGGTTGGATGTTGTAGGTTGGACAAAACGCTTCGACTCCGCTCAGCATGACTGCTGCTGCTACTGCTGCTGCCACTGACACTGCTGCTAATTATGTATCAACGTGCCTATATCCTCCCCCATCAGTATTCTTTTGAGATTTCCTTCCCGGTTCATATCAAAAACCAGGATCGGCAGGTTGTTTTCCCGGCACATGGTGAAGGCAGTCAGGTCCATGATCTTCAGTCCTTTGTCATATGCCTCTTCGAAGGTGATGTCGGGATATTTGACAGCCCCGGGATCCTTTTCCGGATCAGCGGTATACACACCATCGACCCGGGTGCCCTTGAGAATTACTTCGGCGTCGATCTCTACTCCCCTGAGCGCTGCAGCGGTATCAGTTGTAAAGAAAGGATTCCCGGTGCCAAACGTGAATACCAGGGCATATCCCTGTTCAAACAGTGACTCGGTAAGTGTTTTTGTATACCGCTCTGCTACAGGGAGCATTTCAATAGCCGTGAGAACCCTTGCCTTACCGCCCGACTGGTTGATGAAGGTCTGCAATGCCAAACCGTTGATCACGGTGGCCAGCATGCCCATATAATCGCCGGTCACCCGGTCAAACCCGCTTTTGAGTCCGGATAATCCCCTGAAAATATTCCCGCCGCCGATAACGATACCCACCTGGGCGCCCAATTCCTGGATTTCCCGGATCTGCCGGGCATAGGTTTCCAGAACCGATTCGTCGATGCCTGATTTTTTATCACCCATGAGGGCTTCGCCGCTGAGTTTCAGCAGTACGCGTTTGTATTTCAATGGCATGATGTTATGCATTTATGTATCGTAAATATAAAAAAAAACGGGGTGGATCAAAAGACCACCCCGGTATATTGTTGTAGAGACGCATGTAATGCGTCTCTACGGTTATTATTGATTCAAATTGTACCTTAAAAATCCCGTTACCGATAAATCCTTATCCACCCCCTGCAGGTATTGCCTTACGGTTTTGCTGCTGTCGCGGGTGAATTCCTGGTTCATCAGTGTGCCTTCCTTAAAGAACTTGTTCAGCTTACCCTCTGCTATTTTATCGAGCATGTTTTCGGCTTTGCCTTCGATGCGGGCTTGTTCCCGGCCTATTTCCTTTTCCTTTTCAATAATCTCAGGGGGCACATCAGCTCTGTCGATGGCAACCGGATTCATGGCTGCAACCTGCATGGCAATTTCCCTGCCCACCTTCACGTCTAGGGCTTTGTTAAAACCTACCAGGGTGGCCAGTTTATTTCCCGGATGGATATAAGGAATTACCTGTGATGCCTCAATTTTTGCATAATACGACAGGTCGAGTTTTTCACCGATAATGCCTACTTCTTCTGTGATGCGGTCACCTATTGTGCTATTGCCAAACGGAAGATTCTTCAAGGCAGCCAGATCGGCAGGATTCTTTTCCAATGTCGTGTTGAGAAGTTCCTGGGCAAACTTTACGAAATTGTCATTCTTGGCCACGAAATCCGTTTCACAGTTTAAAACGATCATGGCGCCCAGGTTACCTTTCTCGGTAACTTTGGCAAGAACCACTCCTTCGGTAGCTAAACGGTCGGCTCTTTTGCTGGCAACCAGCTGACCTCTTTTGCGGATGATCTCAACAGCCTGGTCAAAATCACCGTTCGATTCTTCAAGGGCATTCTTGCAATCCATCATGCCAGCGCCTGTCATTTTTCTCAACTTGCTGACATCAGCTGCGGTAATAGCCATAATAGTATGAATTTAAAAATTTATTCTTCTTCTGTTTCTACTTCTTCTTCTTCGATATCAACCACGACGCCCTTTTTGGCGGGAGCTTTCAGGGTGAGTGCCTTGCGTGCGGCAGCTCTTTTTTCGCGGGATTCTTCGAATTCCTCATCCGTTTCTTCCGAATCTTCCGCTTTTTCGCCTTTCCTGCCCTTCTTTTCCGCTACATCGCCTTCTTTGTCGCGTTCGAGTTTCCGTTCCTCGAGTCCTTCGTACATGGCGCCGCAAATAACATCCAGGATCAGTGAAATCGATTTGGAGGCATCATCATTGGCCGGAATCGGGAAATCCACCAGGTTGGGATCGGAATTGGTATCCACCATGGCAAAGATGGGAATGTTCAAGCGCCTTGCCTCATGCACGGCGATATGTTCCTTGCAGATGTCAACGATGAACATGGCAGCGGGTAAACGGGTCAGATCAGCGATACTCCCCAGGTTTTTCTCCAGCTTGGCGCGTTGACGGGCAATCTGCAATTTCTCCCGCTTCGACAGATTGTCATAGGTACCATCGGTTGCCATTTTATCGATGGATGACATTTTCTTCACTGCCTTACGTATGGTAGGGAAGTTGGTAAGCATTCCGCCCGGCCAGCGTTCAGTCACATAAGGCATATTCACCTTCTGCACATGTTCTGCAACGATATCTTTGGCCTGCTTCTTGGTGGCTACAAAAAGGACCTTGCGTCCCGACTTGGCTATTTGTTTCAGCGCGGAAGAGGCTTCTTCGAGTTTTACCTGTGTTTTCTGCAAATCAATGATATGAATCCCTTCTTTCTCCATGAAAATATACGGAGCCATGGCAGGATTCCACTTTCTTCTCAGGTGACCAAAATGTACACCTGCATCTAATAATTGTTGAATGGATGTTTTTTGCATGTTATACTTGTTTACGTTCTATAAATAATCAATTGATGAGTAGCCAGTTCCCGGAAGAAATTGAGTCTCACCAATTTAGATGCTAAACAAAATGGACGGGTACTATCGTTTGCTGAACTGGAACCTTCTTCTTGCACCTGGTTGTCCTGGTTTCTTACGTTCCACTTCACGGGGATCCCTGGTAAGCATTTTATTGCTCTTCAGCAGTCCCTTGCTTTCAGGTTTAATAGCAACCAGGGCGCGGGCAATGCCCAAGCGGATCGCTTCAGCCTGACCCTTGATTCCGCCTCCCTGAAGATTAACTGTAATATCATATTTATCAGCCGTTTCAGTAACGGTTAATGGCTGCATTACAATATACTGCAATTGTACAAGCGGGAAATAATTCTCTAATGCACGGTCGTTGATGACAATCTTGCCTTTGCCTTCTTTCACATAGATCCTGGCTACTGCACTCTTTCTGCGGCCTATGGTGTTAACTACTTCCATACTTATTATTTGTAGGTTAATTTAAGTTCTTTGGGTTGTTGGGCTGCGTGCGGATGCTCCGGGCCGGCATAAACATAAAGATTGTTAAAAATAGCATTGCCCAGACGGTTACGGGGCAACATTCTTTTTACGGCCACTTCAATGATCTTACCCGGATTAGTCCTGGCAACATCTGCAGGTGATGTGATCCGCTGTCCTCCCGGGTAACCGGTATGGCGTACATATTCCTTGTCCGTCCACTTCCTGCCTGTAAGCCTGACCTTCTCGGCATTGATCACAATGATATTATCACCGCAATCAACATGAGGCGTAAAACTGGTTTTGTGTTTCCCCCTGAGAATGCTTGCTACCTGCGAACTCAGCCTCCCCAGAACCTGATTTGTAGCGTCAACTACAAACCATTCTTTCTGAACAGTAGCGTTGTTTGCTGAAACCGTTTTATAACTCAGTGTATTCACTTTGTATTCCTGTTATATATTTTTTCGTTCTAATAATAATCACCCTTAAAATAGGGAGTGCAAAAATACAATTTATTTTAATTTTACAAGATGTTTTGTGAATTTTATTTATGAAAATCCCTGTCTCCCGTGAAGACCTTCACCGGAAAGTATATTTGTCCGGACTGGCACTGCTGGTTTGCTGCCTTCCGCTTTCACGTTACCTGCTGAGCATTTCCTTGTTCATTCTTCTGATCAACTGGTTGGCAGAGGGCAGGTTCCGTCAGAAATTCACCCTGATAAGACAAAATCCTTCAACCCTGCTTTTTGCTTCCATCTTCGTGGTTTACTGCGCGGGACTGTTCCATACCCAAAACCTGAATCCGGGACTGGCCCGGGTTAAAAATGTCCTGCCCCTGTTGCTTCTGCCCCTTGTTGTAGGAACCACACAGCCTTTGTCAGGAAAGCAATTCCGGCAACTACTGCTGCTCTTTTCTGCTGCAGTGACAGCATCGTCCCTGGTATGCCTGATCCATTACTTCATAAAGGGCATGAATACAAATGGCAATTTCAGGGAGGTTTCCATTTTCATGCATCACATCCGCTTTTCCCTGTTGATCGTCATGGCCATTTTTATACTGCTTTACTATTTTTCGGATAAACGTGATGCCGGCAAAATCCCGGAAAAAATGCTCCTTGCCATCGGCGCCTGCTTCCTCATCGCATTTTTGTTTTTTTTGCGGTCCTTCACCGGGATCCTGATTTTTATGGCCATAGCCCTTGTTTTTATATTGAACAGGGCCATCCGAAATCCGGACAACCGGATCCGCCATGCCGCTTTTTTCCTGGTTGCCCTTGCTTTTACCGGCATATTCATTGTAACCCTCCTGGTATACAGGCACAATTTTCATGCCCGGCCCGGCCCTCCCGTTAAGCTTGAGCTTTTTACAGCCAATGGCAATCCTTACACGCATGACACGCTGACAGGCGCCATGGAAAACGGACATTTTATTGATCTTTACGTGTGTGAGCCGGAGATGAAAAAGGAGTGGGACAGGGTCAGCCGGATATCCTATGAAGGAAAGGACCTTAAGGGACAACCCGTGGATTATACGCTCAGGCGTTACCTGACGTCAAAAGGATTCCGGAAAGACTCGGCAGGAATAAGTAACCTCAGCCACCTCGACATTCAGCGCATCGAAAACGGCCTGGCCAATTATAAGTTCAGAAACAATCCCGGTATTTACCAGCGCCTGTATGAAACCCTCTGGGAACTGCACATCCTGTCGAGAACAGGTTACGTAATGCAGCATTCTATGGGACAAAGAATTGCATTCCTGCAGGCATCGGGAACTCCGTTGAAAGAAAACCTGTGGACCGGCGTGGGAACAGGAGACGTGTATGAATCCATGCGCCATTCGGCACAGGATAAAAAACTGGTTGTGGATCCCCTTTGGGAGGGAAAACCACACAACCAGTTCCTGTTCTTTATGCTCGCTTTCGGATTACCGGGATTCCTTTACCTGATGATTTGTCTTGGTTTGCCGGTACTGGCAAACAAGGCCAGCCGTTTTTTACTTTTCAATGTATTTGCAGGCATAATGGTGACCTCCATGCTAGTTCTGGACACCTTTGAATCGTACGACAGCATGGTATTTTTCGCGTTCTTTTACTGCCTCTTTGTTTTTGGTTCCGGCAAAAAGGAAGAAAATAAATCAGGGAAGATCAGCCAAGATGATTAATCCGTGAACTGCACGGATGATATGATGTCATCAAAAACGGGCTTAACCCGGTAATAGGTTGTATCCACCGTTACCATGCCAAACAGGTATCCGTAGTCTTTTTCAAAGAAAAAATACCGTGTTATCGTCATATTGACCTCTGAAGTGTCATTGCCAACGATATAATCCGCAGTTTCATTGCAGATGAATTTTTTACTGCTGTACCCGTTGATCGTGGTGTCCTTTTCCAAAAGTGTGGAAACATAAAAATCGGATGTTATCACATCGGATTTGATGGCTGTGAAGTAAGTATTCAGGTTATACCCCGATAACGGCTCCTTGTAAACCAGCATGTATTCCCGGATGGTGTCATTGTTACCCGTGGACTCCCGTTCACCTGCATAAACCAGTCCCTCGCTGGCATACACGTAATGAACCCAGTTATCCGGAACGGCAATATCGAATCCAAGAGAAATCCCTTCATCTTTTTTATCACAGGCGACTGATAAGGAAATTATGGCAACAGCAACTGCGAGGACCTGCCAGATTTTAGTTTTTTTCATTTTTTTACGAATTAAGATGAGACATTATGAATTAACTGTTATTTTAACTAATTATTTTATATCCAATTCATATTGAAAACAAAGCGCCAAAGGTAGAATTTTTAATGATTAATTTCGTAATGATGTTTCAGATTGTTATACGTGGTTTCTTTCTAAAAATATCAAAATATGAAGAAAAAAAAGCTTGTTCTGCTGTCTTGCATTCTTAGCATTACTGCTATCTCCCTGTTCGCGCAGGAAACCATATCCGATTCCCTTTTCCCGGTGCGTGGTTTTTGTATCGCCGCCCCCGAACCCTCCGACCTCGATGAATTCATCCGCTTTATCCAGGATGATCTGGCCCCCCGGTCCATAAACACGCTGATCCTCAGGGTGGATTTCGGATACCAGTATACAAGCCATCCTGAACTGAAAGATGAAATTGCGCTTTCCGACAAGGAGGTGAAAAAGATCGTCAACGCCTGCCGGAAACATGACATTCGGCTCATTCCTCAGATCAACCTTTTGGGCCATCAATCCTGGGCGGGAAAGGTGAACAAACTGTTACAGGTTTATCCCGAATTCGATGAAACCCCGCATGTGAAAATGCCGGAAAACTACCAGTGGCCCAACGCCGATGGACTCTATTGCAAAAGTTACTGTCCCCTGCACCCGGGAGTTCATGCGGTGGTGTTTGACCTGGTGGACGAAATTTGTGCCGTTTTTGAGGCCGATGCCTTTCATGCCGGCATGGATGAAGTTTTTTACATTGGGAGCGACAGCTGTGAACGATGCCAGGGCCGTGACAAAGCTGAATTGTTTGCCGGGGAGGTCACGGCCATACGCAATCACCTGGCCCGAAAAAACAGGCAGCTATGGATCTGGGGTGACCGGCTTATAGATGGCAAAACCACCGGCATGGGCATGTGGGAAGCCAGTTACAATACCACCTACAAGGCTGTTGACCTGATACCCAAAGATGTGATGATCTGCGACTGGCATTACGAACGGGCCGATCAGACACCCGTTTATTTTGCCATGAAGGGTTTTCATGTGGTCACCTGCCCCTGGAACATGCCGGAGGTTGCCGTACAGCAGGCCGATGATATGCTGAGGTTCCGGCAGCAGTCTGCGCCCGAAATGAAAGACCGGTTTGCAGGCATGGTACAGACCGTCTGGTCATCCACCGGGCAGTTTCTCAAAGAATACCGGGAGCTGAACCACCCGGACCAGGAAAACAAAAACAATTCCGGAGCCTGTTTCAGGGCCCTCTTCGATCATCTGTCATCGCTTCAGAAGGTTGAATGAAAACCCGGATCGTTTCCATCGACATTTTCAGGGCATTGACCATGCTCCTGATGATCTTTGTGAATGATCTGTGGACCTTGCAGGATATTCCGCAATGGCTGGAACACACGGCATCCGATGAAGACGGGATGGGACTTGCCGATGTGGTTTTCCCGATGTTCCTTTTCATCGTGGGCCTTTCAATACCTTTCGCGCAGAAGGCCAGGATCAAAAAGGGCGACACCAGAGCCAAAATCCTGGCGCACATTCTCCTGCGTACCCTGGCCCTGGTAGTCATGGGCTTCTTCATGGTGAACAGCGAAAATTTCCGTTCCGACATGCCGCAGGGAGCCAGAACAGCCTGGGAGGTGCTGATGATCCTCTCATTCCTGCTCATCTGGAACCGGTATGAGCGGAAAAAAATATCCGGGATGCCGGTATGGGTCCTTCAGGTAACCGGAATGTTGATATTGGCATTGCTTGCCCTGTTTTACAAAGGCGGCTCACCCGAAGAACCGGAATGGATGAGCCCGCACTGGTGGGGAATACTGGGACTCATCGGCTGGGCCTATCTTATATGCGCAGTTCTTTACCTGCTGGCCGGTAACAGGCCCTGGCTGATCATCCTATTCTGGATAGCACTGCATGCCCTCAATGCCGGGGAATTTTTGCCTGTTGCAGGGAGATTCCGGTTTATTGTAAGCGCCTCCAATTATGCCCTGGTCATGAGCGGTGTCTTGGCTGCTGTGATCTATAGCCGGTTTAAAAGTACGGACGGGAAATTCCTTTTCCCAGCGCTCCTCCTGATTCCTGCCGCTGTCTCCCTGGTTTACGGATTCTGGTTCAGACCGCTCTGGGGCATATCCAAAATCCTGGCAACACCATCCTGGACTGCCATCTGCGCGGGAATCAGCTTTACCTCCTTCGCCGTCATCTATGTATTTGCCGATGTTTACCGGGTTACCCGCTGGGCGAATGTCATCATGCCGGCGGGTCGCAGTGCGCTTACCTGTTACCTGCTGCCGACACTGGTATACCCGGTTTTATGGCCGCTTCAACAGATACTGCCGCAATACTTCCTGGAAGGCTGGGTTGGCTTGATCAAGTCACTGATTTTTGCATTGCTGATTATCGGGCTTACCGGTTTGCTGGAGAGAATAAATATAAGGTTAAAGATTTAAATGGGGGCTAAAGCCCCAATATCTCCGGCATTTTGACTCACCCCGGGCTGAAGCCCGGGGCTATTGAAAGAAATATCCCCAAGGCAATATATTTGCTGACAGACCTTATTTATATGGCATATTCACTAACCCCAGGCTTTAGCCTGGGGTCACTGATGAAAAACGATCCCCGGGCTTTAGCCCTGAAAAGCTTTTATAACGATGATAACTTCTTCAACTTTTTTCACTTATTTCGCAATATCAAAAAAACACAGTTCATGAAAAACTTCAGGCTCATCAATATCATTGCAGGCTGGGTGTCCTTTGCAATAGCTGCATTCGTTTACCTGTCGACCATTGAACCTTCCGCCAGTTTCTGGGATTGCGGGGAATTCATTGCTTCGGCATTCAAGCTCGAAGTAGGCCATCCCCCGGGAGCCCCTTTTTTCATGATCATGGGCCGCTTCTTTACCCTTTTTGCAGGGGATGACGTGACGCAGGTGGCCAAAATGGTGAATGCCATGTCGGCTCTTGCCAGCGCCTTTACCATACTTTTCCTGTTCTGGACGATCACCCACCTGGCCAAAAGAATTTTGGCCAGAGAAGGTCAGATGACCACGCCAACTATCATCACGATCATCGGCAGTGGCCTAATTGGCGCCCTGGCCTATACCTTTTCCGATACTTTCTGGTTTTCCGCGGTTGAAGGTGAAGTGTATGCCAGTTCATCCCTTTTCACAGCGCTCGTTTTCTGGGCCATCCTCAAATGGGAGAACGTGGCCGATGAACCCCACGCCAACCGGTGGATTATTTTCATTGCCTATCTTATGGGCCTTTCCATCGGAGTTCACCTGCTGAACCTGCTGGCCATCCCGGCCATCGTCCTGGTATATTATTTCAGGAAATATGAAGTTACCACGGCCGGAATTCTGAAGGCATTGCTCGTGTCAGCCCTCATCCTGGGAGGTATCATGTATGTGTTGATCCCGGGTGTCGTCAAAATTGCCTCTGTATTTGAACTCGGCTTTGTCAACGCATTCGGCCTGCCCTATTCCTCCGGAATTTTATTCTATGGCCTGCTGCTGATCGGTTTGATCGTATACGGCATTTACTACACGCATAAAAAGAAAAAGATCATTTTCAATACCATCCTCCTTGTTGTCACGGTTATCCTGATCGGGTATTCCTCCTATGCCATGCTGGTGATCCGCTCTGCAGCCGACACGCCTATGGACCAGAATGATCCGGAGGACCTGTTTTCACTTCTGTACTACCTGAACCGCGAGCAATACGGCGACCGGCCTTTGATACACGGGCAGTATTTCAATGCCCCGATCCTCGATTCAAAGGAAGGAAAACCAACCTATTATAAGGAAGACGGCAAATACAAAGCCAACCATTACCGCATCAAGTACGTTTACGATAAGAGATTCACCACCCTTTTCCCCCGGATGTGGAGCAACGATGTCGACGGCGGTCACATCGAATCGTATGTGCAGTGGGCCAACCTGAAAGAAAGCGATCTTTACCAGGCCAGGCTGGATGAAAACGGAAACCCGATGCGCGACCGCGAAGGGAAAGTGGTGTATGATTACAACAAGGGCAAGAAAAGTCCGAATTTTGCCCAGAATGTGCGCTTCTTCTGGCGTTACCAGGTGGTGCACATGTATTTCAGGTACTTCATGTGGAATTTTTCAGGACGTCAGAATG
The DNA here is from genome assembly GCA_016930375.1 of Bacteroidales bacterium. Lineage (GTDB taxonomy): Bacteria > Bacteroidota > Bacteroidia > Bacteroidales > UBA10428 > UBA5072. The sequence goes on along the minus strand of JAFGGU010000102.1, from coordinate 2,397 downwards.
ATATCCAGGCGAGTTACAAAACGGATATCCACAAAGGAAACTGGATTTCCGGCATTCCTTTTATCGATAACATGCGGCTGGGGAACCAGGATAGTCTGCCGGCATCCATGCGGAATAACAAGGCCAATAACCGGTATTTCATGCTGCCATTGATACTCGGACTGGCGGGATTGTTCTACCAGTATAAAAAGCACCGGAATGATTTTTATGTGACGCTGGTGCTGTTTATCATGACCGGACTGGCAATAGTGTTTTACCTGAACCAGAATCCGATGCAACCCCGTGAACGTGATTACGCCTATGCCGGATCTTTCTACGCATTTGCCATCTGGATCGGACTGGGCGTGATGGCGTTGTATGACCTGCTCGGCAGGATCACACCCAGGCTTTCCGCCGCTGTACTGGCTGTGCTGATTACCCTTGTTGCCGTTCCCACAGTCATGGCCAAAGAGAACTGGGACGACCACGACCGCTCAGGCCGGCACATTGCGGTTGATTTTGCCCACAATTACCTGAATTCATGCGCGCCGAACGCGGTTTTGTTTACCAATGGCGACAATGATACCTTCCCGCTCTGGTATGCCCAGGAAGTGGAGGGGATCCGCACCGATGTCAGGGTTATGAACCTGAGTTACCTGGGAGCCGACTGGTACATTGAACAGATGCAGCGCAAAGCTTATGAATCAGAGCCTGTGCCCTTCTCCCTGACGCAGGATAAATACCGGGCGGGCAGCCGGGATATTGTTTATGTGCTCGACCGCATACAGGGTTACAGCGATCTGAAACAGGTAGTTGACTTTGTGGCCAGCGATGATCCCCGCACCAAACAACTGCCGGATTACGGGCAGACACTCGATTACATCCCCACCAGCAGGTTCACTGTGCCTGTTGATACTGCCCGCGTGGTTGAAAACGGAACCGTTTCCAGGGAGGATGCCGGCAAACTGCAACCTGTCATGCAATGGGAACTGGAATCGGATCGCAATTACCTGACCAAAAACCACCTGATGATCCTCGACCTGCTGGCCACCAATAAATGGGAAAGACCTTTATATTATGCCATAACGGTTTCTTCGGACAATTACCTGAATCTCGACAATTACTTCCAGATGGAGGGACTGGCTTACCGTATCGTTCCCTTCGCCGAGCAGGGAGACATGTTCAGCCGCGGTTCCATCAATACCGATGTCATGTTCGACAACATGGTCAATAAATTCCGTTGGGGTGGGGTGGAAAATCCCGATCTCTACCTCGATGAGAACGTGACCCGCATGCTGGGCAATTTCAGAAGCAGCTTTGCCCGCCTGGCGCTGCAACTGATTGCTGAGAACAAGCCCGATTCCGCCCGCAAAGCCCTGGAAAAATGCCTCGAGGTGATCCCCGATAAAGTAGTGCCGTTCAATGTTTTCAATGTATTGCTGGCGGAAGCCTATTTCAGGCTGGGCGACACGACCAAGGCAAACCAGATCGTGAACGGAATAAAAACCAATGTATACGAAGATCTGAACTATTTTGCAAGCCTGGGAAGGAAATACACGAACTACCTCATGTACGAAAAACGTATTGCCTTTTATACGCTCGATGAGCTCCGGAGAATGGGAACCACTTACAACCAGCCGGAGCTTAAAACCGAGATGGAACAGAAAATACAGGAATATGCCAGCGCGCTGAGCCTGGCCATGTGAGGCCGTCATGAACTTTGTCCGTATTCCCCGGCTGCTGAAAAGGACATTCCCGGAAATCACGTGGGAAATTCAGGATACAGCGCCATCGCTGTATCTTACTTTCGATGACGGGCCCACCCCCGGTATAACAACCAGCGTTTTGGAGGTACTGGCAAAATTCAGGGCAAAGGCGACTTTTTTCTGCATCGGAAGAAATGTGGAAAGGCATCCTGATATCTACCGGCAGATCCTCGAAGCAGGTCACGCAACCGGAAACCATACCTACAGCCACCTGAAAGGGTGGTATACTCCCAACCGGGAATACTTTGAAGACATAAGCCTTGCCGCGCAGTTCATACGATCCTCGTTATATCGCCCGGCCTATGGCATGATAACGCCTTCGCAACTGAGGCATCTTAAAAAATTATACCGGATAGTGATGTGGGATATCATGAGTTACGATTTCGCCCTGAATACAACTCCCGAAAATTGTCTCCGTAACGCAATGCGGTATGCCGGACCCGGATCAGTGGTTGTTTTCCACGATTCCCTGAAAGCCTCGGAAAAGGTTTTGTACGCCTTGCCGCGGGTGCTGGAGCATTTTTCGGGGAAGGGCTTTGGATTTAAATCCATTTGTTGAACCTGGTTTCTCGCCGAGTAGGCAAAGGGGAGTTTCACCCCTAAGCCTCTCACAGAACCGTACGTGACAGTCTCCCGTCATACGGCTCGTGTT
>JAFGGU010000101.1 GCA_016930375.1 Bacteroidales bacterium | reverse complement strand
ATCGCCAGCAGGAGAATCAGCATGGCAAGCCCCGCAAGTATAAGCACAGACTCAACACTACCCCGGTTTCCCAAACTGAATTCTGCCTTGGAATGAAGGTAAATATCAGTGAGTTTTACAGTAACAGATCCGAACCGTATGTCGAATTCGCTAAAGCCCTCCTTGAGGCTTGCCGTATATGTCCGGTTTATCTCCTCACAAGTCACCGGGAGAGAAACGTCGGACCTCAGAAGATAGTAGGTAAAGAATTCCAGTCCGCCTAAATTGTCAAGATAGGGAAGTGATTTCATGGATGCCAGCACATCAAATGAAAAATGGGTGTTGGCAGGAAGTTCTTTGACAACAGCTGTTACCGTAAATATTTGTTCCTGGATAAGAAATGTTTTACCGACAACTTCCAGGTTTCCATAGAGTTTCTCTGCAAGCTTGTCCGTAATCACAGCGGTGTTAGGCTCTTTAATAGCCAGGGAAGGATTACCGCTTATGACATCCATACTGAAGATATTAAAATACTCAGGATCGGCATAAAGCAGTCCGATATCCTGAAAACGGTCCTTTTCCCGGGTGAGTTCGACATTCCAGCCACGATAAATCTGCACTGATGATTCAATCCCCGGTATTTTTGAGGGGAGATCCGTATATGCCTCTCTGAGACAAATGGGATCAATGCTTCGCTGACCGTCTTCAGTCCATTCCGTATTGAGTTGAACAATCCTTTCTTTGTTTGCAAAATGATGGTCATAACTTAATTCTGTGGCGACAAAGAGAAGAAGCATCAACGAGACTGCCAGACCAATAGCCAGACCTGTAATATTTATAAATAGAAAACCCTTATTTCTGTTTATACTTCTGAGCAGATTGCGGATCAGCTTTTTCATTCTAATTCATTCTTTCAATGGTTATCAAATTTCGAATTGCAATCGATGAATACTTTTAACTGTTCACTGTTCACTTTTCACTATTTACTTTCTTCCTATATCTCCTCGCTATCCGGGTAAGCAATCTCCATGCTTCTCTTCATTTCCTCGGTAATGATCTTTCCGTCGAACAGATTTACAACCCGGTGGGCATAACCTGAGTCTCTTTCGGAGTGGGTGACCATTACGATGGTTGTGCCCTCCTTATTCAGTTCCGATAGTAATCGCATCACTTCAAGACCGTTTTTTGAATCAAGATTTCCGGTGGGCTCATCAGCCAGGATGAGTTTGGGACCTGCTACTACTGCACGGGCAATGGCCACACGTTGTTGCTGGCCTCCCGAAAGTTGCTGCGGAAAGTGCTTCCGGCGGTGACCGATCTTCATCCTTTCCAGGATGCTTTCCACCGTTTTCTTTCGCTCTGATTCCCGGATCTTCATATATACCAGGGGAAGCTCCACATTTTCGTAAACTGTCAGTTCATCGATCAGGTTAAAGCTTTGAAATACAAACCCGATATTTCCTTTTCGCATTTCGGTGCGCTGTCCCTCTTTGAGTTTGGAAACATCCTGTCCGGCAAAATAATATTGTCCCGTCGTAAGATTGTCAATTAATCCGATAACGTTCAGCAATGTGGATTTACCACAGCCAGATGGGCCCATAACAGCAACAAACTCACCCTTTGTAACTTCGAAGTTTACCTTGTTCAAGGCGGTTGTCTCCACTTCATCGGTGCGAAATACTTTGGTCAATTCAATAGTTTTAATCATTATGATCAGTATTAATATTGCATGTAATTTATGAATGATTTCAAATAGAAATTTTTTCAGACAGAAATTCAAATTCGATGCCATATCTATAAGACATTCATATATAATATATTACTATAATTTAACATTTACAAACTGTAAAAAAACTGGGTTATTATGTAAAATAATTGGACACTTTCAACCACCTGTCGATTTAGTTCTATACATTTGATCAACAAGATTATTAGGATGCTATCAGGCAGGATACTTGTCGTTGATGACAATAAAAATGCGCTCAGTGCGCTCAAAATGCTTTTGCAGATTGACTATGAATTGGTTGTCACACTGGCAAACCCAAATTTAGTGCTGGCTGAACTGGAAAAGGACGATTTTGACATTGTATTGCTCGACATGAATTTCTCAGCCGGCATTAACACAGGTAATGAAGGTTTATACTGGCTTTGTGAGATCAAGAAAAAATCACCGACAACCGAAGTAGTCATGATTACTGCCTATGGAGATGTTGAACTGGCTGTTAAAGCTTTAAAGAACGGAGCCGCCGATTTTATATTAAAACCCTGGGAGAATGAGAAGCTGCTGGCAACCTTGCAGGCTGCATTAAAACTCAGACGGTCAAATGTCCAGGTAGAAGAATTAAAACAGCGGGAGCACATTCTGAAAAAGGGCATTAACCAGGAGCAGCGGCATATCCTGGGTTCCTCTCCGGGCATATTGAGTATGATGCAGACCATTGCCAAGGTGGCCAAAACCGACGCCAACGTGCTGATAACAGGTGAAAATGGGACCGGTAAGGAGCTTGTGGCCCTGGAAATTCACCGGAGATCTGAACGTAACAATGAATTACTGGTAAGCGTTGATATGGGCGCAATCCCTGAAACGCTTTTTGAAAGCGAGCTTTTCGGCCATAAAAAGGGGGCTTTTACCGATGCCCGTGAGGACCGCATGGGCAAGTTTCAGCTGGCGCATAGGGGAACGCTTTTCCTGGATGAAATAGGCAACCTGCCTTTTACACTTCAGTCAAAACTGTTGACCACGCTGCAGAGTCGAACTGTTATCCCCATCGGATCCAATCAGCCAATACCTATTGACATCAGGCTTATATGCGCCACCAATTGCGACGTGGAACAGCTGGTTGAACAACAGAAATTTCGTGAAGATCTGCTGTACAGAATAAACACCATTCGTATTGAGGTTCCGCCTTTGCGGGAAAGGGGAGGTGACATTGAATTGCTTGCGAAATTTTTCCTGGCCTATTTTGAAAAGAAGTACCGCAAACCTTCGCTGAAAATCAGTTCCCAGGCCATGCGAAAATTAATGGAATATCCCTGGCCGGGAAATGTTCGTGAATTACAGCATACCATCGAGAAAGCAGTGATTCTGAGTGATTCGGGAAATCTCAAACCCGATGATTTTGTTTTCAAATCTACCGGGAAGTTAGCCGGGGCAAGCTTTCTCACACTTGATGAGATGGAAAAATACATGATTAAAACTGCCCTCGACAGGCATAAGGGAAAACACAGCGCTGTCGCCCATCAATTAGGAATATCGCGCCAGACCTTATACAATAAAATCAAACGGTATGATTTATAAATCATTCAACCTATCCGTTGTTATACGTTTACTAACTTTAGCATTGGCAACGGCAGGCCTTAGCATTGCTGTATACCTGCAAAACTGGCTATTGGCTGCGCCACTGGTGCTGATCATCCTTATTTCGGTTTTTAGTCTGATATATTTTCTGAATAGTATCAACCGCAAAGTGGCTTTCTTTTTCGACGCGGTCACCAATGAAGATACTACACTTCATTATTCCGAATCCATTCGCCCCCGGTCGTTGCGTGCTTTACATCAAAGCCTGAACCTTTTGAACAAACACATTGCAGATATTAAAATTAAAAACGAGTACAACGAAAAGTTCTTTCAGGAAATGCTTAAATCCTCTGCTACAGGCTTGCTGGCAGTTGATGAGAAAGGATATATTGAACAGATTAATGATTCGGCGCTTGATTTCATCGGTTTGCCCCATATTACCCACATCGATCTGCTGAAGCAGAAAAATCAGGAATTGTTTGAACAGCTGATGCTCATAACTCCCGGACAGAGCCGTACTATTAAAGTTCTTCATGATAACGAGCTGCGTTTGTTTTCTTTGAAAGTAGCCTTGCTGAATTTTGGTTCCAACAGTTACAGGCTTTATTCAATTACCGATATAAAAGCGGAACTGGAAGAGAATGAGCTGGATTCCTGGCAAAAGTTGATCAGGGTAATGACACATGAAATCATGAATTCTGTTGCGCCGATTACTTCCCTGAGCAATACCTTATCGCGCATTTTTATCAGGAATAATCATCCCATACCGGTTCAAGAAGTTACCGGGAAACATGTCGAAAATATTATTCACGGATTGGAGGTCATTGAGAATACCGGTTCCGGATTAATGAGGTTTGTAGAGGATTACCGTAAGTTAACCAAGGTCCCCAGCCCGGTTTTTAAATCGATCAGCATTGATAACTGGCTGAATGCGACCCGGTTGTTAATGAGGGACAAACTCAACGAAGAAAAGATCAATCTGCGAATTGTAAAGAAAGGATCCCGGAATGAATTGATCGGTGACGAAAAATTGCTGAACCAGGTAATGATCAATATTTTAAATAATGCCGTGGATGCTTTGAAGGACAAAGACCATAAGAAAATCGCGATCAGCATTACTGAGAACAATCTGGGCAGACTTAAGATCAGTATTTCCGACAACGGGAAAGGAATTCCTCCGGAAGAACTGGAAAAGATATTTATACCCTTTTATACCACCAAGGAAAAGGGTTCGGGCATCGGATTGAGCCTTTCTCGCAAGATCATGCGGCTGCATAGGGGCAGCATATCAGTTTCTTCGCAACCGGCCGAGAAAACGACCTTCATATTGAGTTTTTAGTGTCATTCAAAAGGATTAAACAGGCGATTATGAAAATACTACCACTTTATTTTATAGCGATCGGGCTGGTTACAGTTCAGTTTGCAGGAGCTACTAATCCCCGGACTACCATTGATCTGAATGGCACCTGGGAGTTTGATCAAACCACAACTGCTTTTCCTCCGAAGAAGTTCACCCGCAGGATACAGGTTCCCGGACTGGTAACCCTTGCTGAACCAAAAATAGCAGACTATGATAAATTTGTCAGACGGGCAGATCAGGTCATAGCCAAGGATCAGCACAATCTATACGAAGTTGATTATACACCCAGGTACAGCTGGTACAGGAAAACCATCCTGATACCAGAGGATCAGGCCGGAACCGAAGCAGTGATCACGCTCAAAAAAAGCCAGTACGTCACTCAGGTTTTCATCAACGGCATTGATCTCGGGACTTCTATGGCATGTTATACCCCGGTTGAATTCAGTGCTACCCATGCCATAAAATTTGGTGTTGAGAATGAAATACTTATCAGGGTAGGTGACCGGGTTTGGCTTCCAAGTGAGGCTGCAGGGGGAACCGATAAGGAAAAGGAGCATTACCTCCCGGGCATATGGGATGATGTCATGATGACCTTTACTGGAACAACGCGAATCAACCGTTTATTGATTCTCCCTTCGGTAGAAAAGAAAAATATTACCATTAAAGCACAGATCCGGAATTTTCTTCCGGCGCAGATATTTTACGGTGATGTGATGAATGATTCCATTCAGCTTGCAGTTGTTGTTAAGGAGAAAAGATCAGGTTCCGTAATCAAATGGTCAGAAAGCAGGTTTAATGCCAAACGTGATAACCTGACCGAGATTTCCATGGAAATTCCCTTACCTGATTTCGAGACCTGGTCGCCTGAAGATCCTTTTCTTTACTTAGCCGAAGTCACGCTTGCCCAGGGCAATGTCAAGCACGACATGGTAAACCGTTCTTTCGGCATGCGTGATTTTACGCGCAAAGGAAAATTCTTTTACCTGAACGGGGAGCAATATTTTCTACGCGGAACCAATGTTACCCTGCAGAGGTTCCTGGAAGATCCTGACAGCAGGAATCTGGTATGGGATAAAAACTGGGTCAGGAAATTCCTGATTGACATTCCGAAACAACTTAACTGGAATGCCATGCGTATTTGCGTGGGCATTGTACCGGATTTCTGGTATGACCTTGCGGATGAAAACGGAATTATGTTTCAGAATGAATGGCTTTACTGGCAGAATCACGGATGGGACGAACAGATCCGCAGGGAATATACCGACTGGGTTTGGAGTGATGGCAGCCATCCCAGTATTGTGATCTGGGATGCCATTAACGAGAACTGGGACGATTATATTGGCAACATTTTGATCCCCGAGTTAGAAAAACTCGATCCTACCAGGATATGGGATGCCGGTTACATGACAGGGGAGCACATGGCCCAGGATGAGATGGATGAGCCGCATCCATACCAGGGCCCGTGGAATCAATCAATCAGTGATTTTGAGAAGCATCCTTACCCCCTGGGAGACCTGGATTATAAACCGGATATCATCCGGCAAATTGAGAAATCATCCGCCGCGCAGCTGGTGAATGAATACGGATGGATATGGCTTTGGCGTAACGGCACCCCCAGCAAACTAACAGTGGACGTTTACAGGTATTACCTGGGACCCAATTCTTCACCAGGGCAAAACAGGGAATTTCAGGCGTACTGGACACAGCTCGAAACCGAATGGCTGCGAAGCAACACAAGCGTAGCAGGTGTTCTGGCCTTTTGCTACCTGGCTAATAATTATGGGTACACAGGAGATTGGTTCATTGATGATATCAAGGATCTAAAGCCGGGTAAAACCATGCAGTGGTTCAGGCATTGTTTTGCCCCGGCTGCCGTGTTCATCGACCTTACGGATGAAAGGTATATGAAACAGGTGCCGCCGCATAAACCAGGTTCGTCCCTTACATTCACCCTGGCAGGGGTGAACAATTATCCATATGGAATAAAAGGCAATATCAGGCTGAGTCTCCGGGATGATGGAGGCAACGTCATAGCAATTAATAACCTGGATGTGGAATTGGAGCCTCTTACGCGCTCAACTTTCCTCTCAGGCTTTACGTTGCCGGAGAAACCGGGTGGATATCTGCTGTTGGCTGAGTTTATCCCGGAAGGTGCCGTGGAGCCGGTTATCTCCCGAAGATACATCAGGGTTGGGGAATTACCGGAGTATAGCTACTTTGAATTCCTACCGGCAGGATTAAAGTGATGCCAGGCATCATTCAACTTATTAAATTATAATTATGAATTGTAAAACTTAAGAGGAAATGTCTCAGGGCAATTTTTTGGGGAGAAAACTCCCATTCTCGATGTTGTTATTCCTTTTTGTATTCATTCCGGCGAACGCGCAGGAATTATCATCCGCTGATTCCACCCGTGAAATGATCGATATCGGATATGGTTTTATTGAGAAACAAAGCGTTACGGGTTCCGTTGCTGCAGTAAAATCGGATGATTTCACCAAAGGAAATGTGCATCGTCCTGAATATTTGATACAGGGCAAGGTTGCCGGCCTATCCGTTACCAAACCCGGTGGCAATCCGAATGAAGCCTTTTACATGCGCCTGAGGGGACTGAGCACGATCAATGCCAATACACAGCCCCTGTGGATCATTGATGGCGTTATCGGGGCATCTCCGGAGAACCTGGATCCCGGTGATATTGAATCCATCACCGTGCTAAAGGATGCAGCATCAGCTGTAATATTCGGCATGAGAGGAGCGGCAGGCGTTTTACTGATCCGCACGAGGACAGGAGCGCCAGGGAAGGTAAACATGGAATACAGTTCTTCCTTTACTACTGAAAAAGTCGCCAAAAATGCGCCCTTTATGGATGCCGGACAATGGCGGGCGCTGTCAGCGGAGGTAGGCGCAGGAACTGACTTTGGATCAACTACCGATTGGTTTGAGGAAATTGAACAGACCGCCTTGTCGCAGACGCACAACTTTTCACTGTCGGGCGGAACGGATAAGTCGGTTTACAGGGCATCGTTCAATTACCGTGATGTTCAGGGTGTCCTGAATCATTCCGGGTTCAAACAGCTCAATGGCAGGCTTAACCTGACACAAAAGGCGTTGCGGGACCGGTTTGTTTTTCATTTGAATATTGGAGCCACCACCAGGGAATCACAATTCAGTTTTCAGGACGCTTTTGGTTATGCTGCCATATTCAATCCAACAGCTCCCGTAAAAAGTGATGATCCGACCTTTGATCCATATGACGGATATTTTCAGCAGATTGTATTTGATTACTATAACCCGGTATCTCTTTTGGAACTGAACAGGAATGAAGGCAACAGCAGACTTTTAAATATATCAGCGAAGGGTGCCTATGAATTTTTCAGGGAATTCAAGGTTGATGTATTGTATTCCTTAGAGTCCGGTAATTCTTTGTCAGGAATGTATTACGACAGGAACCAATATTATGACGGATATTACAGGAATGGTCTTGCTTCAAGGTCAGAAAGGAATTCCGTCAACCGGCTTTTTGAAACCACGGGCCATTGGCATGCCGGTTTCGGATCTGACAGCCACTTAAACCTGTCAGGTGGCTATTCCTGCCAGGATTTTACCTATGAAGGTTTTGCTGCGGAGGGAGGTGATTTTCTCACCGATCATTTTACGTTCAACAACCTGGCTGCTGCCCTTGATTTCAAGAATGGCAGAGGTACGATTACAAGCGACAAAAACACCAACAGACTTGTTGCTTTCTTTGGACGTGCGAGCACAAGCTTAAACAATATCTGGTTTTTAAGCGCCAGTATCCGGTACGAGGGATCATCGCGACTCGGTATTAACCACAAGTATGGCCTGTTTGGCAGCATAGGGGGCGGGATGGATCTTTACAAAATATTTGATAGGCACTCCCGCAACCACCTGAAAGTGAGGATGAATTACGGAGTGACCGGAAATCAGCCTGCTGAGAGTTACCTTTCTTTGGCCACTCTGACTCCACAAATTGGTATTTACTTTAATGGACGTTTCATTCCCGGCTATGTGCCGGAAAGGATTGCAAATCCTGATCTAAAACATGAAAAGAAAAGCGAATTTGATGCAGGTATTGACTTTTCATTGGCTGAGTCCAGGGTGTCAGGTTCCCTCGACTTGTATACTGCTACTGCAAGCGATTTACTTTACCATTCTTACACATGGGGACAACCCAACCTGGGCTATTATGTCTGGCTTAATCTCGGTAAAATAAGAAACAGCGGCATCGAACTGACCCTGGATTATGATATCATCCGGAATTCCAACTTTACATACACTGTGCACCTTGACTTTACAGGAAACCTGAAGAGCAAACTGGTTTCCCTTTCCGGAAATTATAAGGGTCAGGAACTGGACTACAAGGAACAACATATTGGCTTTCCGACCGGACCCGGCTCGGGGTCATCCTATCTTGTGAAACTGGAAGAAGGCAAGCCAATCGGCCAGCTTTATGGCTATGTTTTTGAGGAAATAAATGAGGATGGCCAACTGATCCTGTCGGATATAGACAAGAGCGGATACATTGACAATCTTGACCAGAAGGTGATCGGAAACGGTCTTCCGAAATCCCTTTTAGGATTCGGCAATTCATTCACCTATAAGAACTGGGATCTTGACATTTTTTTCCGGGGTGTTCTCGGTCATGATCTCCTGAATTGCTTCCGTGTTTCATACGAAGCGCCATCCATGATAACCTCCTATAACCTGCCCATAACAGCCGGGGATTTGAGAAATCCGGAAACAAATGCGCTTATGAACAGCTGGCCCAGGCTTTCCAGTTACCATGTTGAAAATGCCTCTTTTCTTTCCCTGGATAACCTGAGCCTGGGTTATGATTTTACATTACCGGAAAAGTCTGTTTTCAGCCGGATCAGGATCAGCCTTGCCGTAAATAATTTGTTCTATATTACGAAATACAAAGGTTCGGATCCGAATCCCAGGTATGAGGACAGTTGGAACAACTATGGATACAATGTAACGACACTTGTACCGGGGGTTGACAGGAAGAATACATGGTGCAGGACCCGGTCATTTACCCTGGGGGCGAATGTTGTTTTTTAATTGTATATTTATAAATCCTATGTAAAATACACCACTTATGAAAACCATATCAAGAAGACAATTTCTGGGTAAAAGTGCTCTTGGGATCGGAACCGCCATTGTGGCTGCACAGGTTCCCCTGGATCTGAATGCCGAAGAAATATTCAAACCGGTGAAAATGCCAATCGGTTTCCAGACATGGACCATCCGGGATCAGCTGGGAAAGGATTTTGCCGGAACTTTAAAAATGATGGCCGGACTGGGATATCAAAGTGTTGAAATGTGCTCGCCTCCCGGATATGCCGCTTTGGGATTTGGACCCCTTGTGAACCTGAAGGCAAAGGAAATGAAGCAGATTATCAATGACGCCGGTCTGGCTTTTACAAGCACCCATTACGGCATTGGAGAGCTGCGGGATAACCTGGATGATCGGATTGCGTTTGCCGCGGAATCGGGACAAAAACAGATGATCCTGTCCACCTTTGGGTTACCCGGAAAGGCTACGATGGATGATTGGTTAAAGGCTGCGGATGAACTCAATGCCATTGGCATGAAGACCAAAAAAGCAGGCATTCAAACCGGCTTTCACAATCATCACATGGAATTCGAAAAAATTGACGGGAAGCTTATTTATGATGAATTGCTGAAGCGGTTTGATCCCGAATATGTTAAGATGCAATTCCAGGTTGCAGTAATCAGTGCAGGATACAAGGCTTCCGATTATTTTAAGAAATACCCCGGAAGGTTTATCTCTGCGCACCTGGCTGACTGGTCACCCACTGAAAAGAAGAATGTCGTGCTGGGCAAGGGGATAGTCGACTGGAAAGAGTTTTTTGCAGCTGTCAAAGAGGGTGGAGTACAGAACATTTTTGTGGAGATGGATCCGGAAACGTTTAAGGACAGTGCGGCGTTTATAAAAAGTATGTAAGGGGCGAAGCCCTGGCAGGTAAAAGCACAGGGCGAGTGAAACGGTCATCATTGGTCGGTTACATAGGTTAGCTCCCTTTGTTACCTTAGCGTACTTAAAAGTTGGTTTGTTAAAAGTGTTTCCTCAGGTCACTGACTGACCTGATTGGATAAAGATTTTTATACTTTTCAATTACAGGGTTATCAGCCAGAGAGCCTGATAAAAGAATCTTTTGTGACCTGAATGTTGTGCTAAGATTATGCAAGTAACCCTCTGGTTTAAAAATTGAAAGCTCTGATAATACCCCTGTAACAAATATATCAGAATGCCATTTCTCGCTCGCTTCAGTAAGAGCAGAAAAAGGGGTCGCCTGACCTAGGTAAAGCACCTCATGCCCTAGCTTTCTAATCAGATATGAATAAAAAAGAAGTCCTATTTCATGCAATTCATTATCAGGAAGGTACATTATTACTCTTTTTCTCTTAGGATTGCTGGCTGATGGAAGGGAATCGATTGCTGCAATTAGTTTTCCACGTAAAATGTTTGTGATAAAATGCTCTGCACCGGTATTTGCAGAACCGGTATGCCACATTATCCCAATCCTTCTGAGAAATGGGAATATCAAACTGGAAAAGGTCTCCTCAAAACCTATGCTAATGACTGACCTCAGGAGAATCTCATTAACAGCGTTACCATTAAAAGAGAGCACTGCAACAATTAACGATTTGATATGTGTGTCGGATATTACAGAATCCCTTGTCATGTAATTGACCTTCGCTATCAACTCAGACTCCGTGTATTTGGCAATTTTTGATATCTTAATACCATTATGATAAATGATGGAGATATTTATTAATCTCCTCAGGTCATTATCATCATACCATCTTCTGTTTGTGCCAGTGCGCTTAGGAATGATGATATTATAACGCCTCTCCCAGACTCTTATGGTAGCAGCCAGTATACCGGTAATCTTTTCAAGCTCATACAAAGTGTAATGTGTCATCAGCTTTGCCATTATCTGATCACTAAATAGTTAGTGACTCACATATATTACGTAAACATCACAGAAAAGAATATGTTCATTATTATGTTTATTATATTTTACTTTATTCTGTTCATTACACAAGTCATTAAATAGATATTCATTGTTCTAATGATATCATATACCCTATTAAATAATTTATTATGAATATATTACATAATGAATGAAATAATTATTATTGTTCTCTTATGTTTGCTTTTTAGTGAACATTTTCAAATTTACATTGTTGTTTCAACAAATAACCACAATGAATATCGAAATAGCGGCCAGTATAAAAAATGCAAGTAAAGAGTACAAAACGGGAGACACCGTAATTACTGCTCTTCAGCCAACAACCTTCGATTTCATGAAGAAAAACCTTACACTTATAATAGGTCCCTCAGGCTCAGGTAAAACTACTCTTCTTTCTCTTCTGGGTTGTGTGATTTTTCCTACCTCGGGTGAAGTATATATCGATAATCTCCTGGTGAATAATCTTAGTGAAAAGGAATTGGCCAGGGTTAGATTGAAGCATATCGGTTTTGTCTTTCAGAGCTTCAACCTTCTTGCGCCACTCAATGTACTCGAAAATGTCATGCATCCGCTAAGACTTTCCGGTACCAGTAAAAAGGAAGCAAAGCTGAAGGCAGAGGAAGCGCTTAAAAAGGTAAACATGGAAAGCAGGGTTAAGAGCCTGCCTAAAAACCTCAGCGGTGGACAGCAGCAGAGAGTGGCAATTGCACGGGCACTTGTTACCGAACCATCTATAATGCTATGCGATGAACCCACTGCATCACTCGATATTAAAAGTGTCGGCATCGTAATGGAAGAACTTAAAATGCTCTCAGATTCAGGAAAATCGGTAGTTGTGGTGACTCACGACCTAAGGCTGAAACCTTTTGCCGACAGAATAATATATGTGAATAATGGGATTGCCTCAGACAAACCATCGGAAGATGAGCTATTTCATAATTAGAAATCAAAAACCAATAAATCAGAATAATACTAAAGCCATGAATAATAAACTTTACCTGGTTATAATCCCATTGATTATTACAGCCTGCAGCGGCAGTAAAGAAAATACAGAAAAGTCAAACACTGCATCTTATTCAGTTAACAGTGCAATAGTTGATGTTTCCGAAGTTGTAGGGGTTGGCAAGGTTGAACCTGAAAATGAGATAATCAGTCTTGCAGCTGCAACCGGTGGTGTTGTTAAAGAGATCTACAGGTACGACGGCGACATGATCAAAAAAGACGAGCCTCTGGTGAGACTGGATGATGAGCTTGAACTGATAAGGATATCGCAGTTAAGAAACCAGTACAATTCGCAGAAATCACAGGAAGACATTGATCAGCTTAACCTGAGGGAGTCGGAGGTAAGGCTTTCCAATAAGAAAAAGCTCCTGGCATCGTTAAGAACGCTGGCTTTACAAGGGGCGGAGACAAAACAGGCTCTCGATGATCTTGATACAGAGGTCACTGTTCTTTCTCTTACTGTTGAAAAGCTCAGCGCTTCAGTAAACCTTTCTGCCAGCAGGCTGAGGGAGATTGCTGAACAAGTCAGATATGCTGAGGCCGAAGCCGCGAAAAAGATATTGCGTTCACCTTATGAAGGGCTTTTACTCGAAATGCATATTGAAAAAGGAAGTGCAGTAAGTCAGTTTGAAAAATTTGCAGAGGTTGCCCCCTCAGGACCATTGACAGTTAGAACTGAAGTTGATGAGCTTTTTGCAGGCAGGCTAAGTCAAGGTCTTGATGTTGATATCAGATTTTTAGGCAGTGATTCGGTTGTTGCCAGGGGAAAAGTCATTTTCCTTTCCCCCTACCTTAAAAAGAAGTCGCTATTCTCGCAAAAAACAAATGAACAGGAAGACAGACTTGTTAGAGAAGTAAAAATAAAGCTTGAGGGAGATAACAAGCTTATCCTAAACTCAAAGGTTGAATCTGTCATTAAACTTAAAAAGACCCAATTATGATCGCAACTGCATACAGGTTCATAAGGTATGACAAGGTAAAGAGCATTGGCGTAATTATTGGTATCGTTGTCAGCATCTTTCTTATTGGTCAGCAGATAGGAGTACTAAGTTTTCTGACTGGGTTGATGGGTGGCCTGGTTAGTAACTCCAGGCAGGATATTGGTCAGATCTGGGTTGTCGATAATATTACAAGGAATGCGAATGAACTTCCTAAACTGAATGAGAGCCTTGTCAGGGAGCTAAGGAGCATAGAGGGGGTCATGAACACCTATCCCATTGTAGTCTCAGGGGCATCCGTGAAATTTGAGAACGGCAAGCTAGCACCGGTGCTTATGATTGGAAGCGAATCACCGATGTTTATAGCGGGTCCAAAGCCGGAATCAATAAACGAGGGGAACCTTCTTTCACTAAATGAGGATGAGGCTGTGTCAGCTGAGTTTTACGACCAGGCTGTATTTGATTACCCGGTAAAACCTGGTACAAGAGTTGAAATTAACGGCAAAAGTGCAACCATAAAACTGCAGACAAAAAATGCCCGGGGTTTTGCAGGCTCATTTTTCTATACAACATTATCGAAGGCACGTTATTATACATCATTCCCTGAATCGAAAGTAAGTACTATAGCAATCCAGGTCAAGCCTGGCTTTGCTGTTGATGATGTAGTCAATAATATAAACAGGTCGGTCTATGGTATTAAAGCTTGGAATGCTGAGAAACTAAGAAAAACAACAGTCAGTTATATTACCATATCATCAAATATTGGAACCAGCATCGGTTCGCTGGTAATTTTTGCTATAATCAGCGGATTTTTTATCATCGGTCTTACGATATATTCATCAGCTGTTGACAGGATACGCGATTATGGAACCCTGAAGGCCATTGGAGCAACAAACCAGTATATTACAAGACTTATCCTCACACAGAGCTTCCTTTTCGCGGTTACTGGTTTTATTATAGCCATGTTACTGCTTGAAGGATTCAGGGCAGGAGTTTCCAATGCAGGCCTTGTATTCAGCTATTCAATCAGGGAATACGCTGCACTTTTCCTGGTAACAGTGTTTATATCGGTTGGCAGTTCGCTTTTCTTCTCCATAAGAACGATCAACAATGTTGAACCGGCTGCAGTTTTTCGCGGTTGAAATAAAGAAAATAAAAATGAAATCAATACAACTATTAATACTGTTTATTCTCCTTATTACCTTATCCAACAGGCTATACGGGCAGGAGATTAAACTTATAGCCCTAATCCATTCAGCTCTTGCAAATAGTGGAAATATACGGGCGGTAAGGACGGATATAGAGATAGCTAAGCTTCAGACTTCATCGGCTTATCAGAAGTACTTACCTGATCTCTCATTGAGTTATAATTACAGATATAATGCTATAATTCCGACACAGATAATTCCCGTCGGACAGTTCAACCCAATACCTACAGATGAAAAAAGACCGATAAAATTCGGTACTGAATGGCAGCAGAATTCAGGATTAAATCTGTTTCAACCTTTAATCGACTTTTCGATAAAGAGTCGGGTTGCAGAAAGCAGGATTAATGAGAAACTCAAGAATAACGACGCTGCTTCCGCTGAAAGGGATCTGAAACTGGAAGTCATAAAGAGCTATACAAATATCTGGCTCAGGGAAGAACAGCTTCATTCTGCCGAACTTGATACACTCCGAACGTCAAGGACAAAAGAGCTTTTCACGGTTAAGTCGAAAGAGGGTAAAGTGCTGAAAACAGAAGTCAACAAAGCCATTCTGAACCATAATAATGCCCTTTCGAATTATAGGGCTGTTTCTTCATCCCTCACCAGGGAAAAGATTTATATGGGCTTCCTCACAGGAATTTCTCTTGAGAATTTACTGGATGGAACGTTTGACTTTTCACCTTTTTCGGAAGATTTACTGAAAACAGGCAATTCAGATCCTCTGTTAGACTCTATTCCTTCGGTGAAAAGCCTCAGAATCAGGGCTGAACTGCTGGAACAGCAGAAGCAGTCAGAAAGAATGAAACATACACCAACAATTGGTTTTGAGGGATTCCTTGGAGCCAATCAGTTTACAGATACCTTTAATCCAATCCTTTCAGACAGCTGGTATGGAAGCAGCTACGTGGGTCTTAGTTTCAGATTTCAGATACTTTCCGGAAGCAGCATAAAGAACAGGGTTAACCAGTTAAAGCTTGAGGTAAAAGGACTTCAATACAGCCTCGACGATGAGATGAACAGTGTCAGTAATAAAATTCTTCTGCTAATGGAAGAGATAAAACAGATTGAATATCAGGCTGGATTATCTAAACAGAACATAAAGCTCCTTGAGGAGAACCTTTCATTGAATCAGGATAGATTTGATAAAGGGCAGATCAATGCTTATGATTTGATTTCTGATGAGATCGATTTTCAGAAAGAGCTTTCTAAGTTCAATGAAAAACGAGCCGAACTGGTTTATAAACAAATTGAGCTGATAAACAACTCCGGTGATCTTTCGTCATTTATAGACAATTTGCGAAAAAATGAACTCTAAATCAAGTAAATATGAAAATGATTATTAAAATTATAGCTTTAAGTATTCTAATAACTTTGGTACTTCAATCTTTTACAATTATGGCAAAAAATAAAACTGAAGAACAAAAATATTCACTTGTTCGTAAGTACAACGATTTTGAAATCAGATTTTATCTCTCTGCAACGATTGCAATAATTAATTCGAATGCAAAAACTTACAGGGATCTTTCTGGTCCGGGATTTCAAAAACTTGCAGGCTATATCTTTGGCGGCAATGAGTCCAACACAAAAATTTCAATGACTACGCCTGTTCAAATGGATATCAATGATTCTGTTTCTACAATGAGTTTCGTAATGCCTTCTGCATATACAAAAGAAAACCTGCCAAAACCGAATGACCCCAACGTCCAATTAAAAAATACGGCAGATGAATATGTCGCGGTAATAAGATTTGGTGGATATGCCTCTGATAAAGATCTGAAGTTCTATTCGGAAAAACTTCAAAACCTTCTGAAAGAAAATGGGATAACCTCTTTTGGGAATTACAGATTTCTGGGGTATAACCCTCCATTCCAGTTTATGGGCAGAAGAAATGAAATCATTGTGGCAGTTGACTGGAAAGAAAAATAGCAACTATTGATTGGCACTTGTATAACTGCATATCCATCTATTTTATATTGTGATTAAGGGATAACGACTTATCGGGAAATGTCATTCGGTTACCCCATTCTGCATTTTATCCGCCCAATTTAACACTTCGTCGGATATTATTTCTATTATCCTTAAGCGTATGGGATATTTGCCATGGATAGGATGTAAATGATCTTATGGTAAGACCTTGTTCAAATTGAAATGGATAATATCATGAAAAAAATCATTCTGATCATGCTTTTAATAACAGCAGGATTTGTGACAATTCTGGCTCAAACCAGGCTCAAAGGGCGGATTGTTGATCCTGACGGACAAACGCTTCCCGGCGCAAACATTCTGATAAAAGGAAGTTATGATGGTGCTTCTGCTGATACGGCAGGATATTATAGTTTTTTTACAACTCTTAAGGGAAAGCAGTTTATTATGGCCAGTTTTATCGGATTCGCCATACAGGAGAAAGAAATCAGCCTGGATGGAAGTGAGTTAACGATGGATTTTACCCTTGAGGAACAGAATGAACAGATTGGAGATGTGGTGATAACAGCAGGGATGTTTGAGACGGCTGACCAAAAGAAGAGCGTAACGCTTCAGCCGCTCGATATCGTTACCACACCAAGCGCTGCCGGGGATATATACGGCGCGCTGACCTCACTGCCAGGGGCCACCATGGTGGGAGAGGACGGACGCCTATTCGTGAGAGGAGGCGATGGTTACGAATCAAAAACATTTATCGACGGATTGCTGGTCAAGAAACCTTATTCTTCAACCACTCCTGATCTGCCCACGCGGGGAAGGTTCTCTCCGTTCATGTTTAGTGGAACCATGTTCAGCACCGGCGGATATTCTGCTGAATACGGTCAGGCTTTGTCTTCGGCACTGATCCTTACAACAAACGCTTTCCCTGAAAGAACACAAACCGATTTATCCATCATGACTGTCGGCCTTGGTGCCACGCAGACTTTTAAATCAGAGAACGCCGCTGTATCAGTCGGATTTGAATATTATAACCTTCAGCCCTATTTCTCAATTGCCAGGCAAAAGATCGATTGGGAAAGGTATCCGCAAAGCCTTGCAGGAACTTTAATTGGACGATACAGGCTGAAGGGCGACGGTATCCTGAAGGTATTCTCCAATTTTAAATCGGGCAGCAGCGCGTTGCTCTACCCCGAAATGAACGAACCAGGCAGTATGCAAAAGATCTCGCTGAATGATCTGAACAATTATACCAATATCAATTATTCCGGGTCAATTGGCGGAGGGTGGATGCTGAGAACGGGATTGTCATTTACCTATGACGAGGAGAAGATGTCATTCAGGGCTTTTGATGTGGATGAGTACAATACCAATTTACAGGGCAAAATTGTCCTGAAGAACAAACTTTCAAAAAGGTTCACTGTATTATTCGGAAGCGAGGAGGTTTTCAACCGTTACCATGAGAAGTACGCGGAAAATGCAACCGAATTTTCTTCAAACTGTGCATTTGATGATTTTAACTCAGCGTTATTTGCAGAAGCTGAAATAAAACCGTTACAGAAACTTGCTGTAAGGGCAGGCGTTCGAGGCGAATACAGCAGTGTAATTGATAAACCTGCCATTGCCGTACGGGCATCCACAGCATGGGCATTCACCAATAAAATCCAGGCATCATTTGCCTATGGCTCATTTTACCAGACTCCGGAGGAAACCCTTTTAAGATTTACCCATAGCCTCTACTTTGAAAAGGCAGAACATTTCATTGGTAATATACAATATGAGGCCAACGACAGGATTCTGAGAATCGAAGCCTATTATAAGAAGTATTCAGGCCTTGTGGTTTATGATGCAGATGAGTATTACAACCCGGCCTTATATAGTAACGATGGGGATGGTTATTCACAAGGGTTTGATATTTTCTTTCGTGACAGGAGAAGCATAAAGAACATGGACTACTGGGTTTCTTACTCTTTTCTCGACGCAGAAAGGTATTACAGGTTCTATCCCGAGAAAGTGACGCCTTCATTTGTTGCCAAGCATTCCTTTAATGTGGTTGCCAAAAAGTATGTAAGCAGGCTGAACACACAATTTGGGGCCATCTTCACCTGGGCAAGCGGCAGACCTTACAACGATCCGAACAGTGAGGAATTCATGGGCGAATTGACACGAGATTACAGGGACCTGAGTTTGAATATCAGTTACCTGACCAGTATTTCTAAGAAATCAACCATTGTATACACTTCCCTGAGCAATGTCCTGGGTCGTGACAACATATATGGCTACCGGTATTACGAAACACCAAACCAAATGGGGGAATATGAATCAATACCGGTTCGTCCCGAGGCCAAGCGGTTTTTCATGGTGGGGGTTTTCATTACATTGTGATTGACCGAAGGTGTAAGTGCTTGTGCGGAAAAAACAAATTCTACAATTAATTAATTTATAATTCAATCATTATGAAAAAGTTACCAATTCTCACATTCGTTGCATTCATTGCAACTGCATCTTTTGGTCAGACCTCAACATTGGAGCAAGCCGTGAATGAGGGCCTAACCTTGCTCGATAGCGCAAGAACAATACAGGATGTTCAGTCTGTTGTAAACCGGTTCCAGCGCATTGCCATGGCAGAACCCGCCAGGTGGGAGCCATTGTATCACCAGGCCTATTCACAGATTACCTTAAGTTTCTGGGAACAGGACGGGAATACCAAGGATAAGATCCTGGATGAGGCCGAATCAGCCATTGAGAAAGCGTTGGAACTTAAAGGCGACATTTCGGAGTTGCACGCCTTGCAGGCATTTCTCTATCAGGGGAGAATACAGGTAAATGCATCGAGGGGAATGACCTATTCGATGAAGGCAAAAGAAATTCTTGAGCAGGCCATGCGCGAGAATACCGATAATCCCAGGGCCTTTTTCCTGATGGCACAGAATATTTATTATACACCCGAAGGCTTTGGCGGGGGATGTGCAAACGCCCTGCCCGTTTTTATGGCCGCAAGGGAAAGGTTTGAGAAAGAACAGGGCAAGATGGGTTGTGGTCCGAAATGGGGCGCAAAAACCAATGCAAGGTTAATTGAACAATGCAATAACGAAAAGTAGTTATCTTTAAAGTTCATAAAAATCTTTCATCATTGATGATTCTTACTAAAAATAAATGGATTTCCTTTCTCTTTGGTCAATTGAGAGATATAATCATAGCTTTTCTGATCGGTGCACTTATTACCTATTTCTTTATGGGCAATGCGTTGTTCAGTAGCATCGGATCCTTTTTCAGGAATAGCATGTTTGGTTTTATACTGACAATTACCATTTGGAAAGGGAATTCCATTATAGGACATTTCATTGAAAGCAAATTCCCCTGGGAAAAGAATCCCATGCTGACCCTCATTGTTGAAATCCTTGCATCACTTGTCTATACTGCTGTGACAATCATTGTTGTGAACGTTGTTTTATATGATTTCTTCTTCAATGTATCCATAACAGAAAATTTCAGGCAGTATCTGACACAAATGATCATTGACATGGGAGTTGCCCTGCTGATAATAACTTTATTTTATGTCAGGAGTTTTTTTACTTTCTGGCGTAAAGCTGCCGTTAACGAGGAGAAATACAAACAGGAGGCATTGCAGTTGCAGTATGAAACGCTGAAAGGCTATGTTAACCCTCATTTCCTGTTTAACAGCCTCAGTGTGTTAAGTTCTTTGGTTGAAAAAGATGTACCCCAATCGCAACTTTTTATCAAGCAGTTGTCAGATATATACCGGTATGTGCTTGAACAGAAAGGTAAAGAGCTCGTTCCCCTCGAAACGGAACTTGATTTTGCGAAATCATTCATTGATTTGCATAAGATCCGACACGGCGAAAATCTGAGAGTTGAGGTTCAGATAGAGGATAAGTCCGGGTATACGGTGCCCTTATCCATGCAGATTCTACTGGAAAATGCCTTTAAGCATAATGTCATATCGGAGGAAGAACCCCTCGAGGTGAAGATTTGGCGGGATCATGATTATATTATCGTGCAAAACAGGATCCGGAAACGAAATACAATTGAACCAAAAGCTGGTACGGGTTTAGAGACCATTACACGGCAATTTGAATTTTTAACTTCAAAATCGTTATTAATATGCGACGATGATGGTTTTTTTACAGTGCATGTTCCTGTTCTTGATTTAAGTGAACTTAGAAGAAGTAATTAGCGGGTATGCCGGTGAATTATCTGATAATCGAAGATGAAAAGCTTTCTGCCGAAAGACTGGCAGGTATGGTTTCAAGGTTATTTCCTGATTTTAACCTGATTAATACATTGGATTCGGTAAAATCCGCCGTCAGATGGCTGTCTCATAACAAGCAGCCGCAACTGGCCTTCTTTGATATTCAACTGGCCGACGGATTGAGCTTTGAGATATTCGAGCAGGTGTCGGTTCATTTTCCCGTAGTCTTCACCACCGCTTTTAACGAATATGCCATCAGGGCTTTTAAGGTGAATTGTATCGATTATTTGTTAAAACCACTGGATGAAGATGAACTTAAAGCATCCATCAATAAATTCAGGGCGGGTTTGAGCAGATCGGGTGCCGTTGAACATGAAGCCATTGCAATGGCCCTTTCGCAGTTCACGAATACTTATAAATCGCGTTTTGTGGTGAAGGTGGGGGAGCATCTGAGAATGATCGGTGTTGAAGAGATAGCCATGTTCCTGAGTGCTGACAAATCGACTTACATCAGAACCCTCAGCAACAGAGATTATGGCGTAGGCTTCACGCTGGAACAAATTGAAAATCTGGTTGATCCAAAGCATTTCTTCAGAATAAACCGGAAGTATATCATCAGCATTACCTCCATTCAGGATATTATTACCTATTCACACAGCCGGCTGAAGCTGAAACTCCCGGTTACCTGCGAAGAAAATATTCTCGTAAGCCGAGAGCGGATCGATAGTTTTAAAAACTGGCTGGAAGGGATGGAAGATAAGAGATAATATGTCAGCATCAAGCGAAAGGGCCGGGGATTATTGTGGTATTCAGGATGCTGTGCTATCCTTGAAAAAAATTTCCACCTCGGCATTGCCCTTACCGATATCGATTTTGCGCACCCTGCATTTTTTGATGGGGAGACCCGTTTGCTGAGACAGCTCTTTCAGAAGATCCTGCCTGGAGCTGGGATGCAGCATCTCAAGTTTATTATAGATAACGACCATGGAACTCAGGCCGTTTTTCTGCAGGAAATTCTCAAGCAACCACACGGCCACTACAATGATGAAGTTGGTGGAAATGGCGCCTAATATGGGCGGAGGGATATTGGCATACGCATTGATCACGGAAACGCCGATCACAATGAACGTGTAGGTCATGTCCTTTACGGAGTAACTAACCGTTCTGAAGCGCAGGATGGAAAAAACGGCAAACAGTCCGAGGGCCACTCCCAGCTTGATGTCAATGGTTCCAAGAAATGCGCAGATCAGAAAAATAATGATCCCGATCAGGAAAAAAGAGAAAAAGTAATCTTCTTTTTTGGTGTTCCGGTAATAGATCAGCCGGATCAAAATGAACAGGACCGTCATGTTCAATGCAAAGCGCATCATGATGCTTGCCAGCGATAGCTCCGTAACAATGCTATTAAAGGTTTCCATGGATTTGGCAGATTAAGTTCGTTAAAAATCTTTGCAGGTTTTCAGCATATCCGATACGATGGTATCCCACCGGTCGAATTTGCCATAGAAGCCATTCAGGAAATTGATCATATCTTTTTTTGATCTCTCCGGAAGATATTCGAAATCACGGATAACCTTGTAAAATGCCTCTTTTTTATCCGCGAATTCCCGGATGGCATCCTGGTATGCTTCCATTTCCCTGCAGATTCCCAGATACAGGCGATCCCTGACTGTTTCGATAGGCAGATCCTTAAAAGGGTATGCATAATAGGCATTCACCAAACCCGAATGATCAAAATCATAAGGTACCAGGATGCCCAGGGACGTTTCCTTAGTGCTGAACTGTGAAAATATCTGAACATTATGCTGGTTGGGAACCGACCAGTCAGTATTGCCGATCATGTAATTGAAAATGGCCACACGATCCATGACATCAGGCCTGATATGCTTCTGTGTCAGATTGGTCATATTGACCTCCCTGGAATGGGTTCGTTTATCAAAGTGCTCATAGGGTTCGATCGCAAAACCATATTCCTTAATGGGCTTACTTTTTTTGTGGGTATCAATGTACTCGATTTCCAGGAGTCTTACCCGTAAACTACTCTCAGTTAGTATATTATACAATTTATAAGCCAGATACTCTCGTAAAATGATGGCTTCAAAAGCGGGTTTGCAATGGGGTACCAGTTTCATTTTGTCGATACCCCGAAATTCTCCCCCGAGGGTATCGCTTACCCAGAAATTCAATAACAAGGGCGGGAAATCACAAAAGGTACGACGGAAGTTACCCCTTGCGCGGAGCTTGATATTTTTGTTTATGGAGTCGGTTTCACCGATATAATAGGTGAGCAGAGCATCCAGGTATTCCTCGGTAGGCTTTTTCTTTTTATAGTATGTGATATCAAAGCGTAACACAATTTTCATCAGGTCATCGGTGTCGAAAAAGGTGGCTTCGAACTGCTGTGAATCAACTATAGCAATAGCAGTATCCGATAAAACTGTCTGGCCGGCAATCTTTCCCGGTAAAAATCCCGGCAGAAGAACAAACCAACAGATCAATCCCTTACGCAACAGTAAATTTCCCTTAAAATGGCTGGAATGTTCTTTTATTTTAGTCATGGAGTCTGGAGAAGTTATCTAAAGATAAGCATAATCTCAATTTTCTTGTCATCCGTTACCAATATTTTAAAGCCCTTGAACTTAGGTGTCTGCAAAACGGGTTGGGGGATTATTCGCTGCGCTCATGATCCCTGATGAGGGGGGCCTACAAGATAAATGCTGCCGGCAGCAAAGCTGCCTTTCATTTTTTATTTGCTTCCGCCATTAAAAGCACAGGAAGTGCTTTCATGTCGGTCACAAATAAAAAATGCCCCCGCCGTAAGGCGGGGGCAGCATTTATCTTGTGATCCAGCTGGGATTCGAACCCAGGACCCCATCCTTAAAAGGGATGTGCTCTACCTGCTGAGCTACTGGATCGGAAGGCCTTTAAAACAGGCAGTTCATGTAAATGCGATGGAGTGTATCTGCACTTTTTAAAGAGTTGCAAATATAGTATCTATATTCCTAACCGTAAAATATATTTTGCCATAATTTTTAACCATTCCGTTGAATTCATCTCGAATACTATATTTCCAATCAATAATGGAACATTCCGCACGTTATAACGTAAAAAGTCAGAAATAAAACTATAAAACCTAAACCATATGAGTAAAATTTCAAAATCAGGATTACTGGTCCTCCTTGCGACGGTTTTCCTGGGCAATGCCAACAGTTATGCGCAGATCGAAGAAATGGGCCGTTTAATGGCCGGGGGCAAGGAAGATGCGCAAATCCTGCTCCAACCCTATATCACACCTGCCGTTAATGCTTTTGGTGCAGCCATGGGTGGCGGATGGTACAATACTGCGGAATCTCATAAATCAGGCGGATTTGATATTACGCTGACAGTCAATATGGCCATTATTCCACAGAAATACGAAACATTCGAGATCGACAACACGGTTCTGACAAATCTTAAACTTGCAGATGTGGCTGAAAATGAATCACCAACTGTGGCAGGTGACAAGGTGTCTGGTCCCCAAATGACATATTCCGTTGGCGGATACACCGAGAATGCCTTCAGAATGCCACAGGGTTTAAATGTCAACTACGTTCCTTCGCCGATGGTACAAGCCGGAGTTGGGCTTTTCAAGGGAACCGATGTGATGCTCCGCTACCTGCCCAATATTAAGTACAAGGGCAATGAAATCGGTCTGTGGGGAATCGGCGGCAAGCATGATATCAAGCAATGGATCCCGGGTTTGAAACAACTGCCGGTTCTTCAGTTGTCACTGATGTACGGGTATACCCGGCTGCACACTTTCGTAA
Source organism: Bacteroidales bacterium (assembly GCA_016930375.1). Taxonomy (GTDB): domain Bacteria; phylum Bacteroidota; class Bacteroidia; order Bacteroidales; family UBA10428; genus UBA5072. The sequence continues at coordinate 31,010 of JAFGGU010000101.1, read as the reverse complement.
CCTCTGATATTGACAAGGGGAGTATAGGTGCCGGTTCACTGCCGGGTGAGGAAGGCAATGCCTGGGATAACCAGATGATGAAACTCATTGTGCAAAGCCAGACAGCTAATCTGCTCTTCTCAGCCAACCTGCCTGTAGTCTGTTTTTACGGTGGCCTCGGATTTGTAAGTACAAAGACCAATCTGAAATTTGAAGGGGACTTCCCCATGGTCTATATGGATGGTGCCACGCCGAGTGTCATGGCCATGACGGATCCCATCGACATGGAGATTAAAAACCAGGATGGCGGCATCACCAAGCCACGCTTAAACGCCGGAGTAAGATTCAAACTGGCCGTGATCACTATTCATTTCGATTACAGCTGGGCCAATTACAGTGTGCTGACAGGGGGCTTGGGAGTGACGTTTAGATAGGCTATAGGCTGTAGGCTATAGGCTGTAGAAAAACACCCTTCAAGGGTCTGAGGACCGCTTGAAGGGTGTTTTTTTTCATCTAAAACCCGAAACCGAATTTAAAGATCGGATTGCTGTAAGGGGAATAATCATTCTGCGTGACATCCCACATGATAAACATGGAAATGCTGAACCTCCCGGAAATGGTTTGAATGAGTCCCGCACCCAATAGCAGATTGTCAATCCATATCCGGTCACCCAGGTAGTAATAGCTCGAAAAGGCATTGTAATAAAGCGGTTCCACATTGGTAATTTCATTCTCCGCATGCAGCACAATATCACCCAATCCCAAAAAATTGCCCGATTCCGGTGATCCCTTCAGCAGTGCGAATGAAGCAACTGCCTTACCTCCGTATGTGGAGGTTTCGAAATTCAGGTTTTTATATTTTTCATAAATGTAAATAGGGCCCAAACCTGCCGTCAGGCGGTCCGTAATCCGGTAACCGATCACAGGGGATAAATTGATGTAGGTAATACTGCCGAAACTCAGCCCGATATCACCACCGAATACGAGTCTCTGGCCAAAGCTTTTCTTTTCCTCCTGGCCGGTCTTATCAGGCTTAATGGTTTCTTCAACCTGTGCAGAAATCTCTAATGTTGCCAAAGCCAGGCATATTATTAACAACGATCCCTTTAATCTCATACTTCTTTTTCTATCTTTATAATAAGAACGAAGTAAAAGTACGAATTCATATAAATATTACAATATGGTTGTAATTATTACAGGTGCAAGCAGGGGTATTGGTTTCGCAACTGCCAAATACTTCGCAGGGATGAAACATTGTGAGATATACGCACTTTCACGGAATAAGGCAGGTTTGGGCCAGCTTGCCACCGAATGTGCAGGATTAAACAAGTCATCGCAGGTGCATCCCATGGTTTTCGACCTGGATGAATTTCTTTTGAATCCGGATAAAACTTTGAAAAAACTTACCCGCGAGATCAAACAAATTGATATCCTGATTAACAATGCCGGATTATTGGTTAATAAGCCTTTCTTGGATACAGGTCTCGATGAGATCAGCCGTTTATTTCATGTCAATTGCATCGCTCCCGCTATGCTCATCCGTCAGCTCATACCCCTGATGGGCAGACAGGGACCAACCCATGTGGTAAATATAAGCAGTATGGGTGGATTTCAGGGGAGCCAGAAGTTTCCGGGACTGAGCTATTACAGTGCGAGCAAAGCTGCCTTAGCCTGTCTCACTGAATGTCTGAGCGAAGAATTCAAGGATACCCGCATTGCCTTCAACTGTCTTGCGCTAGGGTCGGTCCAGACTGAAATGCTTGAGGAGGCTTTCCCGGGCTATAAAGCGCAGCTTCAACCGGGAGAAATGGCTGAATTTATTGGACATTTTGCACTGACAGGGCATAAGCATATGCGGGGAAAGGTGATACCGGTGTCGATTGCCAACCCGTGAAAGCATTACTCATCACTTCTGGTATCCTTCATCATCTCATCCTTCTCCTTGTCCTTGGCTTCCCAGATTGGCAGCTGAACATTTACCATGGTGGATTCGTCGTATTCCCGTGGTTTTATCTCGCCTTTCAATACCATAAGTCCGTTCATGGCCAGGGCATGCATCTCATCCTCTCCGGGATATATCACTACCGGGGCGATAAAAGATACCATCTTCTTGATGTATTCAACCACCATGGGATTGTGAGATATACCTCCGGTGAGAATAATGGCATCCACTTCACCATGTAAAACTGCGCACATAGCTGCTATTTCCTTACCGATCTGATATGACATGGCATCCTGTATGAGCCTGGCTTTGTCATCACCATCCTGGGCCAGCAACTCCACTTCATAAGCGCTGTTCGTTCCCATATAGGCCACATAGCCACCTTCACCGGTTATCATCCTCTTGATTTCATCAAGGGAATTGGACCCTTCAAAACAGAGTTTCGCAAGCGCCAGTGCAGGAAGAGTTCCCGAGCGCTCCGGTGAAAAAGGTCCCTCCCCATTCAGTGCCTGGTTTACATCAATCACCTTTCCCTTGCGATGCGCTCCCACGGATATGCCACCACCCAGGTGAGCGATTACCAGGTTCAGGTCTTCGTACCTGTGGTTCGTCAGTCGCGCATACGCGCGCGCAGTAGCCTTCTGGTTGAGTGCATGAAAGATGGAATATCTCTGAAACCTGGGATGTCCGGATATGCGTGCGACATCCTGCAGTTCATCAACCACAACAGGATCAGCGATGAAAGCTTTACAACTTTGCAAATCCTTTGCAATATCGTAAGCGATGAGACCGCCCAGGTTGCTGGCATGCTCGCCCATCACGCCTTCGAGAAGATCATGCCTCAGCCGGTCATTCACACGGTAAACGCCTGATTCTATTGGATGTACAAGACCTCCGCGACCGACAATCACTTCAATGATTTCAATATTGATGTGGGAATCCTTCAGTTCTTTCAGAACAATGTTCTTTCTGAATTCATACTGGTCACTTATTCTCGCGAATTCTGACAGCTGGTCCGGATTGTGCAGGATGTTCTTCAGGAAAACCGGCTTGGCATTATGATAAACCGCAATTTTGGTTGAGGTCGACCCCGGGTTGATGGCGAGTATTTTATGGTTCATAACCGGTTAATTTAATTTTCAGGTCATGGCAGCTGCAAGGGCAATGGACATGAATTTACTTTTATCCTGGTCAGCCCTGGAAGTCAGCACAACCGGTACACTGGCACCGGCCACAACAGCTGCTACAAAGGCGCCACCCAGAAAATTGAGGGATTTATAGAACATGTTGCCTGAATTCAGATCAGGGGTTACCAAAATATCAGCATCACCGGCAACTTCCGAAATTAATCCCTTATGTTTTGCAGCATCAGCGGAAACTGCATTATCAAGGGCCAGGGGACCATCAATAATGCAGCCTTCAATCTGGTTTCGTTTTTGCATCATAGTAAGCATGGCGCCATGCACAGTGGCCTCCATCCTGGGATTGACAGTCTCTACGGCAGCCAGGACAGCCACACGGGGATTACTGATCCCGAGCTTGTGGTAAACAGATACTGCGTTATTGACAATCGCGCATTTTTCACTGAAATCTGGACTTATATTCAAAGCAGCATCGGTAATGCAAAGAATCTTATGATAAAAGCTTGTTTCAAAGAAGGCAACGTGACTGAGCAAATTGCCTTTGAGCAATCCGGTTTCCTTATCCAGGATGGCTTTCACCAATATTCCGGTACTAACAAGTCCCTTCATTAAGATATCTGCGCGACCGTTTCTTACAAGCTTCACAGCGCTTATGCATGCATTCTGTTTGTCGGGTTCATGGAAGATTTCAATGCCTGACAAATCCAGTTCTGCATGCTCTGCCGAAATCATAATCTCGTGCCTGTCACCCACAAGAATAGGGGTAATAATCCCAGCCTGCATGGCCGCTTTAATGGCTTTGAGGACGTCTTCATCCTGGGCTACGGCCACTGCCAGTCTCTTTTTGCCTTTCTGGACAGCAATTTCAACGAAATTGCCCAGTGATTTCAGGATCATTGTTTTCTTTTTAGGGTTTCAGTTCAGAGATGATTCTATCCGTGTCCTGGGCGATTACAAGTTCTTCATTGGTAGGCACTACCATAACGGTTACCCGGGATCCTGCCTTGCTGATCACGGCCTCTTTCGAACGGAGACCATTGTTCTTGTCGATATCCAATTCAATTCCAAGGAATTCCATATCATTACATACTGCTTCCCTCGATTCCGGGGCATTCTCTCCGATACCACCTGCAAAAACAACAATATCGACACCTCCCATGGCGGCTGCGTAAGCCCCAAGATATTTCTTTACCCGGTAATGGTACATATCCAATCCCAGTATGGCACGCTCATTTTTGTCTTTCCATGCTGCATCTTCAATTTCGCGCATATCCGATGAGATTCCCGTTATCCCGAGCATGCCGCTTTGCTTGTTGGCCAGTGTGCCAATCTGCGAAATGCCAATTTCCTCCTTATCCATGATATAGGTAAGAACACCGATGTCAAGGTCTCCCGAACGCGTTCCCATGATCAGTCCCTCAATGGGTGTAAATCCCATGGAGGTATCAACTGATTCACCGAATTTAACAGCGGCCATGGATGCACCGTTACCCAAATGCACTGTGATAATCCGCTGGGTTTTAATGTCAGTTTTCAGTATCTCACAGGCCCGTTTGCTGATGTAAAAATGACTCGTGCCGTGAAAACCATATTTTCTGATTCCGTATTTTTTATAGAGCGAGTAGGGAATGGCGTACATAAACGCATGCTTTGGCAACGTTTGGTGAAATGCCGTATCAAACACCGCAACCTGTGGCTTGCTTGGCATAAGCGCATTGATGGCATATATTCCTTTTAGGTTGGCCGGATTATGCAAGGGCGCAATGTCAATGCACTTTTCGACTTCAACCAGCACTTCATCGGTTATTAAAGCGCTCTTATTGAATTTTTCTCCGCCGTTAACCACACGGTGGCCCACAGCATCAATGGCATCCAGATTTTTAATGCATCCATGTTTCTGACTGGTGATAATGCCCAGAATGTATTCAATACCGGTCTGATGGTCAAGTATTTCCCCTTCAAAACGGACCTTGTCCCCATTTGCTTTTTCCAGTTTTACAAATGACCCTTTAAGGCCAACTTTCTCAGCAATGCCTTTGGTCATGTTGGTTGTACTATCCATATTAAACAATTGGAATTTGATGGAAGAACTGCCGCAATTCAATACCAATACCTTCATTTCAAATTTTGATTTTTCAATTATTTAGTTCAAATGCAGGGAAATCAATCACATAATTTTTTACCGGTTTCGTCATACGTATAAAATCCTTTCCCGGTGGAACGTCCATACTGATGAGCCCGCACATGCCTCTTAATTACCGGTGAGGCCTTGTATTTGATATCACCGAACTCGCCGTAGAGATTATCCATCCACCGCTCAACTTTGTCCAGGCCAATCTTGTCAGCCAGCTCAAAAGGTCCAAGTGAAAGGCCAAGACCCACGCGCATGGTTGTATCAATATCGAACTTATTGCCCACACCTTCCATCAGAATTTCGCAGGCTTCATTTACCATGGTAACAAAAAGCCGGATGCTTATAAGTCCTGGAGATTCCTGGACCTGCACAAGGATCTTTCCGATCATGTTAATGAATTTGCTTACCCTGTCGAAAACTTCATCCGAGGTGTAAAGACTCCTTACCACTTCGATCATTTTTGCGCCTGGTGCGCTTGTAATGAAATGGAGACTTACACAACGCTCCTTGTATTCAAGTTCCGAAGAAAGCTCTGTAATGGCAATGGTAGTGGAATTAGTGGCAATGATGGTTTCAGGTGAGACATATTTCTCTATGTTCTTAAATACTTCTTTCCTGCAGGTTATCCTTTGCTCACGGCTTTTTGAACGGATGGCCTCGATCACCAGGTCACAACCACGAAGATTTTCATAGCCAACATGTCCGCTGATCCTGGAAAGGATTGCTCTTTTTTCCCCGGGTGTCATTCCCCACCGGCCGATCATATTATCCAGTTCCTCACCCATTCTAGAGATGGCTGAGCTGACCTTTTCTTCAGACAGCTCGATAAAAACAACTTCGAGCTCTTTCTGACTGATCAGAAGCACAATGCTCTGTCCCACTGTACCGCATCCTACGACACCAACTCTTGAGAAGAGTGTCCTCGGGCGTGATTTTTGAATGAGACCATAATTCTCAATCGATTCAACAATAACTTCTGCCATAATCCGAATATTGTAATGTTAAAAACAGGTAATTCACTTTGATCCGATAGCCTGGTTGGCTGTAATGGCGATCAGGTCGACAATATCGCTCACTGAGCATCCCCTGGAAAGATCGTTGATGGGAGCTGCCATCCCCTGCAGAACGGGTCCGATTGCCTCAGCATGCCCCAGTCTTTGAACCAACTTGTATGCGATGTTGCCACATTCCAGATTCGGGAATATCAGCACATTTGCTTTACCTGCAATTTTGCTGCCCGGGGCTTTCTTTAACCCAATTGATTCAACAATGGCTGCATCAGCCTGTAATTCTCCGTCAATCTGTAACGAAGGATCCATTTCTGCAGCTATGCGAGTGGCGCTGACAACTTTATCAACCAGTTCATGACTGGCGCTACCCTTGGTGGAAAAGCTCAACATGGCAATGCGCGGTTCGATGCGGGCCAGGGCCCTTGTTGTTTTCGCAGTTGCAACGGCAATTTCAGCAAGTTCTTTGTCAGTGGGGTTCGGGTGCACCGCACAATCAGCGAAAACCATCAGACCGTTCTCACCAAATTCCTTGTCTTTCAAAAACATCAAAAATGCTCCGGATACCACGGTGATGCCCGGTAATGTTTTAACATACTGGAAAGCCGGCCTTAACACATCGCCTGTGGCATTGTCCGCACCGGCCACCTCACCATCTGCATCACCGTACTTGATCATCACGGTTGCATAATACAAAGGATTCTGTAAAAGTTTTAAGGCTTCGTCTTTTGTCAGCCCCTTTGATTTACGCAGATCAACCATCATATCCGCGTAAGCCTCTCTTTTTTCAGATTTCAGGGGATCGATCAGTGTGGCCTTGCTGATATGTTTCAGACCTAGCTTATTTGCATGATCTTCTATTTCCTGTATATTGCCAAGGAGGGTTACCCTGGCAATCCCTTCCTTCAGAACAATGTCGGCTGCTTTTATGGTCCGTTCTTCATACCCTTCAGGAAGGACAATTCTTTGCTGGTTTAATTTCGCATTCTCTTTAATCTGCTCTATCAAATTCATTGTATATCAGGTGTTAATTTGGTCTAACCAGACTCTAAAGATAACTAAAAAACCTTTTCTACCGTAAAGGAATGATAAATTATGGTCGCATTCCCCAGGGCTGGAAATTATTGCTTTTTTCTGAAACAGATGGTGATAAAAGTCAAGCATAGGTTTACAGATAAAGGATGCAAAATACGGGCTAAATCATTAGTTTTACAGTACTAAAAAACACTATTTTCCGCAGGTTCTGATATAATGAAAACGATTACTAAGACGAGTCCTTTGAATGATTTGGCCAAGTCCATGCAGGGTGATCTTTACACCGATATGACCAACCGGTTGTTGTATGCAACGGATGCATCAGCCTACAGAGAATTGCCTCTTGCTGTCGCTCGTCCGGCAATACCTGAAGACATCCAAAAGCTGATCCGTTTTGCTTCCGATAACGGTACAACCCTGATACCAAGAACTGCCGGCACATCCCTGGCCGGCCAGGTAGTTGGCAATGGAATTGTTGTAGACGTCTCAAAGTATTTCACACGGATTCTTGAAATCGACAGTTCAAATGGTTTTGCGCGCGTACAACCGGGTGTGGTACTCGATGAACTGAACCTGAAACTGGCCGAAAAAGGCTTGTTTTTCGGTCCGGAAACTTCCACATCCAATCGTTGCATGATCGGAGGCATGGTCGGCAACAACGCGTGCGGCTCGCATTCACTGATATATGGCAGTACACGTGATCATCTTCTGGAGGTGAAAGCGTTGCTGAGTGACGGAGAGCCGGCAGTTTTCAATGCCCTTGACAAACAGGCATTTTTAGGAAAACTGGAGGAAAATAACCTGGAAAGCAAACTTTACAGGAACATCTATGACATGTTGTCAAAGCCTGAAATCAGGGACCAGATCATCAGGGAATTTCCGGATCCGGCCATAAAACGACGCAATACAGGCTACGCCCTTGATTTGCTCATTCCTTCCGACCCATTTACCGGCAATGGTTTGCCCTTCAATTTCTCCAGGTTGCTGGCCGGATCTGAAGGTACACTGGCCTTCATCACTGAAATAAAATTAAACCTGGTGCCTGTTCCTCCGAGGGAAAAGGGACTTATTTGCGTTCACTTTCAGACACTCGAAGAATCCTTGCAGGCTAACCTGATATGTCTCCGGCACAATCCCGGAGCTGTTGAGCTGATGGACAGGACCATCCTGGACTGTACGAAATCCAACATTGAACAACGCCGGAACAGGTTCTTTGTCCAGGGCGATCCGGGAGCTATTCTGATTGTTGAATTCGCCCGGGAATCCATGGATGAAATCCTGGAAATACAACAAAATCTTGAGAAAGATCTCAGACAGGCCGGCCTGGGATATCATTTTCCCCTTGTTACGGGTTCGGATATCAATAAAGTGTGGGCTCTCCGAAAATCCGGACTGGGTGTTCTGACCAACATCCCCGGAGATGCCAAACCGGTTTCCCTGGTTGAAGATACTGCTGTCCGGCCTGATCTAATGCCGGATTATATAAGGGATGTAAAAAGCCTCCTTGCAGAGTATAATCTTGATTGTGTATTTCATGCGCACATAGGTACGGGAGAACTGCATATGCGACCTGTACTGAGCCTCAAGGATCCAAAAGGCGTTGAATTATTCCGAAAGGTGGCAACTGACGTTGCCCTGCTTGTTAAAAAATACCGAGGTTCCCTCAGCGGGGAGCACGGAGACGGCAGGTTAAGGGGTGAGTTCATTCCCGTCATTGTAGGTGAAGCCAACTATGAACTCATGAAGCAGGTTAAAATGACCTGGGATCCGCAGGGAATATTCAACAGGGGTAAAATAACAGATACCCCCGCCATGGATACTTCATTGCGATATGATCTCAAAGCAAAGGAGCGGAAATTCGAAACCGTCTTTGATTACTCTTCCACACAGGGTTTGCTTCGACATATTGAACAATGCAACGGTTCAGGCGATTGCCGCAAATCAGCCCTGATGGGTGGTACCATGTGCCCCAGTTATATGGCTACCCGTGATGAACAGACCACCACACGCGCCAGGGCGAATGCCCTTCGGGAGTACCTGACCAACCCGGCGAAAGGTAATTCCATGTCGCTCGAAGCAGTTTATGATCTGTTGGATTTATGTCTTTCATGCAAGGGATGCAAATCCGAATGCCCATCCAATGTGGATATGGCAAAACTGAAAGCGGAATTCATGCAGCATTATCATGATAAAAAGGGTGTGCTGATGTCTTCCTGGCTGATCGCCCATATTGGCAGGATTCACAAGATCAATTCCTTTTTTCCGGCATTATACAATACCCTCTTTTCAAGCAGGATCATTTCGGGTATTGTTAAACTGTTACTGGGATTTGCCCAGGAACGAAAATTGCCTTTGCTTTCGCCGAAGAATCTCGAATCATGGCTGAAACAGAATGGTTATCTGAGTGCCGGCAATTCTGCCGCAACGGGAGACAAACCTGAAGTATGCCTTTTTCTGGATGAAATCACAGATTACCTCGATGCAGAAAAAGGTATTGCGGCTGTAAAACTTCTCACCCGGCTCGGTTACACAGTCAGCTTTTCACCGGCAATGGAAAGCGGAAGAACCTACATATCCAAAGGCCTGTTGCGAAAAGCCCAAAAAATTGCATCGGAGAATACCCGGATATTCAGAAAATTGCTGAATGAAAACAGAATTTTGGTCGGCATTGAACCGTCAGCTATCCTTTCTTTCAGGGACGAATACCCCGACCTTGTAAGTAAGGAATTACAGGAAGATGCCAGGAGAATATCAGGCCATTGTCTGACCATTGAAGAGTTCATCGCTTCTGAATTCAACGCCGGCAGAATTGACCGTAAAGCATTTACGGAGGAAAAGGCACATATCAAATTGCACGGACACTGCCAGCAAAAATCCATTGCAACCACAACCGCTGCCAAAACCATGCTTTCCATTCCGGTTAACTACACGGTGGAAGAAATCAAATCAGGATGCTGTGGTATGGCAGGTGCCTTCGGATATGAAAAGCGGCATTATGAGCTTTCCATGAAAATAGGGGAGATGGTTCTTTTTCCTGCTGTCCGCAACGCAGAGCCCGGAACCATTATCAGTGCTGCCGGTAACAGTTGCCGGCAACAGATTTTAGACGGGACCGGCGTGCAGGCATTGCACCCGGTGGAGATATTGTATAACGCTTTGAAACATTAACCAGGGAACCCTTCAAGGGTCTGAAGACCGCTTGAAGGGTTAATCCTGCTACACCTCAATCATCTTATGTTTAATGGCATAAATTACCAGGCTGGCAGCATTTTTAGTATCCGTCTTGGTGAGCAGACTTGCGCGGTGATGATCCACGGTACGCTTGCTGATGAATAACTGATCGGCAATTTCCTGGTTGGACAATCCTTTGCAGATCAGTAGCAATACTTCAAGCTCGCGATCAGAAAGCGTAACGGGTGTTTCAGTTTGCGCCGGTTTTGTTTTGAAACGGTTGACCAACCTGTATAATATCTCCTCGGTAAAGTAATTATTGCCCTGCACAACCGCGTTAATGGCCTTCTTTACTTCGGAAAATTCCGAATTCTTAAGCAGAAATCCGCATACCCCGGCATCTACCATTTTCTGAAAATATTCCTCATCACTGTACATCGATAAAGCCAGAATCTTCAGTTCGGGAAACTTTTCAATAGCCCTGGTGGTGGCTTCAATACCATTGATCCTGGGCATCTCAATATCCATAAGTACCAGGTCGGGATGACAGGCAGGAAGCATGCTCAGAAAAGCCTCACCATCAGGAGCTTCTAAAACTTCATCGACCTCTTCGAGGTTACTGAGAAGAATTTTAAGACCTTCCCGGAACAGTTTATGATCATCAACAATAATAATTTTAAGCTTTTCCATGCAAAGCTGTTTTGGTTTTCATTTTGATTACAATGCTGGTCATCATGCCCTTGGGCATTATCCGCTTAAACTCGATATCCCCATGGAGGGCTTTAAGCCGTGAATGCATATTAGAAATGCCCATACCACTCATCATGCCTGAATCTTCCGGTTCAAATCCGATACCATCATCGAAATACTGGATGATGATTTTGCTTTCATGGTTATGGATCAGCAGGGATACATTATTTGCCGAGGCATGCTTGATGGTATTCTGGAAAAGCTCACAGATTATCCGGTAAAGGTTGGTTTCAATCTGACTGTCGAAGCGCGTACTTTCAATATTGCTGCTAAAGGTAACTTCAATCTTGCCCAGCAGATTGATATTTTCAATGAAAGAACTTATTGCGCTGGCGAGACCAAAGCTTTCGAGGATATGGGGACTAAGATTGTTGGATGTATATTTCAAGGAAGTGATGGATTCGTTGATCAGGCTGGAAATGTTATCAATGACAGTCCTGTTAAAACCTGTGATCTGGGTTTTATCAAGCGCCGAAACCGACATTTTGATGTTGGATAAAAGAGGGCCAATGCCGTCATGCAAATCCTTGGCCAGTTGCCGCCGTTCCTTTTCCTCGGTCTGCATGATCGCCTGCAAGATCTTGTTCTCGGATTCCGTGCGAAAATCATCAATCCGTTTGAGCAAATTGAACAAACGTTTGATGAAGATCACCCCTGCCAGCAGAAGAATGGCGATCAAGATCTCAAGGACCCTGTAAATAAGATAGATCTCAGATTGCACCTCCTTGTAATAGAAAGGAATAAGGTCCAGAATCCCTCTGACGGCAATCAACAGGAATGCTGTGGAGATAAGGATCCAACTGACATTATACTTGGTATGCCTGGTAAGTCCGAGCGCAATGAAAGCAGCAACAAGCTGAAATACAATGGATATGATTAATGCTGCTTTCATTTGCAGGAATTAGAAATTGCCCCGGTACAAATGTAAGTAAATTTACCTGCCTTAAACAACAACTCATTGACCGGAAAATGCGTACAATGGAAAGTGAATGTTTTATTTGTTCTTATTTCTTTGTAAATTTGATTAACACTATGAAATCTAATCCTATGCAAGAAGAAAAGCCGTACGTCATCCACTATGATTACCGTGACAAGTATTTATTTGCTCATGTTACCGGTGAAAAGGATTCCCTGGAAGTTTCGGTGCAGTTCTGGAAAGAGATTTTCGATGAAAGCGAGGTCAAAAATTACAAAAGGATACTGATCACTGAAAACTTCAGAAATAATATCTCTGCCATTGATATGTACATCCTTGGCGAGAAAATGGTTGAAATGGCTCCGCGAAACATTTCGGCCGCATTCGTGGACACCCAGAATCAGCAGATGGAGATGAATAAATTTACTGAAACCGTTATATACAACCGGGGAGGAAGAGGAAAAATCTTTGCTGATATCAAGGAGGCTGAGAAATGGCTCCTTGAACAGGCTGATTAAAAAGGTTATTGGTGCTTTTGTTTACTGATCAAATTTGACTCCGGATATGAAAGATGGATTTATACGATCATCCTTAAGGAAGATTTGCTTTTTCACTTTATACTTATTAGTTATCACAGGCGGAGCAGGCCATTCACAGGAAAACTCCAAACGGTTTACATCTGAACTGAATGTAAAGTTGGACGCATTGGATATGAAGAAACTCGAAAGGGCTGCCAATCTGCTTAACGATGCTGATATACTGCTCCAGGAGGCCAACAATCAGTATACTGCCCTGACTGATCTGGAAAAAAAGGAAAGATATTCTTCTGCCTATAATAGCGCATTGAAGAAACTTTTCGAAAGTTCTGAAACCTATAAAACAGCCTATAATCTGGCATTTTCTGTTTTTTATGAAAAAAATAAGAATTTTTGGCAGAAAATGAATCGGATCAATCACCGGGCATCGGGAATGGAAAAGGCAAAATATTATGAAGGTTCAGCCCTGAAATACCAGAATCGCGCCCTGATCAGACACATGCAGGTCACGGAAAGCGATCGCTATGAATATTCTCTTGAAATTATGAATGACGCAATCGGGTATGAAAAACTGGCCGTCCGCGACCAGGGAAGATCGCTCCAGATTTGCACGGATTATCCGGTGGAATATAATTACGGATGGGAGGATGACAAAAGCCTTGAAGAAATCGTGAAGATCATGAAAGATCCGATTGTTCATGAACCTCCAACCGATATATTCGCCACTGTGGATACAGAGACTGTTGTGGATTCTTCGGTTTTCAAAGAAATTATTTTTAAGGTCCAGATCGCTGCCCATACCGCGCCTCTCTCAGATGAATACCTGAATATTTTTTACAAAGGCGATATCCCTATTGATATGATCTTTGAAGAGGATTGGTACAAATATTCCATTGGACGTTACAAAACCCTTGAGGAAGCTGAAGCTACACGAATCGAAAGCAATATAAAGAAAGCTTTTGTTGTTGCTTATAGTGAAGGGAAAAAGATCAACACACAGGAAGCAGTATCTCTTCTTGAAAAAAAGAGATCAGCTGCTCTATAGGGAAATCAACAGTTTACCATAAACCGACTTTTCAGGCTTGTTGCTTTGCAGTGGATAACATACCACAGGCAGCAAAAATATCCTTACCACGGGATGCCCTGATCGTAGTCAGCAATCCTTTCTCGTTCAACCTGGTCTTAAACCAATGGATGGTTTCTTCATCCGATGATTCATAAGGAACTCCGGGGATCGGATGATAACGGATCAGGTTGATCCGGCAGCGCAGACCATTCAACAGTCTCGTTAGTCCGTTAATATGCTTTGGTGTGTCATTGATTCCCCTGAACATGATGTATTCAAAAGATATCCTTCGTTGTCTGTCCTGGCTATTCTGTTTGAGGAAATCCACCACCCGTTTTATGGGAAAAACCTTTTCAACCGGCATCATTTGTGATCTTTCCGATTCAAATGGGGTGTGCAGACTTACAGCCAGGTGACAACGGCTCTGGTTCAGTATTTTATCAAGACCCGGAATGATGCCGATGGTTGATACCGTGATCCGGGAGGGACTGATTCCCAAGCCATAGGATGAAGTCATAACTTCCAGGCTTTTCAGCAGATTCTCGGTATTGGCTAGCGGTTCGCCCATACCCATAAATACGTAGTTGGTAAGGCTGTCTTTTTCAGGCAGCGAATAAACCTGGTTAAGAATTTCTCCGGAAGAAAGATTGCCATGAAAACCTTGCTTCCCTGTCATACAAAATGAACAGCCCATTTTGCACCCCACCTGTGATGAAATGCAAAGGGTTGAACGGTTGGTTTCCGGTATAAAAACTGCTTCAATATACTTGTCGTTTTTTACCGGAAAGAGGTACTTCCTGGTTCCGTCCTCTGAAACCTGCACATCGGAAGGGCCAGCGATACCGATAAAACATTCTTCAACAAGAAGCTGCCGGGTGACCTTGGGCAGATTTGACATCTCCTCAAAGGATTTGGCCCCTTTCTTATAAAGCCAGTCGGCAATCTGTCCGGATGTATAGGCAGGAAAGCCATGTTTGTCTGAAATCTCCCGGATCTCTTGCATTGTAAAACCAAAAATGTTTATTTTTTCAGGCATGGAGGATATGTTAATATTTAACGATCCGTGCTGTCCAGACCGTTTTGCCTGAAGAAACCCGGGTTAAATAAATGCCTGTTTCCCAGTATGATACATCAATCACCAGGGTGCCCTGGTCTACCTTCCGGTTTTCCTGCAGAACCAATGTACCTGCCGCATTGAATATTTCCAGACTTACGGTGTTTAAAGTTGTTAATACATCACCTTTCAGGAACACATATTCTGAAGCGGGCTGTGGATAAACCAGCAGTTTGTTTTCAAACAGGTCGGGGGTTTCGCTGGATATCATCTCATAAAGATGCATAAAGAAAAAATCTTCCAATCCACCTCCGCTGCCATCCACTTGGATCCAGTATGTGTTTCCGGGGATAACATCCGCTGACCGTATATTGGGATGGTAATCGGTATCTGTTCTGTCATCATTGGCCCCCAACAAGGTATAGTTCGCGTTCAGGATATCGGCTTCAGAACTGGCTTCATACAAAGCAATCTGATTATCCATTCCTGTTGACCATAATCTCACCTTGCCGCTTCCCGGCGCAATAAATTTGAACCATACGCTGTTTTCAACGATATCTTCACCTGTGCCGTATTCATCACACCAGGAGAGCTGGGAGGTACAGGATGTGAAAGGAGGAATGGGTTCATTTGTCTCAACGGTAGCACAGATGTTGTTGTAGAGAATGCTCTTGCCATAGGATAACTGGATGGCATTGGCAATTTCATCATTCTCGGGTTTAAGCACTTCAAAAGTGCTTTGCAGAGTATCCGCACATGTTCCTTGCTGTCCGATGGTGATGATATCAAAACTGTACGCCGCCTCAGGATTATAACCGGTTAACACACTGATCGTAACCGTATCTCCTGTTACTGAATCCACAACCACCTTATCCGTATCCTCCGGCAGAACACTCCAGCTGTAAGAATCTGCTCCAAGGGCTGCCAGCTTAATCTGTTCAAAATCACAGAGGCATATCTCCCCTGAAGATAAAGTATATACATCTATTTCAATGGTATTATCTGCCCGGATGCCATCTGAAATTTTCATGGTGTCTTTGCCGAAAGAGTTGGAGGCGACAAGTGAAACGGTGTACAGAACTGTATCAGCGAATTTAATAACAGGGATGGGTGAAGTTTCTGATGTTCCGTCCGTAAAAGCATAGGATGCTGGGGTAATGATCCAGTTTCGTTCATAGGGTGCAAATACAGAATAATCCCTGAGTCGGACCGGTGCATGAATGCAAACTTTGTACTCCGGTACCGTGAAAAAAGCATCGGGTGGATTATCGGCAGGATAATAACCATCCAATACCATCAAGCCTGTATTATCGGGATCCAGGAATTCCTTCAGAGGGGGATAACCAGCCGGGGGATTTACATAGGAGTATGCCAGGCTACCGTATAAATCATAATTGGTGCCTCCACCATGAAGCTGCCCGATAATCTGTTTCTTTTCATTGAACAAGGGGGAACCGGAGGAACCGCCATCTGTAGTTCCAAGATCAAAACTTACAACCCAGTGACTGCCAGCGGGGGAAAACGAATTGCTTTCATCCCAGGTAATATCAGTATCCGTTGCAAAAATAGTGTCGTAATCAATACTCAGCTTTTTCGTGAGTCCCAGGGGATGATGAATGCCGACAACATTTTTCGCGACCGTATCCCGAACATCCCATCCTGCATAAAACGGCTGGTATGTATTGGGAGGCTGTGTGCTGAGCTGAAGAAGTGTATAATCAGAAGAATCAGCCGTTGACAGGAGACTCGCGCCGGAAAGTGTCAGGGGTGTTAGGGCTTCTCCATCACAAACCGGAATTTCATAGTTAAAATAAGCAATCATGGTGGATGCTTCATTGGCATTGCTGATGCAATGGTGGGCAATCAGGAAATAGGGAGTTCCGTCGTTTCTGGCATTGTTCATGAGCGAACCGGAACAAAGATAAGATATCCCGTCCGACATGAAAGTCACTTTGGATACGGCATGTTTATTTAGCTGAACATCCTTCCCTTCAGGACAATTGATATTTATATAAGGCTCGCCGTTAAGTTCGGTCAGAACATCTTTATAAGCCTGTGAAATGGAACCCATGATGATTTCACCGCTGAATTCAGCATTATCAGGCTCGAAGTATTCAACAATCATCAAAGCACCCGGAAAGTCGGCCAGGATAAGGGTGGAATCAGGCAGCATATTCTTTTGGGTGAAGGCACCCCGGATAATGGATTGGCTTTCGTTGTATATAAAAAGTCTGGCCCCCGCGGGTAACAAGAACTTCTTAAAATGGATCTGCATCGATTTTGCCTGTCCGGATTGGATCCTGAACCGCCAGATATTCCCCTTTCCGCTGATCCTGTCAGCTTTTCCGCTATTCTTTATATCGATGACCGTATCCTCGAAAAGTGCGTAACGATAGGGGATTGGATTCGATTCATCTTCAGCAAGCAGTTCGGTAATATCATAACTTTTAAGCTGAATATGGGGAAGCGCAGCTGTACTTTTCAGTCCGGAAACAAGGGAAGAATAGGGAACCCCGCCCTCCGAGATTTGAGCGGTAACGCTCAGGACAGGCGTTAACAGGACGAGAATGGAGATGAGCGATCGGTGCATTGGAAAAGTATAATATGGTATAGAACCCGGGTCTTTTTATATGAAAATGAAAGCGAATATCAGTAGGCAAATGTATAAAACCAATGGCAATTAAACTATTTACCGTTTTGTTTGTTTTTAACTTAAAGCAATTAGTATGAAAATTTCAATTTGGGCAGTTATTTTCATTTTTATAGTATCCTGTTCATCCAACGGGCAGCAAAACAACAACATTATGACTGACGAGAATACCACCGTTAAAACCGAAACCGAATGGAAGCAGGTCCTTACCCCGGCACAATATAACGTGTGCCGTTTAAAAGGGACGGAAGCACCGGGCAGCGGTAAATATGACAAATTCTATGAAAAGGGTTTTTACCGTTGTGTGGCATGCGGAAACAGACTTTTCGATTCAGATACCAAATACAATTCAGGAAGCGGATGGCCAAGCTTTTATGATGCTTATAAAAATGAGAATCTGACACTTCATGAGGACCGAAGCTATGGCATGATCCGCACTGAGGTCTCCTGTTCAAAGTGCGGATCTCATTTGGGCCATCTGTTTGATGACGGACCGCAACCAACGGGACAGAGGTATTGTATCAATTCACTGGCCCTGGAATTTGTTCCTGACGAAGGGAAAGAATAGCCAGTCGCCACGGCATTCTGACAAACTTTTTGTACATTGCCCCTTTAAAGGATCGGTATCATGAATACAGATATTTTCAGGGGTTTTGCCAGTGACAACAACGCCGGAATTCACCCGCTCCTGGTTGAAGCCATTCAGGAAGCAAACAAAGGACATGTAATTGCCTATGGAGACGACCCGTATACCGGAAATGCGGTTCGCACCATTAAAAGTTACTTTGGCCGGGAGTCTGAGGTATTTTTTGTGCTTACCGGTACAGGAGCTAATGTACTGAGCCTTTCTTCGCTTATTGATTCCTTTCACGGGGTGATTTGCGCTGAAACCGCACACATCAATGTGGATGAGTGCGGTGCGCCTGAAAAATTCTGCAATTGTAAACTGCTTTCGGTGCCTTCTTCCGATGGTAAGCTTACACCGGCTTTGATTGAAAGGCACCTGCACGGTTTTGGATTTGAGCACCATGTACAGCCCAAAGTGATCTCTATCAGTCAGCCTACCGAAATGGGAACTGTATATACTTCCGAAGAAATCCGCTCCCTGTCGGTTCTCGCAAAACAGTACAACATGTTTCTGCATATGGATGGCGCCAGGCTGGCCAATGCTGCAGTGTCGCTGGATCTTGATTTTAAATCCTTTACAGCTGATGCAGGTGTTGATGTTCTGTCTTTTGGGGGTACCAAGAACGGTATGCTTTTCGGAGAATCGGTCATTTTCTTCCGGCCTGAATTGGCTGAGAATTTCAAATACATGCGGAAACAAAGTATGCAACTGGCTTCCAAGATGCGGTATATCGGTGCTCAGTTTCACGTTTACCTCCACACCAATCTATGGCGCACGAATGCAGCACACGCCAACGAGATGGCCGGATTATTATTCCGCAAAACAAGCATTCTGCCGGGTGTCCGGATTACCCAAAAGGTTGAAGCCAATGCGGTTTTCGCCATAATCCCCAGGGAGATCATCAAACCATTGCAGGACAAATATTTCTTTTACATTTGGGACGAAGCACGATCTGAGGTGCGTTGGATGACATCGTTCGATACAACAACCGGGGATATCGAAAGTTTTGCAGCCTGTCTGCAATCACTGCTTGCAGCTGTATAAACCGGTTTATTGAAATAACAACGAACTGTCACCGTAGCTCAGAAAGCGAAAGTCCTGGTCAAGGGCATAGCGGTAGACATCCCTCCATGAATCACCTATAAAGGCGGCAATCAGCAGCAGCAAAGTACTCTGAGGCTGATGAAAGTTAGTGATCAGTGTGTCTGTGACCCTGAATTCATATCCAGGAACGATCATTATTTTCGTTGAAGCAAAAAGTTCCTTAGCATCCTGTTCATCGATCCATTCCCGGAATGCCCCGAATGCCTCTTTCATTGAATATGAGCGGGGAAGGTCGTAGACTTCCCATTGATCAAGCTGCAATCCGCCGGTTATTCTGCCCCCGGATTGAATAATTTTTACACCAAGCCAGTAAAGGCTTTCCAATGCACGAACTGAAGTGGTGCCCACACAGATAACCCGTGCCTCCATCCCAGCCAGCGTGTGGATCAGATCAGCAGTAATCCGGAACGTTTCAGCATGCATTTTATGATCGCGGATTTTTTCGGATTTCATGGGTTGAAACGTTCCGGCACCTATATGCAATGTAAGTTCATGACAATGAATGTTTTTCTGCTGCAATTGATCAAGAATATATTCCGTGAAATGTAAACCTGCTGTTGGCGCTGCTACTGAACCGTCATATTTTGAGTATACGGTCTGGTATCTCTGTCGGTCCAGTTCTGTGGTTTCCCTTTTAATGTAGGGAGGCAGAGGGGTCTGACCGGCCGAGTATAAAATGGCGCCAAAACGGATGGCCTTATCCCAGGAGAATCTGATGATGGCAATATTGCCTGCAAGGCTTACCTTATCAGCTCTCAGTACCACAGTACCTTCATCCATGTTTACATTCATTTCAAGAGAACTGCCGGTAAATCTTTTCAGATTGCCAACCATGCATTCCCAGGTACAGTATTCAGTTGCAGATAAAGACAGGACATAATCTGCGGGGTTAATGGGTCTCAGGCAGAACAATTCAACACGGGAACCGGTTTCTTTGGTAAAGACAAGTCTGGCCGGAATGACTTTCGAATTATTTAAAAAAACATGACTGTCACCGGGCAGATAGCTTGCCAGGTTTCTGAAAGTATCCTGTTGCAGCGACCCATCGCCATTTCTGATCAAAATTCGTGAATTATCCCTGTATTCATCCGGAAAAAGCGCAATCCGGTCATCGGGCAGATCATAGGAGAACTGATGGGGACTGATATCGGCAATTGGTTTCAATGGAAAATCATTTGGCCCGCAAAAATAACTAATTTTACATTTCTAAACAGTGAAGGAATAACCATGAAGTTCAAACGAGGCGATTCAGTTAGATTTTTAAATGAAACGGGCGGTGGTATTATTAACCGGATAGATGCCAATGATAAGGTGTACGTTCTGACAGAGGATGGTTTTGAAATCCCGGTTGCCGAAAAGGAACTGGTATTCTCCGGTAACTTTACACTCAATGAAAGAGAAGAGCCTGAAATAAAACCTGTTACGGAACCGGATCAGAAATCCGGAAAACAGGAAAGTCATAGGACTACGAGAAAGCAGGCGATACCCGGAAATATTCCTGTCAATGCACCGGCGGAGTTTTTGCTGGGTTTTATACCAGAAAATTCCGGCCCCGTTTTCAGCAGTGATCTGTCCTGCTATTTGATCAATGACTCGGCATATGCTGCTTACTATCACCTCGGTTTAAAAGAGGGTGGGGAATTTTATTATCTTTTTTCGGGTATGATTGAGGCCGAGACCAAAAATCACATAAAAAGTTTCGATCAGACCGAAATCAGCAAAATCAGTGATATCCATGTTCAGTTGATTCTGGTAAGTAAAGGGAAGTATAACAGAAAGGAAGTAATTGATAAACTGATCGGTTTAAACCTGGTCAATTTCAGCAAGGAAAGCTATTACCGTGAAAACGATTACTTTGAAGAAAAAGCTTTGCTTTTCAGCATAAATTCCGGATTATCAAAAGAATTCCCTGTTGATATTGTTGTTCCTGAGGAGATCAGGGAGCTTAAGCTGCAGGCGGATGCAAATCCTGAAAAGACGGGTAAAAAGAAGGAGCCGGCACCAGATACGATGGAGGTGGACCTGCACATGGATGAAGCGGCGCTGCAAAACACCCAGTACTCGCCCGCAGGAATCCTGACATTGCAAATGAGCCGTTTTCATTCGGCCATAGAGGAAGCCATAAGTAAGAGGCTTCGCAAACTTGTCATTATTCACGGACTGGGTCAGGGAACCCTTAAGATGCAAATCAGGAAAGAATTACAGGAGAAGTATCCTCAATATATTTATCAGGATGCCTCATTTAAAGAATATGGTTTTGGGGCAACCCTGGTACATCTGATCATTGAAAAAAAGCAGTAGACCGTTCTATCGCTCCAGTTCTGCTTGCAGAAGGGGGGAGGAAAGTCCGGACAACGCAGGGCACCGCACTTCCGAAACGGAAGATGTTTGTGAGGACATAGTAACGAAGAAGAAAAAAACCGCCTCGATTTAGAATCTGCAGGGTTTTACTCCGTAAAACCCGCAGAATTCTTTATCGGGGCAAGGGTGAGAAGGTGGGGTAAGAGCCCACCAGTTGCGGTGGCGACATCGCAGGCTGTTCGTCTTGCGGGTTGAAAGATCACGTATACCGGTGCTTGAGGACTGCCCGTCCGATACCGGGGGGTAGATCGACCAGACAAATGGTAGAAACCCATTTTCCGAGAGGAACATGGGAACAGAATCCGGCTTACAGGTTTACTGCTTTTTTTATCTTCAGTACACACTAACAGAATAGTATTATATTTATCTGCGATAAAATATAGGTAACAAAAACACAACTCAGCCAGATTATTTTTCGTACTACTGTCAGTTTCAGTATTTAATACAGTATGCCAAAAAGGTTCCTCATATTTGCCCTGGTATCTCTATTCTCAATTCCGGCTATTTCTCATGGATTCCCTATTGATGACAAGTCAATGGAGAAACCCATTCTAGCCTCTGAGAAAAAGAAGATTGAACTGCTCATTGACAAGGCATCCTACCTGGCATCCATAAAAAGCGACAGTTGCCTGATTTATGCAAACCAGGCAATTCACCTGGCCAGGGCCAATAATTCATTGAATCTTGAAGGTGAGGCTGTGGATATTGTCGCCGGCTATTATTACGATGCCGAACGATACCGGGACGCGCTGAAACACCTGAAACATTTGCTGCAATTGTACTCCCAGACTGGCGACTCTTTAAAAAAAGCATTTACCTATAATCTGGTCGGACTTTCGTATTTTAATATCGGAACATACGATGAAGCCAACCGTGCCTTTCACAACGCCATGCGACTGGCAGTGGAGAACAGGGAAAATTCCTTGTTGGCCACATGTTACCAGAATATAGGTGTATTGTATGCTGAATTGGGCAGGTCGGAGGAAGCCATGGATTATTATAGTAAAGCGCTGGATTTGTACAGGATACAGAAAAACAGGCTGGATGAAGCCGGGATTCTTCAGAACATGGGGATTATTCTCGATGACCAGGATAAGGATAAAGAAGCATTAGGTTACCACCTGTCGGCATTGAGAATCTACAATGAGTTGAAGGATACACTGGCTGTGGCCGGAATGTATCTTAACCTGGGAAGTCTGTATGAAGATCAGGCTGATTATCCCAAAAGCCTTGATTACTATAACAGAGCGCTGTCTATTTTCCTGAAGGAAAATAACAATTTTGGAATTGCATACGGATACATCAGCCTGGGTATGGTGAACAGAAAGACCGGCAACTATGAAAAAGCGCTTGATTTTTTGCAAAAGAGCCTGCAATATTCCAAAATGATTTCTCTTGTGGAAAATGAAGCCGACTGTCACTATGAACTGGCTGATGTATATTATGCCCTGAATGACCATAAGAGTGCTTTTGAAGAATTAAAGCAGTATGAGAAATTCCATGATTCACTCTACAATGAAAGCGTGCATCAGAATGTCGCTGAAATTGAAATGCGTTATAAAACACAATTAAAGGACCGTGAAATTGAAAATCTGAGGATCGAAAGGCAGGAGGCGATCAGGGATAAAATCCGTCGCACCATTGGACTGGCGGCCATTGTGACCCTTACCCTGATTATTATTGCAGTAAGTGGCTATTACAGCAGAACTGTGAAAAAGGCCAATGAAAAACTGAAGGATGAGGTTACTGAAAGGAAGAGGGCAGAACAGGAACTGCTCAGTATTAAGGAAAACCTGGAGGAACGGGTAATCTCAAGGACCCGTGAACTTGAAGAGGCCAAGATCAGGGCCGAAGAATCCGACAAATTGAAAACTGCCTTTATTGCCAATATGAGCCATGAAATCAGGACTCCTTTAAATGCTATTACAGGTTTCTCAGGATTAATGTTGAGAGAAGACATTACTCCGGAAAAAAGAAAAGAATACAACGACCATGTCGTAAAGAACAACAAGATCCTTGTCAATATGATTGAAGATATCATCGACACGTCCAGGATCGAATCAGGCAGCCTCCAGCTGCATCCGTCAATCATTCACGTCGAACATTTTCTGAGCCTGATGAACGAGCCTTTGATTGATAATATGGCCAGAAAGAATAAGCCATTTATCGACATCATTCAGGATAACCATAAAAACAAATCGGAAACCATTGTAGCTGATCCTATGCGTTTGCAGCAGGTATTATGGCATATACTCGATAATGCAGTAAAATTCACCAACTCAGGATCAATTCATTTCGGAGCCAGGGAAAATCATAATCATATGATCTTTTACGTGGAAGATACCGGAATTGGTATTCCTGAAGAGTACAAGGAAGTGATTTTTGAAAAATTCCGGCAACTTGACGAATCGTCCAAAAGGAAATACGGCGGAACCGGGCTCGGTTTATATTTTGCACGAAAGATTGCGGAAACCATGGGCGGCCGGTTGTGGTTTGAAGCCAGGAAAGGAGGCGGGACTATCTTTTATTTCTCCCTGCCGGTTAGTAACCGCTACAGCAAAGACACAGGCGACAATTAAAAATGAACCCCGCAAGGTGCGGGGTTCTGCTAATATGGGTCAATCGTTAGGGTTAATGCAAAGTAAAAATATAAAAAATGTTAATACGATCTACATGTCTGTGCAAGATTAGCGCTAAAAAATTTGCCTAAAGAATTAAAATAATTGAAATACAGTTATTTACGAAATGTTAAAAATGAAAAATACAGGTTAATCTTTTATCCTGTTCACGGTTTCCCTGATTTTAACAAGTTTTTCAAGCATCTTTTCGAGAAGATCCAACCTCAACATGTTGGCGCCATCTGATTTGGCGAGCATGGGTTCGGGATGGGTTTCCAAAAAAAGACCATCAATACCTACAGCAACTGCAGCTCTTGCCATGGTTTCAATCATTTCGGGCCTTCCGCCGGTTATACCTGATGCCTGATTGGGCTGTTGGAGGGAATGTGTTATGTCAAGCACAACCGGAAATCCCAGCTTTTTCATTTCCGGAATGCCTCTGAAATCGACAATAAGATCATGGTATCCGAACATTGTACCCCTGTCGGTAATGATGACCTGGTTATTACCTGCCTGGACCACTTTATCACAGGCAAACTTCATGGAATCAGGTGATAAGAACTGCCCTTTTTTAATGTTTACTGTTTTACCGGTTTTTGCAGCAGCGGTAAGAATATCGGACTGACGGCATAGAAATGCAGGTATTTGCAGGACATCCACATATTGGGAGGCAAAATAGGCTTCCTCAGCAGAATGAATATCTGTAAGTACGGGAATTTTCAGCTCTTTGCGGATTTCACGAAGGACCTCCAAGCCGGCTTTATCTCCAATTCCGGTGAATGAATCAGGCTTTGAACGATTGGCCTTTTTGTAGGAACTCTTAAAAATAAAGGGAATTCTCAGTTTATCAGTGATTTCAATAACCCTGCCTGCAATCTCAAAACACAGGTCACGACTTTCAACCACGCAGGGACCTGCAATCAGGAAGAAATTGCCGCTTAAGGTATGTCTGATCTGGGGAATTGAAAGAATGGTTTCCATGGGGAGTTTTATTTAATAATTGTATTTATCTTTCCAGAATGCAGCCAGTTTTTTCCTGACATCATTTTCCCGTTGGTTGTTCTGGGGATCATAAAGAATTTTATTTCTGATTTCTTTGGGGAGGAATTCCTCCCTGGTAAAATTTCCCTCATAATCATGCGCATATTTATAGCCGTCTCCATAACCCAGTTCCTTCATCAGTGAAGTGGGGGCATTCCGGATGTTTAAAGGTACCGGCAGGTCACCCGTTTCTTTAACCAGGCCAATGGCTTCATTGATGGCAATATAGGAGGAATTGCTTTTGGGCGATGTAGCCAGGTACAAAGCCGTTTCCGAAAGGATTATCCTGGACTCAGGCCAGCCGATCAGGTTCACTGCCTCAAAACAGGTTGTGGCCAATAAAAGCGCATTGGGATTGGATAACCCGATATCTTCGGCGGCAAGAATGACCATCCGCCGGGCTATGAACTTGGGATCTTCGCCCCCCTCAACCATACGTGCCAGCCAATAAACAGCGGCATTCGGATCACTACCCCGAAGCGATTTGATGAAAGCAGAAATGACATCAAAATGCTGTTCACCGCCTTTATCGTACAAGGCTATCTTTTCCTGGGCGATTTCCATAACCTTCTGGTTGGTTATGGTGATTGTCTCAGGATTGTCGGTTGACATTGTATTGATGACCAGTTCCAGGGTATTCATCAGTTTTCTGGCATCGCCACCTGATAATCTGAATAAAGCCTCATCTTCAACTACAAGGATTTTCAATTGTTTAAGATAGTAATCCTGCTGCAGGGCTTTATGCAAAATAAGGGTCAGCTCCTCTCTGTCCAGAGGTTTTAACACGTATATCTGGCAGCGGGAGAGCAATGGGGAGATCACCTCGAAAGACGGATTCTCAGTAGTCGCACCGATCAATGTAAAAATACCCTGTTCAACGGATCCCAGCAAAGAATCCTGCTGAGACTTGTTAAAACGATGAATTTCATCGATAAACAGGATGGGGGAGGGTTTATTGAAAAATTGCTGCTGCTTTGCTTTTTCAATGGTTTCACGCACATCTTTCACTCCCGAATGAACGGCGCTGAGTTGATAAAAGGTACGATTGAGGCGGTTGGCTATGATCCTGGCCAGGGTTGTCTTGCCTACACCCGGAGGGCCCCATAGAATAAAGGAAGGAATATTCCCGCTTTCGATGCTTGCCCTGAGAATGGACTTTTCACCCACAAGATGTTTCTGTCCCACATACCCGTCAAGGTCCGCAGGGCGCATCCGATCAGCAAGCGGTTGATTGGTCCCGATCATATTGGCTGTTATTCCGTGTAAAATTACCATTAAGTTTTATAATTGCCGCCAAAAATATTTTTGAAACATGAAGTGTAATTTTGTTTTATACTACTTTAGTGCATTATACTTTTCTGTATGAAGGATAAAGTTGTTATTATCACAGGTGCCTCCTCAGGAATTGGTCTTGCTACCGCAAAGGAATTTGCAAGGTTAGGCGCCAAAGTTGTGCTGGCAGCCCGAAGGAAAGATCTATTGCATTCCATCGAAACAGAACTCAAAGCCTCGGGTTATGATGTTTTTGCCGTAACTACGGACGTTACTCAGGAAGAAGACTGTCAGCACCTGGTTCAATCTACGGTTGAAAAATACGGAAAGATAGACATCCTTGTAAACAATGCAGGTATCTCCATGCGGGCTTTGTTTCGGGATGTAGACATCAGTGTGCTGAAGCGGCTGTTTGATGTGAATTTCTGGGGCGCCGTGCAATGCACAAAATATGCCCTGCCTTACCTGATCAAGAATAAAGGATCTGTTGTGGGTGTATCATCTGTTGCCGGATTCGTAGGACTTCCCGGCCGGACGGGTTATTCAGCGTCAAAATATGCGTTGCACGGATTTCTGGAAACCCTGAGAATCGAAAACCTGAAGAATGGTCTTCATGTATTGATCTTATGTGCAGGATTCACGAAATCGGATATCCGGAAAAAAGCACTTACAGCCGATGGAAGCCAGCAGGGTTTTACCCCGCGTGAGGAGGAAAAAATGATGATGCCCGAAGATGTTGCCAGGGCAATAGCACGTGCGCTGCGTTGGAAACGGAATTATGTAATTCTGACCCTGGAAGGAAAATTGACCGCCCTTGTCAAACGGATAGCGCCGCGTTTTCTCGAATATGCAGCGTATGTGAAAATGGCAAATGAACCTGAATCTCCTTTGAAGTAAGGAGTGAAGAGTAATGAGTAATGAGTGATGAGTGATGGGCGGGATTTGGACAATAGGTCATGAATCTTGAATCTATTATCTTCAATCTTTAATCTTCAATCTTTAATCTTCAATCTTTAATCTTCAATTATTTATGTACTGCTTCGAATCCCTCATTCGTGTGAGATACGGTGAAACCGACCGAATGGGATATTTGTATTACGGCCACTATCCTGAGTATTTTGAAGTTTCGCGTACAGACATGATCCGGTCCCTCGGGCTTAGTTATAAAGAAATCGAGGATATGGGGATCATCATGCCCGTGAGAAGTCTGAAAGTGGATTACCGTTTGCCCGCGCGGTACGACGAACTTCTGAAGGTAAAGTCCTGCCTGAGCAAGTTGCCTGAGATAAAACTTGATATTGATTATGAGATTAAAAACGAGGAAGATAAATTGATCTGCACAGGCAATACCGTGCTTGCTTTTGTGGATGTAAAAAGCCGCCGTCCCAGGCGCGCCCCCGATTTTTTTCTGGAAGCCGTGAGAAGGTATTTTTAAAAAAAGGCGCAGTTTTCAGCTGCGCCTTTTATGCATCGGGATCAAAGCGGTTTATTCACCGGGATATTTAAATACATCATCCGGTATATCTTCATTGATCACAGCATTGGTGAACTTGATGGCCTGAACACTCTGTCCTCCTACACGGGTATCCATGTTGAATGACATCATCAGACCGTTACCAATATCTTGGTAATCACTCATATAAACATCAACTTCCTGGGTTCCCATCTGCTCGTTGGACATGGTTTGTTTTACAAGTACCGGCAAGTAACTCTCACTGTCAAAATAGTAACTTGACGTGGACTCATCTTCTCCCTTTCCTTTGTTTTGAACCAGTTTAAGGATATGGCATTGAACGCCGTCTACATCACCTGTGCCTTCATAGGTAACCTCATGTCCCTTACCGGTAAAATCAATAAAAGGATCTTCAAAAACAGCATCGCGTTTCAGATCCTTGATTTGATCATCGGGTAATTTCTGAGCTGCCGTGTTTCCGGTAAACGGATTGAGTGTCCATGCTGTTTCGCCGTCAAAAGCCTGTGGAATGAGTTTCTGACCCATCACATCCAGGGAAATGATCATTTTATTAGGGGCTTTGCGATTCATTTCAAAGGCAAATTCCCCTTGCGGAGTGGGCACCGAACCTGTTAACTTCATGGTTTTAAGTTCTTTCCATTTTTCAACTCCACCAATACTTTCAAAGTACTTGGCCAAAACATCATCAACGGATTGTGATAGGGTTGCTGTAAGCGTCATTGCAGAAAACAGCAGGACTGAAAATAATTTTTTCATGATTATTAATTTTGGTTGGTTATCTGATATCTTCAACAAAAATAGTATTTCTGTGTTAAAAAAACCGGCAAGGCTGTAATTTTTCCGGATATCAATCGTCTTGCTTTTGAAAGAACGAAATTATGCTCTAAAAACTAAAAACACATACCATGAAGAAGATTGTATTTGGACTGATTGCCTTGTGCCTGACCGGAATGGCCTATGCACAAAAAGACGTTGTGAGCGCAGTTTTCGAAAAGTATTCAGGTGCACCAGGTTATACAACTGTAAACATTACCGGGGAAATGCTCAATTTGTTTGCCCATGTTGAAGAACAGAGAAGGGACACTACATTTACATCCCGGTTAAGCGAAGTCAAGATCCTTGCCCTGGAGAATGGCTGTGATAAACCTGAAGTTTCTATTGATCTTCATGCTGAGGTTTACAGTAAACTCGACAAATCTGTTTACAAGGAAATGCTGAGTGTGAAGCAAAGTGATGAGGATGTTTTCATTCTGGCAAAGGAAGCCAATGGTCGCATTGCCGAACTTCTTATCATTGTTGGTGGCAAGGATAACAATGCACTGATCCAGATCAAGGGAGATATGCTGCTCAGCGAAATGGCCGAGATGGCAAACCATTATGACATGAAAGGGTTTGAACATCTTAAGAAATTTGAAAAATAAGTAGCTTTGTTTGAATGGATGCTACGCAGTTTAAAAATCTTATTTTGCCCCTAAGCAGTAAGTTGCTTCATTTTGCCAATCTTTTGCTGCGGGAGAACAATGAGGCTGAAGATGCTGTGCAGGAAGTGTGTTTGAAACTTTGGAAGATCAGGGATTCCCTGGAGAAATATGACAGTGTCGAAGCATTTGCCATGAAAGTAACCAGGAATTGGTGCCTCGACAGGTTAAAAGCCAGGAAACCGGTTTATGTTGAGAATTACCAGGGATGGTATGACAGGGGATCTGATGAGACCGATCCCTACCATCTGATGGAAAGATCGGACAGAAAAGTTTTGTTGAACCGGATCCTGGACAGATTACCAGAACAACAGCGCCTGATTATTCAACTCCGCGAACTGGAAGGACTTGAATTCGAAGAAATTGCTTTAATTACCGACATGAGCATCAATGCAATTAGAGTAAACCTTTTCAGGGCACGGCAAAGAATGCGGGAAGAAATTATTAAGTATGAACAAAATGGACATCAATCAAGTAAAGCTTCTGCTGACAAAATACTTTGACGGGGAAACGACACTCGAAGAAGAAAGGATGCTGCAGGGGTATTTTAGTGATGAAACTGAAATACCCGATGAGCTGATCACTTACAGGCAACAGTTCATGCTTTTAAGCTCATCTGCACGAACTGAGTACGATACCGGTAAGCTCGATCTCAGGATTTCTGAAATGATCGACAACCTGGATGCTGCAATGCCGGAACAAGGCCGGAGCAAGGCATTGTTCCGATACCTCGCTGCCGCTTCTATCATCCTGATGTTAGGTGTTTCGGGAATTCTCATATATCAGGCCCGCAGCAACGCTGTCAGGGACACTTATTCGGATCCCCAAATCGCATATCAGGAAGCGCAGCGGGCTCTGATGTACGTGTCTCAGAAAATGAACAAAGGCATTGATCCCTTATCCAATGTCTCAAAAATCAATGCAGGTACCGAACAACTCAAAGTACTCCAAAAGATGGACGAGAGCATGGGAATGTTAAACCTGGTATCCATTATCAACAGATCATCCAACTTGAAAAAATAAAGTATTACCATGAAGAAGATTATATTTTTAGCAGGGTTTTTAGGCTATTTTGCAGGAACAAATGCCCAGAGTATTATCGATAAACTGTTCGATAAGTACTCAGGTGCTGAAGGAATTACTACGGTTTACATCTCCAAATACATGTTTGATATGTTCCGCAGTGATGAAGCTACCGGCCAGAGTGAAGAAGACATCAACGAGATCATGAGCAAGCTGAACTGCATCAAGATCATTGCCACGGATGACGATCCGGCCACACCCGTTCCTGTAAACCTTTACCAGGAAATCATGAAAGTTCTTCCTTCTACCGCAGCCTACAAAGAAATGATGGTGGTGAAAGAGAAGGACCAGGATATTAAATTCATGGCCAAGGAAAGCAAGGGCAAGGTCATTGAATTGCTGCTGATTGTGAACGGCAAGGAAAGCAACGTGCTGATCAGCATACAGGGCGAGGATATTGATATGAAGAACATATCCAAGCTGGCCAAGGGAATGAACATAGAAGGAATGGAGAATTTGGATAAGATAGAGGAGAAATAAAATTTCTCGCCGAGTAGGCAAAGGGGAGTTTCACCCCTAAGCCTCTCACAGAACCGTACGTGACAGTCTCCCGTCATACGGCTCGTGTT
>JAFGGU010000007.1 GCA_016930375.1 Bacteroidales bacterium | reverse complement strand
GAATGGGATTCGAACCCATGAACCGCTTTTGGCGATTACACACTTTCCAGGCGTGCGCCTTCGACCACTCGGCCATCTCTCCTGATTACCCCTGAATACGGGGGCGTAAAAATAGTAAAAAAAACCAATATAAAACCACTACACCGTCATTTCTCCCCTGAGAGAAACAGCAAGCTGTCCGGAGATCCAGGATATGTCTCGGCTTACCCCGGTGAGGTGCATAAGCTTGGTAACGGCAGCTTCGGTGGTCATGTCCCTTCCGCTGATCACACCAGTTGCGGCAAGCATTCTGCTGGTCTCATACACTCCCATTTCCACACTACCGGTCTTGCATTGCGTAACGTTCATGACAATGATGCCACTTTGCAGGGCATGACTTACAGCTGAGATAAACCAGTCTTCCTCAGGAGCATTGCCAGCTCCAAAGGTCTCCAGAATAACGGCCCGTAATCCGGGAATGCCAAGCGTGGATTCAACAACTGTGCGACTGATCCCCGGAAAGAGCTTCAATATGGCCAGATTATTGTCAAGCTGCTTATGAACAACCAGCGGAAGCTTTTTCCCGGGACTTCTTATGACGCTGTGATTATAACGGATGTGTACACCACTTTCCGCCAGGGGAGGGTAATTGCCGGACATAAAGGCATTAAAATCCTCCGTGTTGTTCTTGGAAGTTCGGTTACCCCGATAGAGGCTGTTTTCAAAGTAAATGCCCACCTCGGGCACAACAGGTTCACCGTTTTTAAAAGCAGCGGCAATTTCAACCGACGAGATCAGATTTTCTTTGCCATCGGTCCTGAGTGAACCAATGGGCAGCTGAGATCCTGTAAATATCACCGGTTTGGAGAGGTTCTCAAGCATAAAGCTGAGGGCGGAAGCCGAGTAGGCCATGGTATCCGTGCCGTGAAGCACGATGAAACCATCAAAACTGCCGTAGTTCTGTTCAATGATTTCAGCAACCTTGATCCAGGCAGCCGGATTGATATTGGATGAATCCAGTGGCGGATTGAATGCGAAAGAGGTGAGGTTGAAACCGAATTTTCTCAGTTCAGGCACTTCTTCAAGTATGTTGTCGAATCTGAAAGGCTTTAAGGCCCCTGTTTCCTGATCCTGCACCATGCCGATGGTCCCGCCGGTATAAATGATCAGGATGGATGTTTTTTTATTGTCGCGCATGATTTTACAAAGAAAATAAGCGAAGCACATTTTCAGTGGTTACCTGGGCCACTACATCCAAAGGTATGCTTTTTATTTGTTCCACCTTCTCTGCGATGTAAGGGATGTAACTGCTTTCGTTGCGTTTTCCCCTGTAAGGAACCGGAGTTAGGTACGGCGAATCGGTTTCCAGCACCAGGTCATTCAGTTCGGATTCTAGCACAATATCCGGCAGGGTGGAGTTCTTATACGTCACAATCCCCCCGATACCCAGTTTAAATCCCAGGCCGGTAACCTGACGGGCTATCTCCGGTGTACCGGTGAAAGCATGGAATATTCCGGTTAATCCCTTGTTCCTGTATCCTTCCAGAATTTCAATGATTTCAGAAAAGGATTCCCTGGCATGTATGACAACCGGCAGGCCATACCGGAGCGACAGATCAAGCTGCCTTGAAAAGGCCAGGCACTGTTCCTTAAAATGGCTCTTGTCCCAGTACAGGTCAATGCCAATCTCGCCTATACCAACGTAGGATCCGTGTTCCAGCTCGAATTCGACCTTCTCCAGCTCATCCTGGTAATTTTCTTTCACGGATGTGGGATGCAGTCCCATCATGGGATGGCACACGCCCGGATACCTGGCGGCCATGGCATTCATTGGGGCAATGGAGGAACTGTCGATATTGGGAAGAAGAATTTTTTTGACTCCCCTTTGCAAAGCGGCACCGATCACCTGATCCCGGTCAGGGTCAAATTCGGGAAGGTAAAGATGGGCATGGGTGTCGATAAAGTAAGATCGATGATTCAAGATATAAGATTCAAGATTATAGGACAAAGATAGCAGGAAAGGGGAAATGTTGTGATTGTTGTGATTGTTGTGATTGTTGTGGTTGCCTGCCTGCCGGCAGGCAGGTTGTGATGGTTGTGATGGTTGTGATGGTTGTGGGTTGTGTACTTATAGTTATTCGTTATTAGTTTTTAGTTGATAATTGATAGACTTTACCCGGCAAACACTTCACCAAACCTTTGAATTCGAGATTCAAAAGAATACCTGAAATTTTACTGACAGGCATATTGCCATAAAGGCTGATCTGGTCGATGGTCAGACTGTTTTCCTTCTGAAGAAGTCCTGTAAGGGTCTGTTCTTCAGAAGTCAGTTCAACGAAAAGATCTTTCTGAACGGCATCCGTCGATTTCCCATCTTTCTGCCATCCCATGAGGTATTCCAGATCTGCAACAGTTTCTAACAGGGCTGCCCGGTTGGTCTTGATTAGCCTGTTGCAACCCACGGAGTATTTATCGCTGATGCGCCCGGGAAAAGCAAACACATCGCGGTTGTATGAATTGGCGATGTCAGCCGTGATCAGTGCGCCGCCCTGTTCGCCTGATTCCATGACCAGGGTGGCATCGGCAAGTCCGGCAATGATCCTGTTTCGTTTCACAAAATTGGGAGACTCCGGTTTTTCATCGTGCCTGAATTCTGTGATGAGCGCTCCATTCCCGATCATCTTTCCTGCCACCTCACGATGTGCTGACGGATACAGAAAACTTAATCCGTGACCTAAAACACCCACGGTCTCCAGGTTATTCTTAAGGGCTGCTTTATGCGCGCAAATATCGATTCCGTAGGCAAGGCCACTTACGATGAGGATATCCGGATAACCGGCTGCAAGGCTTTCAACGATCTCCCGGGTATTGTTTCGACCGTAATCGGTAGGATTACGCGTTCCCACAATGCTGATCACCTTTTTCCGGTTCAGTTCGGTTTTACCCTTCATATAAAGAAGCACCGGGGCATCTTCGCACTGCCGCAGCCGGTCGGGGTAAATCTCATCCAGGTAAAACAGCACGGTAATACCCTGTTGTGTGATGAATTCAATTTCGGAATCTGCAGCAGACAGGTTTTTATGACTGGCAATATGATCTGCCAAACGCGAGCCAATGCCCGGGATTTTGGCCAATCGGGCCCGCTTTTCCCTGAAAACGCCTTCGGCGCTGCCACAATAGGCTATCAAACGCCTGGTGAGAACCGGACCAATTTTAGGAATAAGGCCAATGCCGATTTTGAAGCGGATGTCTTCCGCAATGTAACTTTTTTCTGACATCCAATAACTAACTTATAACTTACAACCTACAACAATCACAACAACCACAACTTATTTCTCAATTTTCCTCTTCCACTCCCCCAGCGCATGCAATAGCATATCCCGCTCGTGTGCGGTAAGTGCCGTTATGGAAACGGGCGGATACTTGGCAATGCCCATGCCGGTTCGCCTTAAAAGAGTGATACTTTCCCGGTATCTCATGAAAAAGGATTTTATGTCATAACCGGCAAAATCTTTTTTCGGGATTTCGATGGAATTCTTTTTTGAAGTGAAGATATTGGGAGAGAAGAAGCGCAATACTATTTTATCGGATTCATCATTGTAATAGATGTAATGGTAATTTCTGAAGGAGTTGTAGATGTTCAGAATCACATAGGCTATACCAACAAAGAGAGCCAGAAGGCTGTTTTTTATGCCCTTGAAGATATCACCGACCGGCAGCATCAGGAGTGCAATAATAACTAACGCCACAATGATTATGGTGATGAAACTGCTCAGGTTCTTACGGATTATGGTTCTTTTTATATCGATGATCATGACAGGCAAAGCTTGATCAAAGTTAAAATTTAATTAAGAATGCACAAACATAATATGCGATGAAACAGAAAATCAGAACAATCGTATATTAAAGTAATTTGATTTGCTGCAATAAATTTCGCTAATAAACCATCCACCATGAAACGAATCGCAGTTATCGCATTAATGCTGGTCTTTGTTTTAGGGCAGTCAGGTAAGGCCCAGGACAAGGAATTCAGGTTCACCCTGAAAACCAATCCGTTGGCCGCAATGGGCGGCCCTATCTGGGTTCTATTTATTCCCGTTACCGGGGAATACAAGGTCATGTTTGAGGCCAGAACCACGAAACATCAGTCCATTGAAACCGGGCTAAGTTTTCTGGGACCCAGCCTCTTCCTGAACCTGGATGAACTATCGGAAGGGGATACCATCGACGGGGTGAATACACACGGCTTCAGAGCGCAGGTGATGTATAAGTTCTTCCTTACCAGGGATCAGCTGGCACCGGAAGGATTTTATGTGGGACCTCATATTTCTTATGCGAAAGCGCGGATCGCAAACAGGGACAATTCTGATGATGAATTCACCGCTGCAAAACTGAACGCCAATGTATTATTCGGGTACCAGTTAATTACGCCGGGCGGATTCACGCTTAACGTGTATACCGGACTGGGATTCAAGTTACGTGATTATGACCTTCCGGAAGATTCTTCCTTTGATTTCGACTACGGCAACAGGGTAACACCCAATGTGGCGTTTGGATTCACGTTTGGATTTGCATTCTGATTAGGAATTTCCAAAGAATACTCTGCAAATTTGAGTAGTTGGTATAGTTTTCGTATTTTTAGGTAATAAAATATACCGAATATGAGAACTGTATGGATTGCGCTTACCTGCATGCTCATCTGGTCATGCGGCTCCCCGAAGGAAGTTGCCGAGACAAATTGGATCCGGCTGTTCAACGGTACGGATCTGACCGGCTGGGATCTGAAGATCACCGGATACCCGTTAAATGAAAATTACAAAGGAATTTTCAGTGTTGAGGACAGTATTCTGAAAGTTTCCTACAATAATCTGGACAGCTTCAGGGGGGAGTTTGGGCATATTTTTTACAAACAGCCTTTCTCGCACTATCGTTTGCGTATTGAATACAGGTTTGTTGGTGAGCAACGGCCGGGCGGACCCGGTTGGGCCATACGCAACAGCGGTGTGATGCTGCATTCGCAATCTGCCGAAAGCATGACGCTTGAACAGGATTTTCCCGTCAGCATTGAAGCGCAATTCCTGGGAGGCCTGGGTGAAGGGGAGAGATCAACATTAAATGTTTGTACTCCGGGCACGGATATTGATTTTAACGGACAAATGGTAGAGGGTCATTGCACGAATTCCAGCTCCAAAACCTATCATGGAGATCAATGGGTCACTGCTGAAATAACTGTTCTCGGAGACAGCATTATCCACCATGTGATTGGGGGTGATACGGTTCTTACCTATACCCATCTGCGGATCGGACCGGAAATGAAACCTGAGGGGTTCAGCATTCCTGACGGGACACCCTTAAAGGATGGTTATATTGCGCTTCAGGCTGAAAGTCATAATGTGGAATTTCGCAAGGTCGAGTTACAGGATCTGTCGCTTTCTTTCAAAAAATGATTTTAACAGCCTGCTGCATTCCTCCTTCATGATCCCTCCCTGCACAACAGTTTTGGGGTGAAGCAGGTTTTGCCTGATGAGGGTATAACCCCTTTTTTCATCACCGGCGCCATAGACTATTTTGGCCAGTTGGGTCCAGAATGAAGCCCCTGCGCACATTACGCAGGGTTCAAGGGTGACATACAGGGTACAATCGTTGAGGTACTTTCCGCCAATGGTATTGGTGGCTGCGGTAAAAGCCTGCATTTCGGCATGCGCTGTAGGATCGTTCAATGTTTCAGTGAGATTGTGTGCCCGGGCAATGATGCGGTTGTTCCAGACAATGACTGCCCCCACGGGTACCTCATCCTTCTCAAAGGCCCTTTGCGCTTCTTTCAGCGCTTCTTTCATGAAATACTCGTCTGTATATAGTTCCATAGACAAATATTGTGATTAAATTCCTATTTTCGCAACCGTATCAACCTATTAATTCCATGTACAGAACACATACCTGCGGAGAATTGCGCCTGAGCGACAAGCAAAAGAAAGTTACATTGAGTGGCTGGATCCAGCGTTCGCGGGATCTGGGCGGAATGACTTTCGTTGATCTCCGTGACAGATACGGCTTAACCCAGCTGGTTTTTAACATGGATACCGATGCCTCATTGTGCCAGGAAGTCCGAAAACTGGGAAGAGAATGCGTCATCCAGGCTGAAGGGATGGTAGCAGAGCGGAGCAATAAGAATCCCAAAATGCCAACAGGCGACATTGAGATCCAGGTTAAACGTTTCAGCATTCTGAATTCATCTGTCACACCGCCGTTCACCATCGAGGATGAGTCTGACGGCGGAGACGAGTTGAGAATGAAATACCGTTACCTCGATTTGCGCAGAAATCCTTTGAAGAACAATTTACTCCTCAGGCACCAGATGGCTTACGAAACCCGTTCCTACTTGAACAGTCAGGAATTCATTGAGGTGGAGACGCCGGTGCTGATAAAAAGCACTCCGGAAGGAGCCCGGGACTTTGTAGTCCCTTCGAGGGTAAATGCCGGTCAGTTTTATGCACTACCGCAGTCGCCGCAGACTTTCAAGCAATTGCTTATGGTGGCAGGATATGACCGGTATATGCAGATTGTCAAATGTTTCAGGGATGAGGACCTACGGGCCGACCGGCAACCTGAGTTCACCCAGATCGATTGCGAAATGGCATTCGTGCACCAGGAAGATATCCTGGTCATGTTCGAAGGCATGGTAAAACATCTTTTCAAGGCCATCAAGGGCATTGAATTCAGTTCCGCATTTCCCAGGTTAACTTATGCAAAGGCTCTGGAGAAGTACGGGAATGACAAGCCTGACCTGCGTTTTGGGATGGAATTCGTTGACCTTACAGGAAGTGCCAAAGGGAAGGGATTTTCAGTGCTGGACAGTGCAGCATACATCGGGGCTATCGTAGCTCCCGGATGCACAGAGTATACGCGAAAACAAATCGACGAACTCACGGATTTCGTGAAGAAGCCACAGGTCGGAGGAAAGGGGTTGATTTATATCCGGATGGGGACTGACGGTTCGGTTAAATCATCGATGGATAAGTTTTACACCCCGGAAGACCTGTTGGCAATAGCAGCAGTGGCAGGGGCAACGGCAGGTGACCTGGTGTTTGTCATGGCAGGGGACAAGATTCCCACGCTGAAAGCCATGAGTGAATTGCGGCTTGAAATGGGCAACCGTTTGGGCCTTCGAAAAAAGAATGTGTTCAGGCCCCTGTGGGTTGTTGATTTCCCCTTGTTCGAATGGGACGAGGAAACGAAGCGATTTTATGCGATGCATCATCCGTTTACCTCACCGAAACCCGAGGATGTGCAATATATTGAATCCGATCCTGCACGCATCCGGGCCAATGCTTATGATTGTGTGATCAACGGCGCGGAAGTCGGGGGTGGTTCCATTCGGATTTTCGAAGAACAGTTGCAAAAGAAAATGTTTAAAACGCTTGGTTTTACCGATGAAGAAGCTAAACGCCAGTTTGGATTCCTGATGGATGCCTTCCGCTATGGCGCACCTCCGCATGGTGGCATAGCTTTTGGTCTCGACAGGCTCGTATCCATCTTTGCCGGTGAAGATTCCATCCGCGATGTGATTGCCTTTCCGAAGAACAACGCCGGACGTGATGTGATGGCGGATTGTCCGGCTGAGATTTCAGAAGAACAGTTGAAAGAGTTGTCGATTAAAGTGGTGAAACTATAATTTTCCCCACGATATCCTTTTGCGAAGGCCTCAATATCCTGATAAGGTAAATCCCTGCGGGGATTCCTGTTTTTAGCTTTACCTCAATAATTCCCGCTTGGTGATTCACGGAATACTGATCGATTATTTTCAGCATCCTCCCGTTCAGATCCGTTATGATCAGAGCCACGGATTTATCCGCCACGGGATCATCCAGGCGAATAAACAGGTTACCGGACACGGGATTCGGATATAGTGCAGGTACATTCCCGGCCTGCAAGCCGGAAGTCCCCAGCCGGCTTGCCGTTTGAAAAGGATTATCCCAGGTAAGTACCCTGTCGGGATTTAAACCATATCCTCTGAACACCAGTTTTCCGGTATGCACTTCGAGCACGGAAAAAGAATTGAATTCCTGGGTAAGAAGCATGCCTGCCTGGTCGATGTAATGGATCCCGTTCCTGAATCCGTAGTTGCCATAATGGTAATGCCCGTTAATGTATGCTACCACATGGGGATACTCCTCAATCAATGCCATGATCTCTTCATTGTTCCATAAGTTCAGGTAAATCGTATCGGGATAAAGCGGAAAATGGCAAAAAAGGATGACATGCTGTTTTGCATTGTACGCTGAAAGCAGCTGGTCTCTGATCCATTTTCTTTGATCTCTCCCGATCCCACCGTTCGATTCACGATTATTGACCTTGTCCTGTACCTCCTGGAAAAGGCTGTCGCCCTCCCCGGCAAGGTCCGGATGGAGGTAGCGCGTATAGGCGGCAAGTTCAGTCCCGTCGAGCATCAGGAATCGCCAGTTCTTATAATTGAATCCGTAGTAATAATCGGGCATGCCATTGCGCTGTAAAATCGATGACATCATTGAATCAGGAATTTCTTCAAATTCATGATTGCCAAGAACATTGTGCCACGGCATCCTGAGATCCTGGTAAAACTGGTAAACGGAATCATAGTTAGCATAATTCCGGTCAATCATATCACCCAGGTTCATGACAAAATCAACCTGGAATTTATTCATGGAATCGATCGCCACAGGAAGTTTATGGAGTGCACTCCGGAATATTTTTGCGCCGTCGGGATCACAATCGCAGTATTGCGGATCGGCTATGAGTCCAATGCTGAACAGAAATGTATCTTCGTTTGCGGGCTGCAATTCGGCATCGAAGGGAGCGTTTTCAGCCCAGCTTCCCCCTGATCCCGACCAGTTCAGATGGGGAATCGCCCCGGAGCAGGATATCATGGTACCGGTTCCCTCATTAAAACCTGCACGGATTATCAAACCTGTTTCACTGGCAGGTATTTCCCTGTTCATGTTTTCAACGATCTGCTGCTGTGTTCTGGCATAATTCCAGATCCTCAACTCATCCAGCTTTCCGGCAAACTCACCGTCAAACTGACCCGGGGAACCCGCCATACCTCCTATAACCAATGCACTGGTATCCTCAAAAGAGGGTAGGGCGCCTATTTCCATTTCAGTTTCAGGTTTACCGTCGAGAAATATTCTGAGTGTTTTTTTATCATAGGTGGCTGATACATGATACCACCGGTTGTTTTCCAGCGGATGATAACCGGCAACAGGGTGATTCCGGTATGGGTTGACAGCTGACCCGGATGATTCAAAGTCAAAGACCAATATGCCATCCTCCTGGCGTAATCCCAGAAAGTAATTCAAACCGGATTCACGTGACAGATTCTCCACCCCTTTGCTGATGATTGGAATTGCCTCTACGCCACCCCGTCCGGTGTGCACGCTTATTCCTTCTCCGTTTCGCATCAGCCAGCATTCCAGGGTGAATTCCTGCAGGGAAAGCTCTCCCTGGTAAGGAGATGAAAGGTAGATCTCCCCGT
This sequence comes from Bacteroidales bacterium, assembly GCA_016930375.1. Taxonomy (GTDB): domain Bacteria; phylum Bacteroidota; class Bacteroidia; order Bacteroidales; family UBA10428; genus UBA5072. The sequence continues at coordinate 45,333 of JAFGGU010000007.1, read as the reverse complement.
CCCTGAAATGAATGGAGGTCTGGGAATGTATACCGGTAAATAAACAGGTGCTGATGAATGCGAGGAGGATTCTTTTTGAGATATCCATGGGATCGATAGTTGGTAAACGAATATAATGATAAATAGGGATTATTCCAAGAATTGCCCGAGTGCAGTATGGGCTTCGACTACGCCTGCCTGCCGGCAGGCAGGTGTAGTCGAAGTGATCGTCCGTTACCGTACACATGTTGTATCGAAATAATACAAGACTTATAAATCCTAAATATCATTTAAAACACAGATATATAGACAGATATAGAGTTTGGCATGGTTCATGTTTTCTATGTTTAAACAAGACAACTAATAAACCAATATAAGCAACCATGAAAACAAAAACCAATATCGACGGGCTTGCCAAAATGAGTTTACTCACTTCGGCCATTTTCTTCATGTCAGCCATATCGCCTGCCCAGGCTTTTCCGGGCAATGATACTGAAACCCTTGCAGCCTATGACAGGCTCAATGCGCTGAACAGGACCATGGAAGAATCACTGAAATACAGGGCATCTATGGTGAACGAAGATGCAGAAAACTATGCAGTTCAAACAGCGCAGGACAGACTTGAAAACTTAGAACTGGCCGTTCAGGAAGCAATCATTTACGAGGCATCCATGGTAAATGAAGATGCAGAGGTCTATGAACTTGCAGCTGCCATGGATAGGCTTGAGAACAGGATCCTGGCAAGCGAGGAAGCCGTCAAATTTCACGCTCCGTCAGCACTGGAAAATGATGTTCTCCGGGACAGGATTGAATATGTCGATAACAGGGTTTATACCCTGCCGGTATCTGAAATGGCATTCGGTTTGGGATTGACAAGATAAGGTATCTTGTCAATCCAGTTTCAGTACTGCCAGAAAGGCCGACTGAGGCACCTCAACATTGCCGATCTGACGCATCCTTTTCTTTCCTTTCTTCTGTTTCTCAAGCAACTTCCGCTTTCTGGTAATATCACCACCATAACATTTCGCTGTAACGTCTTTCCTGAGTGCTTTTACAGTCTCCCTTGAAATTATTTTTGCACCGATAGCTGCCTGAATGGCAATATCAAATTGCTGTCGCGGGATCAACTCACGCAGTTTTTCGCATATCCTGCGGCCGAATGAATAGGCATTGTCGCGATGGATCAGGGATGATAAGGCATCCACCATATCTCCGTTCAGCAGGATATCAAGCTTGACCAGATTGGCCGGCTTATAACCCGTATAATGGTAGTCAAAGGAGGCATATCCTTTGGAAATGCTTTTCAGTTTATCATAAAAATCAAAAACAATTTCAGCCAGGGGCATTTCAAATCTGAGTTCGATCCTGTTCGTTGTAAGATACACCTGGTTTTTCAGTACACCGCGTTTATCGATGCAAAGCTTCATCACGGGACCTACATAATCAGCCTGGCAGATGATTTCAGCCTCAATATAGGGTTCTTCGATCACATCGAGATAGATTTGATCGGGCAAACCGGAAGGATTGTGCACATCAATGGATTCACCCTTATTGGTTATTACCCGGTATGAAACGTTGGGGACCGTGTTAATTACATCCATGTCGAATTCCCTGTCGAGACGTTCCTGCACAATTTCCATGTGTAGCAGACCCAGGAACCCGCAACGAAAACCAAATCCAAGGGCAGCTGAGGATTCGGGAATGAAGGAAAGCGAAGCATCGTTGAGCTGCAGTTTTTCAAGTGAGGCCCTCAATTCTTCATAATCATCCGCATCAATCGGGTAAATACCGGCGAACACCATGGGCTTCACTTCCACGAACCCATCGATGGCCTTATCACAGGGCTTGTCGTAGTGGGTGATGGTGTCTCCTACTTTGACATCCCTGGCCGATTTGATACCGGAAATTATATAACCCACATCGCCGGTACTGAGTTCCTGACGCGATTCGAATTTTAGTTTGAGTACCCCGATCTCATCGGCCCCGTAATCCTTTCCCATGTTCACAAACTTCACATGATCGCCCTTTCGGATTGTTCCGTTCATGATCTTGAAATAGGCAAATATACCCCGGAAGGAATTGAAGACCGAATCGAAGATCAGTGCTTGCAGCGGTGCCGCGGGGTCACCTTTGGGCGGTGGTATCTGCGTGATTATCCTTTCCAGGATTTTGTCAACACCAGCCCCGGTTTTTGCACTAACCTCTATGATCTCTTCGCGCTTGCAACCGGTAAGATCCACGATCTGATCCTTCACTTCCTCAGGCATGGCACTGGGCATATCCATTTTATTAAGCACAGGAATGATCTCGAGGGCATGGTCAACAGCCTGGTAGAGGTTCGATATGGTCTGGGCTTGTATGCCCTGCGTGGCATCAACTACCAGGAGGGCGCCTTCACAGGCAGCAATGGCTCTTGATACTTCATAGGAAAAATCTACATGCCCGGGAGTATCAATCAGGTTTAATATGTAATTGTTGCCCTGGAATTCATATTCCATCTGAATCGCATGACTCTTGATGGTTATTCCCCTTTCCCTTTCCAGGTCCATGTTATCGAGGACCTGATCCTGGAAATCCCTGTCAGCCAGGGTATGTGTTATCTGAATAAGGCGATCCGCCAGGGTGCTCTTACCGTGGTCAATATGGGCTATGATGCAAAAATTACGGATCCTGTCCATTCACAAATCTTTAGTGTAACGGGCACAAAGATATTTATTTGGGACAATATTAAAAATAGCCTGCCTTACTCCCTTCCTATTGCATTTAATTCATAGATTAATAAAGTTTTAGAACGATTCAACTGACTATTCACATATTCTTTTTTCAATGTTAACATCCCTGAAACTTTCAGATTTTATATTTGCCTGCACATCATACCTGATTATTAACCCATAAAGACTATTTGAACTGCAATTCAATGGCAACGATATTGGCGGCAATATTTATACTTTTACCATAGGCCTTTAATTAAAATACAATTATAATGAAAGTACTTCACGGTCTCCTGACAATCACAACCCTCCTGATTGGTTCCTGCTCCATCCCGGAAAATGATCCCTGGATTATTTCCTCCCCGTCAGGAGACCGTTTTGTTACCATTAACAGGAACGGTGAAACCGTTTTGCCCAACGGCCGCATCATTACCCCTTTGGGCAAATGCATCACCGTGGCCCCGCATCCCTATGGACTGGCTGTAAGTGCTGACGGAAATACCGCCATTACGGCAAATTCAGGGATCAATCCCCTGTCAATTACAATCATCAGGAATCTGCTATCGGATCATCCTGAAGTGCAGCAGATCCCTCCGGGCCCGGCCACCGATAAAGGGGTACTGGCCTCAGTGTTCATGGGGTTGGCTGTTTCTCACGATAATAAGACCGTTTATGTTTCCGGTGGACAGGAGAATAAAATATACATATTCGATTTATCAACCGGGCAGAAGATAGACAGTATCGGTTGTTCGGTTAAAACCGATGAATACGATTATACCGGGGGCTATATCGGTGACCTTATTTTGTCGGGTGATGGTAATACATTATATGCCGTTGACCAGATCGGTTTCAGAATGATTATTGCTGATACCAGGACCAGAACCGTGAAAAGCAATGTTCCAGTCGGAAGATATCCCTTTGGCATTTGTCTTTCGCCGGATGGTAAAAAAGCCTATGTAGCCAATGTGGGGATGTTTGAATACAGCATTATTCCGGGCATTACATCAGAAAATGCCGTGGAAAGGGCTTTGAAATATCCTGCGTATGCTTATGGTAGTAAGGAAATGATCCATGGTATTGAAAATGACTCGATGTCAGTACCCGGACTGGGACAAATGAACAGTCCGGAAGCTTTTTCAGTGTTTACCATCAGCCTGGAGAACCCTGATCAGCCCAGGGTAGTGGCAAGGACGAAAACCGGACACCTGGTTGGATCACTGGTGGAGGGAATCCCGGCGGTAGGCGGCGCCAGCCCCAATTCTCTTGTCGCAACCGATGATTACATATTCGTGAGCAACGGCACCAATGATAATATCTCTGTTATTTCGATAAAAGAGGATACCGTTGTCAGTACGGTATACCTGAAACCTGATAAAAGACTGCAGCAGTTCAGGGGTGTGATCCCCTTTGGACTTGCGCTCTCGCCCGATAAGAAAAGGTTGTATGCAGCAGCCTCCGGAATCAACGCGGTGGCGGTGATCGATGCAAAAAGCCTCCGGGTGTTGGGATATATACCTGCCGGTTGGTTTCCTGCAAAGCTTCAGGTAAGTCCCGATGGTAAAAAGCTGATTGTCACCAATGCAAAAGGATATGGAAGCGGCCCTAACGGAGGTTCGACCTTTACCATGGGCCCCGAAGGTAGCTATATAGGATCGCTCATGAAGGGTACGGTTCAGATTATGGATATACCCTCTGACAGGGAATTGAAAACGCTAACCAAACAGGTTGTCAGTAATAATTTTTCAATTGAAAGGGCTACATCTCAAAGATTTGCCTGGCGGAAAGACAATCCTGTCCCCCTTTATCCCGGTAAGACCGACAGTCCGATACGTCATATCGTATTTATTTCGAAAGAAAACCGCACCTATGACGAAGTTTACGGGCAGGTTGAAAATGGGAACGGAGATCCGTCACTGGCCCGCTATGGAAGGAAGAGTTCTTTCAAGAACCGGAAGCAGACCGATTCAGTTGCAGATGCAGATGTTATGGTAAATCATCTGAGGCTCGCCCATGATTTCGCCATAGCTGATAATTTTTATGTGGATTCTGATGTTTCAGCTGACGGTCATCGCTGGTTGGTCAACACCTACCCGAATGAATGGGTGGAAACCTGTACCGCAGCCAGTTATGGCGATAACCGTACGTTCAGTTTCGACTCCAAAGCCCCCGGGATCTATGCCATGAATGGGGCTGCAGGTGCTATTTATCCGGAGGATTACAATGAAGCAGGATCCATGTGGGATCATTTGGAAAGGAACGGGATCCGGTTTTTCAATTTCGGGTTCAGCATCATGTTTGAACCCGGATTGTATGAAGAGCAATATAAATACGAAGGAATACGCCATTTTATCAATTACCCCCTTCCGGCCCCCATTTGGAAAAAAACTTCTAAACATTACCCTACTTACAACATGGCCATTCCCGATCAGTTCAGGGTTGATCAGTTTATCAGGGAATTTGATGAGAAATGGATCAGCGGCAAGGAAAGTATGCCTTCGTTTCTTACCGTTATCATTCCGAATGACCATGGCGCCAATGAACGTCCCCAGGCAGGGTATCCCTACCGCGAGAGTTACATGGCCGATAATGACCTGGCAGTCGGACGCATTGTTGAATACCTGTCGCGCACTCCATACTGGAAAGATATGTTGATTATAATCACTGAAGATGATGCCCAGGATGGCGTTGACCATGTGGATGCACATCGGAGCCTGTTGCTTGTGATCTCACCATGGGTGAAAAAAAATTATGTTAGCCATTTACACTATAGCTTTGGCAGCATTTTTAAAACATTCTGGAACCTGCTGGGAATTCCTTACCTGAATCAATATGACGCGGGATCCTCGGATCTTGCTGATTTTTTCACATCCGAACCTGATTTCGCCGCTTACAATGCCCTGCCGCCAGACCCGGGAATTTTCAATCCCCAGCTGGCCCTTGATCCTTTTGATGAGAAATTCGACTGGAAAGCGCTGTCAGAATCGCCGATCATGGATAATAAGGAAGACATGATCATGGAACGGAAAAGAGAAGATGCTCAAAAAATCAATGAGGTTGCTGAATAAACTCTTTGCACAAGGATTTCTTATCACCCTGCAGGTTACATTACTGACGATGCCCTTGGGGGCTCAAAGAGTCGAAGGGATTGTTGTGAATGCGGATACAAAAATGCCCTTGAAGCAGTCTGTTGTCGGCGGGATCAATTCCTTTAATCAGACAATGACTCTAGGTGACGGCACGTTTGCCATTGACGTGAGCGCTTTGCCTGTTGTTCTCCGGGTAAACTGTTCCGGGTTTGAAAGCAGGGAAATTGAGGTTGACACGGCTTTCGTGAGAATCGAACTAGATCCGCTCAGCGTAAGATTTATCGAAAGTATTGTGGTTACAGCTTCACGTAAAGAGAGAGCGGCATTTGATACTCCTGATGCGCTGTCTGTTGTTACACAGGAGGAAATGAAGATCCGGGTCCCCCGCTCCACAGCTGATGCATTAATCGGAAAAACCGGAGTGTGGATGCAGAAAACAAATCACGGTGGAGGTTCGCCCATTGTCAGGGGGCTTACCGGAAACCAGGTCCTTTTACTGGTGGATGGTATCAGACTGAATAATTCAACATTTCGGTATGGTCCGAATCAATATATTAATACTATTGACATACAGGCTGTTGAAAAGATCGAAGTAGTAAGGGGGGCCGGTTCTGTTGCCTATGGCAGCGATGCCCTGGGAGGTACCATAAACGTTATTTTCAGGATGCCCCAATACCTGTATGACAAACATCGTCTATCTGTATCAGGCGATGTAAAACTGATCAGTCAGGATATGGAGAAAAGCGGATCCACAGGATTGACTTACCATTCGAAAGACTTTGTTATTCAGGGAGATGTCAATTTTAAAGATTTCGGGGATCTGCGTGCAGGCGGAAATCTGGGTTTTGAACGGCCATCCGGTTACCAAGAAACAGGCATAAACCTGCGAAGCCGTTACCGGTTAGGGGATCGCTGGCAAATATCAGGAGTGTTCAACCGGTTGAACCAGCATGATGTTCCGCGGTATGACCAGGTTGCACAAAGAGGATATTTGACCTATTCCTTTGACCCGCAGATTTACCAACTGATCTATGCGAAACTTGAGCATACCGGTGAGCATCCGCTCCTGAAAAACATCAGTTTTGTTGTTTCACACCAACTTTCAGATGAAACCCGGAAGATACAGAAAGAAAATGTAAATCTTTTACAGGTTGAGAATGATGTGGTTCACACCACAGGATTTTCCGTATTGCTTCAATCGGAGTTTAATACCGAATGGCGATCGGTCACAGGAGTTGAGTATTACAGAGACAGGGTGGATTCAAAAGCCGCCATCATTGATACCGACAGTGACGGGAGAACACCGGTTCGCGGATTATACCCCGATGATTCAAAGATGGAAAGCATTGGAGTTTTCAACCGCCATACTCTTGAGCATGGCAAATTCATTATGGATGCGGGAGCCCGATTTACTACCACTATATTACGGGTTGAAGATCAGAAGTTTGGTAACACAAAACTGACTCCCGGATCCCTTACAGGCAATGCGTCCCTGCAGTACAAATGTGGAAGTAACCGGATCATTGCATCGGTCTCAACAGGTTTCAGATCTCCCAACATTAATGACATCAGCACACTCGGACTTTTCGATTATGGCATTGAAATCCCTTCACCCGACCTTGAGCCTGAGAAATCGCTGAATGTAGAGCTGGGATTCAAGCGATTATCGAAGAAGTTCTTTTTATCCGTTTTTCTTTTTAATTCATGGCTGCATGACCAGATCGAAAGGGTTCCGGCGCAATACAATGGCAGCGATTCGCTGAACGGTGAGCGGGTATATAAAAAGATGAATGTCTCTCGATCATACATCACCGGCGCCGAAGCAGAAACCGGAATCAGAATATCACCTGAACTTTCCCTTATCGGCAATATCACCTGGTTATTCGGGGAAAACCGGGACAAGCATGAACCCCTACGCCGTATTCCTCCCTTAAACGGCAGCATCACCCTGCATTACAATCAAAGGGGGTTCACCAGCGAAGCGGAGTGGTTATGGGCCGGGGAACAAATCCGGCTATCCGCGGGTGATATTGACGATCACCGAATAGCCGAAGGCGGGACGCCGGGATGGAGCATTTTAAATTTGCAGGCCGGATACGCCTGGACTCATGCAGGTATTTACTGTGGGATCACCAACCTCTTCAATAAGACCTACCGGATTCATGGATCCGGAATCGACGGCATGGGCAGGGCCCTGTGGATTTCTTTGCATTTTAAGTGGTAGACTACCGCATCAATTTTCTCTTCAAAACCATTCATTTTACACAAACCCGGGATGTTGATCCGCAATTTTTAATAATTTCGGACAGATATTGCTTTTAATTTAATCCTATGGAAAACAAATCTTACGAAATCATCCCCTGTGATTTCAGCAATCCGGCTCATTGCAATGCACTGGTCGCGCTGATGAATGAATACATCTGTGACAAAATGGGCGGCGGAGTTCCTTACACCGAATTGCAAAAGACGCAGCTGGTAGAAGGATTGAAAAACCATCCCTCGAAACTGGTATTGCTGGCCGTTGCCGGTGATGAGTATATCGGTCTGACGAATTGTTTTGTCAATTTCGCTACTTTTACGGTAAAGCCATTTGTCAATATCCACGACGTTATTGTAACCGATTCCTGGAGGAACAACCGGATTGGCCGGAAACTGATTGAAAAGGTAATTGAAAAGGCCGCGGAGCTGGGCTGTTCAAAAGTCACGCTTGAGGTCAGGGCAGATAACCATAATGCCAGGTATCTTTATGATTCCCTGGGCTTTCATGACGCTGAACCACGACAATATTACTGGACCAAATATTTGTAAACCCAAAAGAATCGCGTTATGCTATACTTTACCGATCAGGAAATTGATCAGCTTATGACTGAGGATGTGCCGTATTTTGATCTGACGACCTCTCTGCTGAGACTCGAAAACAAACCTTCCAAGATACAGGTAACAACCCGTGAACCCACTGTAGTCTGTTGCACGGAGGAGGTCATGAAGATATTCAATAAATCCGGTGTTCAAACCACGCTGTTCACCCCAAGCGGCGAGCACCTCGAGAAGGATGTGAAGTTCCTGGAAGGAGAAGGTCTGTCGGGAAGCCTTTTTACCATTGCCCGAACCATTGAGAATCTGTTGCGGTATGCTTCCGGAATAGCCACCCGTACGCGCATGCTCCTGGAGAAGGCGCATGAGGCCAATCCGGATATAATGGTCGCCACCACCCGCAAGGTTATTCCCTACACCCGGAAAATTGCCATCAAGGCTGTAAATTCAGGCGGCGCTACCATTCATCGGTTCGGGCTCTCCGAATCCATACTGATTTATAAAAACCATTATCATTTTCTGGGGGGAATTGAAAACCTGGAGAAGAGACTGAAAGAACAAAGGGCAAGGGCCGGAGGAAAAATGATTACGGTGGAAGTGGAAACACCGGCAGATGCACTTAGGGTAGTCAAAACCGGTGTGGATGTCGTGCAGCTGGATAAGTTCTCCCCGGCAGACATCCGAAAGATCAGGAAGGCAATCCTGAAATCGGGATCCGGCACTAAGCTGGCGGCAGCAGGAAATATTACAATTAAAAATGTCTCCGATTACGCCGGCTCGGGCGCAGATATCCTGGTCACATCCTGGCCTTATTATGGTGAGCCGGCAGATATGACAATCAGCATTCAACCCATTTTTGACCTGTACTGATCACTCGTATTTCAGGGCCATGCCCGGATTGGTGCGTGATAGCAGCCAGGCATGATAATAGATCGTCACCAGGGAGATGATGAGTACAATTCCTGATGCAGCCAGAAAATAAAGCACATTCACGTTGGTGTGATACGCATAGTCCTCTAACCAGGCCTTGATCAGGAAGTGCGACAGAATCCATGCCCCAACCGATGCCGTCAGGGTCATACCTGTAATTTCCCAGATCTTTTGAAGAATAATATGCCGGTTGCTGGCACCTAAAGCCTTTTGAACACCAACCTCGCGTTTTCGCCTGAAGTAATTGTATGAAGCGAGCGCAAACAAGCCCAGGCTGGAAATTATAACTGCGATGATCGAGAGAAGTGAGAATACCCTGCCGGTTTCCCGCACAGGATTATAGTAGGATACCCTGTCATCGTCAAGGATATAGCTCACAAACGGATATGCGGAGGTATAGCTTTCCCAAACCGTGCGGAGATACTGAATCGTGCTATCCTGATCTTCGGGGGTCATTCTCACGGTAAGGTATCCTTCCAAATTGCCGGGCATAAGGACCATCACCATGGGAGGTATCGGATTATCAAGTGTTTCCAGGTGAAAGTCCTTCACGACACCGATGATGCTGTATGCAGATTTTTTACTATGCTTTTCGGTGAGGTGGATAATTCTTTTGCCTAGAGGATCCTCAATTCCCATAGTTCGGGCAGTGGTTTCATTGATTACACAAGATAACGAATCGGTCGGAACGGACCGGTCAAAAAACCGGCCCCGGGTGATTTCGAACCTGTAAGTGGAATCGAAACCATAACTCACCAAAATTAGGGCAGCGGAGTAGTTTTGGGTAACCGGACTTCCTTCCGGATAAAATGGCGTATGGGTGAAGATTCCGCCGGGTATACTGTTTGAATTGGTAACGGATGCAATACCGGGATGCCTGCTGATTTGTTCTTTGTATGCTTCCAGCTTGCCGGCAAGTCCATCAGGTCGTCTGATGACCACAAGGTCCTTTGTGTCGTACCCGCGTTCTTTGTTGATCAGATACCGGTATTGGCCAAAGATCAACAGGGTCATGGTAATCACACCAACGGCAATAAAGAGCTGGAACAGGACGAGACCTGACCTGAAATAGCTTTTCCGGGGGCTCTCCTGCAACCAGTTGCGCATGGTCTTTGCAGGATTATATTTTGACAGGTGCAAGGCAGGATACAACCCTGATAACAGACCAATCACCAGGATCAGTATAACCAACAGCAGGATGCCCGAAGAATTCAGGATTTGGCGAAGGCTGAGGTGCAGGCCAAGATACCTGCTGAATGACGGCAATGCCAGTTCAGTGATGAGCAAGGCAATTGCCATGCCAAAGAAAGTCATCAGAGAGGATTCCAACAGGAACTGACGAACCAGTATCCTTCTGTCGGATCCGGCAATTTTGCGGATGCCTACTTCCTTGGCCCGGAAAATGGAGTGGGCAGTGACCAGGCTCATAAAATTCAGGCAGGAAAAAATCAGGATGATCATGGCCAAAGCAACAAAAACATAGATGTACAGAATTTTTCCGACAGGTTCAAATTCAGCAGAAAAATCTGATTTCAGATGAATGGCCGTGAGCGGTTGCATGATGAAGGAATAATGGTCCCTGTCGGATGAGGCTTGTTCGGTGTTTACCCCCAGCATTTTTTGATAGTTCGGGAACACGTATTTTACTACGATATTATCGAGATCTTTCCGGATTTTTTCAAGGGATGCATCCTCCCTGGCCAGGACATAGGTATACAGAAAACTGGCCACCCATTGTTTGTTTAATCGTTTATCATAGGTGGAAAGCGCCCCAACCATGTCGAAATGCATGTGGGAGTTCTCGGGGATATCCTCCATGACGCCCGTCACCAGGTAATAGGTGGAATCGTTTTCAATCCGCAATCTTTTACCGATTGGATCTTCCTGACCGAAATATCTCTCCACAGCTGTTCTGCTAAGAACAATGCTGAAGGGCTTTTTAATCACTTCCTCCGGGGAACCCTGGATGAGTGGAAAGGAGAAAATCCGGAAAAATGTGGAGTCTGCAAAAATGATATTGTCTTCATTGTATTTTGCATTTCCGTAACGCACAAGCCAGGCGCCAAAACGGCCTATCCTGACTGCGTTTTCGATATCCGGGATCTCTCGGACCGCCGTACGGGCAAGCGGCGAGGGTGTGATTGCATGATTAAAGGTGTTGTCCGCTACCTGCCCCTTAATGCCAATCCGGTAAATCCGCCTGGCATTTTCATGAAAACGGTCATAACTGAGCTCTTTATGGGCGTAAAGGAAGATGACAATACCAAACGCAAGGCCAATAGCCAAGCCTAAGATATTAATGAGGGTGTATGCGCGGTCTCTCAGAAATATCCTGATTGCTACCTTAAAGAAGCTACCAAACATGCAGGCAAGCGTTTGAAATGATAATGTTCTCCCCGTGCTAAGGGCTCAACATTCATGCCAGCGATTGTAATAGTAATATATACAGAAAATTAGGTATTTTTCTAACGCAGAAAAGAATTTCAATGTGCACGATTCCGGACAAATGATGTACGAAAACGGACGATTTGGGTTTTTAATACCTGGAGATCAGGTGACAAATAAGGTAATTGAAACCGTACGGATATAATTAATGTTTTTTCGTTACTTTCGTGGAAGGGAGGCATTGAATGTTACGGGTTAATATTTAATAATTAAGCAAAATCATCATGAAAACAGCCATCAGCATTTTTATCAGGATATTCGTGGTAATCTTTGCGTTTGCAGGCTGTTCCCATGATAAGGTGTACACGCAGAATAACCAGCCTGGAAGTGAAATCGATCAGAAGGTCAATGCTTTTTTGAAAAGCAAGGAATATGGCTGGCGGGATATGAATGTACCTGCATCAGACGGGAAGTTACTATATGATATTATCGTTAAAAACAATTATAAGAATGCTGTCGAGATCGGCACTTCCACGGGCCATTCCGCTATCTGGATAGCCTGGGCGCTCAGCAAGACCGGTGGCAAACTGATCACCATTGAAATTGATGAGAGGCGGTACAAAGAAGCTCTCCTCAATTTTGAGAAAGCCGGTGTAGCCCAATACATCGATGCCCGCCTGGGCGACGCCCATGACCTGGTGCCTAAGTTGAGCGGCCCTATCGATTTTGTTTTCAGCGATGCGGATAAAGACTGGTATGTCAGTTATTTTAAATCGATTGATCCGAAACTCATCGTGGGAGGTTGCTATACGAGCCACAATGTCAGGGAGTATGACGGCCGTCAGTATTATGAATATGTTACCGGACTACCCAATTATGAAACAACGGTCGATAACCGCGGCGGAGGTATGGCCATCAGTTACAAGATATCCGCGCGGTAAAGGATTATTCTGCCGTGATCTCAATTACCGAGCTGGTGAGAGGCTGAAAGGATGTAACATTCAATCCCACGTTCATAAGGTAATCACCGGTGTACAGCCTTTTTGTCGGGTACAGGCTCATGGTGCCCGGAAACTGGTTGATTTCCTGTACGGCATACGTTCTGGTTGCATCAAGACCCTGTAAACGTGCATTGTTGAAGTTTTCCCCATACCTTATGTTCATGGTATAAGAAAAAAGCAAAGCCTTGTCTTTTCCCGGACTGACGTACATCAACACGGCCCTGTTCTCCTCATAAGGCGATACGAGTCTGTACAGATCACCACGCCAGATCACTTCACTCAGCCGCTTGTAATTTTTTACGGCTTCCTGGCAGAATGCCAGTTCCTTTTCATTGAATTCATTCACCTGGATGTCAAATCCCATCTTACCCATCATGGCCACATCGGTCCTGAATTTAACAGACTGTTTTCCCCACGAGGTAACATGGTTGCAAACCGACAGGGCTGGGAAGAAATACGAATAGCCCCATTGTATGTAAATGCGTTCCACAGGATCGGTGTCATCACTGGCCCAGAATTCAGTGAAATAGCGCATGGCGCCATAGTCGACCCTTCCTCCGCCACCTGAGCACAGCATCATGGGAACATGCGGGTATTTCTGGCGGAGACGGTCAAGAACCCTGTAAAGCCCGTTCACATAATCGACATAGACATGCGATTGCCGGTCCTTTAGATAAACTGAGTATGTATTGGTCATCATTCGGTTACAGTCCCATTTAAAGAATGCAAGCCCGGGAAACCGGGTCAGCATGCCATCGACCAGGTTGTAGACAAAATCCTGCACTTCGGGATTGATAAGGTCGAGAACGAGCTGGTTCCTGAAATAATGTTCCGGACGGTTGGGAAGCTTCAGGACCCAGTCGGGATGCGTTTCATACAACTCACTTTTGGGATTCACCATCTCGGGTTCGATCCAGATGCCGAATTTCACAGCACGCTTTTCGGCCTCCTTCACCAGGAAACCCACTCCGTTGGGCAATTTGGTCTTATTCTCCTGCCAGTCGCCCAGCCCGGCCCTGTCATTGTTTCTCGGATACTTGTTGGCGAACCAGCCGTCATCGAGCAGAAACAAATCGAGCCCCATCTTTTTCGTATCATCGAGCAGGGCGGTGAGTTTTTCCTCATTGAAGTCGAAATACGTGGTTTCCCAGTTGTTAAGGAGGGTGAGCCTGGATTCCTTTCCATCCATAATGCCGTAATTCATGGCCCACCGGTGCAGGTTCCGGCTGGCATATCCCTTACCCTGTGCAGAATAGGTGAAGATAAAGGGGGGCGTGACAAACGATTTTCCCGGTTGCAGCAAGTATTCGGAAGCAAAGGGATTGATTCCCGAAATAACACGGAGCGAGTTTTTTTCATCCACCTCGAACAGGAACCGGAAGTTCCCCGACCAGCCAAGTGTTCCGGCAATCAGTTCTCCGGAGTTCTCACCGGATTTCTCATTCAGCGAAAGGAAGAACACGGGGGTCTGGTACATGTGGGCCCGGGCACCCAGTTTGGAATCGAGGATCTTGATGCCGCTGGTGAGTTCATTCTCCTGCATCTTCATTTCTTCAGCCCAGTCACCATGAAACTGGGTAAGCCAGTACTTCGGGGCGTCAAAATGAAGCAACGATGAAGCATAATTGTATACCGTGACGGGCTTTTTTTCCTGGTGAACTATTTCCACCCATTGTTCCATGACATTCTCGCGGGCAAATGCCTTGAAATGAAGGATCACTTCAACAGGGTGCTGCGGATCTTTAAGCCGGATATGGGTATTGGTGACATTCTCATCCGTTTTTTCGGTTTGGTGACTCACATAATTCAGTTCGAGAGAAGGATTGCCATCGTTGTGCGTGATCCGTACCGCAGGTTCGAACAGGTTATCGGTTCCCGAAGTGACATAGGCCAGGTGCACCGGCCGGGGGAATCTTTTGCTGTCGGGAGTTTGCAGCAGTTTCGGACCATAATACACCTGGTATAACCGGTGATCGTTTCCCACCTTGAAAATCAGGTCGGTGTTATGCGTGCTCACGGGGATCAGGATGTCAGACTGTCCTGAAACGAAAGTAAAAAGAGCAGCGGACAGAAGAATGGCGGTATAGATCTTTTTCATGGATTAAATTTATTTAAGATCAAATATACAAATGTAGAGGCTGTATTAAAAGTCATAATTTTAGTCGGAGTTACAAACCATAGCCGTCAACTTAAGGTTTAACCGCGAAGCGGTTGAATTTGAATAACCCCGGGTGAAACCCGGGGTAAACTGTGTATGCAGCTTTCCAACCACGGAGAGGTTGAATTTGCAGTCGAAATGCTTTTAATTAATATTCAACCACTCCGCGATTGGTAAATCGCCTCTTACTATCTTTTGGAATAACCCTACCGGCATTTCTTCAAAAATTTCAGGCTGTAAAATTCTTCCAGGTTATCATCAATGATCAGGGTATCTCCCTGTTCCCATTTTTCTACATATTGCATACCTTTCAGAAAATAACAGCGGGTGCCGGTGGGATTTGTAAACAGCACCCTGTTTTCTTCAACTGCATAAACAACCAGGGCTTTCTGCATGTATAGGGCATTATGCGAACCTTCTATCTTGTACGAGAGTTTATGCATTGCCGTGCAGGAGGCAAGCAATGCCAGTATCACGATGGAGAGTCGCCGTGTCACAGATCCTGTGGTATGAAAATTATAATTTCAGGTCATCCCAACCCGCATTTATGCCTTTCGAATTTCTTCCTTGATGCGCTGGATATGCCCGCGTCCCAACCCCTTCACTTCACAGTCGAGCTGAAAATACCGCCGTATCTTGTCGTCACTCAGGATTCCAAAACAGTCAATGATGGCAGCCGGTTTCCCGATTTTCCGAACCACTTCATCGGGATCCAGGTTCATATAGGCTTCATGGCGTACGCATAGGAGAACGGCATCTGCGCCTTTTAAGGCTTTATCCAGATCCGGCTCGATGTGCATTTCCTTCAGTTTTTCCTGGCTGCGGAAAAATCGCGCCTTGCTCTGTCCCGTAGCGGGATAACTGTCCTGCTGTTCAAACTCCCACCAGTGCTCCACGTAAGGATCATGCACCCTGATCTCGGCGCCCATTTCGGCCAGTTTCCGAATCACAATTTCCGAACCGCTGTAACGGGTATCCCCGACATCTTCGCGATAGGCTGCGCCCAGGATCAGGACTTCCGCTGCGGCTATCGGCTGACCCATATTGCGCAGGGCATCGCGGGTGAGCTGCCCGACATGCAGGCCGCGCGTATCGTTGATATCAATGGCCATTGGTGTAATCCTGAATATATCATCCTCAAAGCCAAGGATGTGCTTGTAAGCCCATACACCCAATCCTCCGTCCTTGGGCAGGCAGTATCCGCCGACCCCGGGTCCCGGGAAAATAATATTGCTGTGCGTTGGCCGCACTTTGATGGCACCTATCACCTTGATCAGGTCAACGCCATTGCGTTCTGCATACAGGCTCCATTCATCGAGGAATGCGAGGATGGTAGCCCTGTAGCTGTTCTCTACAATCTTGGCGGTTTCTGATTCAATAGGCCGGTCCATCACGGTAAGCGGATATTTTTTGGTATTCAGCACCTCATTCAGAAATTTCACGACCCGCTTTTTGGCCTCTTCATTGATCCCGCTACAGACACGCCAGAAATCCCGGATGCTGGCAACGTAATTGCGCCCCGGCATAACCCTCTCATAACTGTGGGCCAGCAAGGGATCACTCTTGATGCCCCGTTTTTTGAAAATCTTTTTCATGATTGGGTAAGCGACTTGTTCGGTGGTTCCGGGTGCCACGGTAGTTTCGATCAGGACAAGGGCACCGGGAGGAATGTTTTCAGCTATCACACCAATGGACGCTTCCAGCGCAGCCATATCGGTTTCGCCGTTGCGGACATTGCCCAGGTCACCTTTGATATAATCACACTGAACATCAACTACAACAACATCGGCAAGCTTTAATACATCATAAGTATAGGTCGCGATGAGGGTTTTTTTCTTGTTGACGCAACGGTCAATCATGGGATCCACCTCGGGATCTTCAGCTTTTACAGGAGATATGCCCCGGTTGAGCAGGGGAATTTTCCAGAAACTCCGTGCACTGGGCCTTTGCATGCCAATTACAAATTTGGAAGGCTGGCCTTTTTCATCAACGGTATCTGCAACAATGGCGGCCATGACTGCACCGACAAAACCGACGCCCATGACAACAACGATTTCACGATTTTTGGCACGTTCCTGTTCAATACGTTTTTTCAGGTTTTCGAATTCTGCCATGTATTCCTCGGGATTGGGCAAAGGAAATTTTTCTCCGGCAGGGCTGATGGATATTTTTTCACTCATGATGATTTGATATATAAGAGATTAGGAAAGTAAATTTAATGACACTCCTTTGGGCATTTAAATATACAAATTCTGCTCAGGGTTGCAAAATAATTAACCGGTTGGTTACAACTAAGCAAGCAACTTATTAGTAGTATTTCAGGTGTGTAATTCCCTTTTCAAGATCGAAGGAAACCACAGTTCCGGTCGCATCCCAGCAAAAGGCTCCTGTTTTAAGGCTCAACGAATCGGATGCTGTTTTAAGAATAAGTTCTCGGCCCTCATGGTTCAACGACAAGTTCCGGATCTTTTTATCAATATGGATTGTGAACCGTTCCGTGCCAAATGGTGCTTTTAAAACAATATCATGATCCTGCAAAGCAATATCCGTGAGCTTTTTTGCAGCCCAGTAGCGGGCAATCTCGCTGTTCTTCATCCAGATCAGGTTGTTGTATTTCTGGTTCAGCCTGCTTACAACCTGTTTGAATATGTTAAATCCGGTTTTCTTACCGTTAAAATAGATACCCGGCCAATGGCATACCAGGATAGCCGGCTCCCCTTTATCAATAACATCTACGAGCCGGCCTTTCTGTAAATCCTCCGTGATGAAAAGATCCGGATTGCCCGGAGAAATTCCGTCCCAACCTCCGAACCAGTCATCGGTGCATCCTATGATATGCACGGAACACCTTGGATCTGTTGTATCCAGTCCGGATACATGGAATAATTGCGGTTCAACACTTATTCCCGGGTCGGTGATTACATCCCTGAAAAAATGGGGTATATCCGCTTTAAAAACATCACGAACAGCCTCCAGGGTTCCTTTCGCGAGATTCTCCATATTCCTGCTGCCAAATCCTCCGGGCGTGGTAATGCCTTCACAATTTAAACCAGCTTCTTTTAAGATGTTAAGTGCATAAGCCATGTATGAGCCCAGCTCATCGGAACTTTTATCCTGGCTCCATTCCCAATTTTCCATGTATTCCGGCAGGGCATCCGGATAAGGCTGTCCTGTTTTTATATTGATCACACGGGTATGGCTGATCATTTCGGGATGGATATCCCAGTTGGGCATCATGAATTCCCTGACCAGTTTCAGGCTGTCTTCCAGCTCTCTTTTCGTCCAACCGGGGATGAACCGGTGAAGCCATCCGGTGCAGGCCGGGTAGGGAACCATGCTGTACTTCCCTTTGACGCCCTGGTCGATGCACCATTCTCCGAATTCCCTGACAAAGGCATCCGGTATTTCACGGGGCAGTTTTCTCCAGTCCTGCGGATATTGATCCGGAAATACTTCATGAAACTGTGGTATTCCAAAATGAGCCATGTTCACCAGCGCCGTGGAATCATCAATAATGAAGCTGACGGGGACACGGTTGAGGGGATTAACAATGGTTACCTTAGGTCTCAATGGATCAGCGGAAGCCTGGTTATGCAAACCAGTAAAAAGTGCTGCAGAGGCTACAGCGCTTTTCTTCAGGAATTCTCTCCGTGGCAAAGGCATGGTCTAATGGTCTTTTAAAACCGCTTACAGGTATTTTTGCAAAAGTGCCTGGGTATTCCTCACCCCTTCGTCCTCCGGTTGGTAAATGCCTTCGTACTCAATGCCGATATACCCTTTAAAACCGGATGCCTTTACGATACCGATCAATCTTTTGTAATCCAGTAAAGGTTGTGTTCCGTTGCCGTCGAAGTCATAGGTTTTGGCACTGACGCCCTTGGCATAAGGAAGCATTTGCTCGATGCCCATATAAACATCATATTTTTCATCACAACCTTCCTGTATGGTTCCCCAGGGGTGCGACATGCAAAAATTCCCGAAATCGGGCAGCGTGCCTACATTGTCGCGGTTTACCTCTTTCATGACAGCGGTTAACCAGTCGGCATTGGAGGTCACACTGCCATGGTTCTCTACTACCACATTAATTTTCATAGGTTTTGCGAATTCACCGAGCCGGCTGAGGGCATCAATTGACGCTTTCTTCCGGTCTTCGGGGTCTCCTTCGCCATGAAGGTTCACTCGAACGGTTTGGCAACCCAGTATCTTTGCGGCCTCGATCCATTTCTTATGGTTATCGACGGATTCAAGCCTTTCTTTTTGGTCCACCGAAGAAAGTGGTCCCTCATCGTCACACATCAGGAGGTGGTTTACAACACCGGCATCCTGGCTCCGTTTCAGCAATTCATTCAGATAAGGCTTATTTCTGGCAGCTTCCTTGAAATCCATTTTTGTGCCTCCGAAGAAACCGTTGACATATTCCACGGCCGATATGCCGAACTCTTTTTTAGCCTTGGCGGGGAAGTCCATATGATCCAGCTTGCCCGACTGCAGCGCCCGGTGAAAGGACCATTCTGCCAATGAAATCTTAATATCAGGATCAGCCGAACCGAATGACCTGAATGAGGAAGCCACCATCAAAGTCCCGGCTCCCAACAACGATTGCCTGATAAATTGCCTGCGTGTATTCATGGTAAATTTTTAATATTTTATTAAAACATGGAAAATTTTATTGCTGAGGAATGGTTACTTCCCGCAAACTGCAGGAAATACATACCTGAAGGGAAAATTGTTTTGTCCAGTACAGTCTCCAGCGTATGAGACCCTTCGTGGAGATAGCCTTCATACAGGGTGCCTACTTTAACACCCTGAAGATTGTAAAAAGTAAGAGTTGCATTTTCGGGTTGTGCCAGTGCTATCTGAATAAGAATCCGGCCTGTTGCCGGTTCTGTTCCTATGTTAATAACTGGTTGTGAAGGATTGACAATTTCTTCAGAAGCTGTAGTTACAAGCTCTGTCATACTCACATTGTCCATGTATACCTTGCCGGAGAAACGTCCAAAACCAAAGTAAAGCCTGCAATTGCTATCCGAGGTGCTATTAAAGGTAAACTGCCAGTTGTACTGTGTTTTGGTCTGTGACAGGGAAATTGAAGAATTCTCGTAGTAAGCGGCATAATTACCATAGTTTCGGGACAAACTGACACCCAGTTGTCCAGGGTTATCTGCCCATGCATCAAAGGTAACCTTGTAAGTCTTTCCGCCCACAACCGCTATGTCCTTCCACTGATCACCCAAATGCCACCATTCAGTAGCCGGTTTCAGGATATTGAAAACGTATGTACCGCTCTGCCAGGCTGTAACTGCGGATTGCGTTGCATAATCATTAATGTAAATGTTATTCCAGCCGGAAAGACCTCTGTCGAATGTACCGTTTTTTATCAGCTCGCCTGATTTATAAAACAGCGGAATCGCAGTACGGTCATCTATCATTTCAATGGTTAGGGGATTGGCATTGCCCATGTAAAGGAATCCTCCGAAATAATAGCCCTGACTGGGAATGGCCGTAAGTTGCACAGGTGTTCCCGCAATATAGTTTCCCTGTTGGGGTGATACCGCTATGGTGCCACCTGTTGAGGTTTCAGTGGTAAGGGTAAACGGTCCGGGGTTGGTTTGCCATTTATAAACCCTCACATAATCGATGGTGAGCTTCAGTGGAAAGATGGCCGGATCAATTCCCTGTGCTCCTCCCCATTCTCCTCCGATGGCAAGGTTAAGGATGAGATAAAACTTGTCGTTAAATGGCCATAACCTGTAATCAGCCCCAACAGGTTTGGAGTAAGTGTAAACTTTTACGGCATCAATGTACCAGTCGATTTTATCAGGTGTCCATTCAATGGCATAGGTGTAAAAATTATCATATGGGGCGCTTCGGGTAATATGACTGCCCGAGGATTCGTGGCCAGTACCATTTGTACCATAGAAATGTACGGTAGTATAAATGTTGTCTGGCTCAAAACCCACATTCTCCATGATGTCAATTTCGCCGCTGGAGGGCCATCCTCCATAAATACACTCAGTGGGCATCATCCATATGGCAGGGAATGATCCCTTGCCGGTAGGAATTTTGGCACGTATTTCAATGCGGCCATAAAGCCAGTCTCCGTTAAAGCGTGAAACAATTCTTGAAGAAGTGTAGGCAGCGCCAAGATAATTCTCTTTTCTCGATTCAATAATGAGCGTTGTATCATCAATATGGGCATTTTCAATCCGTCGGTAGGTGTAATACTGTGCCTCGCCATTCATGAAAGGTCCTACATCATAGGACCATTTTGACGTATCCGGCAATCCGGGATTATTGAATTCGTCTGACCATACCTTTACCCACTGCTGGGCGTAGGATCCTGAAGTAACCAGCAGTGTCAATGCAATTAAAAGATCTCTGATCATAATAGTTCCTCCCTAAAAATCCGTTCCGTACTTTAAATTTAATAAATTTTCCACCAAACCAGGTCTTTCATCTCGCTTTTATTGCATTAATGCTTACCAGGATTGAATTTTTTTGGTGGAATGGCAGAATCTCTTAATTTTGTAAGATAAGCCGATGCTTTGTTAAGAATGGAGTAATTCGGGCTTTGAAATCAATTCATAAAATGGTCGAACAAATGACTTTAAATTCTGTTAAATGAAACTGTTCATATTCAATAAACATAAATCAATC
Source organism: Bacteroidales bacterium (assembly GCA_016930375.1). Classification (GTDB taxonomy): domain Bacteria; phylum Bacteroidota; class Bacteroidia; order Bacteroidales; family UBA10428; genus UBA5072. Next base: position 23,612 of record JAFGGU010000007.1, on the reverse strand, counting down.
TAATATGAAACCAATGAAAAAGTTCGTTTTTTTGCTTATGCTGCTTGCAGTTTCTCTTTCAATCCATGCACAAAAGGGCATAGGATTAGGCATTAAAGGTGGAGTCAATTTCGCCGACCAGGCCATTGATGAAATCGACGTGAAATCAGTTGCTGATTTTCATTTTGGGGGATACCTCAATTTGAATCTATCGGAAAACTTTGGCATTACGCCCGAGGTATTGTTTTCGGCACATGGCACGAAATGGGAAGAATTGAAGGTGGATTATGATTATATCGCCATACCTGTTATGGTAAGATTCATGCCTGTTAAATATCTCAGTCTAGAAGCAGGCCCCCAATTCAGTTTTCTGATCAAGGCAGAAGCGGAAGAAATTGGTGATATTAAAGACCAGCTCAAGAGCAATGATTTTGGACTTGCCTTCGGGGCCGGTGTGCATCTGCCTGTCGGTCTTCGTGTAGGTGCCAGGTATGTGCTGGGCTTTACCGATATATCAGATGTTTCAGAAGAGAGTATCAGGAACCGTACCTTCCAGTTTTATGTCGGCTGGACCCTGTTTGGGGCAAAATAGTGATTTGATAGGATCATTCAGATAATAATATTCCACTTCGGCGCAGGCATTGGCATGCGCCGTTTTTTTATACCGCCACCACAAACACCCCTCCGCCTCTGATCTCCTGCGATTTGAGATGTATTCCGGCCTGCCTGGCGAAGTACAAAATGCCACCCTTTTTCATATAAATCCTGAAGTTCCGATAATGATCGCCTCCTGCCAGGCGTTCAATGGCCCATGCCAATGACCGTCCCCAACCATGCCGCATGTGGTGGTTGTAATCAACGAGGATCAGCCTGCGAGCAACCCGATTCATCCCGGCAAGTATATTCACCGCGAGCTCAGCATCGAACTGGTGAATAGACATGGAGGTAACGGCGATATCAAATTCATTTTCGGTGTAAAGCGACAGGTCACCGGCATCGTGAATCTCAAAGGAGACGTTGTTTATTGCATTTCGCCGGGCCACTCGCTTTGCCGCAGCAATGGCTTCTTTCGAGAGGTCTATGCCTGTGACCTGCCTGGCCTTTTGGGCTATTGCCATGGCCAGTGCGCCGGTACCGCAGGCTATATCCAGAACACGGTCCGATGGCCCCACATGTGACAGAACACTTGTATGCAATCGTGCAAGAATGGGATCAATGCAGGCCTGGTACAGCAGGATTTGAAAGGAGAAAGGCATCAGGTGTACGGAATTAAAACAGAGCCTCACGAACTACAGTTTTGATAATCGAAGTTAAGAAAACTTTACTTGAAGCATTCCTTCCACAATGCAATTGCATTAAAATTTTTACTAAATTCAGATGTTTTATAAAATTAAGGTCATGAAAAAACTCAGGGTGATTGCTTCCTGTGCCCTCTTCTTTTTGATAATGGCTTTCCTGGCGATCCAACCGGTCATGGGTCAGCAAAGCGGTAAAAAGGTTACCATAACGGGCGTGGTGGTTGATTTAAGCGGGTATCCTGTTCCGGATGCCTTCCTCATGGTAGATGGCACAAAAAGCAAGTTGGTGACTGATCATAAGGGGATGTACAAAATCAGGGTTAAAACATCTGCAACAAGGATCGGAATATTTACTTCACCGCCTGCAAATATCGAAGAGCGGATTGACGGAAGGACTACCATTAACTTTGCACTGCCTGATTCCATCGTTGTTCAGATCAAAAGTCAACGATACGAATACTTCGAGGAAGAGGTGAATGTAGGGTACGGGACCGAAAAAAGGAAAAATGTTACTGTTCCTGTCAGTAAGATTGATGGAAAAAAGGACCGATATGCGTCTTACAATACCATTTATGAAATGATCCGGGGCGAAGTTCCGGGTGTTCAGGTGACCGGCACAAGCATCAGGATCCGCGATTCCTGGTCCGTCAATGGAGAGACCGAACCACTCTTTGTTGTGAACGGAACACCCGTAATTTCAATAGAAGGCATTCACCCCCAGGCTGTAAAATCAATTTCCATTCTTAAAGGTTCCGCTGCGTCGATCTATGGCACACGGGGCATGAACGGAGTAATCCTGATCACGTTAAAGAATGCTGAAGACAACAAATAGCATTCTGCGTCATTGAATTCAGCCCTGCAGGGCGATCACCTTTTCTTCCCGAACCGGGGCATGAGCGTATAACCAATGGTGGCATTCACTTCTTTGCTGATCCTGACACCGAAATCGAGACTTCCCTGTCCGACAAACCAGCTGATCCCCAGGAGCAAGGAATGGCTTACCGAATTGGTGGATGAGCCTTCAACACTATTATAGGATACGCTTTGCAGATCAAAACCAATATTGGGACTGATATGAAGCTTCCTGATGGGGAAATATACCTTGCTCATCAATCCGGTGCTGAATTGGTGTGTGGATGCTGAGGAACTGTCAATACTGCCCAGCACTCCTCCCGAGAAGGTCCATGCCAGGTCCCACCGGTCGCGCAGCAGGAAAAATCCCACGCGTGTATTGATGGCCAGGTTCAGGTTATGGTCGGAATCCAGAACCCCCTGTCCCCCCAAATATACGAAAAACGGATGCGCCGCAATTTTTCCTGCAGTGGCCCTGGCTATGGGACCCGCGGCCGGCAGGACAGGATTCAGATCCCACGTGTCAATCCGCAGGGCCGTGCCGTTCCCGGCATCCCATCCCCACAATTCACTGCGGCTACCGTACTGTATCATTACAAGCGATTCCTGCCACTGTTTCAGGAGATTATCCATAATGCCCTTTTTCGTGCCGGCAGCCAGGCTGTTGTATTTTTCATTGGCCGATAAAACAAGCTGTCCTTTGGCAGAAACTCCAGCGCTATTAAAATACGTACTGTATTGCGGCAACACCTCCAGGCGAAAGGTGGTAATTTTATCAGGCGGCTGCTGGCTGTAGGCCTGTTGAAATAGGATCAGCAAAGCCAAAATGCTGTATAATATCTGCTTCATGGTGTCTGTTTTCTTTTGCCGAAATAAATACTGCGACCAATGGATATTCCCAGGGTGGTGGGATACCCTTTTTTCAGGGGAGCCTTACCGTCGAGAAAAATATCAAAACTGGCCGTTCCTTTCTTATTCATAAAACTCGGTCCTACGGATATTTTCGAATACAGGATTGAGGACCCCTCCCCGAAACTACCCGTCAGGCCGAATCCCAAAACAAAGATCTTCTGGCGGTTGAACAAAGTGAATCCCAGGTTGGTAAATGTGCTGTTATTCGCAACGGAGATCCCCATATCAACAGTTGCATAATTGTTCCTGGTGAAAAATTGTCCAAACCGGGCATTGAAACTTGAATAGCCCGAGGAAATAAAACCCCCGGCATAAGCCATTTTCTGCAGGCTGGCTTTTTCCGGTGTTTTTGTTGAAAGGCCGGGGGAACCTGAGCCTGCAATGTTGCCGGACTTTCCCTGCAGCGATGCAAGGCGTTTTTCCAGGACTTGCCGGGTTTCATTTTGTTCTGGTTTGTTCCCTACCAGGATAAGTGCGGTTTGGATGGCCTGAACCGATTTTTCATACAGGCCTGCCTTTTCCAGGGCTATGCTGTATCCAAGGTAAGGAAGGTATGCACCCGGATACCGGTAGGTGATATCTTCAAACAAGGCCACAGACTGTAAAGTGAAATTCCTGGCTGTAAGCCTGTTTGCCCTGTTGAATGCGTCCACCAGCTCGTTTCGGTTGAATTGATCAGGCCTTGAAACAGTACGCCTGTACTTTTGAAGCAAAAGTGGCGCTTTTGATGCAATCCACTCCGGTGATTCATTTTGACCTGCCGACTGCCCGATATCATTCGCCAGCCGATCGTATCCCATCAGTGTAAAAACCTGGGCTGCAAAATAGGCTGCATCTTTATTACCGGCTTTCATTTGCCAGATCCTATCGAGCCTTGCGAGTGCCGCATCATAAATGCCATCCAATGCAAGGGCATAGGCAAACTCGGCATTCAGGGATACATTCGATGAATCACGCACCAGCAGCCGGGCATATTCTGTAATGGCATGATTAAAATTCTCAGTCAATACAAGAGCCCTGGCACTTTCAATGGTGCCGGATGCATGCCGCGGAATGAGCAGCAGCAACACCCAAACCACGCCAAATGCGCTTTTCCGGGTTACTGACAGGTATGTTTTCATGCTTGGCATCTGAAGTTTAAATGTGAAGTTTTTCCCTGTACGTATAATTGATATTTTCGATGATATCGGCAAACCGCTCCTCCAGGGCCTTCTGGATATTAGCACTGGTTTCTTTCAGATACCCTGCCAATTCCTTGCTGTCATTCTCCATCTGATCAGCCAGTTGTTTTCTTTCCTTCTCAATGGCAGCACTTTGTTTTTTCAGGGTCGCAATTTCTGTTTTGTATTTTTTGGGATCGGCTTTGTATTCACCCAGCTGTTTATCGATCGGTTCAAGCTCTTTCAGGAGTGTAGCATCCTGTTTCACGATCTCGCTGATCTTTGGGTTCCATTCTTCAATGATCCTCCGGATATCGTTCATTTCGTTCTGATGCCAGTAGAACATCTCGGCGGTTGGTTCCAGATAAACGGTCAGGTCATCCTGAATGTCCAAAGGTGTAAAGGTAACCGGTACAGCATTTTCTCCCTTCCCGGGATTGGAGTCCGAAGATCTAACCTGCTGACCAACCTCATCATAGCTTTTACCCACAGCTTTGGCCTTGTCGCTACTGATGCCCGACAATTCTTTGGTGATCTTGTCGGCATCGGCGGTCATCTTCTCCTTCAGTTGCTTGTAGTTAGCCTGGAGTTCAGATAACTTCTTTTTCATGGCCAGAATTTCCTTCGAAAAAGCCTTTGCATCCGAGTTCTTTTTCTCTCGCAGGGCAGCTTCCTGCTGAAGGATTTCTTCATTCAGCCGTCCGGCCTCCATCAGGGAATTCCTTACCTTTGCATCCCAATCGACCACCTTGCTTTGCATTGATTTGAACTCATCTTCGTAAAAGGTCACCAGTAGTTTTAACGGCGCTGTATAACCCAGGGCTGTCACTACCTGTGGTGTTCGGGCCTGTTTTGCAGGTACGGCCGGTTTCACCGTAGTTTCCGGTTTCGGAGGCTTGGTCGTTTCCGATGGAGGATCAACACGTTGGGTTCCCGGGGTCTGGGTTTGGCCTGCAATCATCATGGCCTCCAGTACTTCTCCTGATACCTGTTCACCTGTCAGCGATTTTACAGCCCTATCGCTCAGGTCAAAATCAACCGGTGAGGTGCGGATAACATCAATGATCAATTCATCGGCAAGGTTGGCCTTCACCATTTTGATTACCGCGTTATTCGTGATTGTTTCGGATGACTGGGCCTGGAGGAAACCACAAAGGAATAGTCCGGCAACCAGGACAGCCCACATTCTTTTCAAGATATTATTCATGGTTTTTACGATTTACAGTTTTGATTCAGATGTCTGGTTTCTCATGGCTTGTTTCATGGCCAGGATGACCTTCGAGGAAACCTGCTGATCGGACAATGCGATCATGGCATCCACGCCGAGGTCAAAATTTACCTTTGAACGGCTGATGATGTGAATAATCAGATCATCCGAAAGCTGGTTCCGCACCAGGTCGATGATGCTGGCATTGGTAAGGATCTCCGTCTTTTCTTCCAGTTCAGGTTTTGTTACAGGTGGCGGAGGCGGGGCATTAATGGCTGTTTCCAGTCCGGTCAGCCGTATCATCAGCCTGCTTTTCGGATTGAAAACGATCAGGCCGTTGGCATACCTGAGTGTTCCGCCCAGTTTATCCGTGATTACCATTGGGGAATTGTCAAGTATAGCACCTGTAAGGTTGCCTGCAGAAAAGTATACCCTCCCGGTGGTGGGATCTAATGCGATGGATTCAACGGCGCTTTTATCGGGAAGTGTGGCAAGAGCTTTCAAACTTTTGGTTGCCGGATTGTACCGGAGAACCGCATTTTCGGTAGAAAACAGGATATCCCCGTTGTATTCCTCAACCGAAGTGATCGGCCGGGGTACCTCCAGCACCTTGGTGTACTTTCCACCCCTTGCCAGCGCATACAGGGCATTCTTCTTTTTTGCACTGTTCCTTTCATACAGGTACATTACATACCGGCCTGCGCTGATACCCATGCCGGCACCCGGCAGTTTGTAGACAAACGACAGGTTTCCCGTGGAATCCATATAACAAAGCTCGTTGTTGCGAATCACCATCAGGATGCTGTCGGGAGTGAAGGCAAAGGCTCCGATGACAGGTTTTGCTTTTTTACCAAAGGGGACCAAATTGCCCCAGCCCATGAGATAAAACTGGTCGGTAGATGAAAGTAAAATCAAATTGCGGGAAGTGAAATTGAAAGAGGCGTTCAGACTGGCATTTATTTTTAAATCTTCCAGCAGTTTACTGTTCATCAGGATTTCATATCGAACCGAGTCTTTGTTTGAAGCAGCGCCTTTGACCGGTAAGATGGAAAGCACCAGGAGTGCGACGAAGAAATGCAAAGTGATATAGTGCATGGTTTGTGTTTTTAGATTAATTGCCTTGTTTGGTATTCCAAACACTGATCCCGGTGCTTACAACGGAATGCACCTTATCCGCGTTTTTCACAAGTCCGAGAACCGGACCGGTGATCCCGCCGGTGACATAATCGGTGGCCTGGTCTTTGGCCCATTCTGTGGTACCGGTCCTGACAACATTAACCGGTATACCGTCTGCATATTCCGCAGCCCCTGACAGATCTCCTTTTGAAAGGTACGTGGTCACCTTGTTGAGTCCGTTAAAAGTGCCGTCGACGTATTTGAGCATCAGACTGCCTGCTGCATTCCCTCCGACGTATTCTCTGACAGCAGCTTCACCCCAGGACATTCCGGCTGTTTCGCTTCCGGCAGGGTCAATAGCATTGTCCGTGCCTACCTGTTGCATGTTGTTAAAGCCATGTTCCTCCATCCATTCCTGTTCTTTTCGGATATCCTCCGGAGTTCTGAGCAGGGATACCGTTGTACCTATCTCTTCGGAGGTTACCGGGGTACCTGGAGTTTCAGGAGCACTGCCGATGATCTCATCCGGGTCGGCCTGTAGTGTTTTTTCGAATTCCATGCTTTGCCTGACATAGAATTCATCCACCAGGGGTTCCCCGGTCAGCGGGATATCCTGGGCCGTGAAAGAGCTGTTCTCATCCATGGTAATTCCCATGGACTTCAGCTTGAGCGTGTAATCATTCATCCAGCTTTCCAGTTCACCGGTCTGATGGGGGGAGAAAAACGAAGTTCCCTGCAGCAAGCCGTCGATAGAAACGCTCCCGGGTTCGGATTGTCCCGAGGCAGAAGCCATATCAGATCCTGAACAAGGTGTGCAGGTATAAAACACCGAGCAATCACCGATATAGTTTCCATATTCATCGGTCATAGGCTGGCTGACCCGGATGCTGAGTATATTCTGCCGGATCGATTCACAATAGCTTTGCGTGGGCATATAGGGAATCGTGAAGGTCGGGATATAGGGCATGTACCCGCCGCAGGGTCCTGAAGTTGTAACTGTAAATGTGAAGTTCCACCCCTGTGCCCTGATAACCGGGGACAGCATAAATGCAAACAGAGCAAAGAAGGCAAACAGGGAATACCGTTTCATTGCCCCATGAAGACCTTTGTTTTTAATCATGGTGAAATAGTTTAGCACAATACCAGTGACGATCGTTTATATCTCTCTCGTAAAAAATCAGCACAAATCAATACAAAACACGAACGCCATACATTGCGAAAGGAAAACGAATCAGCCCGGAATGTCATGCAGTAACAACAGATCCGAGGATAAACTCCTTTTTCATGCGGGCAATAAAAAGATCAAAGAACAGTATGTCAGACAGATTGGGTAGGATTTGGTTTTGCAGGCAGGTAATGCTAATATAAAAAAATATTCGATGTCGGCTACAGTTATACGCTGAACCAATTTGAAAAGTTATGCACTGCAAATGTTAACAAAGATGCCGCGGTCGAAAGCCCACGGATTACATTGATACCACTGGTTATTGGAATTATCCTATATTTATTTCTAAAGAAAACAAGAAGTAAATCAAAGAGGAGCCGCAGTGATTAGATTATAAGTTAGTTAAACGGCCTTCATGAATTACAATACTAAATGAATGATATTCATAAAAAAAGTTTCTCATATCTAAAATGTTGCTCAGGCCAATTTGAAATAATACTTTTTTAGCCAGTATCGATATAAGGGATCATTAAAGGTAATATGGTCACCCAAAATATCGATTATTTCGCTGTTAATGAGCGCGTTTTTAATTTTCACTACATTTGCGGAAGTTCCCAGTTGGTATTCTTTTAATACTTTCTGAGAACTCAGTTGCAGCTCGTCACAAATAATTGCGTTCAATAAGTTTACCTGACTGTTGCTCAAACCGTCGACGAGCGCCTGAAACAGCATGCTCAACTGAAGTACAAGGTCCTCAAATGCTTCATAAACATTAGCATTTATACATACCTTATCAGACCTTAACCATGCTTGTTGCGCAAGTTGTTGAACGTAGTAGGGATGACATTCAGCCAATTCAGCGATTAGAGCTGCTTCGGAAGTTTCGATTGCTTTTTTTGTATCTGAAAACCTTTTCTGAATAAATGTAATCCAGTCGTTTAATAAGATTTTTTCAAGGAAGAAAATATCGCCAAATTTATAAAATGGCATTGAAGGGGAAGTAAAAACATTCATCATCATATGCCGCTTGCTCCCATAAAGACAATATGAAACATACCTGTGTAATTGCCAATGGGCTCGCAATTTCTTTTGAAAATCATATGGATTCTCAAATTCCGATATATTTTGGAATTCATCGATGCAAATTATTAACTGAATATTTCCTGCCTCACCTATTTTTTCTGCCATCCCAAGAATATCATCAGGACTTTTTCTTACCTCTTTCCAATCAAGACTAAGTGTAATATCGCTTATCTGATCAGGACTGAATGTGATATTAGGAATGAACCTCCCCATAAATTTTTTGGCATTTCCTAAAATTGTCTCAATTTTAGTAGAGGAAGCCTTTAATACTTCAGTTGCAAGTTGTTGGTAGAATTGCTCTTCAGTACGGACGTTGTTTAAATCAATGAAGCAAAACCTAATTCTCCTGTTCTTTTCTTTTACAGTATTGGCCGCTTTTAACACCAAAGAAGATTTTCCCCATCGTCTTGGAGAAATTAATATGGTATTTACCGATGAATTAAAATTTGAAACCAATCGTTTGGTTTCTTTCTCACGGTCTGTAAAATCAATATCCTGCACAATTTTACCGAATGTAAAGGGTGTTTTCATCAGTTCTATTTTCGCAAATTTACATACTTCAAACAAACTTACCAAAAGGTAACTTACCTAAAAGTAACTTACCAAAAAGTAACTTATTGTATGTGGTGAGTGCAACAGTTTGAACCGTTTGTATATCCACACGCACACTCCACAGGTGATCTAAGTTTTCTTAACTTCGCTAACGCATGCCTCGGAATTCTGCAAAAAAAGCAATCCTCCGATTATTATTGATCGGCAATTTCAGCAATTGCTTCAGCCCAGTCATCATGTTCATTCAGGCTCTCAGCAAGTACCAGCATATTCCCTCCCCACGCTTTAAACCGTTCACTGTATTCTTCGGCAATTTCAATCCTTGTTTCAAGGCAATCGGCTGTGAAAGAAGGTGCCGCCACAAGCACGCGTTTGCATCCCCTGGCTGCGAGTTCGGAGATTGTAACATCGGTAAACGGGGTAAGCCATTTTCGGGACAACCGCGATTGAAAAGAAGTGGCATAGGTGTTATCGGCAAGGCCAAGCTTCGCTGCAAGTAACCGGGTAGTCTCATAGCAGGCAGCCCTGTAGCAATGTCGTCCTGAATCCGGCATGCTGCTGTCACAGGTGCATTGTTGGCATGTAAGTCCGGGATGAGCCTTATTAACCTGTCGTTCAGGCAGGCCATGGTATGAAAAAAGTACAAAATCAAACAACCCCGGCCCGCAACTTTGAATACGGTTTGCAACCGCCCGGATATAGGACGGATGGTTGTAATACTGGTCGATGATTTTCAGATGGGGAATTACCTGCCATTTTCCGATTTTCTTCATTACAAAGGAAGCAACAGATCCTGTTGTTGACGAGGCGTATTGCGGGTACATGGGGAAAACCGTAACCGCATCATACCCTTCCTGTCTGATTTTTTCCAGGGCCTCTTTCAGTGAGGGATTTCCATAGCGCATGGCTCCGTATACCACATATCTGCCTTGTGTGATTTTCCGGAGTTTTTCAACAAGCAGGTTAAAGTATACCAGCATGGGCGAACCGTCAGCTGTCCAGAGCCTTTTATACAATTTCGATGACCTGCGCGCTCTGAAAGGAACGATCACAAGGTTCACGAGCAGCTTCCGGGCGAGCCAGGGCAGGTCAATGACCCTCGGATCATTCAAAAATTCCAAAAGGTATTTCCTGACATCCCGGATTCCGGGAGAATCGGGGGTGCCCAGGTTTACGACCAGCAGCGCTTTTGTGACACGGCTCATGGAGTGTATTGTTTTGAAAGGTTTCTGCCCTGTTTCACCCTGTCTGCAATCCCGATACCGTCACGGATATTGCCGGCGAGTATCAGCCCGGGGTACCTGCCCTGCAATTCATCGATACATGTCAGTCTTTCTTCAGAAGAACGTTCATATTGCGGAATGGCATGCATATACCTGAATACACGCAGCAATTCGGGCTCACCCTTAACGGCCTGCAGGGTTTCTCTGATTTCTTCCTTTACAATGTCACCTATTTCTGCATCTGATTTTTCAATCATTCCCGGGTTCTTCATTCCACCCAAAAATACGGATAAAAGCGCACCCTTTTCCGGAGCCCTGCCAGCGAAAATGGAGGAAGGGAACAGGATACCCAGTACAGGTCTGTTTTCTTTTGAGGGTACAAGGCCCCCGAAGGCATTCAGATCCCTGCCGTTCCAGTTCTTAAATCCGGCAATTGCTTGTACCACACCGGCATATCTCAGCCGGGTAACCGGCAGCAATTTTTCCTGCGGTATGAATGGCAACAGGGCAGGGAGGGTATAACTGCCAGTGGTGGTAATGACCTTATCAGATGAGACTGTAACCCTTCCACCGCCGGCCTCTGTGATGAATCCCCTTTCAGCCGGCCTTATGGAAACCAGTTGACATCCCTTGATGATATTTCCCGTTCCGACAGCTTTTTCCAGGGCATTTACAAGCATTTTCAGTCCGCCCCTTGCCGAAAATACTTCACGGGTAGCTTTTTTATCACGGTCATCGCGTGCGACAAAGGCTTTGAAAATGGCTCCGCGGATAAAGCTGCCGTAGTTTTGTTCGAGGTTATAGAGCTTCGGAAGGGCAAACCTTGTTACCAGGGTATTGGGATCTCCGGCATAAATCCCCGAGATAAACGGGTCCACTGCATAATCAAGAAAGCTTTCACCTAAACGGCGTTTAACCAGTGCAGCTAATGTTTCAAATGGATCCTGACCTTTTTTCCGGAGGGGTTCAGCAAGGATTCTGAATTTATCCCTTACTTTAAAAAGGGGCGTGGAAACTGCCGGTATGAATCCGGCGGGTAAGGCATGCCACTGTCCTGATTTCCAAATCCACCGGTTTTTGGAAAGCGGATTGGCAGTCTCGAGTTCGCAAAGGCCATCCAGGTCTGAAAATAATTCTGCAATTTCAGGATTACCCAGTACGCCTGTATTTGGACCGGTTTCATAAACGAATCCCTCCTCAGCTACCGTATTGATGACACCACCCGTTCGTTCTTCACGTTCCACGATGATAACTGTCTTTCCAGCTTTTTGCAGGTAAAAGGCAAGGGTGAGTCCAGTTAATCCTGCACCGATTACGGTGTATTCTGTTTTTCTTCCTTTTTCCATGTTAAACCGATCTGGAGTAAAGGTTGGTCGACTGCTTGAAATCAGGATCAAAGGAAGCGGCAATATTCCGGATAAACAGGGAACCGGTTTCCGTCACGTTGATTTCGTCCTGCGAAGATACAACCAATCCGTCATCTTCAAAATCCCTCAGTGCAGCTTCGTCTATATGTATGCATGATTTCAGGTTTTCGGGGGTTGTGGCAAAGGCAGCAGCCTGTTCACTCCAGCTTATATGCTTGTTGCACATGATTTCCGTAATGACCTGCCTGATAACCTGTTGTTTGTCTGTCACGTGGCAACCTCTTTCAACAGCCAGAGTGCCATTCCCCAAGGCGTCGACATACTTTCCGAGCTCCCGGGTATTCTGGATATATCCATTTTCGAGCTGGCTGATGGCCGAAACACCAAAAGCATATACCTGTCCCGTTGTCCGGCGTGTACAATAACCCTGAAAATTCCGGTGAAGCGTCCGGTTGCGGATTGCCTGGCTAAGTTCATCGTGAGGCAGCACATAGTGATCAAGTCCAAGCGGGATGTATCCGGCCTCTTTTAAAAGGTTGTAGGCGGCCAGGAACATCTCCATTTTGGATTCAGCAGATGGTAATCCCATTTTCTCGAGAATTAGCTGGTGTTTTTTCAGCCAGGGCACATGGGCATATGAAAATGTCACAAGCCTGTCGGGTCTTAGGTCAATAGCCTGTTCAATGGTCTTTGCAAAACTTTCCGGTGTTTGCCCCGGTAAGCCATAGATGAAATCGAGGTTCACACCGTTACCGGGGCTTCCGGCTTTCAGCAGGCTGATGATTTCTTGAACAGGCATGGCAGATGATTCGCGGTTCAGTGGGCCCATGATTTCGGGATTGAAATCCTGGATACCAAGGCTGAACCTGTTAAATCCCGCTTTTTTCAGCGATTCAAGATAGCGTGGATCCAGATAGGCCGGATTGCATTCGATGGCGATCTCGGGATCCTCAATGAACCCGAATCTTTCAGAAATATGGCTGATAAGTTCACCCAGAAACTCCACATCAATGGCATTGGGCGTACCCCCTCCGAAATGGATCATGGAGACTTCGCGATGTTTGTCAAGATGTGCTGCTACCAGTGAAATTTCTTGTTTGAGGGCCTCCACATAAGGTAGCACCCATTGGTTCTTTCCAATGGAGCAGGCGTTGCAGCCACAATAATAACAGATTTTTCTGCAGAAGGGGATATGGATGTACACGGCAATGCGGCTGGGATTACCCTGGTTCGATTCTTCAACAAGCTTCAATCCTTCCGCTTCAGTAAAGCCCTCTGTAAAATAATTGGCTGGCGGGTAACTTGTATACCTGGGTACAGGCACATCATACTTGCGCAGGAGGTATTCAGGAATTTCCATTGATTTTCTCTTTAGGTAAAGCATAAAGCAAAACGGCAAACGTGAAAATGCTGAGAAGGGCTTCCATGCCGAACAATCCGGTATAGCCGGTCAGATCACCGACTTTACCGCTGAACACCGCTATAATCAAGCTGCTCAGATGGGTTATAACTATCTGTATCGTAAAATCCGTACCTTCCCTACCGGGGCGGACAACATCCATGGATGTCGTATAAACTGCCACGGTTGACAGCCCATAAGACCCCCAAATAAGGCAGATTCCCGTATAGAGTGCCAGGAGGGAGGGCGTTTGATGTGAAATATACCATAAATAGCCAGCAGCTGTCAGGCTGAGTGTCAGAAACAAGAACATGGATTTTCGCCTGCCGATCTGCCTGATGATGTAACCTGCTGCCAGAGCCGATAGTGCAGCCACTGAGGTACCTATAATACCGGACATAAAACCGATTTGTTTCACATTGTATCCATGGTCGACAAGAAACGGCTTGATCATGGCCAGTACCCCGATGATACCGGAATAGTAAAATACCAGTACCAGTATACGTTTGTGTATGCCACGCCTGCCAAAAAAATATGCGATATCTGCCAGGGTGACACGTTGCCGGTAATCTTTTTCAATTACATTTTTATTTCCGTAAAAGGCAAGCGGAATCAGTGCAACCAGCACAAACCCTGCCAAAAGGACCAGCAATACAGTCCATCCGAAATAGTGGAAGGCAATCAATAGTACGCCTGTACCAACGAGGGTTCCCGTGAAACTTCCTGCCGATTGCATGCTGTTGCCGAGGCCTCGTTCCCGCGGTTTTAACAGCAGGATGGCAAACGCATCGGTGGCAATATCCTGTGTGGCCGAAGCTATAAAAGCCACAATCATCAGCACGATGATCAGTTTAAAATCGGTCTGCAGGTTGAACATGGCAATGGAAAGAATCACACAGGCATAAAATATTTCAGAGAAGATGATCCACCGTTTCAGTTGAGTGGTATTTTTTGCCCTGTTGTCAATCAGAGGCGCCCATAAAAACTTCACAATCCAGGGCAGCTTAACAAGTTGCAGCAATCCGATGGACTCCAGTGAGTAATTTTCCTGGCGCATAATTACCGGCACCACCGTGGAGAAAAAACTCATGGGGATTGACTGCGCAATGTACAGACTGAAAAGAACAGGAAACTTCGTCCAGTTGCCTTCTTTCATGGTGTTTAAACTTTGAAGGATAAATTGATACCCAACTGCAAGGCTTTTCCGGGCTGAACATATTTATTGCCGAGACTTTCAAAATAAAAGGCTTCATATTCGGTACCAAGCAGATTTCTCCCCCAGATATCAAATTGTAATTTTTTTATGAAAAAGGATACTTTGGCATCGAGTATGCCATAAAACGGCTGATGATGTGAATTCTCCTCGTTCCAGAATATTTCTCCGGCGCCCCGGTAAAGGATATTAAAATCGATCTTATCCAGAAAAGAAGTAGATTTAAAGGCCACGGACTTGTTGGCTTGCAGTGCCAGTGTATGTCTGGGGACGTATGGGATCATGTTGCCGTTGTAATCGAGTGTGCTGTCAACCTCGTAAGACAGGAAACTCGCGTGGGTGTATCCGTAAGCCATCAGAATTTCAAATCCCTTGCCGGTCAAGGTTCTCAGGGTGAATTCAACTCCCTTGCTGACGCTGTGTCCTGCGTTTTTCAGCATGGATCCCCGTCCGCTCGGAACCGTCTGGTAAATTTGCTGGTTTTTCCAATCAATATAATACAACGCCACGTCGGCATACAGGTGGTTCTTAAAGAATGAAGATTTTACGCCGGCCTCGTAATTCCAGCTGTGTTCCGGATCAAAGGTAAGATCTTCGGGTCTTTCAAAAGTGGAATTGAATCCACCCGTTTTATACCCCTTGGCAACGACAATATAAAAATTGTTCCCTGCCACTTTATAGTTCACGGCAAGCTTGGGTAAAAACTGCAAGGATTGCAAAGACGGATATACCGTATCAGCAATGTTAACCGGCGGGCCATTGCGCGACCTGTCGTACCGGTATTCCAGTTTGTCATTTTCAAAATCCATCCGGATCCCTCCGGTTACTGAGAGGTTTTTGGCTATAAAGTCATTAAGGGTGGATTGGTGGAATAATGCAAAACCTCCGATGCGGTGGTCGTATTGCTTTAAGAGCGCTGTATTTGTTGCATACTGATCTACATCCACTGCATTATCAAACGCCTGAAAAAAGCCATAACCCCCGAACAACCAGTTGTATTTTCCAGGACCGGTTGACCGGATTGTAATCTCCTCTGAAATCATATGCTGCCATTGGGACTGTGTAACAAAAAACAATGAATCAGCGGTAAAATCCTGGTCGATTTCCTGTTCGTCCTTCAGCAACTGGTAAGCCGTAGTGGAAATAACTTCAAACTTATCAGTCCTGTATTTGGCCACAAGGGCATCGGAAAACAAGTCGCGGTCATAGGAACTGTACTGGTTATAGTTAATATCTTCAGGTATCTGAAGGGAATCATTGTAAAGGGCATACGGGTAGGCACCCTGCCGGCTGATTTCAGCACCTGCAATATTCTCCACCGTAAGTTTCTTTGAAACATTCCAGGCCAGCCGCATACGAAAACCAAGTGAATTCGATTTATCAACCTTGTTTCCTGTAAACTGGTTTGTGAAATATCCATCATTGTGAATATAATTTACAGCCAGTGAATAACCAAATTTATCGTTGATTTTTGCGTAATACCCTGCATTTACACTGAACAATCCATAATTGCCGGTTGACACCTTGATATTCGAACCCTGGTAATTCATGGGAGAAAGCGTAAAAACATTGATGATCCCGCCCATCGTGTTTCTTCCGTAAAGCGTTCCCTGCGGTCCGCGCAAAACCTCAATCCGCTCCATATCAAAAAAGTCAAAATCAAAAGCCGCTTTTTCAAAATAGGGCACGTTATCTACATACAGTCCCACCGACGGAGCATTGATTCTTGAACCAATCCCCCTGATGTAAACGGGGGAGGTAAGTTTTGAACCGTATTCGGGCATAAATAGGTTTGGTGCTACGGAAGAAACCTCCGCCAATGAATTGATTTCGTTTTCACGCATAAATGACGAAGAGATCAATGACACGGATGCATGCATCTCTTTCAACTTGCTGTTGGCTCGGGAAGCCTTGATCACAATTTCACCAAGTTCAACCTCCCTTGCGCTGGCACTGTCGGCATTATTTATCTGGTTTTGTGCATGTATTCCCTGTGACCACAGCACAAAAAGAAATACATACGGTATGTATATTACTTTCATTTTATTTTTTTTGTAAGAAATATGGTCTGGAAATCTAACACGCTGATTTCAGTTCACACTGCTGGTAAACCTGCTACGGGAGTATTGCTGTATTCAACTGAAATCTGTATAGTTGCTCTAGCAAAAGCAAGGAGGAGGTCGGGAGAAAAAGGAAGAAAATGAATACTGGTCAGTAATCTTAAAATCAGGAATATATAGCAGAATAGGCGGCAAATCACGGGGGGTGAAGTCCCTTTTTGCTATAATAACTTCTGCATGGAAATCTTTATCCTGGATTTCCTGATAATGAATGATTTTCAGATCGGGATTCGATGCCTGGTCGGTTGGCTTTATTACAAGGGCCGTCGCCGCCTGTTCAATTTCTTTTGATCCCAGTTTGTTTAGTGCAATCGAACCCAAATACAACACATACATTGCGGCGATCACAATATAGGGCAGGTGGGTCGAAAACAAACCGAAATTAAACATGGGTGTATTATCGTAATATGGGACAAAATAATAAAATAAATATATAAATAAAGATTGATTATTTTTTTTCATGAATAATATATGATTTTTAATTAAATAGTACCCCCTTCAGGGTGGGTTCATATTGTTGATTTCCAGGCATTATAAAAGAAAAGTATATTGTTATTTGTAAATTCATATATGTATGACTTTTTTCATTTTCTTTACTATACTTGTAAAGAAGCATCAGGTTTTTCCGGATATGCATGTAAAGAACATGAAAGAGAACATTTTTGAGATGGTGGCCGAAAGGGCTATGCTGCACCCCGGCAGGGAAATATTCCGATTCCGCAAAGGGAGCAGCCAGGAATACGGAAGTATGAACTGGGAGGAGATGGCCCGATGCTGCCAACAGGTGTCCTGTGCCTTGTTATCCCTCGGAATCGGGCCAGAGTCAAACATAGGTATCTTCAGCGAAAACTGTCCCCAATGGTTAATTGCCGATATCGGGATCCTCGGTATCCGGGCTGTAAGTGTACCATTGTATGCAACTTCATCGGCATATCATTTGGGACTGGTTGCCAGAGAAACGAACATGGTCCTGCTTTTTGCCGGAAACCGCGAGCAGTATGAAAAAGCAGTCCATCTTCAGAAACAATTACAAATCCTGAAATACATTATCGTATTTGACCCTGATGTCCCCTTAGTAAGCAAAACCAGTTTGCATTGGAAGCAATTCCTTTCCCTTGATCAGGATAAGGCTTATCTAACAAGGCAGGCAAGGATCCTTGAAGAATCACAACCCGATGATCTCGTTACAATAATCTATACTTCCGGAACTACAGGCGACTCCAAAGGGGTGATGCTAACCCATGCCACCTTTTTTTACACCTTTAAAATACACGATCAGAGATTGGTGGTAACGAAAGCCGATATTTCCTTATCCTTCCTCCCGCTTAGCCATGTCTTCGAACGTCTTTGGTCCTATTATATGCTATACCATTCCGCCCTGAATGTTTTCATCAATAATCCTCGGGATGTGATCCAGCAGCTTCCAAGGGTAAAACCTACCGTGATGTGCACTGTTCCGCGTTTTTTCGAGAAAACCCGCGAAGGAATAGAACTTGAGGCGGCGAAATGGCCCCTTGTGAAGAGAAACATATTCCAGTGGTCCGTAAAAACCGGAATGCACTATTCGGAATACCTGAGCAAAGCTCAAAAACCTCCTCTGGGCCTAAGGGTGAAAAGATCGTTGGCCGATTTACTCGTACTTAAAAAACTGCGGAGCATTTTTGGGGGTAACATCCGATTCATGCCCTGTGCCGGAGCTGCGATCAATCCCTCATTGCTCCGCTTTTTTCACGGTGCGGGAATATTTGTGAATTATGGCTATGGCGCTACAGAAACATCCGCTACCGTATCGTGCTTCCAAAGCAACCGTTATGATTTCGATACCTGCGGGACAATTATGCCGGGCATTGAGGTCAGGATAAGCGAATCGGGTGAAATCCTGATCAAAGGGAAAAACATCTTTACCGGATATTATAACCGACCCGAGGAAACGGCCAAAACATTGGTAGATGGATGGTACCACAGTGGGGACATTGGGTATATCAATGACCAGGGCGATCTTGTGATGACCGACCGAATAAATGAGCTGATTAAAACGTCCGGGGGAAAATTTGTTTCCACACAAAAAATTGAATTGCTTCTCACGCAGGATCCCTGCATTGATCAGGCAGTTGTTTTGGGTGAAAAAAGAAAATTCGTCACTGCGCTTATTGTCCCATCCTTCGAAGTCCTAAAAAAGGAACTTGCGGCCCTGGGCATATCCTGGACAATTCCTGACGAAATCCTTAAAAGAAAGGAAGTTATTGATTTTTTTGCAAATCGAATCGAACTCGTACAAAAGGACTTTCTACCCTACGAGAAAGTGATAAAATTTCTATTGATTGCAGAACCTTTTACCATTCAGAACGGTTTGCTTACCAATACGTTGAAAATAAAAAGGAATATTCTGGCTGTACAATACCGGGAACAGATCGAATCTATGTATTCAGCGGGATAATCGCCAGCGCCGATGAGTCCACAGCCAGTTCTCCGGGTTTTTCAGAATCACCGATTCGAGTTTCCTGGCATAGAGCTCCGTTAATTTTCCCTTGGGAAGGCTCATCGGATCTGTAGTAAGAAAGGAAAGCTCCAGGGTGTAATACCCCCTTTTCATTCTTTGAACATCAATGTAAAAAACGGGGAGATTGTGCATTCGCGCATGTTTTTCCAGTCCATGCAGAAAGGGTGTGTCCCTGTTCAAAAAATCGATCCAGTAGGCTTTATGAGCATGCTGTTTGGGCATTCCCTGGTCAGCCGCCATTAAAAAAACAGTCCTGCCATCCTTCCATTCCAGAAAAGTCGGGGTGGTATGCTCAATGGATGCTAAAGTAGTTCCATACCGGGCCCGACTCCATCGTACAATCCGATCAATAAACCGGTTACTTAGCGGTTTGTAAAAGCCAACAATTTTAAAATCCGAATATAAACAGGACGACAATGTACCCCATTCCCAATTACCATAATGCCCTGTAACACCAATAAGGCTCCTTCCCGATCTGAAATAGGGTTCGAGCAATTCCGGATTGAGAATCCTGTGACGTTTCAACACCTGCCTTTTACTCATTGTAAAAGCTTTAACTCCTTCCCATATAATATCGGATAAGTTTCGATAAATGCCCTTTGTAAGCCTTCTCAAATCAGCAGAAGACAAATTTCCAAACGATCCTTTCAGATTGGACAATACGACACTTTTCCGGTAAGCAATAACCTTTAACATCAAAAAAACGAAAAGATCGGAAAGTACGTACATCAGTGGAAATGGAAGCAATCCTACGAAAATTACAGCAAGGAAAAATAAAAAAGCACCGAAAAAGGCCATATGGAAAAAGTATCCTTTAAATCATCGGCAAGATAAAAAAGTTCACTGCAATATCAATACTATTTAAAATAAAGGATCAAGAAATGAGGAATTCATATCCATGAGAACGATTCATTCATGCAGCCTTTACCGGTTGGCAAACAGATGATAAACCCCTGCGGGATTGTGGGTCTTTTACATCATGCTTTTCTTCAATAGTTTATTTTCAACAATGTCATGATCAACATTACAGAGGTTGCCTTTTGGGAGAGCATAAGGGAACGGTCCTTATCTCCTGTAACCTCGCAGAATCCGTTTGCCGGAAGGGCAGGATCGATCCGAAGGATTTGACCAGGGTTATTGACTTTCACCCCGAGATGTTGTAACTTACTAGTTGTTTTGTGTTTGATGTTTCCCTTTAGTTCACTCAACTTATAAAACCTAACAAGATGAAGCATGTGTTTATTTTCTTGTTCGTTCTGGCAGGGTTTTTTTTTTCATGCCAGAAAACAGAAGTATTAACGGAAGAGCAAAAAACTGCCATTGAGCAGGAGATCAGGGCTCAGGCCGACAGCATTATGATGGCCATCAACCTGATGGATGCGAGCGCCATATCCGCACATATCAGCCAGGATGGATTTATTTCGTTAATTTCCATGGTAACGGTATTTTCTACCCGCGAGGCCTGGAAGGATTCGGTGACCAACTGGTTCGCCCTCCGCGAACGGCAGCAGGTTGAACAGACGGATTTGCAGATCACCGTGCTGTCGGCTGAACTGGCCCAGGTAACCAGCACCGCCGTCTGGGATATCCTGTGGAAAAACGGCGAGCAGGTCAAGTCAAAAGATGTGATCACCTCGATCTGGAAAAAGGAACCGGCAGGCTGGAAGCAGATCCACATGCACGAGGCGTGGGAGGTAGTTCCCTGATTGAGGCCAGAACCGGATTACGCCTTGCTGTTTCGCTCCCACAGGGCTCCTGCTGCATATATTCACGTAATATCCCGGGCAGCGCCCCGGGCTGATAAGGGCCACCCCTTCAGGGTGTGAGGAGAATTTTATTGACAGCCGGTTCCATCTTCCTTCGAATGTGGTATCCAATCACTTAATAAAAGCAAACTTATATTGCCTGGCAGAAAAGTGAATAGGGTGTATGGCGGCATTTGTTTAGCTAAACAGGGGTATTTTTCAATTTATAAAATATACTTGACATAAGTACATTATTGTTTTAATTTTCATCCTGCTATTAACGGTCAGTATCTTTTGATAGATCCATTTGTTATAATCACCATGTGATGGGAAGCAAAAGCAGGGTAATTTACGGTTTGTTGTTGATCGTTGTACTCTTCTTTATTTCAGGAAATCGCTTGTCAGGACAGGAGAAAGTAAATATATCAGGTGGAATTGGATTTCCGGAGGTATTGAATATCGGTATACGATATAAAATCTTTGATCAGGCAAGAATAGGACTAGGAATCGGATGGTGGCCACCAAGCACATCAGGATTAATTGGTTGGGGGAATATCATATCGGCATCAGGTGATTTCTATTATCATTTTGGCGGCATGTCAGCGTATTCAAACATGGCTCCATGGTATATCAGGCTTGGATTAAATTATTTCAGAATTGGTTGGGATTCCGGAGCAGACAATACGGTAAATTCTTACCTACGATTGGGCAGAGATTTTTACCTGTCCGAAGATTCAGGTGTTAGTCTGGACGCCGGATTTTTACTGCATTTAAACTATGTAGATGAAACTTGGGGAAGATGGTGGTTTCCGGCACTTGGAATAAGCCTGTTTTATCGCTTTGGATAATACAAGAAATCAACCGGACATAGAAATATCCTCTGGCAGTTGCCTTCCTGACAACATACGGTAAAGCTCAGATACGCGCGCAGCTGACGTGCAATAATTGTAGGCAGAGAGAATTGGGTTGTCCGGCGGAGGCTTTGTTCAATAAAGGCAAGCAATAGATTTTTGCATTTTTTGACAATCTGGTCTGCAATCCTGTAATCATTTTTGCAGAAAACAATATACGGTCTGATCCTTTATCGTGGGAAGGGCATCCTTAGGAAAGTAAGAAATAATTACAATAATGATTTGACTTTGTCCCAGTATTCCAATGTGGCTTTCCCTGACCCGTTCCATTTCCTGGCAATTGATTCATAATCCTCAATACCTATTCGCTGTGCATAGTAGAGAAATATTTCTTTTGAAACCTTGAAATTGTAGCAATCTTCTAATTGATAATTGCTACCTGTTTTCCGGTTATAGTCCAGAAGCCTGATTGGTCTGATTTGAAACGCGCCGGTTGCTTCTTCTATCAGATTATATGCCATTGTATCTCCCAGGCTTTCAACCTGAATAACTGCATTAATAAGTCTGTCGTAAAGGCCTTCAGGCTCTGAATTGTTATGCTGGTCTATGGGCTCTGAAACGAAGACAAAGGCAACGTGTATATCCGGAGCCAATGCTCTGAAAGCCAGTGATAGAAAGAAAATAATAAGTACACTTTTTAAATACCCGTATTTTGTTATCTGTTTTCTATTTCCCACGCTTTTTTGTTATTAATAATCAATAAGTTTTCACAGCATAAAATTAAGTCCTATTATTCAGGATAGAGTTACACAATTCATTATAAAAGTTGCATCATTCACACTATTAGTTTATTATAATATATTGAAAGGATGACATATTGTACACTTAAAATATGGGAATGATGTAACTTATAGAAAATGATATGTAACAGTTATATGCTTTAATGAGACTAACTTTCCTAAAAACACCAATAGCTTATTCATTAAAAAATTTGGTTATGCTTGATGTAAAGTACGATGTTAAGACTTTGATTTCCAGGATTTATGAATACCAGAGTAATATATTAATCAATCATAGTATCATTCGAGAACTCTTACAGGAGGGAAATGGAAATATCTCCGCACTTCACAATGAGATCAGGCATTTACAGGAGAAAATCAAAGAATCCCAGAAAGAGCTAATTGAAGGGTATAACTATTCCCATTAAACACAAAGCCCCCGAAAGTGCTTTCCGAGGGCTTTATTTAGTTAACGCTTAAAACCGGTCAGTTCAAAACCTCAAAAGTGATCTTGGCATTGACACGGAATTCAGAAATTTCATTATTCGTGACTACTGCACTCATGTGATTTATGTAAACTGAGCGTATTCCGTTTACAGTTTCTCCTGCAGTTTTGACAGCGATTTTTGTTGCTTCCTCCCAGCTTTTGGGAGATGATGTCATGATTTCAATTACTTTAAGTACAGCCATGATATTATAATTTTGAGTTAACTAATTGTTTTAGTCACAAATGATAATTCAAATACAAAGGTGCAATCCTCTAAAATGAGAACCGTTACATAATTCCAAGAATAGTTTACATCATTCACACATTCAATGAATTGTCTGTATATGCATTATTTGATAGAGACAACGCAAATACAAATGGTAAAACTTATCAAATAGCTGGGACTCTCACTGCTGCGCTAAGTTTTCTTAACTTTGCTCATAAAGCTTTTACTTTTATCAAGTCAGGCATATGAGGACATTCCTTTTCATTTTCATCGCAGCGGGATTACTGGGGGCAGGTTGCAGCAAGGAAGACGATAATAAACCTGAAACAGGCACGTTAACCGATATTGACGGAAATACCTATGTGACGGTAAAAATCG
>JAFGGU010000100.1 GCA_016930375.1 Bacteroidales bacterium | reverse complement strand
TCAGGCCTATATCGCAGGTATATTATTTAAACAGGATATTATAGCCAAGTCCGTCATTTCTTCTGATGAATCTGGTTGAATCTGATAAATTCACAGCCCTGCCATGAAATAAATCGGTATAAAAGTCCTTTATATTTCCACTTTCATTTGTCATTTTTCCTACAAAATAGGTATGTGAGTCACTGGTTGGTAAAGTAAAACCAATTGCTTTGGTGAAATTGATATAGTTAGCTCCTGAAGAAAGAGGTAATTTCAGGCGCTCACCCAATTGTTTTCCGGAATTTGAAAATATTCTTAACCCATTCAGGCTAAAGTCCTGTTTGTTACTTATTATATAGATTCTTTTCTGAATATTAAGCCTGTCTACCCAGCTTGCATGCGCTTCCTGGTTAATAGCTGCAGCATTAATGATCAGATTATCAAATAAGTTGCTATCAAGGTCGGTTAATAAGCTATCTTTCACCAGTCTTTCGAGGTAATAATTGCCGAGGCTGTGAAAAAACAGGCTGAAATGAAAAGGTTTTTCAGGCCAATGATGTCTTTTCTTATATTCCTGTATTAACAATAACAACTCCTTGAATTGTCCAACACCAGCCGCTGCATTTAATTTTGAATTTTTAAAATTTTTTAATCCATTACCATTCTCCATTTTTGAAGGCCAGCTGAATACCAGCACTTTAACATGATGCAGGTTTTGAATCTCCAAGCCACTTAATGCTGCAGATGAAAATGTCTTGTTGTCGCCGTGTACAAAAACAAGCCAGTCATTATTAGCATCTGATAAAGCCTTGTAATTATCAAAATTTTTTATCTCATTGCAATAAGTGCTGTCTGCAGTATGATTGTATTCATAAATCCTCAATGGCTTGATGAAATCAATAACATTTAACAGCATGAAACAATCGTCAGAAAGAGTGTCATTTAACCGATTTGTAATCACCGGAAGCGACGGATCACTGAAAGCAACAGGTAGATGTGTGTTTTTGCTGCTTTGGCAAAGGATAACAGATGGAAGGAGTACAGTCCAGCAAAATAGAAGTATGATTTTAGTTTTATTCATAATCGTCGCTTCAAAATTGTTATCCGAAAATAGGAATTTTTATTTACCCTGGAATAGAAATATTTCAAAACTAGTCTGCTTACAAATGAGTACTTATTTAAAGCCAGAATAGTCATTTTATACATTCGGGAAATGGATTACAAAGATTTTAAATTGAAAATCCTAGAAATCTTGACCCCTGTGTCATTTTGCTCGGCAATCTTCATCAGCCGGTCAAGTTTCAATCGGTTTAACCGGTTCAGGCGAATCGTTTCGAAATAGTCAAGGATCCTGCGTATTGCATCAGAATACAAAAAGATAAGCGACAACAGGTTAAAAATCCAGGTCCACGTCATGTTAAACCAAAATGTATCAAATTCCAGGCTAAAAATGCGTTTAACAGGGGCATAAAAATGTGCTCTCCCATTATTGCGAAGGGGTTCCCTGTACACTGCATTTTTTTTGGATATCATTTCTCCACTGCGAAGGATATAATGCTGTATCTCTTTTTCTTGCGTAACAACTGCCGCCAGTTGTTTGTTATCATATTGCTGCCGGAAAGCCATTAACTGATCTTTACCACCCAATTCTGAAACCAGCTGATGGTAAATGGAATCGCGTTCACCAACTGCACGGTTATATCGATTTTTGTAGATTACCCCTGCACGGTCAAGAAAAGCAGTTATGTCTGCGCTGAATGCGGGTTTGTAAAAGGGATGACTTATACTATCCATGAACGGGGGTCTTTTACTGCCAATATCCCGGATGATCTTATCCAATTCACTGCGCAACAGCTTCAGGTTGTTTAAATACCTGAGACTATCCTGTCTTTTGTAATACAGATCCCTGGTATCACCGGCAATCTCATCCAGTGCCGGTATTGCATAGGACCTGTAATAGCCTGCTTGCCTGGCCCTTGATTCAGCATCATAAAAATACCGGGTATACCGGTTATTCTTATACTGGTTTACGGCCAACGCTTCATAGGCCCATCGCGAGGCCATATTATCACCAATAAATGGAACCTCCTTTTCATTGGCTATTGTATAGTGCATCTTACTGAAATCAATAATAACACCGCTGAAAAGAAGCTGGGGGACAAGGATGAGCGGGACCAGTATGTATATCGTAGCCACCGATTTGAATCCGGAAGAGATATTCAGGCCTACCAGATTTGACCAGCATGAAGCAGTGAATAGCACAAACCAGCAGGGGAATAGCATACCCTTTATTTCCAGCATGGAATTGCTGATCAGCACAAAAACGAGTGTTTGAACGGCTGAAATCATGAAAAGGATCGATATTTTTGAGAGCAGGTAACTCGAACGACTGAGATTCAGAAACTTCTCCCGTTTTAAAATTTTACGGTCCTTAAAAATCTCCTCGGCACTGATTACGAGTCCGAGAAACAAGGCTACAATCACCGCCATAAACAAAAAGGCCGGCAGACCGTCATTCTCACTGAAAACATACCGGGGTATCCCATTGACAAAAATGAAGTTCTTGGAAAAGAAGGCCAGGATAAATGCCAGGATTGGAGCTTCAAGCGCCAGGATCACCATATATTGCTTATTGTAGTATTTGGCCAGCAAATCACGTTTCAGATAAATAACGAATTGTTTGAAATGGCCGGGGGTTTTAAAATTGCTTTTCGGGATGGAAGAATCATGCTCTCGTTCAATCAGTTTAGTCTTTGCCTCTATGTTTTTCAGAAATCGCTGGTACCACAATTCCGGACTGATCTTGCGCTGACGGGTCAAGCGTCCGTTTGCATCCACTTCGCGGGACTCTACAATTCTCAATATCTCATCGGCGTTAATATTACCGCATTGCAGGCATTCGGTTTCCTCGGCATCGGCATAATGGGCGGCCTGTTTAAAATAGGTAATGGCACCCAGGGGATGACCATAGTAAATAACCCTTCCTCCCTGGTCCATAACCAGCAATTTGTCGAACATTTTAAAAATATCGGAAGACGGTTGATGGATGTTGGCAATGACAAGTTTGCCCTTGATAGTCTGCCTTTTAAGCAGGGAAATGACATTTTCAGAATCAGCGGAGGATAATCCTGAAGTAGGTTCATCCACGAGCAGGATGGAAGGTTCACGGATCAGCTCAAGTGCAATATTAAGTCGCTTTCGCTGACCTCCGCTCAGAATGGTAGTAAAGGCATCACCCACTTTCAGGTCACGTGCTTCCAGGAGGTCAAAATCCAGGAGTACTTCCTCGATCAGCGTATGGATACGTTCCTCCTCGTAATCACTGCTACAAAGCCGGGTATTAAAATAAAGGTTCTCATATACCGACAATTCCTTAATCAGGAGATCATCCTGCGGTACATATCCGATAATGCCCTTGACCTGCTCTTTGTTTTCGTGGATATTCCAGCCGTTAATCCTGATCGAGCCCTGCTGGGGTTTAAGGTTTCCGTTCAGAACATTCAGCAGCGTGGATTTACCTGATCCACTCCCGCCAATAATACCCACCAGCCTGCCGGATTCTTCGTTCAGGCTGAATTTTTTAACGCCATTTTTACTGTTGAGATACCCAAACTCAATGTCTTCGGCAGCAAATACGAATTTGTTCTCCATGCTGGCCTGAATGAACTGCCGGGATACCCAGGTATAATAAAAAGAACCGATCAGGGGATTGCGAAGAACTCCGCCGACAGGCCAGATATATGATCTGCCCGGTTCCATCATTTGTCCGTTCATCATCAGCACCATTTTTCCGTAATACCGCATGACATAGATATTAGCACTTGCTATCCGCAGCACAATAATCTCACTGTCAAGTTTATCCAGCGCTATTTGCTTGATATGCGGCAAACATTCCGAGTCCATAGGCCGGATGAACAGCAAACATTCCTTGTTTATCTTTTCAATCTCTTTCGAGGTAAAGGCTTTTGCATCTGAATATTCGTCCCGGGTTACTTTTAAACTGGAAGCTACAATGCCTACAAGGCTCAATTCGTTAGGGTTGTGTTTTTGCCCACTTTGAATAAAGTCAAGCAGGGATATCAGCAAAATGATCTTTTGTTCATGCTCCAACTCTTCATTGATCTGCCCGCACAGTTCAATGATCAATTGCTCAGCTTTCGTTTGTTGCAAGGTATTATCCGTGCGTATAGAATCGATATTCAGTTGTTGGAAATACCTGACCTGCTCATCAAAAAAATTGATGTATTTTAAGACTATCTCATAACTATACTGTTTGTCAAGGTAATCCATAACAATATTGCGCTTTATTGCCGATTCATCTTCTTTGATGTTGGAAACGATGGCGAATAAACGCATCAGTTCTTTAAGCATTAATTCATTCATTGGGCAAAGATTATGTCAGTAAAGTGGTTATAAGAATCCCTGTTGGGCACGATTCAATTCATAAATTTGTTATCATGCTGACAAATAAATTAACAGCTATTCATAATGACCAGGTGAAGCATACTTATCAAATATAAGGATTGTTATTGTTTCTACCTGCACATGGCTTCGGAAACAGCAGAGAAAAGGTTCGGAAGAATTACGAGAGATTTAAAGCTAAACTCAGTAACAAACACCCAGCAAGTTCCAGTGGAGTGTTGTCAGTCATATCAGGGTAATTTGACGATTTTTTGGGAGGCCAGGTTCTTGTTGCCCATTAGCCGCAAATGGTAGATGCCGGCACCTGACGAGGTTCCGCTTCCTTCCTTACCGGACCAGTCGATCCAATAAGCCCCGGCCTCAAGGTAATGATCAACGAGAAGAGCCACCAGCCTGCCCTGCATATCCACCACTTCAAGCCGGTAATGACCATTGGACTGAACTTCGAAGCGGATGGTGGTATAATCGCGGAAGGGATTGGGGAAGCAGTCGAGCACCGGATTGAGGTCTTCCGGCAAGGGCACTTCTGTGGTGCCCTCGGTCATCGAATTGATGCTGCCGGGTGTACCCCCGATGAGTTTTGCCTTCCAGTTCTCCCCCTTGCCATTATCGGCACCGGGGTGGATCAGCTCGATGGTGGCCCCGGTTCCCAGCGCCTGAGTCGGCCAGGGCGGCTGAACCATGTAGTTCACCACATCCATGAGTTGCCGCTGCGCATCGTAGAGAAGGAGAGACTCACCCACGCTGCTGATACCGAAAGACAGTTCCCCGGTAAGATTTTTGGTCTCCGGGTTATAGTAACGGAAGCTTTCCTCGTCACGGCAGATCACGATGAAATCACCCGGTGCCAGCCAGGTGTTCGCCGGAAACACATACCCTGAATCCATATCCCCGTCGGTAAGCAGCCAGCCGCCCAGATCCACCGTGGCAACCCCGCTGTTCACCAGTTCGATCCAGTCCTTCGTGTCCCGCTCCGGTGACGATTGATAATTGATCTCATTGATGACCACCGACCGCTCTTCGGGAGCGGCCCTGGTAAAAACCGCCCGGAATTCTCCGGCAGCCGACATGTTATAGGTGATGTCGGGGTGGTTGGAGTAAACACTGCCGGTCCACTGCACGAACTTATACCCCGGCTTCGGAATGGCCTTCAGGCGGATGGGGATATTACGGAAATAAATCCCTGTGAATGGATAGGCTTCCGGACGGATGGTGTTCAGCTCCACATAACCTCCCTGGTCCGGTACCGAAATTTGAACCATGAGCTGGTCACCCAGGTCGAAAATATCCTGCATATGCTGCCGGCAATACGAAGGACGGTAATTCCCGAAAGCCTTACGGTTACTGATCCGTCCCTGCCATTCGTCGATGTTCCCCCACCAGCGGTTGAAGGTATGGACCATTTCGTTTCGGTACAATCGATTCAAAGAATCCAGGTCGGATGCCACCCGTGAAGGATGAAAATCGAGGTTAAGCCGGTCACAATACTGGATGATGAAATTGTTCCGGAAGTCAGGGTTGGTGACCATCCTGCGCAGGAAAAGGGTTGACCAAGGGGGATTGGGCCAGCCGGGGCCGTCGGTTGCCAGGGCGAACGCCAGGGTATTCAGCTTGTAATCCTCGGTATTCCACAACCCGAAACCAAAATCGGTATCGTAAATGATCCATCGCCATCTGCTCGTGGCCAGCCGGGAATTCCAGAATTTCATGTTGTTTGCAGGCCAATCGCGGTTATTCAGGTAGATCTGGGTAAGTTGGTATTGAATGAAATTATCAAGGTCAACTTCCGCGGCTACCCGGTCAAAGTCACTTTCCTGTTGCAACGTGGGTGTGGCATTCAGATAGTCTGTCAGCTCCATGTACCGGGTATTGCTGCCATGAACCGGATATCCAGATGTCTCCAGGAGATTCACAGAATCTGCAGGAACATGATGGTTTGACGCGATAAAATGTTCGCTGATCTTTTCCCTTATGTTGAGTAAACCCCAGTAAGCACCATTAATGTAAACCGCTGCCGGCTGAAACGACTGACGGTCCACCTCCATATCACGGGTGAGCCCGGTCATGAAACAATCGTGAAACTGCAATCCCAGGTTGTCGTTTCCGGAATTGCGCAGGACAACCGATTCGAACCGGTCAATGGGCTTATCGGCAAAGAACGGGTAATTGAATGATCCCCTGCCGTAACCTTTCCTTGCGAACAGGGCCAAAGATTTCTGCTCAAAGGCACGCGACCAGGCTCCGTATACCTTCATGCCCGCATCCTGGTCGATTTGCCTTACGCCCTCATTATCGAAGAATTCAACGTGCACGGGTCGCTCCCAATCCATCCAGAAATTGGCATTGAAAAAGGGAAAATCGGCTTGGGCGTGCGGACCATAGGCGAAAATTCCGGTCTCAAAATCCCACAGGTTGTCCGGATCGGTGGACAGACAAATTACCGGCACATCGTGGTCAATTCCGGTAATATAGGTGTGTGAGGCAACTGGACCGGGCAGGGCACTGTCGGCCATTACCCTTGCCCGGATTACATGGCTGCCGGCAATATAAATCGGGCCGGTGTATAAGGCATCTGACCCGTCGGGCACAGAACCGTCGGTTGTGTAATAAATCGAATCTTTTTCCCCGGCACCGGCCAGGGTGACTGTAAATGCTCCGGGATGGATACCGCCGGGAGGTGACATGGTTACCGGAGTAGTAAGCAGATGGGCCTTGCCCTGGCTGGTGTTCGCAGTCCCCGGTGTGGGATGATCATAGTAATACCAGGTCGATGAACCTTCCGGTCCCCTGCCATAAGCTACATCTGCGGGAAGGGATATTGCCCGCGCGGAGTCGATCAGCCCGCCCAATGGATCAAACAGACAGATGGTTTCCCCGTCGTTGTCGAGCCTGAAAGAAGCATGCAAGCTGCCGGAAGTTGAAAAATCGAGCCAGGGTGAAACCGCAGACTCTCCACCGCTGATCCTTCCGATACTCAGGAATGGGATCAGTGAAAGATCGGTGGATATGGTATTCAGGTTGTGGACCTGGATGGTTAGGAGGTTTTGCCCTTCCATGATATGGTCCTCCGGGGCCACAATGGGAAAGTTTTCCGGCACACCGCCCTGTAACAATAAGGCCTCATGATTCTCAGCAGCAGACTGTTGGAAAGGTGTAACTTCTCCGGAAGAGCCGATGTTGGAGCGTGCCACCTCATGCCCGTTCAGATAGGCGACAAAGGCATCATCATAATCCACGCTCAGCACCAGGCTGTCGATACTGCCCGGATCGACAAGCGTAAAGTTCTTTCTGATGAATACACTCATCACCGGCCCCAATTCAGTGGAATCATCGCCATCACCGTATCCGAATCCGGAGGGTCCATCGCTCCAGGATGAATCATCATAACCGGTCCCAAACCAGGCCGGTCCCATATCCGAAGCCGGCACAAGGTATCTCCATTCGTCTCCCCGGTCAATGATCGTTTGCCAGGAAAGCGGGGGATTCCTCCGGTTTTTACCTGAGACAAAGACCAGGACATGACCCATGGGCTGGATGTACATTTGAGGGAATACCCATTTGCAGGGAAAATCCGGATCATCCGAAAGGCTGTACCCCGACAGGTCCATGGTTGTGCTTCCAGTATTATAGATCTCAACCCAGTCGGAATAATCCCGGTCCTCATCAGCAAAACCGCTGGCATTCGACGAAAGGAATTCATTGATGCATAACTGTGCCCTGCCCGGAACGGACAGAAGGGCACAAAATAGGAAAAGGGTAAAAAGACGCATACACTAAAAAGAAGGTGTCAATATAATAAAAACCTACACCCTGTATACGAAAACAATGTCGAAAGATCAGATATCAGAAAAGTTATTGCCTGCATGGGTTGTTGTATGGGGGAAACCAGGCCAGGCAACTATTTTACGTATATCCCATTGATGTAGATCAGAACCCTGAGATCGCAAACCGATATGGTATTCCGGTTGATCCTAAAATTTTTTTTCCTCCCGTTAAACCTTTTTCGTTTTTTACCATCAAATTATGCAACTAACCAAATTATACAGGTTTTTTGATGTAATTATTACTTACTTAATCAATTCATAGAGTTATGAAAAAGAAAGGAATTTTATCTGTTTTAATGCTGGCTTTAGCCACGGCATTGTTTTTTTTACCTTCGTGTTCCAGGGAGGATGATGGCACGATTTCCGAAACCGATCTGGCTCTTGCGCAGGACGAGGCTTATGCCGATGCGGTTTATACTGAAATAGACAACATGGTTGTCTCTGAAATTACGACACTGGATGGCAATGCTTACTTAAACCCGGGATTAAAATCGACCGGTGATGAAGAACCCTGCTATTCGGTTACAGTGGATCATCCTGACAGTACCCGTTTTCCAAAGGTAATAACGATTGATTATGGTGATGGCTGCACGGTGGTATTCCGTGATGACACCATTACACGCAAAGGACAAATCATAATCACAATCACTGACAGGTGGTTTATGCCGGGCGCAGAAAACAGGGTAACCTTTAACGACTTTTATTTCAATGATATCAAAGTTGAAGGCACCAGAACTATCACCAATCTGGGAATCAATGACAAAGGTAATCTGGAGATGGGTATCTTACTTGAAGAAGGCAAGATCGTCTTCAACGATACCACCTGGATGACCCGTGAAGCAGATCACGTTCGTGAGTGGATACGGAATCGCACACCACAGAATGACACGGTGATTATCACCGGATCTGCCCATGGTATAAATGTGCTCGGACAGGAATACAGCCGTAACATTACAGAGCCACTCGTTTTGGTTCATTGCCGGGACTACAAATGGCGCTGGGTCATAGTCGACGGCACTGTGGAGATCACCAACAGCGTTACCGGAGCCTCAACCATTGATTACAGTGCAGAAGGCTGCGATGGCACCGTGATTATCAATAAAAACGGTTATCGACACAATTACGAATTCAGGTATAACCACCGTCATCACAAACAGGGTGGCCGTTAAAAGCAGAAAAGGTTAATCCGTTTTATTTTCAGAAACCCCGTCCTTTGGCGGGGTTTCTGCTTTATCAATATACCTTTGGCGTTCGGACCTTTTTTAATGCCAGGGCTGACCGGCTGGGCAGGTAAAGCATCAGGTAATGTGATGCGCCATGTTTGACCGAGCTGCGCGCAAAATAGGTCAGGGTTTCATCTACATTTCCCACGCCGCCATAAGCAGGATTGTCAGTATTCAGAACGACACGGTATTTCCCCGGCCCTGTTTGAATTCCATAATCGGTAAAGGATCTTGCCGGATTGAAATTAAAAACAAACAGGTGATCTCCCCTTTCAAAGGCGAGAACCTGGTCAGGCCGGTTGTCAGCCAGGAGCCTGCAATACTGGATCAGATACAGGCCGTTGTCATGGATCAGGCGGATCATATCACGGTCAAAGTCACCCAGGTAATGATACCGGAGCAATGGATCATCAACCAGGTTCCATTGTCTCCTGGCATAGGCGTAGGACCAGTTATTACCTTCGCGGGGAAAATCGATCCATTCCGGATGACCAAATTCATTGCCCATGAAATTGAGATATCCACCTCCGCCGGTTGCTGCAGTAACCAGCCTGATCATCTTGTGCAATGCTATTCCGCGGTCAATAATCAGACTTTGAATAGTCTTGCTCATGGAGAAATACATCTCTTTGTCGAGCAACCTGAATATTATTGTTTTGTCTCCAACAAGAGCCTGATCATGTGATTCAGCATAGGATACGGTTTTCTCCTCAGCCCTCCTGCTGGTCAGCTCATGGTACATTTCCGAAACATTCCAGCTTTCATCGGGCAATTCCTTGATAATCTTTATCCAGTAATCCGGTACCCCCATGGCCATGCGGAAATCGAATCCATAACCGCCCTGTTCTACTGCCAGCGCCAAACCTGGCATTCCACTCATTTCCTCCGCAACGGTAATGGCCCCGGGATTTACAATTTTGATCAAACGGTTGGCGAGCGCCAGGTAATTAATGGCATCCTCATCCTGCTGGCCATCATAGTACATGCCGTAGCTGGTAAAATTACGTGAAAGTCCGTGGTCATAATATAACATGCTTGTAACACCGTCAAAACGGAAGCCATCAAACTTATATTCATCGAGCCAGAATTTGCAATTGGACAAAAGAAAGTGAATCACTTCATTCTTGCCGTAATCGAAACACAAAGAATCCCAGGCAACATGTTCCCTGCGTCCGCCGGAATGAAAATACTGGTAAGGTGTACCGTCAAAATTTCCCAGGCCTTCCATCTCGTTTTTCACAGCATGCGAATGAACCAGGTCCATGATAACCGCAATATCCATCCCATGCGCCGTGTCAACCAGCAGCTTGAGATCCTCGGGTGTTCCAAACCTTGAGGATACAGCGAAGAAATTGGACACGTGGTACCCAAATGAGCCATAATAAGGATGTTCCTGCACGGCCATTAACTGTATTGTATTGTAGCCGGCCTTCTTGATACGTGGTAGGATATTTGTGCGAAACTCGTCAAAGGATCCTGTCTTTTCATCCATGGTGCTCATGCCCACATGGGCCTCATAAATAAAGGGTGGCCTGCCTGCCGCATCGATACATTTATTTTGCCAGTGATAATCCTTCGGCGGAGCCCATATCTGGGCATTGAAATCCTTGGTAACCTCGTTCTGCAATACTCTCCGTATGTAGGAAGGCAACCTGTATCCCTGGCCACCCGGCCAGTGAACTGACAATTTAAACAGATCCTGGTGATGCAAAACATCCCAAGGAAGCCTGATCTCCCACACACCATTTTCCAGGGCATTCAAACTGTATTCTTTTTTCTCGCTCCAGCTGTTGAAATCACCTACCAGAAAGATTTGTTCCGCATTGGGCGCCCATTCCCTGAAAACCCATCCGTCCGCGTTACGGTGCATTCCAAAATAAAGATAACCTGTCGCAAAATCTGAAAGTGTTCGTATGCCGCCCGTGAGTTCATCTTCTTTCTCAAAGACCTTCATCTCACGGCGGTAAATGATCTCACTATAAGGCTCCAGCCAGGGATCATTGCCCACCAGTACAGGTTTCTTGTTTTTCATAGGTATGATAATTTATCCGGTGAAAATCATTTCTTAAATTTAGGAATTAATCCTCTTTATCCGTGGCTTGAAGGTAAATTTCAGTGATAAAACAGGAATTTAAATATGCCCCTGTAAAATGACTACCTATGCCTGATAATCTGTAGGAGTATTGAATGATTAATATTAACTTTGCCACCGCTTTACAATTTTGATTTTGAAGGTATTCAACGACATATCACAATTCCAGTCTACCAACGCAGTGGTTACCATCGGGATTTTTGATGGCGTTCATCGCGGACATATTGAAATTCTTAACCGTATCAAAGAGTTGGCAGTATCCTACAACGGCGAATCCGTTGTTGTTACTCTATGGCCACATCCCCGTTTTGTGCTGCAACCTGAAAACAATGAACTCCGGTTGCTTGCATCCCTCGATGAAAAAATTGATCTGATTGATAAACAGGGTATTAACAATCTTATTATTCTTCCCTTTGACATCCGGCTTGCCAATATCACGTATGACCGGTTTGTCAGTGACTACATTGTTGGAAGGATCAGGGCCCGGCATGTTGTGGTAGGTTTCAATCATCATTTCGGGAAAGACCGGAAAGGTACTTTCGAAAATCTGCAGAAAAGTGCCCGGGAACACGGTATACAGGCTGAAAGACTCGATCCGGTTATCATTCATGATATACGCGTAAGTTCATCAGGAATTCGTCACATGATTGAGGAAGGAAGAATAAGCGCGGCCAATGAGGCCCTTGGTTATCCTTATTTTCTGAATGGCACCGTTGTGGAAGGCAACAAACTGGGGAAAACTCTCGGTTATCCTACAGCAAACATAGGGCTTTCAGAACCCCTGAAATTGTTGCCGCGAAACGGAGTTTATGCTGTTCTGGTCAGGGTAAAAGGAAAGACATACCAGGGAATGCTGAATATAGGCATCCGACCTACCATCGCGTTGCCCAAACACGACAGGACCATTGAAGTCAACCTTTTCGATTTTCAGGAAGACATTTACCATGAGCCTATTAAGGTCGCTTTTTTGGAATGGATCCGCTGCGAAAGGAAATTCGATTCGCTTCAGGAACTTACGGAACAAATTGCTGTT
Organism: Bacteroidales bacterium; assembly: GCA_016930375.1. Lineage (GTDB taxonomy): Bacteria > Bacteroidota > Bacteroidia > Bacteroidales > UBA10428 > UBA5072. The sequence continues at coordinate 30,435 of JAFGGU010000100.1, read as the reverse complement.
GATAAATCAGAGGTCTTGAAAATTTTGCAGGCCTTTTCAGATAAAAACAGGTTGGTATAATATGCTATTAATTACAAATCATGAAAACAGAAACCATTACCGAAATGCTTCCATACAAAGTTAAAGACATGAGCCTGGCCGAGTTTGGCCACAAAGAAATTGAAATCGCCGAAAAAGAGATGCCGGGATTAATGGCTATCCGTAAGAAATATGCCGGACAGAAACCTCTTCAGGGTGCCCGCATCTCGGGATCCTTGCATATGACCATTCAAACCGCGGTACTGATCGAAACCCTCACAGCTCTGGGAGCTGATGTACGCTGGGCCAGCTGCAATATATTCTCCACCCAGGACCATGCAGCAGCAGCTATAGCCAAAGCAGGTATCCCCGTTTTTGCCTGGAAGGGTGAATCTCTTGAGGAATACTGGTGGTGCACTGATCAGGCACTGACCTTTCCCGGTGGCCGGGGCCCGAATCTGATCGTGGATGATGGTGGCGATGCTACCTTGCTGGTACATCTGGGTTATAAAGCTGAGAACGATCCATCGGTCCTGGAAAAAACCGCTGAAAGTCGCGAGGAAAATGTTATCCTGCAGCTTCTGAAGAAAATCTTGCAAGAGGACAATGGCAAATGGCACCGCTTTAAAGAAACCTGGAAAGGGGTCTCGGAGGAAACCACCACCGGCGTTCACCGCCTTTACCAGATGATGGAAAAGGGAGAGCTCCTGGTGCCGGCTATCAATGTGAACGATTCCGTGACCAAGAGTAAATTCGACAACCTTTACGGCTGCCGCGAATCCCTCGCCGATGGCATTAAACGTGCCACCGATGTTATGATCGCCGGCAAAGTTGTAGTTGTGCTTGGCTACGGTGACGTTGGAAAGGGTTGTGCCCGTTCGATGCGCTCCTATGGAGCCCGCGTTCTTGTTACCGAGATCGATCCGATCTGTGCCCTGCAGGCGGCCATGGAAGGATTTGAAATTACTACCATGGAGGATGCTTTAAAGGAAGGAAATATTTTTGTCACTGCTACCGGCAACCGCGACGTGATCACCCTGGAACACATGCTTAAAATGAAAGACCAGGCCATTGTCTGCAATATTGGTCATTTTGACAATGAAATCCAGGTGGATAAGCTTACCATTTATCCCGGTATAAAGCACACCAACATAAAACCACAGGTGGATAAGTACATGTTCCCCTCGGGCAATGCCATTTTCCTGCTCGCCGAAGGCAGACTGGTAAACCTCGGTTGCGCAACGGGACATCCCTCTTTTGTCATGAGCAATTCATTCACCAACCAAACCCTGGCGCAGCTGGATCTTTGGCAGAACAAGTATGCCATTGGCGTATACCGGCTTCCCAAAAAGCTGGACGAGGAAGTGGCCCGCCTGCATCTTGATCAGCTGGGGGTAAAACTCACCCAGCTCACGAAACAACAGGCTGATTATATCGGCGTCCCGAAAGAAGGGCCCTATAAGCCGGAACATTACAGGTATTAGAAAAAGTGATGAGTAACGAGTAAAAGTAACACTTAATGATAGACGCCAACGGAAACCTCCTCATAGCCAAGTCCGATAAGGAACTCTTCCTTGTGCCCAAAATGTCAAACCGGCATGGTCTGGTTGCCGGAGCAACAGGAACCGGGAAGACGGTCACTCTCCAATCAATGGCTGAAACCTTCAGCAGCATTGGTGTTCCTGTGATCATGGCAGATGTGAAAGGAGATCTGTCCGGCATTGCCAAAGCCTCATCCGGCGAAAACCCCAAGATCACCGAAAGAGTTAAGGAACTGGATCTTGATTCATATAAACCGCAAGCTTTCCCTGTATGTTTCTGGGATATCTACGGCGAACAGGGTCATCCCCTCAGAACCACCATCTCCGAAATGGGACCGCTGCTCCTGGGCAGACTGCTGAACCTGAATGAGGTGCAGGCTGGGGTGCTTACGCTCGTATTTAAAATCGCGGATGATAATAATCTCTTGCTCCTCGATATGAAGGATTTGAGAAAAGTCCTTGAATATATAGGTGAACATCACGGTGATTATATCAATGAATATGGTAACATCTCCTCTGCCAGTGTCGGTGCCATCCAGAGAGGACTCCTGACACTCGAGGAACAGGGAGCCGAGAAGTTCTTTGGCGAACCTGCCCTGAATATCATGGATTTCATACAGACCGACGGAAGTGGTAAAGGCGTGATGAATATTCTGGCTGCTGATAAGCTGATGATGTCACCCGGATTGTATTCCACCTTCCTGCTCTGGCTCCTTTCAGAGCTCTTTGAGGAGCTTCCGGAGGTCGGTGACCTCGATAAGCCCAGGCTGGTATTCTTCTTTGATGAAGCCCATCTCTTATTCAGCGAAGCACCCAAAGTGCTGCGCGAAAAAATTGAACTGGTTGTGCGCCTGGTTCGTTCCAAAGGCGTGGGTGTATACTTTGTGACCCAAAATCCCATTGACATTCCCGATGTCGTGCTTGGTCAGCTGGGTAACCGCGTTCAACATGCCCTGCGTGCTTTTACCCCCAGGGACCAGAAAGCCGTAAGATCGGCAGCTGAAACATTTCGTTCCAATCCCAAATTCAAAGTGGAAGATGTCATCACCGAACTGGGCGTTGGAGTAGCCCTCGTATCCCTGCTCGACGAAAAGGGAATACCCGGTATTGTGGAAATGGCTAAGATAGTACCGCCGCAGTCACAGGTCGGCCCGATAACACCCGGGGAAAGAAGCAATATTATCCGCTCCTCCGTGTTGCATGGTGTATATGAAAAGCAGGTGGACCGTGAATCAGCCTATGAAATACTGGAGCAAAAATTTGCCCGCGAGAATGCCGAGAAACAGGAACAGGTGGCGCAATTGAAAAAGATCAAGGAGGCGAAACTCAAAAAAGCATCAAAAAGTGCTTCCGGCGGTATGATGGGTGACCTGGCCAAAACCATGGGCCGTACCATTACACGTACAGTGGGAAGCGAACTGGGCAGGAAACTTGTAAGGGGTGTGCTGGGAACACTGCTGACAGGCGCTGTGGGATCGATTCTGAAGAGGAAGTAATTGGTGTAAAATGATGAATTTATTTCTACCTGAAAATCCCGTGATAGGCTGGATTGGCACCGGCGTCATGGGCCGGTCCATGTTCGGACATATCCTGGATAAGGGTTATAAGGGATTTGTATATACCCGCACCCGGGAAAAAGCCTTGCCATCCATGGAAAAAGGAGCCGTCTGGTGTGATTCTCCGGCTGAGGTTGCCCGGAAAGCCGACATTGTATTTACCATGGTTGGATTCCCTGCAGATGTCCGTGATGTATATCTGGCGCCGCAAGGGCTTATTGAATCCGCAAAGCCGGGAGCCATACTGGTTGACATGACCACCACAAGTCCTTCCCTGGCCGTTGAGATTTACGGGAAAGCCGTCAAACATAAAATATACACACTGGATGCCCCTGTTTCAGGTGGTGATATAGGCGCAAGAAATGCCACCCTGTCCATTATGGCCGGGGGTGATAAACCAGTTTTTGATGCTGTTGAAGCACTTTTCGATATCCTGGGGAAAAAAATCGTATACCAGGGCAAAGCGGGTTCAGGACAGCACACAAAAATGTGCAACCAGATCGTAATTGCCGGAACCATGATTGGTATGTGCGAGAGCCTTCTTTATGGACATAAAGCGGGTCTTGACCTGAATACCATGCTGAGTTCCATATCGGGCGGCGCTGCTGCCTGCTGGTCACTCGACAATCTTGCCCCGCGCATCCTTCGCCGTGATTTTGAACCCGGCTTCTTTGTAAGGCATTTCATCAAGGACATGGGCATTGCGCTCGAGGAATCCCGCCGCATGGAACTTTCGTTGCCCGGTCTGGCTTTGGTGCAGCAGTTGTACCAGTCGGTTTCCGCCCTGGGCTTCGCCGAAAAAGGCACACAGGCGCTAATGCTGGCATTGGAGAGTATGGCGGGGATTAAAAGTGATTAGGTAATGAGGTGATGAGGTAATGAGGTAATTAGGTGATGAGGTAAACACTTAATCACTTCTTCATCTAATCACCTAATCACCTATTCACCTGTCCGTATTCGTACACCCCCTGTCTATTCTGAAACACTTCCGTGTTTCGTTTTGAACATCTCAATTATTTGTATTATATTGTATTTCTGTATGTTACAGACTTTGGCACGGTATATGTGAATCTTATACCAAACACTAAAAAACCTAAAAAAATAAAACAATGAAAACACAAACGAACAACCTCAAAAAAATTGCCGCAACTGCCTGTGTTGCTCTTTTAATCGCTACCGGAAGCTATACACAATCCGATGCCGGATACAGTGATTCAGAACTGGTTTCCCTGGTGAATCTTGAAACCCTGATATCACTTGCTGAAAAGTCCATCAGGTATACTGCTCCTGCCATTGCAGAATCGGAAGTATACTATGCTGAATTTGAAAGACTGAATACATTGGCAGAAGCAACCGAAGCATCGCTGAAATATGAAGCTCCGGCTGCCGATGTGAATGAAGTTACTGTTGAAAAAGAAAGACTGGAGTGGCTTGCTTCCGCTACCGAAGCATCCCTGAAATACAATGCTCCCGAAGCTGACAACTTCAACGAAATAGAAAACCAGAATGTAACCATGATTGCAAGCACCAAATAAATCGCATCACCATGTTTAAACAACAGTTACCGTCTCATGGATAACCTGCTGTCGGCTCATAAGCGCAGCAGGTTTTTTTATTTCCAGCATTTTGTTTGTACCTTCTGTCACAAAATCCCATTCAAAAACGACTTATTGTAAACACTCCTCCTTGAACACCTTTGAAGAAATATATGCCGAATACTACCCGGGCATGTTCCGGGTGGCAAAAAAAATGATCGGCAATCCGGATGGTGTTCCGGATGTACTTCAGGACGTTTTCACGGATTTCTTTTACAAAATAGAGCATGGCCATGAGATCCGCAATCCCAAAAGTTGGTTGTACAGGGTTACTTTTAACAAATGCATCGACAACCTGAGAAAGCAGAAACACTTTCAACCTATCGGATCAGCGGAAGATATTTCAACTGAATCAGATTCTGCAGAAAATCAAGATCTTAAGATGGCCATTGAGAAAACCCTTGTAAAACTTAAACCACGTGACCGGATGTTGGCGGTGCTTTACAGTGAAGGATTATCCTATAAAGAAATGGCTGAGGCTACAGGCATAAGGTTAGCATCCGTAGGCAAACTGCTGTCAAGAACTATGGAAAAAATTGAAAAGGAATTTAAAGACCAGGGATATGAGTTGTATTAAAAAGGGCACCATTCAGAAATACATCGACGGGGAATGTACCCTGTCAGAGACTGTCCAAATCGAAAGACACCTCGCGGATTGCAAAAAATGTTCGGTAAATGTCGAGTATCAGCGTAAACTGGCTTCCGGTCTCAGGAAGGCACTTAGCCTTTTGTCACAGGAGAGTAAAGGCATTCCAATTATAAATGTCCCGGACAAAACTGCCAGAACCCGACTTTTAACTGTCCGCAGACTTGCTTATATACTAGCGGCTGCCTGCATTATCCTGTTTGTGGTGATCATCAGTCAAAAAAAGGAACCTGAGAACCAGGCTGAGATTATCATGATCGAACCCGGCTTTGCAACAGAATTCGATGCCAACCAGCCTGTTTCTGACCAGCAAATGATCATGACCATCATTGATTCGGAAGGAAAAAAAACAGAGTATTTTGAATAATTTATAACTGCTGTCCTACAAAACTTAAAAAAAAGAACATATATCGGACCGCATTCAACCTTTACGAGGTTGCGAGAAAGGAGAGTTCAAGTCACCATTTTCTACAATAATTCAACTTCTACGAAGTTGTTCTTGTAGAGGACAAATTACTGTAGAACAGTATTTTGCAAAAAACACCAACCTTGTAGAGGTTGAATTATAAATTTAACCGACAATCGAAATATTTTAAATATAACAACCATGAAAAAATCATTGCTTGCCTTATTCATAGCAGCTTTGGCTGTGCCGGCCTTTTCTCAGAAACTCATCGATATCTATAAGGGCGGTACCGTTAAACTGGTTCCTGATCCTGCCTATGCGCAGGATAATAATTGGGATCAAGTATTTAAAAACTATTACGATACGATATACAATACACTCATGGGTGACAGAAAATCACTGAAAGTCATGCCCGATGGTTCTGTGATCGTAAATCATACTTACCGGAATTACTATACCAAATTTTCTCCAAGCGGGAAATTCGAGAAGGAGTTTGGCATTTATAAAAGTAACGGTCAACCGTTTAAAGAAATTAATGCCATTGAAGGGATCCTAAACGGCAATACGTTTTTCACCGGATTGGATAACATGGGGAACATGGTCTGCTTTGATTTTAACGGCAACTATAAAAAGACCCTGAAGCTCGACTACATGTCGAAACAAATGATCCCTTTGCCCAATAATAAAATAGCTGTCGTAGGCTGGGTTATTTGGAGTACGAAATTCAGGGACTTTGTTTCGATAGTTGATTATGAAACCAATATTGAGAAAGTGATCTGGGAACATTTTACGCCTTATGAAATTGCCTCTCAAAAGACCGGAACGAGAAAACCTTTCAATTATGTCTATGAACTCAAAAAAGGCGGGAAGATCGGCTCTACAACAATCCCATATGGCCCTCCTCCTGCGCCGAGCAATCCACCCAGTATTGCATGTATCGGAAATAAACTTATCGTTGCCATTCATGCCACTGGCGAGATTCTGGTGTATGACCTGGAAGGCAAACTCATCTCAAAAGAAAAGGTCGGTTGGGAAAGAAGTTGTCTTTCTGTGCAGGAGCAAAAAGAAATCCAGCAGAAGGCAATTGACAGGTTTAAAAATAAACAGGAAAATATCCTAGAGATCCGTGATGAAGAATATGAAGCTGCCATGGAATATTTTGTGAAAGAAATGACAGCTGATTTGGAAAAAATTACAGAACCCATGCCTATGCCTTTTGCCTCGTCGGTTATTAAAGATTCCGACGGTAATTTATTGTTCTTTGAGTTCGCCAAAGAAGAAAATGCCAACAAATTCAACGTTTGGGTTTATGAAAACGGTGGAAAATTTGTATGCCAGAGCAGTTTTGTCTGCGATGATTACAACCTGGTGATCAATCCCTCCAAAATGGTTTACCACAACGGTTACATTTACAGTCTTCAACTCCTTAAGAATGCCAAAGGAGTGCCGTTAAGGCTGGTGAGGTTTAAGTTAGGTAATTAAGTGATTAGGTGACTAGGTGATTAGGTGACTAGGTAATGAGGTGATTAATATTTCAATCTTCATCACCTAATCACCTCTTCTCCTTGTCTCCTTGTCTCCTTGTCTCCTTGTCACCTTGTCTCCTTGTCACCTTGTCTCCTTGTCACCCCATCTTTCTTTTCTTGTCCGTATTCGAACACTCCCTGTATGTTTTGAAACACTTCCGTGTTTTGTTCTACTTACCCGAAATTTTTATATCAATTTGTATATCTTATCTTTACAGACTTTGGCACGGTATATGTTATTCTTATATCAAACACTAAAAAAACACCAAAAAAATACAACAATGAAAACACAAACGAACAACTTCAAAAAAATAGCCGCAACTGCCTGTGCTGCTCTTTTAATTACTGCCGGAAGCTTTACACATTCTGCTGCTGCAAATACCGGTGATGCTGCCCTGGTTTCCCTGGTTAATCTTGAAACCATCGTATCACTTACCGAAAAGGCCATCAGGTATAATGCTCCTGCTGTTGCAGCATCTGAAGTATACTATGTTGAATTTGAAAGGCTGAATGGTCTGGCAGAAGCAACCGAAGCTAATTTGGTATATGAAGCTCCGGAAGCTGATGACGCCGATATCGCTCCTGTAATGGTAAGATTGGAGTGGATCGCAACTGCCACCGAAGCATCGCTGAAATATGAAGCCCCGGCTGCCGATGTGAATGAAGTTGAAACCGTATTGGCATGTAACAAATAAACGTTATCCACATGTTCAAACAACCGTTTCCGAATCACGGATAGCCTGCTGTCAGCTCATAAGCGCAGCAGGTTTTTTGTTGGTGCTGAGGGGGATGAAAGTCAGATTATTTAATCCCTCAAACAACGCACAGAGTAACCTTCGGTCTTATTGCTGTATCCGCTCACTACATTATTGTTGAAATAGAAGGTGCTCCGGAACATTGCATACTCACGTGAGTATTCAGTAGAAGACCACCAATAACCGTTAATTCGAACACTGAAGAACTTACCATAAGCGTCGCGGTTGCCACCTGGCAGGCCTGTAAAGCCGGTTTCGTTGGTTGCCCCGTTGTTCGGGCTGATCCAATGTATTGTGCCGGTTTCTTTAAGTTTACCTCCGGCCTCGGTTATGCCACACAAATAATCTGTTAAAATGGTCCACTCGTCATCTTTTGGTACATGCCAGCCAGAAGGACATACATTTTTATTGCCATTTCTTGCCGTGTTTATTGCATACCAGTTGTACAAAGTGCCGTAGGTTGCCTTGTAAGTAGCTGCATCATTATTATACCAGCAACAGGCAGGGGTACTTAAATTTACCCATTCTATATCATCAGTTACCAGCGGTATGGCTGTGCCATCGTTGTATTTGGTCGTTTTAAGATTTTCGGCCATCCATTCCTGTGTTCCTATCGATATGATTTTATAGGAATTGCCTTCAATATCGCTCAAACTACCGTATTTGAGATTATTGAATACAATAAAGTGAAAAGTAAATTGATGGATATCACCCATATAATTGCTCATATATACCAACAGATTACCTCCAACACTGGATGTATAAATTTGAACCCCGGGTGAATTAATCATAACCGGAGGACTTACAACGGTAACAAGAGTTGTATAATTTGTATAATAATAATCTGCATCGCTTATGTTTATATTATAGCGGTTATATGAAGCGTCCCAGGTGCAGGTGAAATTACCGCTTCCACTTAATACGGAACCGTCACTGCTAATACAACCAAATGCGATGCATTTAAGCGGACTTGCAGGACCTGTTGGCCCGGTATCCCCAATAGGTCCGGTCGGCCCGGCATTGCCTTTATCGCCCTTGGGCCCTTGCAGACCGCTATCGCCTTTATCACCCTGTTGCCCTTGCAATCCGGTATCACCTTTATCACCCTTGGGCCCTTGTGCTCCGGTATCGCCTTTATCGCCCTTGGGCCCTTGCAGACCGGTATCGCCTTTATCGCCTTTATCGCCTTGTGGTCCGGCATCGCCTTTCGGTCCCTGCAACCCGGCCTCACCTTTCGGGCCTTGCGATCCGGTATCACCTTTATCACCTTTGGGACCCTGTGGTCCGGCAGAGCCTTTATCCCCTTTAGCACCTTTCGGACCTTGCGGTCCGGTATCACCTTTGTCACCATTTGGCCCTTGTGGTCCTATATCCCCTTTTGGTCCAGGAGATCCTGCTCCGCTGTTGGCGTACAAAGCATAGGGCACACTCACCAACGGATAGGTTCCCATCACTGTACCGTTAACAGCAATTTTAATGAAATAGGGACCATTGGCCCAATCAATGGAAGAAAAACCTGCCGGATCCTTAGCTCCAATTTCAAGGTTTACCAGTCCAGAAGCATTTGAGGTAACGCTATGTGTTTCGGAATAAACCACGGAGCCTGAAATGTCTCCCAGCAATAGCTCAAGCACAACAGTTGCATTTGCGTTGGATAATAAGCCCCCCGAACCGTCCCGCAACACTGCCTGGTAGTTAAAACCATTTGGCCCCTGACCGAAACTGTAGGCTGTGGCAAGCGGCCATATCGCAAGAAGGAAAATAAATTGCAGATTTATGGTTTGATTCACTTTTTTCATGATAATAGGATAACTTGTTGCTAATGTCTTTAATTATTTTTTATCACACTGATGTGTGCAGAAAGCTTAATATTTGAAGACAGCAAAGTGAACAATGGACGGATTGGTGGAAGGATAGTATTCAGAATTTTCCACTCTGATCAATAAACTGCCGTTCACACTGTCAGTTGAGCATATTCTATATGGGGGTTGACTTACCGGAGTGACGAGTGCAGCATAATTTGCATAATAATAATCTTCACCGCTTATTGTTATCCGGTAACGGGAATATGATCCTTCCCAGGTACATGTGAAATTTCCGCTTCCGCTTAATATGGTTCCGTCCTCTTTAATACAGCCAAATGCGATACATTTGGCAGGTCCGGCCGGACCGGTGTATCCCTCAGGACCCTGTAGCCCGGTATCTCCTGTATCCCCTTTCGTTCCTTTTGCTCCGGTATTCCCTGTATCACCTTTGATACCCTGTGATCCGTTATCCCCTGTATCGCCTTTGATACCCTGTGGTCCAGTATCGCCCTGGTCGCCTTTCGGACCCTGTGGTCCGGCATTCCCTGTTTCACCTTTGAATCCCTGCGGTCCGACATCCCCTTTCGGCCCCTGCAGGCCGGCATCTCCTTTAATTCCCTTCGGACCCGCATCCCCTGTATCCCCTTTGGATCCCTGTGGACCGGTGTCGCCTATATCGCCCTTGTCCCCTTTGGTTCCTTGTGCACCGGCATCGCCTGTAGCGCCCTTAAGTCCTTGCAATCCCGGATCTCCTTCCGGGCCCGGGGAACCTTTTCCGCTTTTGGCATATAAGGCATAGGGCACACTTAGCAGTTGGGAAGTTCCCATCTCCATACCATTAACGACAATTTTTAAAAAATAAGGACCATTAGACCAGTTAATGGAAGAAAAACCTGCCGGATCTTCAGCGCCAATTTCGAAGTTCGCAAGTCCAAAATCATTGGAAGTAACATTATGAATTTCGTCGTATACCTCCGGTCCTGTGTTACTTCCCTGCAATATAAGCAGTTGAATGACAGCACCGGTATTGGATAAAAGACCGCCTTCACCATTCCGTAACACCAACTGATAGTTAAATCCACCGGGAGCCTGGCCAAAACCAGTACCTGTGATCAGCATCATTATTGTTAATAGGCTAATAAAACATGATCTTATGATTGGAATATCATTTTTCATGGCTTTACGATTGATGTTTTAATATTTTCACCAGGTTAAACACTTAATTCTTAAATACCATAAAGTTGAAATCAGATGAGCCGATCTCACCGCCTTTTTTTGGAAAGAAAATATAGATCAATAACTTACCATCAACACTATTGTGAGCACCATACATATTAGCATTGTTTACTGGCGTAACAATTGTTGTATAATCTGCATAGAAGTAATCTACACCGCTAATGGTTATTTCATAAGGAGAATATATATCATGCCATGTACATGTGAAATTTCCGCTTCCGCTTAATATGGTTCCCGCTTCGTTTATATAGCCAAAGGCTATGCATTTGTCAGTTCCTGCAGGCCCGCTTGCCCCGGTAATTCCTTTCAGTCCTGGCAATCCGGTATCTCCGTTATCCCCCTTGGGCCCCTGTGCTCCGGTATCTCCTTTCGCACCTTTCGGTCCCTGTGCTCCGGTATCTCCTTTTACGCCTTTCGGTCCTTGTGCTCCGGTATCTCCTTTCAAGCCTTTCGGCCCAAGTGTCCCGGTATCTCCTTTATCCCCATGGATGCCTTGTGATCCTGTATCCCCTTTCTGTCCCTGTGATCCTGTATCCCCTTTTGGTCCCTGGATTCCTGTGTCCCCTTTTGGTCCCTTGGTTCCCTGTGCTCCGGTATCACCCCTATCCCCTAATTCCCCTTCACATCCCTGTGGTCCGGCATCACCCTTATCACCTTTTGGCCCTTGTGGTCCGTTGTCTCCTTTAGGACCCGGGGATCCGGCTCCACTTTGGGCATGCAAAGCATAGGGGACACTCAGCAATTGAGAGGTTCCCATTTCGATACCATTGGCGATAATTCTAATAAAATAAGGACCATTAGCCCAATCCATAGCAGAAAAATCAGCGGGATCCACAGTGCCAATTACGAAGTTTACCAGTCCAAAAGCATTGGAAGTAGCACTATGTGTTTCGTAATAAACAACAGGACCTGCGGTGCTTCCCTGCAAAATATTTATTTCAATTTCTGCATTAGTATTTGTTAACGGAGTACCTTCTCCGTTCCGCAACACTGCCTGATAGTTAAAACCTCCGGGAGCCTGGCATAAACTGTAACCTGTGGCAAGCATCATCATCGAATATAGGCAGATGATATGAGGACGTATGGTTTGATTTACTTTTGTCATGGGTCTGGAAATTAGTGTTTGATAATTTCAATAGTGGTTATGTTTTTAGCAGGCTGCAGTATTTTCAGCAGGTAGATGCCGGCAGGATAGTCTGCCATACCAATGAAAGTGATGTTGCTGACAAGCAGCTTTTTTTCAAGCAACTTTCCGTTCAGATCATACAATAAATACTGAACATCTTTTAATACTGAATTATCAATGGTCATCATTACGAAGTCACCGGTAGGATTAGGATAAATCTCAATTGTGCAGGGAAGCTCATCCGACCCTTTAATGAATGTTATGGAAACATCGGTCTGATGAAAGCCCTGTGTAAGAATTGTATTGGCACCTGATAGGGTTGCAACAACCGGTTCTCCGAAAGTCCATTCAATGGCAATTGATCCGTTGGCGGCATTGCCGCCGGCTGTGGCAATGACCTGTTGCAAACCCGCCTGGCCAAAGCCAACAAAGCCCGGGAAAAGAATTGCCGTAAAAAGCAGTATGTGTTTCATAGGTATTATTTTATTTGGTAGTCATCTAATCTTAATCCTTAACGCAACGGACAGAAAACCCAACCTCCTTACTATCAATGATTATGTACACATTACCTTCACCGTGGAATAAACGCCGGTTCAGTGCACTACCGGTATCGTATTCTGTAGCGCTCCACCAGTTACCATAGTTGGTAATGGTTTGGAATGTTCCATCGTTACCGCGTTGGCCACCCGGAAGGGCTGTAAAGTCAGTTTCGTTGGTCGCCGCAGTATTAGGGCTATACCAATGCTCTGTACCGGTTTCTTTAAGTTTACCGCCAGCAACACTTTCACCACCCAAAAACTCTGTTAATTGCCACCACTCTTCATGGCTAGGCAAATGCCAATCCACAGGACATACACCTTGTATTCCGCTGGGGTTTGCAGAACTACCTGATGCACCATTCATAGCAGCTGCCCATGTGTATAAGGCACCGTAGGTTTCTTTATTGTTGATATCATCGCCATACCAACAGTAAGCTTTGCTGTTATCAGTTAATGCATCCCAATTACCGGTGCCTGTTACTAAGGTAATAGCTGTGCCATTGCTATAGTGAGTGGTTTTCAGGTTCTCTTTTATCCATGTTTGCGTGCCAATCGTAATGGTATTGTATACATTTCCATCAAAGTCAGTTACGGTAGTGGTTCCGGCACCCGCTGTAACAGTAATATAATTGGTTTTAGTTTCGGAACCGGAACCATAACTATTTGTTGCGGTTAAACTGACCGTAAAGGTTCCGGCCGTTGAATAGGTATAGGATGGAGATTGCTCTGCACTGGTTCCACCATCTCCAAAATCCCAGTTCCAGCTTGTAGGACAGTTGGTTGACAGATCAGTAAATTCAATGCTTTCACCTTCAGATATGCTGGTATTTGAGGAGGTAAAAGCTACAACAGGCGCACTGCCATTTTCATCCTTAACGCAACGAACAGAGAACCCAAACTCCTTACCGCCGTAGCTTCCGACCACACCGCTGCTACTGTAGTATATGCTCCGGAGCCAGGCGCAACCAGTACCGTACTCTGTAGCACTCCACCAGCTACCGTAGTCGTCAATGCTGAGGAATGCCCCATCGCTGTCACGGTCTCCACCTGGAAGTGCTGTAAAGCCCGTTTCGTTTATTGCTCCGGTGTTGGGGCTTGTCCAATGTGTAGTGCCTATTTCTTTTAGTTTCCCCCCGGCTAAACTTTCACCCCCAAGATATGTTATTAATTTTGCCCATTCGTTTTCGTCAGGCACCTGCCAGCCCGTTGGGCAAAGGTTGCCGGTATTTACTGTGTGCCAGTTGTACAATGCTCCATAGGTGTTTTTATAGGTGACTTCGTCATTATCATACCAGCTATAAGCAGGAGTTGTCAAAGCTGACCATTCCGTTGCATCAGTCACATTTGGTATATCGGAGCCAGTTTTATATTTGGTTGTTTTAAGGTTTTCTGCCATCCAAACTTGTGTACCTATTTTCACAACCGGGTAGTTATTGTTATCACCGTCGGTACAATCTGTAAATTCAAATGCAATGGTTTTACTTTCCGTTGGAATATCTGTCAATATTGTGCTATAATTACCGGAAATCCCCGTAAATTTCAACCTGTCACCAGCGGTATATTGCATCTGAATGGTTGTATTGGCGCTTTTAACTCTGCTTTCGTTATTACTACCATCACAAAAACCTATTCTGGTAATACCGGCAATTGCTGTACCTTTTTGCAGGCTTATTATTTTTCCTGTATAGGAATATGTTTCGGATAGTACACGAACTGTATAAAACCCACTGCTTAAATCATTTATTTGGTAAGTATGAGTTCCCTTTGCAAGGCTTGTTCCTATTTGTACTATTGTTTTTCCAACCTGGTCGTATATTGCAATTAAGGCATCACCCGGAGTGGCTGCCACAAATTCAATAGTGGTATATTCTGTTACCGGATTGGGATATATTTCTAAACCTTTTTCAGAAGTCCTATAAGCACCATTTATACCAGTTAAAACTGCTTTTAAATTAAGAATATCCGTTCCATTGACGGTTAAACTGGTTCCCTGGGTAAGGTTTTCGACTTTTACTCCTTCAACGGATGTATTAGCGCCTGTACCATCAAAATTTATCAGGTAATCCTGCGAGTAAGCAAATATAGACAGGAAGCATAGGAAACCTAAAGCAGCATTTCTTTTCATTTTTATGGTTTTATAGGTTTATAGTGCCTGGCCAAAAAAAAGGGTTTTGCAGGAATATCGTTTTATTTAATTGTCGAATGAACGCCATTAAGGTTCCCTGACATTTATAAAAGAGTATTGCTTAACCTGGAGGGAAGAAAGAATGGGAAAGAATGGGAAAGAATGAAAAGGGAATATTGTGAAGAACAAACTCCTTATTAACGATAATTTCCAATGGCAATATACGGCGCCCAATAATAAGGATGGCGATATGCAGCAATCTCAGAGCGGATCATATTCAATTTTGCCTGTTGAAGGGCATCCTTTTTGTCCTTGCCATCAACCAGGCCGGAATAGAAATCTTTCATGAAACCGGCTGTTGTCCGGTCGTTAATATTCCACAGGCATACTGTTACCGATGAGGATCCTGCATAAAAAAATGCCCTTGCTAATCCCACAATACCTTCTCCACGGTATAACTTCCCGCGTGCGGTTTGGCAAGCAGACAGCGCCACCATATCGGCATTTAATTTCAGGTTTAATATTTCATTAACCTGCAGGATGCCGTCTTCCTTTGACTCTTCATTTGTGCTCAGCAAAATTCCCGATCGGAATGGTAGGGATTCTTCAATAAATCCATGGGTGGCAAAATGGATATATTTATAATTTTCTAACACTTCATTTTTAAAGGATTCTTCGCTTGCATCCGATTTTAAATAGATTTCGGCACTTTCTTTTGGAAATAAACCAGCTATTGCAGATACTTCTGTACCCGAATAAGGTAGTGAGGTGAAATGAAATCCGTCATTTTCATAAAGGCTCTTCAGCTTTTCCCCCGCCTCTCCTTCAGGAAGAATATGCAATTTTTGAGCACTATTGCTCCTACCTCTGGTTGATGATGCAGCGCTATATTCATCGAAATCAGGATTACCGAATGCAAGCAGAAATTTTTGTGAAGGATTATTGAACCTGTTTTCATTGAAATAGGCAATGGAAGTGGAGGAAGGGCTATAGGAAAAAGTATAATCCGCAATAAGGTAATGAGGGGATTCAATTGCCATATCTTTAACAATTACCAGTGATTCAAAAGGCAGATAATGTAAAATACCATCGGCAACAATGATGATATGATTTCCTTTATTAATTTCCTGCGTACACTGTTTTAAAAGCATTTCAAAAACATGATATCCTTTTGAAACATGGTTTGAGAAAGGATTTGACACGCCAACCGGTTGTTCAATAGTATTCATGTATTCCTGAACGGCTTTTTCGATAATTTCCCTTCCGGGTAATTTGAATAACTTAAAGTTATCTTTTGACAGAAGCCATAAAAAAGAACGCTCATTCCCCAGGGAAAATTCCAGTATTACGTCATCGTCTTGTAGAATTTCATGCTGTATTTTTGCGGCGTCGTATGATTCCGGATAATACAAATTTGTATATTTTGTATTCTTTGCCTTGATTTCCCTTGTGATTTTCCCGAAAGCATCCTCATAATCATTTAATTCCAATTCCAGCGTTTTCCTGTCTTTTTTGGTGAGTTCCTTATTATAAAGCTGTTTTTGGTTAACCGATATTTTTTGTAAAATTTCATCTTCTTTCTGTTTCAATTTCGGATCGATTCCACTTTGCAGGTTAGCTCTGGATGCGATCAGATTTTCCAGAAAGGCCCTTGCCTTTGCCCGCTCAGCAAAATTAAATGCAAGTTTATCAAAGTTTTTTTGCGGAAATTGCTCATGCATGGAAGCCAATAAAGCAATTACACCTTCATAAACATCAATATGTTCACCAAAAAAATCTGATTTAAATTCTTCAACCGACAATTCGCGTTGTACTTTTTCAATCTTTTCAATGGCAGCAATATAATGTTCAAGGGCCGGTTCAGGTTTGTTTTGTTTTTCAAACACCATAGCCATACCGGTATGAGCCTGCCAGTATATAGCCAATTCACCTGTTGATTTTGCATATTTCAGGGCCTCTGAGAAAGATTCCCGGGAAGCCTTATAATTGGCCTGATAGTATTCCAAATAACCTGAACTAATTAATTGATAGGCGATAATACCTTTGACTCCAATTTCTCTACTAATCTTCAATGCCTGACTTAAATAAACTTCTGCCTTTTTGTATTCCTTCATCCTGACCATTAATGCTCCCATATTTCCATAAGCCGAGGCAATATCTTTCAGGTCGCCAATTTCTTTATGTATCTTAAGCGATTGCTGGAAATAATCCATGGCAGCCGGATAATTGCCCAATATTCGGTATGTACCTCCAATATTGCCTAAATGCCGGGCAATCCCACTTTTATCACCGATCTTTTCACTAACCTTCAGTGCCCTGGTATAATAATCCAGTGCTTTTGTGTAATTTCCGATTTCATTGTAAATAATAGCAATATTCCCCAGAATCAATGTTTCACCTTCGCTATCCCCTATTTCAATGGCAATAGCCAGGCCCTTTTCATCATAATCAAGCGCCTGGGTAAAATTACCATGATGAAAAGATATCAATCCAATACCACAATAATACCTGCCTTCTGCCCACCTGTTGCCTGTTTTTAAAGCCATTTCAAGCATCAGGTTATAATATTTAAGTGCATTATTATAGTCGCCCAGGTTCCAATAAATGATCCCAAGATTTAACAAAGCATAGGATTGAATTGTTTTATCGCCGGTTTCATTTGCAATGCTTAAGGCCTTAACATTATATTCCAATGCCATTGCATATTTTCCCATCATATGATAAACCAATCCGATATTATTGTTATACAGCCCTTCACGGTTTCGGTCCTTTATTTGTTGTGCTCCTTTCAGCGCTTTTTCAGTGAATTTTAAAGATTTTTCATAATCCCCGGTAATTCTGTATACTAATCCCAGGTTTCCGATACTCCTGTTTTCTTCTTGTTTTTGGCCGGTTTTTTCCGAAAGTTTTATCGCCTCTTTTAAATATAATTCAGCTTCTTTATTATTACCGGTATAGCATAATGAAAGTCCGATATTACCCAGAAAAATACACTGGTATTGCATGTCTTTTGCAGTTTTTGATTTCTCCAGTCCCGTTTTACTGACTTCAAGATAATGGTCATATTGGCCCATATTAAAAAATATAAATCCCTTCAGTAAATAGGCATCTGGAAAATCATGCTGAAGTGCAAGTGTTTTGTCTAAAAAAGCGATGGCTTTCTCATTATTGTTCTGTTTCATGAAAAGATATCCCAAACCATAATTAATATAAGGGTCACCCGAATTTTTGGCAGCAAGGTTATTTAAAATGCTGTCTGCCTTATTGAGTTCTTTATTTTGCTCGTAATTATCAATAAAATCCTTATAAAAAGAAGCATATTGAGGGATAAGGGTTATGATTTTTTGATATTCGATCGCTGCTTTCTCATTTTGATTGAACTTCTGATACAAATATCCACGTCCATAATGAACCCAAAGATTCCCGATTTTTTTTTCTGCTAACTGGTTAAAGTAGGATAGCCCCGAATTTATGTCATTATTCAGGTAATAGTTTTCAGCCAGTTTTCTATATGCATTTGCATTACCCGAATCTGACTCAATCAGGCTCGTAAGCACTTTAACAGATCTATCATACTTTTCAACGGCCATCCATTTGCAGGCCCTGATAAAGCGACCATGAAAAGGACCTTGTATAATATAAATGAAGTATGAACTCAACAGGATGAGCGCAACGCAAAATATCCAAAAAAAAAGTTGTTGAATCTTTTTCTTCTTCAATGGTAAATTAGTCTTGGGTGAGAAGACTAAAATTAAAAAAATATTTGTTCATTACTTCATTGGATTGCTTCTGTTTTTCAATAACGGTTAGGGTATATCTCCCCTTTGTGAAATATTTTTGAGGACAAACCATGATCACGGTACCAAACGAATCAATAAATTTAAGGCTCTCATCATGCCAGACAACTTTATTTTCCGCATTGCTTATTGTGGCCTGATACACATTATCTTCCTGATTTTTCACCGGCAAAACAAAAGAAAAAGCAAAGAAATCTGAAGAATTCTCCACGACAATTGTGTTCAATTGCTCTCCGGCCGCACGATGATTGTCCTGGTGCAATACAAAGAAATTGCCAATATTAATGGGTTCCATTATTTTCCCCTGGTTGTTATCTTTTTTGAATAACCCAAGCCAGGCAGGATAAAGCAGAGCCAGTATCAGAATATAAGCATATGCAGGTTTCAATAGCGGTTTCGTAAAGAATTCCCGGATTTTTTGCATCATCCCCTCAAAGAATGGCTCAACTTCAGAACCACCAATGGATTGATTCACCCTGTTCAGAATTTCCAGTTCCTCACTGCATTGCCGGCATGAGGAAAGATGATCTTCAATGCGTTGTATAATTTCTTTATTAAGTTCCCTTTTTGACTCTGAATAAATAGTAAGTAATCTTGAGTTGATGTGTTTAGAACCATTTTCGCCGACAATTGCGTATAGCCCTTCTGATATCCATGTGATGTTATCTGCTTCTTCTTTGCAGGAAGGACATGCTGCAAGGTGATGTTTTACCTTAGCCATTTCCGCTTCAGGAAGCCTTTTCGAGACGTACCATGGTAACATATCAGCAATTTCCTTATTCCCACATATTGGTTTTGGTACCATTTCACTAAGATTATATTCTAACTGTCGTGTCTGTTTTCAAATCGTTCCAATATTTTTCTTTTAATTGCAATGCCTTTCCGATACAGCGGAATACTCTTGATTTAACAGTTCCTTCGGCAATGTTCAGTATAGCACTTATTTCATTATAGGTTAGTTTTTCTACAAATACCAGATGAAGGGTTTCACGGCACATTGCAGCCAGTTCCTCTAAAATCGTATGTGCAATTTGTTCCTTTTCCTTTTTAATCATTCCATCAAAAGGATTACTCTCTGCCATATTTTCAATTAGACTAGTATCATTGGTTACTTGCTGACTATATGATTTTCTTAAAAAATCAATACAGGTATATTTAGCGATACGGTACACGTAAGTCTTAAGCATTGAGGCTCTACGAAACTTACTCTCTTTAAGATTTAGATATACTTTTAACCGGACATCCTGGATAATATCCTCGCTATAATCTTTTAATCCCCAATTGTAATTATTGACAACCTTTTCGATCCATCCGGTAATAATAAAGAATTCCCTGGCGTCACCTTTGATATACCCTTTGATAAGTCGATTCAGGTTTTCCTGGTCAGGGTTTTTCATTGTACTAACAATTATAAATCAAAATATAACGGGTTTTGGATATTCCTGAATGGTTAATATCCTCAAAAATAAATAAATAAATTAGTTTGACAATGATTTCAAATATGTATCAAGGACATAAGCAGGTAAATGCCTCAAGCAACTCCCCTGATATCCTCCACAAACTTCCTGATATCATTCTCCATATCCTTAGTTTCCGATAAAATTTTCACAAACGCACTGCCGATAATTGCTCCACTGGCATACTCGCATGCCGCAGAAAAATTTCCGTGATCTGAAATACCAAATCCAATCAGCGAGGGATTTTTAAGTTTCATGTCCCGGATCCGTCCAAAATAAGAAATCTGTTCCTGCGTGAAGCTGCCCTTCGTACCTGTAGTGGATGATGAGGATACCATATAAACAAATCCTTTGCTGGCGCTGTCAATTTTGGCAATTCGCCCGGGACTGGTTTGCGGTGAAATCAGAAAGATGTTGTGCAGGTTGTGAAGGGTGAAGAGGGTGCGGAGGTTGGGATTGTTGTGGTGGTTGTGATGGTTGTGGTGGTTGTGATTGTTGTAGTGGTTAAAGTCACTCAGGATTGATCCGGATTCCCCCAGGTACTCCTCCAAAGGCAAATCGGGTAAAATGATCCCGTCCATGCCTGTCATTGCGCAGTCACTGCAAAATTTTTCCATGCCATACTGCAGCACAGGGTTTAGATAACCCATCAGAAGCAGCGGGATATCAACTTCCTTCCGGATGTTTTTCAGTTGGTCAAAGAGCAATTTCAGGCTCATGCCATTTTTAAGCGCTTTGTTGCTGCTGCTTTGGATAACAGGTCCGTCGGCCATCGGATCTGAAAACGGCATGCCGATTTCGATCATATCGGCTCCGGCCTTTGCCAGAGCTTTAATTACAGGAACTGTTGAATCCCTGGAAGGATAGCCCGCCGTGTAATAGATGGATAGAATATTCCCGGGTTTATCCTGAAAAAGTCGGTTAATACGGTTCATAATATGCTTTGTTGATGATTTAAAACAACTGATGATCATTCATGTAATTCATGTAGGCAGCCATATCCTTGTCACCACGACCGGAAAGGTTAACCACCACCACTTCCTTTTCGCCGAATTTGCGCTTTTTAAGGACCGCCAGGGCATGCGCCGACTCCAGCGCAGGAACAATACCCTCGAGTCGCGTGAGTCTGAAAGCCGCTTCCAGCGCTTCATCATCCGTGGCATGTTCAAAAATAACCCTGCGCACTTTATACAGGTGAGAATGCATCGGGCCGATGCCCGGGTAGTCCAGGCCTGCCGATACCGAGTAGGGCTCCAGGATCTGGCCGTCATCATCCTGCATCAGCATGGTTCTGCTTCCATGGATAATGCCTGTTCGTCCGAGTACCATCGTGGCTGCTGACTCGCCGCTGTCGATTCCTTTCCCGCTGGCTTCCACGGCAACAAGTTTCACACTATCGTTATCCAGGTAATGGTAAAAGGCCCCCGCGGCATTGCTCCCTCCGCCCACACATGCGATAATATAATCCGGGTCGGGACTGCCTGTCTTCTCCTGCAACTGCCACTGCAACTCCTCGCTGATCACTGACTGCAACCTGGTCACCAGGTCGGGATAGGGATGCGGTCCCACCACAGAACCAATGATATAATGCGTATCTACAGGATTATTGATCCAATCACGTATAGCTTCGTTGGTGGCATCCTTCAGGGTCATATTGCCGCTCAGCACAGGCACCACCTGGGCGCCCAGCATTTTCATCCTCAGTACGTTGGGCTCCTGCCGTTCCACATCCAGTTTTCCCATATAAACCACGCATTGCAGTCCCATGAGCGCACAAACCGTGGCAGCAGCGACACCATGCTGACCGGCGCCGGTTTCAGCTATGATCCTGGTTTTGCCCAGCCGCCTGGCGATCAGTATCTGCCCGACTGTATTGTTGATCTTATGAGCGCCGGTATGATTCAGGTCTTCCCGTTTCAGATATACTTCCGTCCTGTGGTAGGCCGATAGTCTTTTTGCATAATAAAGCGGAGAAGGGCGGCCGACGTAATCCTTAAGCAAGGTGTTGAATTCTGACTTAAATTCAGGGTCTTCCAGAATTTTCAGGTAATTCTCCCTCAAATCCTCGATATTCGGGACCATCATTTCGGGAATAAAAGCCCCGCCGAACTCACCGTAATAACCGTTTGCATCCACTGAATAGTTCATATTTTGCTGCATTTAATTTCTTGAATGAATGATTTTACTTTATCGGGATCTTTCACGCCGGGTGAAATCTCAAACTTGCTGTTGATATCTGCCGCGTGCAACAAAGGATGATTCAATGAGCGGATCATTCCGGCATCCTCCAAAGAAATTCCGCCACTTAGAAAGAAGGGCACTTCAAGTTCATACCGGTTCAGCAGATCCCAGTTGAAACGAAGACCCGTCCCGCCGAACCTTTCGGTTTGGGTATCAAATAAAAAGAAATCACAGACCGACGCATAAGGTATCAGTTTTTTAAAATCAAAATCCGAACCTATACCAAAAGCTTTGATCACCTTCAAACCGGAAGTGCCTATTTTTTTGCAAAGATCCGGGGATTCGCCGCCGTGCAATTGGATAAAGCTCAGATTATATTGTTCAGCCCGTTCCAGCATGCTTTCCGGCAATTCATTGACAAAAATCCCGACCTTTTTTATTTTTACCGGGATCCCTTGAAAAAGATCTTTGCCGGGATGATCTCCTAAATACCTTTTAGAAAGCGGGTAAAATATGAATCCCATGTAATCAGGGCCAGCAGCGGTTACTGCCCTGATATTCAAGCGATCACGCATACCGCATACTTTCACCTTAATCATTATCAAAGTATATTGATTTGACAAAATCAGAGAATGCCACAGCCGGTTCAGGAGTTCGCATGAAACTTTCCCCGATCAGGAAGCCCTGGTAACCGCATCCTCTCAACTTTTTTAGGGTCAGGGGTGAGGTAATGCCACTCTCGGAAATTTTCACAAAATCCGGTGGAATTTCACCGGCCATTTGCACGGAACGTTCAACATCCACGGTAAAAGTGTGGAGGTCACGGTTGTTCACACCCACCATATTGATATATTCATTCAGGTGATCCAGTTCAGTTGCCTGATGCACTTCGAGCAGAACCTGCAGATCCAGGGACCGGGCAAAGCGCGCCAGATTGCGTGTCTGGCCGATATCCAGAACAGCCGCTATAAGCAAGATGGCATCCGCTCCAATTGCCTTTGCTTCAACAACCTGGTATTGATCAATAACAAAATCCTTACGGAGTATGGGTATGGGATTAAGTTCGCGTGCCCGCACCAGGTCCTCATTGTTGCCACCGAAGAATTCCTGGTCCGTGAGGATGGACAGTCCCGATGCCCCTGAGCGAAAATATCCGGTTGTGACTTCTTCCAGGATCGCCTGTCCGTTAATCAACCCCCTGGAAGGCGACTTCCTTTTAAACTCCGCAATAATGCCGGTTTTTTCTATATTTAGGATAGATTCAGTCAGGGACAGGGTCTTTCGACCAAACAGTTTACTTTTCATTAACTCATTCACGGGTTTCACAACCTGTGCATTTGCCAGTTCCTGTTTCTTGTGGCCCATGATTTTTTCGAGAATGGTCATGACTGCATTTCTATTAGTTGTTTAAAAGCATGGAGCGCCTTACCGCTCTTCAGTGACTCTTCGGCCCTACTCCTGCAGGTTTCGAATGATGAACCCGGAAAATAACACATCAGCGCCATTTGCGCATTGGCAATCACCACATCGGTCTGTGCCCGGGTCCCAAGTCCCTGAAGCACTGATACGAATATATCAGCTGCCTCCTGAACTGTTGTTCCGCCATGCAGTCCGGCAGCATCCGTCAGGGAATACCCAAAGGTTTCCGGCGATACAATTTCTTCCACACCGTTCAGTATG
Organism: Bacteroidales bacterium; assembly: GCA_016930375.1. Taxonomy (GTDB): domain Bacteria; phylum Bacteroidota; class Bacteroidia; order Bacteroidales; family UBA10428; genus UBA5072. The sequence goes on along the minus strand of JAFGGU010000100.1, from coordinate 6,446 downwards.
TACTTGAAATCACTGGTCAGTGAAATTTCATCATAACCGTCGAGGCTGTAAACAATGACATACCGGGTAGCCGATTGCTGGTAAAGGTAGTTATACAACCTGGCAAGGTCAAGACTATAAACCCCGACAAGCTGCTTTTTGGGAAAAGCCGGATTGACCATGGGACCCAGCATATTGAAAAATGTCTTTACTTTCAGGGCGCGTCTTACGGGAGCTATGCTTTTCATGGCCGGATTGAATAAAGGTGCGTGTAGAAAACAGACACCTGTTTTCTCCATTTCCCGGCGCAGCTTGTCCTGGTCAGCAGAAAATTTATACCCGAAATGTTCCATGATGTTGGAAGATCCGCAGGCTGAAGAAACTCCGTAATTTCCGTGTTTGGTAACCCTGGCTCCTGCACCGGCAAGCACAAAGGTCGATAAGGTGGATATATTGAACGTATCCTTGCCGTCACCTCCGGTACCGCAGACATCGATGGTGTCAAAATCATCAAGGTCTATTCTGAAGCACAGATTCAGCAATGCATCGCGGAAACCTGCCAGTTCTTCTACCGTAATGCTTCGCATCAGGTAAACGGTTATGAATGCGGCCATTTCCGACTCGGAATAACTGCCCCTGGCTATGTTGGTAAGTATCTCTTCGGCCTCCTGGCGTTTCAGGGTTTTATGATCGAACAGGTAATTCAGTATTTTTTTCATTGCAATAAAATTTATGTATTCAGAAGTTCAGCGTTCAGAGGTTCAGCCAGTTCCTGATAATCTCAATCCCGTTCTCGGTAAGCACTGATTCGGGGTGGAACTGCAAACCGCGGACATCGTATTGTTTGTGACTGATCCCCATGATGATGCCTTCACCATCTTCACTGGTAATGGTAAGGCATTCAGGCAGACTGTCCCGTGAAACTACCCAGGAATGATACCTGCCGGCAATAAACTTTGTTGGAATGTTATGAAACAATGGTTCCGAAAGATCGGTGACAGTGACCGGAGTGGCGATTCCGTGGTACACGAGGCTCAGATTAACAATGCCGGCGCCAAATGCCTGGCCGATGGCCTGGTGGCCGAGACAAATACCCAGGATACTTTTTTCAGGCCCGTACCTGCGGATCAGATCGATGCAGATCCCTGCTTCTTCAGGAATGCCCGGACCCGGGGAGAGAAGGATCTTATCGTATTCCCCCGCTTCATCCAGTCCGATCGCATCATTCCGGAATACATCGGGATATGTGCCGGTGAGCTTATCGATATAGTGCACCAGGTTATAGGTAAATGAGTCGTAATTGTCAATAACCAGAATTTTCTTCATAGCTTAAACTTTTATAGGATCTCAACTGCCATTTCAATGGCCTTTTTCAAAGCGCCGAGTTTATTGTTCACTTCCTGCAGCTCGCTTTCTTCCTTGGAAATGGCCACAATTCCTGCCCCTGCCTGGTAAAAGAGTGTATTTCCCTTGCTCAGAAATGTGCGGATCATGATGGCATGATTGAACCTCCCGTTAAAATCGAGAAAGCCGAGGGCGCCTCCGTAATAGCCCCTGTTCTGGTTCTCGTATTTGTCGATAAGCTGCATGGCTTTGTACTTAGGGGCACCCGATAAGGTTCCTGCAGGAAAGGTGGCGGTCATCATATCCGGCACATCAGACCCCTCGTTCAGTTCACCGGAAACCGCAGATACCAGGTGAATCACATGCGAAAAGAATTGCACCTCCCGGTATCTTTCCACCTTAATGTTTTTGGCATGCCTGCTGAGGTCATTGCGCGCCAGGTCAACCAGCATTACATGTTCGGCATTCTCCTTTAAATCTGTAGATAGCTGTTGCGCCAATATCTTGTCATTTTCATCATCACCGGTGCGTTTAAAAGTGCCGGCAATCGGATTGATATAGGCCTTGCCTTTGTGCATCTTTAATTGGGCTTCGGGTGATGAACCGAAGATCTTATAACTTCCATAGTCAAAGTAAAACAGGTAGGGAGATGGATTAATGGAACGCAGGGCTCTGTATACATTGAATTCATCTCCGGCAAATTGCTGGGAGAACTGACGGGATAAGACGATCTGGAAAACGTCCCCGCGATGGCAATGCTCCTTCCCTTTGCTGACCATTTGCTTGTATTGCTCATCGGTGCAATTCGACTTTTCCTGTCCCACCGGCCGGAATGAATATATCGCAAGGTTCCTGCTGTTCAGAAGGGTTTCAATTCTTTCAAGTTCACTGGGTTCACCGTTGATCCGGTTCTCAATAATCTGAAGGGTATTCTGGAAATGGTTGATGGCAATAATATAGTTGTAGAAATTATACCTGATCTCCGGTACCTGGTGCTCCGGAATAACATGCGCCTGCAGTTTGATGTTTTCAAAATACCGGACCGCATCATAGGTGGTGTATCCAAAAAGTCCGTTTACCGGCACTCCTTCCTGACCGCTTGTTTGCTCAAACGATTGCAGGAATGCCCTGAACCTTGTCTTGAACAGGGTATGATCAGTCAGCGGGGTGGTAATTCTGCTGCCATCGGGATAGGTTTCCGTGGCCTGTCCGTTTTCCACGGTAAAACCCGCCAGAGGCTTCAGACAAATGAAGGAATAGCTGTTTTCATTTCCGTGATAATCAGAACTCTCCAGCAGCAGGGAATTGGGGAATATATCCCTGATCCGGAGATAGATGCTGACCGGGGTGATTGTATCGGCCAGCAGTTTCCGGGTTTTTGTTTTGATGAGGAACCTTTTCATGGTATTGGTTTGAATATGTATTAAAAACTAAGCGGCCTATCGTGAGAACGATAGGCCGCTGCTTAATATCTTTGATTATATACAATAGGTAGTCGGTCTCACGGTTTTTTGAGAATCAGGAAGCGCCACCACCAATTTGTATATATTCTACTCATTATTGTATATCAATTCAAATGCAAATATAGAACTAGTTTTTAAAAAAACAAGAATCAGGCAGCTTTTAATCGGTGGATGTTGACTTTTTCAACTTTCGATTTGGCATAATCTGCGGTAATGACAATTTCGTTTTCCTCTTCAAAAGGAAGTTCAAACATTACATCAATCATGATCGCCTCGCAAATGGAACGCAGTCCCCTGGCGCCCAGTTTAAACTCAACCGCCTTGTCCACAATATAATCGAATGCAACTTCTTCAAATGACAACTTTATTCCATCAATCTCGAATAGTTTCGTATACTGCTTGATAATTGAATTTTTCGGCTCGGTAAGAATGCTGCGCAGCGTTTTTTTATCGAGCGGATGCAGGTAGGTAAGAACGGGCAACCTGCCGATAATTTCAGGGATCATCCCGTAGGCACGCAAATCCTGAGGGGCGATGTACTGCATCAGGTTTTCCCTTTCGATATGATCGGACTGACGGGCGGCATTATATCCCACCACCTTTGTATTCAATCGTTGCGCTATCTTGCGTTCGATACCTTCAAAAGCACCGCCGCAGATAAAAAGAATATTCTTGGTGTCCACCGGAATCATCTTCTGATCGGGGTGTTTGCGTCCACCCTGCGGCGGAACGTTAACTACCGACCCCTCCAGTAATTTCAGCAATCCCTGCTGAACACCTTCTCCGGATACGTCGCGGGTGATGGAAGGATTATCTCCCTTCCGCGCAATTTTATCGATCTCATCGATAAAAACAATACCCTTTTCTGCAGCTTCGGTATTGTAGTCCGCAACCTGCAAAAGGCGTGTGAGTATGCTTTCAATATCCTCACCCACATAACCGGCTTCGGTAAGTACCGTAGCATCAACGATGGTAAAAGGAACATGGAGCAATTTGGCGATGGTTCTTGCCAGTAAAGTTTTTCCGGTACCGGTTTCCCCAACGAGTATGATATTCGATTTTTCAATTTCAACATCATCTGCCGTATCATGTCTCGTGGTTTGCATCAGACGTTTGTAGTGATTGTAAACTGCGACCGATATGATCTTTTTCGCCTCGTCCTGACCAATCACATAAAGATCCAGGAATTTCTTGATTTCCTTGGGTTTGAGCAATTTTATGGCATTGACGTCAAAAGGTGATTTTTTCCGCGTCTCCTCCTGTACAATTTCATAAGCCTGCTCTACACAATTGTCACATATGTGACCTGATATGCCGGCTATCAGGAGATTGGTATCCCGCTTGTCCCGTCCGCAAAAGGAGCATTTATCCATACACTGAACTAAATTACACGATCAAACGAATTCTAAAAAGTCAAAGTTACAAAAAATCAGATCATTAAACTACTTTTTCTTCACTCTTTCCAGAATGTCATCTATCATTCCATAATCGAGCGCTTCCTTGGAAGTCATCCAGTAATCCCTGTCCGAGTCCTTTTCAACTTTTTCAAGAGGATTACCGGAATGCTCCGCGATAATATGGTACAGCTCAGCGCGCAATTTCAGTATTTCCCTGGCTGTAATCTCAATATCAGTTGCCTGACCCTGAGCACCACCCATGGGTTGATGGATCATAATCCGGGAGTGCCTGAGGGCTGACCGTTTACCCTTGGTCCCTGCGCAAAGCAGAACAGCGCCCATGGAGGCAGCCATACCGGTGCATATCGTAGCCACATCACAGGTCACATACTGCATGGTGTCATAGATGCCCAGTCCCGCGTGAACAGCGCCACCGGGCGTGTTGAAATAAATCTGGATATCCTTGCCCGGATCGGCCGAATCAAGATAAAGCAACTGGGCCTGGATCACATTGGCCACGAAATCATCAATGGGCAACCCCAAAAAGATGATCCTGTCCATCATCAACCTGGAAAAAACATCCATCTGGGCTACGTTGAGTTGCCGTTCCTCAATGATTGTCGGTGAAATGTAGCTATTGTTGACTATTGAAGTAAACCGGTGAAGATTAAGGCTGCTGATGCCTGCATAACCGGTTGCGAATTTATTGAAGTCCTTGATCAGGTCCATATGCTTTAGTGTTTTTTCCTGTATAAATTATTTTTCAAAGAGTTTGTTGAACTTTTCCAAAGTTATTTCTTTGGTATCAAGTTTCACGGTCTTTTGTATGAATTCATAAACCTTGTTTTCATTGAGACTCTCCACATACCTGTTCCGCTCTTCTTCGCGCTTCAGGCTCTCCTGTGCGTATTTCTCCAGCATATCACCAGGCACTTCACCAATACCATAGTATTGTATAAATTGTTGCCTGATGGCCTCTTTGGCGTGGGTTAGCAATTCTTCTTCGCTGATCTTCAGATCATTGTCCCTGGTCACCTTCCCTTTGATCAATTGCCATTTCAAATCGGTCTTGAAATGGTCAAAGTCCTTGTCAATTTGTTCCTGTGTAACCTTGCCCTCATTCGTATGCATCAGCCATCTTTTCAGAAATTCTCCGGGCAGATCCTTTTTGAATTTTTCCAGGTAATATTCCCTGGCATCCAGTCTGAATTTATAATCGCTGTTACGCCCAAAGGCAGATTTTAATTCTTCTTCAACTTTGGTTTTGAATTCTTCCTCAGACTTAACATTGTCTTTTCCATATACCTTATCAAACAGGTCCTGGTTTACCTCAGCCTTCTCAAAACGGGAGACAGTTTTCAGCGTAACCTGAAAATCGGGATGGATATCAGCAAGTCTGGCCTTTTCAATCTTGAGTAAAGCGGCAAGATCGGTTTCATTTTCAAAGGCTTTCTTCACCTCAATGATCAGTTGATCCCCCGGCTTACAGCCCTTGAATTTTTTCTTTATTTTCTCATCTTTTACAAATTCAAGCGAAATGGTAACATCTTCAACATGAATGCCATTTTCAACCGGATTTCCCTTTTTATCGGTCTCCACCATGTCAGCTTTCAGCATGTCGTTTCCGGTGATCTCGGTGGCATCAACATATGTGCCGAAACGCGACCGGACCCTGTCAATTTGTTTCAGCCGTTCATCCTCCTCAATCCTGATTGTATAATAGGGCAATTTGTCCTTTTCCGAAACGGATATATCCATGTCAGGAGCCAGTCCGATATCAAATGCAAATTCAAATTCACTGTCATGATCCCAGTCGATATTTACGGGTTTATCCGCATTGGGCAAAGGTTCTCCCAAAATGTTCAGTTTTTCATCCACCAGGTATTTAGAAAGTGATTCACTCAGGATTTTATTAATTTCCTCGGCCAGCACAGGTTTACGGTACATTTTATTAACAAGGCCCTGCGGAACCTTGCCGGGTCTGAACCCATCAAACCGTGCCTTTTTACGGTAATCCTTCAGTATATTGTCCACCCGTTCCTCATAATCCGGCTTTTCAATCTTGATCGTCACAATAACGTTTAATTCGTCAATGCTGTCTTTCTTAATGTTCATCAGATGTTATTTTAATTTACTCATTCCCATCCTGGACAGGCCGGCAACGTGGCCTAACTCATTGTGCGGATGAAGGGACTCGAACCCCCACGCCTTACGGCACAAGATCCTAAGTCTTGCGCGGCTACCAATTACGCCACATCCGCGG
>JAFGGU010000099.1 GCA_016930375.1 Bacteroidales bacterium | reverse complement strand
TCAGCGATATTGCTACCCTGTTACCCCTCGACTTGCATGTGTTAGGCCTGCCGCTAGCGTTCATCCTGAGCCAGGATCAAACTCTTCGTTGTAATTAAAAAGTTAAATGTCGCTCAAGATTCACTCTTTACCTTGTTTTGAATTTTTAGGTTTTCTTTCCTTACCTTCTTTGTCTCTTCAATCTTTTCAAAGAACTATACTATAAAACGGACGACAAAATTAAGAAACTTTCCGAATCCTGCCATCTTTTTTAGTCAAAATCTTTTGTAAGAACTCTCTTGGATTCCCGGAATCTTATTCCCGGTTTTTTTACGAGGTTGCAAAGATAAAACTAATTTTTAAATCTGCAAAAACTTTTTTCGTTTTTTATTTCCCCGATCTGAAAATTCTAACTTTTTAAAGAACCTGCTCTGTTTTTTCAAAGAGGTTGCAAAGGTAAAAACATTATTCTATTTATCAAGAAAATTCTTTGATTTTTTTATTTTCCCCCTCAACCAACTTCCAAAGAACAAAAGCGGGTGCAAATGTAAAAGAATTCATTGCATTCCTGCAATGATTGCCCTTCGTTTTTTTGTGATTTTTATTAGGTTTCTGCAGTTGGTTGGTAATGAATCTTGTATATTGGGAAAGGCGTGACCGCGGCTTGTGAGAAAAATCCATATTTAGATCCGTACTGAATTTTTCCGGGGCCTCTCTGTAAAATTGAGAATAAAGTTTATCTTCGTCTCTGTAAATTCAACAATGCGTGAGCAAGGCGCTGGTCATCATCCCCACCTATAATGAAAAGGAAAACATCGAAAAGATGATCCGTGCCATCTTTTCTCTTCCTTTGGCCTGCCATATCCTCATTGTTGACGACGGCTCACCCGACGGAACAGCAGCTATTGTTAAAGGTCTTCAAACCAGCTTCCGCGAACGTCTCTTTATGATCGAAAGAACAGGAAAACAGGGACTGGGCACAGCCTATATAACTGGCTTTAAATGGGGCATCGAAAAACAATACGACTTTATCTTTGAAATGGATGCCGATTTCTCCCACAATCCGGCGGACCTTCCCTTGCTGCACCAGACTTGCCTGGATGGCGCTGACCTGGCCATCGGCTCGAGGTACAAATCGGGTGTGAATGTCGTGAACTGGCCGATGGGCCGGGTATTGATGTCATATTTCGCCTCGGTGTATGTCCGCTTTATTACCGGGATGCGAATTTATGATACCACCTCGGGATTCAAATGTTACCGGCGTCAGGTGCTGGAAGCCATTGACCTCGACAAGATCCGTTTCAGGGGTTATGCTTTCCAGATCGAAATGAAATTTACAGCCTGGAAACTCGGTTTCAGGGTAGAAGAAGTACCTATCGTTTTCACGGACCGGCGTGAAGGAACTTCAAAAATGTCGGGCGGCATTTTCAACGAAGCCCTGTGGGGCGTACTTCGCATGAAACTCAGGAGCATATTCCATCCCTACAAAAGACAACCATCATGAGTACCATTCTGATTACCAATGCACTGATGATCAATGAAGGCCGACGAACCGCCGGAAGTGTACTCATCCATAATGACCTGATTGAAAAAATACTTCCGGTGGGGCATTCTGCAGACATGGCTGTTGACCAGGTGATCAATGCAGAGGGAAAATACCTTATCCCCGGGGCAATCGATGACCAGGTCCATTTCAGGGAACCCGGCCTTACCCATAAAGGGGATATTTACAGTGAATCCAAAGCGGCTGTTGCCGGCGGGATCACTTCCTACATGGATATGCCCAACACCATTCCGCAAACCATCACCCAGAAACTGCTCCAGGAAAAATACCTTCGTGCTGCCGAGGTATCCCTGGCCAATTATTCCTTTTACATGGGGGCCACCAATGACAATCTCGGTGAGCTTCTTGAAACCGACCCTGCCACGGTATGTGGCATCAAGATCTTCATGGGCTCTTCCACCGGCAACATGCTGGTTGACAATACTGAAACCCTGAAAGCCATATTCTCCCAATCGCCGGTGCTGATTGCCGTTCATTGCGAAGATGAAGCCATCATCCAAAGCAACATCGAATCCGCAAAAGCCCGTTTTGGAGATGATGTCCCCGTGTATCTTCACCCTGTTATCCGGGATGAAGATGCCTGTTACCGTTCCACACGGCTGGCGGTTGAACTGGCTGAAAAATATGGCACCCGGCTGCATATTCTCCATCTGTCTACATCCCGCGAACTTGACTTGCTGCGTTCTGACATTCCCCTGGATTCCAAAAAAATCACTGCTGAAGTCTGCGTTCACCATCTCCTTTTTGACAGCCGGGATTATTTTACCCGTGGCAACCTGATCAAATGGAATCCGGCCATAAAATCAACCAAGGATAAAGATGCGCTTCTCCAGGGGATCATCGACGGGAAAATCGATATTGTGGCCACGGATCATGCCCCGCATACCCTGGCGGAAAAACAGAATACCTATTTCAAAGCCCCTTCGGGAGGACCCTTGGTTCAGCATTCCCTTTCAGCCATGTTCGAGTTCTGCAGACAGGGTCTGCTGCAACCCGAACAGGTTGTTGCCAAGATGTGCCATGCACCTGCAGAAGCATTCCGGATCGACCGGCGGGGTTTTATCCGGGAAGGATATTTTGCCGACCTGGTAATCGTTGACCCGGACAACAGATGGACTGTTTCAACGGATAATCTGTTGTACAAATGTAAATGGTCGCCTTTCTCCGGCATGAGCTTCAATTACAAGGTAACCCACACTTTCGTGAACGGAAACCTGGTATATGCCAAAGGAAGATTCAACGAACAATACAAGGGAAATCGCCTGAAGTTTATCCGGTAACTTTAATTTTCACCCTGCCGGGGTTTGATAATTTGCCCCCAAACCGCTTATTTTCCTTATTTTTGTAGAAGAATACTCTTTACCTTGGCACATCCTTATAGCATATTGCTGCTGTCTATTTCGCTCCTTACGCTCTCCCTGGCTGTTTATGCGCTGCGCTATGCCCGTTCACCAGGCGCATCGGCCTACTCGATTGTCATGGCTTGCCTGAGCCTATATTCCTTTGGATATGCCTTCGAATTGCAGGCCTCAGAACTTCCACAGATACTTTTCTGGCTGAAAATTGAATATATCGGTATCTCATTCCTCCCTCCCTTTTTTATCATCATGGCAGCGCAATATACCGGCATGAGCCATTTGCTCAAGGCGTGGCTGCTGGTCCCCGTGTTCATGATTTCTTTCTCAACCCTCTTCCTGGAGTTTACCAATTATGATCATTTGTTTTACAGCCATTACAGTTTGAATAATACGGTGTCATTGATCCTGGCTGATTTCGGGAAAGGACCCTGGTACTGGGTGCACCAGATTTTTACCAACCTAATGCTGCTTTCCAGCAGTATCCTATACTTCCTGATGTTTAGAAGAACGGTAGGATACACCCGTAAAAGAGCCCTGATCATGCTTCTTGCACTTGTCATACCCTGGTTCTTTTACATGGTTTACCTCATCGGAGGCAGCCCCAACAAAATCGATCTGAGCCCCTTTTCATTTTCAATTGCAGGAATTCTCACTGCCATAGGCATATTTCGATACCATCTGCTTGAATATGTTCCCATGGCTCTTGAAAATGTATTCAGCAGCATGACCGTCGGGATTGTGATCACCGATGAAGAAAAGTGTCTTGTCAGCTTTAATCCGCCAGCTCTGGAAATCTTTCCGGATCTTTCATCCGGCATGAAAGGGAAACCGGTAGATCCTATTTTTAGCGCATTGCCCTGCCTGGCAGAACTTACCGATGGTTATCAAACCGATATTGAGATTTCCCACCATGGCGCCGTACGGTATTATCACCTTCAGGTGGTTGCGGTAAGGGCTAAACACAACAGACTCACCGGCTGGGTGGTTATTTTCAATAATATTACCGACAGAAAGCTGAAAGAGACAGAGCTCATCATGGTTGAAAAGAAACTGAAAGATCTGAATGCATCCAAGGATAAATTCTTTGCCATTATCGCCCATGACCTGCGCAATGCATTCCACCTGATCATCAATATGTCCGATATGGTGTCGGATAATATACTAAAAGATGATAAGGAAGCGGCTTTACGAAAGTCCAGAATCATTTATGATACTGCTGTAACAACTTATTCCCTCCTCCAGAATTTACTCGATTGGGCGCTCATGCAGCTCAAGGGCGTGCCTTTTAAACCAATGGATCTCTTCCTGGCAGACCTGGTTGATACCGAATTTAAAAATCTGAAAACACTGGCAGAACAAAAAGAGCTTGTCTTTCAGTCCGGCATCGAAAAGTCACTGCAAATACATGGTGACAGGGAAATGCTCAAAACTGTGCTTCGTAACCTGATCTCCAATGCCATCAAGTACTCTCACCCAGGTGGAATGATCTTACTAAAAAATTCAGTCGGGCAGGGTATGGTTACTGTTGAAGTATGCGATGAAGGCATCGGGATGACTTCTGAAGAGAAAAACAAGCTGTTTAAAATCGAAAACTACTTATCCAAAAAGGGAACTGCCGCAGAAAATGGCACCGGACTGGGACTCAAACTTTGCAAAGAGTTCATCCGGAAACATGGCGGGGATATCTGGGTAACCAGTGAAACCGGCAAAGGCAGTACGTTTTATTTTACGGTGCCTGCTTCCGTCCGGCAGCAGCTTCAATAAATCCCCTGCCCAGCAAACCTGACAAAGGATTGTCAAAATCCATCCTTTCCGGGTGCCACTGCACTGCAACCAGGAAAGAATGATCCCGGGATTGTTCAAATTCAATGGCTTCGATGATTCCATCGGTACTAAAGGCAGTGCCTCTTAATCCTTCACCCAACCTATGGATTGCCTGATGGTGGGAACTGTTTACCGTAGCGTCGTTCGCACGGGTGAGCTTGTACAGCAATGAATCCTGATCAACGCGCACAGCATGGTAAACATCTCCTGCACTGTCCTGGTGAACCAGTGATCCTTCCACGAAAGCCGGAATATCCGGATGCAGGGATCCCTTCCGGGCAACATTGATCATCTGAAGACCCCGGCAAATACCCAGGACAGGTATATTGAACATGAAAGCAAGTTCAATAAGGCTCAATTCCAGTTTATCCCGCCACTTATCAATGCCTTTGCAATACACCAGATCACCTTCCCGGTCATACATACCCGGGTCGATATCACCACCGCCGCTGAGAAGCAGTCCTGAAACAGACTCAAACCGGGATGCCAATTCCCCGACATCAATCGAATAAAAATCAATGATTTCCAAACCATTGTGAAGTTTGTTCAGCCAGTTGGCATAGTTATCAGACAACCGGGATACACCTATGGCAATTCTGCTTTTCGTCATGGCACATGGCCGGTTTTGATGATAACCATGCCGGTTTTAATTTCTCCCGTTGCCGGATCCAATTCGGAACCCCTGGCGCTGTGTGGGACTGAAAAAATTACCAGCATTACAAGTCCCGCCAGCACAGTCAGATACCGGCGATCCTTTCTTACATTCCCAAAAATGGCAATGAGCCAGAAGATAAAGGCGATGAGTGTCTTATTATCGGTAAGATCAAATCCCAATGGAAAGCCTGTCCACAATTGTCCAAAAGCATACTTCTGCACCAGGGGGCCAAAAACCAATCCGCCAATGAACAGGGTCACCGTGGTGATCCACCCGTAAAGCCTGTATTGTTTGATATTGAACAAAGCGAGCAACAGGGTAAGGTTCGATAACAACATGGCCATAAACATCAGGGAGGCATGCGCAATAATGATGCCTGCAGGCACATCTCCCCGGAACCTGATAACAACCTGTTCACCGTAAGGCACTCTGAAGACCTGACCTGCATTCTTCAGCAGCAGGTAGTATTCCAGTTTGCCTGCAGGAGGCTGATGGGGGAGAAAAGTCACAAGTTTGTTTTTCTGGCGGACAAGACCGGTGACCTGCCAGTGTTCATCCGTCGGGAACCTGCGAAAATGAATCTCACCGGTTATCACCGTATCCGGGATTTCCAGTTCAATCATGCAGTCGGACTCACCTCCGTGACTCCGCGGAAGTTTGAATAAATACTCCTGGTTCTCAGCCAGTCTCAGTTCAATCCTTTTCGGATGAGTTGGTCCGGTCCGGTTTTGATAAAAGATGGCAAACAAAGTAATCAGCAGGGCCGATGTCCACAAAATGATCCACTTGTTCGGTTGTTTGGGCTGCATATGCTTATAATTGTATAATGAGCACTTCGTTTTGTCCGTTCCTCACAAGCTCCACGGTGATGATCTGATTTTTTGAAAGTTTTGATAACCGGTACATATAATCATAAATGTTCTTTACGGCCAAGCCATCAATGGCTATTATGATATCACCTTTCAAAATACCTCCCCTTTCGGCCGCTTTGCCTTTGGAAACGAAATCAACCCTGACGCCTTCCACATCCGTTGAGCTGAAGTCAGGCATGAATCCGAGAGTGACCTTGAACCGGTAATTGGGAGTTGGTGATTCCCTGGGACCTGCTTCCCTGAAAGTCAGCCTACCATTTTCCCTGTCAATGCCAAGTATTAGCCGGTAGGTAAAGTCAGTGACTTGCTTTAATCCCTGGAAATTGATGTGACCGATATCATCATCCGGTGTATGGTAGTCGGTATGGGCCCCGGTGGTAATGAAAAAAACCGGTATATTCTTTCCATAAAAGGAGGAATGATCCGAGGGTCCGCTGCCTTCCCGGTTCAGGCTGAGCCTGAATCCACCGGGGTGATTGCTGATTTTTATCAGCGAATCAGCCTCTGCTGAGGTACCTGTGCCGCCGATCTGAATCCCTTTGAGTGTGTCAAGCCTGCCAACCATATCCAGGTTGACCATGGCACTCATCCGGTTAAGGGGTACAGGCGGAAGATCGACAAAATGTTTCGATCCCAGGAGACCCATCTCTTCGGCACCGAAGGCAACCACCAGGACTGACCGCCTGAGAGAGGACTGATCCTGTTTGAGTTTTCCTGCTATTTCCAGCAGCGCTGCTACCCCTGAAGCATTGTCGTCAGCGCCGTTATGAACTGCGATGGTGTCCTGGCGACGTGACGAGCTGCCGGGCCCGCCCATTCCGAGGTGGTCATAATGAGCCCCGACAACCACGTATTCTTCCTTCAGGGAGGGATCTGAACCTTCAATCACAGCATACCAGTTGCTGGTTTGAGCTTTTATGGCTTCGATATCGGTCCTGGCTTTCACAATGCCCGGGAGCAGGAAACCCAGCGGTTGACGTTTTTCCTGGATTTCCGCTTCAAGTTTTTGTACGCTTGTTTTCTCCGGTGATAAAAGGATATCCGCCACAGAGCGGGTTACCTGAAGAACCGGAATGCCTGCGGAAGCCTGTTTCCCGGAAACCTCCGGCAATTGATCCGAAGCATCATAACCGGGACCGGATACCAGGATGATCCCGGCCGCACCGTTATCCCTGGCCAGCATCGCCTTATCGCGGTCATCGGATCCCATGGCCAGCAAACTGTTTACTTCCGGCAGGTTGGGTATGCCACGCAGCACAAGTACCCATTTATCCTTTACGGTCAGCCCTTCGTAATCATTCCACCGAAATGAATCGGCTTCCATACTAAGCCCATAACCTGCAAACAATATGGCTGCGGAAAGCAACGTGTCCTTTGAGAAAGTGACGGGCGTGTAACCGGAAGCCGGAATTTCTTTTCCATTGATCTCCAGCATATTATCATGCCCTCTGGTATAAGACTGAACAAATGAAAACGCCTGCCTGTGAGCTGATAATTGCATCTTTTGCAACTGCCGCTCCAGGTATTTACCGGAACTCACATCCCCCTTCGTGCCCGGGTATCTTCCCTGCAGGGCATCTGATGCCAGGTACTGGATATGCTTGTGGAGATCACTTTCAGTAATTTCGGGTGAGTACCTGTAAACCTGACAGGATGAAACCAAAAAAAGCAAAACAACGCTGACAGGAACCTGGATTTTATTCATTAATATTGAAATTTATTTGTACGAAAAATAGTTTTATTTGAATTTCATTGCTGGTGAAAGGGGCTAATATCGAAAAAAAAATACAACACTGTATATGAAATATTCATTTAAAAATCCTGCGAGTATGTATAACAAACTGATAATACCTATTGTTTTATTGTTCCTTGCATTTGCCTGCCGGAGACCCGATCATACGGCACAAGGCGCGGACACCCTTACTACTCTTGATACGGCCGCCGGTATGGTAGTTGCCGATACCATTATTTATGATGTGCTGATTCAAAATCCGAATCCGGAGGATCCCTGGGCAGTACAATGTCTGAAAGGACTGAATCACAGCCTTTTTATAGATAACATCTTCACCATGATTTATTCTGGAAAACTGACTCCTTACAACCATGAAACCAGGGAGAAACTGACTTCCGCGCAGGTGCAGAAAATGGAAACCGCGGAAGGTTTCGACCGTGACAATATCGGCATGATTCAGTTCACCGAGGTTTGGTACATGAATCCGGTGAACGGTACCATGACCAAAAAAGTCCATTCCATGGTTTTGGGGTATAATTACTATACACCCGACGGGGAAAGGTTTCATAAGGCGTTGTTCAGGGTGGAGATGGGGAAATAACAAGTGAAGAGTGACTCATTACTTTTTTTATTATTTTTGCCCAAATCTAAAAAATATACAAGTCATATTAATTTTTATACACAAGAAATGCTTACGGTCGAAAAGATAGGCGGCTCATCCATGTCGAAGTTTGAGGATGTTATGAACAATATCATTATGAAACCTTCTCCCGGATGCGGATTTTACAACCGCATTTTCGTGGTTTCAGCCTACAACAATGTCACCAACTGGCTTTTGGAGCACAAAAAAACAAAAGAGCCCGGGATCTACCTCAAATTCTTAAACCGCGAGGATTACAACCAGTCATTGATCGGATTGCTGGAAAAGCTGATTGCCATTAACAGGACCTTCGAATCCATCGGCCTCAACCAGCAAAAAGCGGATGATTTTATTACCAACCGTATTTTGCAGGCGAAAAATTACCTCAACAGCCTGGCCGATGTTCTGGCCACCGGGTATGTTAACCGGCAGAATATATTGCTGGCTGCAAGAGAGATCCTTTCAAGCATTGGTGAGGCGCATTCTGCCTATAACTCGGTGAATATCCTGGAAAACAACTGTATCAATGCCACCCTGGTCGATTTATGCGGTTTCAACGATTCAGAGTACCTTACCATCGATGAGCGGATTCATAAAGCCTTTGGCAATGTGGATTTCACAGGTACAATCCCCATTGTTACCGGCTACACCAAAGGCACTGAGGGTATCATGCGTGAATTCGACCGGGGTTACAGCGAAGTAACCTTCAGCAAGGTCGCCGTGGAGATCAAGGCTGACGAGGCGGTGATCCACAAGGAATTCCATCTTTCCTCGGCGGATCCGAATATTGTGGGGGTCGATAAATCAATTCCCGTGGGATTCACCAATTTCAACGTCGCCGATCAGCTGGCTGATATCGGCATGGAGGCCATTCATCCCAAGGCATCCAAACCGCTCGAGATGAACGGGATCAAGATCCGCATTAAAAACACCTTTGAGCCTGATCACCCGGGAACACTGATATCCAAAGACTACATGGGTGAAAAATCAAAGGTGGAAATTATTTCGGGCACCGACCAGGTAATCGCCATTGAGATCCATGATCCGCTGATGGTGGGACAGGTTGGGTATGACCGAGCCATCATGCAGACCTTTGAGCAATACCAGGTCAGTTATATTCTGAAAGCCACCAATGCCAACAGCATCACACAGGTGATCTGGGAAGAGGATCTTTCCGAGGACCTTGTGAATGAGCTCCGGGGAAGGTATTATGAAGTGACCGTTAAGCCGGTTGCACTGGTTTGCACCCTGGGTACCAATATTGCCCAGCCGGGGATTATGGCCAAAGCGACTGCCGCACTGGCAAATAATAATATCAACGTCGATGCCCTTTCACAATCCCTGAAGCAGGTTAACATGCAGTTTGTAATCGGCCGGGATGACTACAGGAAAGCCATCATTGCGCTGAATGATGCGCTTTGTGTGAAAATGGGGTAGGTCGTAATAAGTTGACATTCTGAACAAATTATCGTAAATTTGCGCACTTAAAACCGATACATGGTAAAATTAATAGGGAAGAGTGAGAAGGCTGCGCTTATTGGCAAAAACATTGAACTTAGTTATAACCGGCTTCTGGAACAAATTGATCATTATGCCGGTTTACTGCACAAGTTCAGGAACGAACGGATAGTCATTTTATCTGAAAACCGTCCTGAGTGGATTATTGCGCTATATGCCATCTGGAAGAACGACTCTACGGTCGTTCCGATTGACGCTTTATCTTCACGGGAAGATGTGGCCTATATTTTGGGGGACAGCACGCCCCGGGCGGTATTCTGTTCAACTGATAAAGAGGAGCTGCTCCGCGGTGCGCTGAAGGATTCCGGCCAGAATCCGGTGATTTATATTTTTGAAAATATCCCTGAGGATCATACCGTACGTGAAACCGAGGAATTCCTTATCCGTGAACTCGAACGCACAGCCGTTATTCTATATACTTCAGGCACAACAGGTAATCCCAAAGGGGTCATGCTGTCGTTTCAGAATATTCTTACCAACCTAGAAGGCGTCTGTCACAATGTCACCATTTACACTTCCGAAGACCGGGTAATGATCCTGCTGCCCTTCCACCACATTCTGCCTCTCGTGGGCACTATTGTGGCTCCGTTATATGTGGGTGGAACCATGGTGCTCAACACTTCCCTGGCGGCAGAAGATCTGATAGCAACGCTCAAAGAGTACCGGGTAACCATGATGATCGGTGTACCGAGGCTTTACCAGCTGATCTACAAGGGCCTGAAAGAAAAGATTAGCCGGAGTGCGGTGGCAAAGACACTTGTGAAGCTTGCAGGAGCGGTGAATTCCCTGGCTTTCTCACGGGCTTTGTTTGGCTCTGTTCAGAAGAAATTCGGAGGACACCTGAAATACCTGGTCTGCGGAGGTGCACCTGTTGACCCTGAAGTGGTAAGGCTTTTTAAAATTCTTGGATTCGAGATCCTCGAAGGATATGGCATGACCGAGACGGCACCCATGATCACCTTTACCCGGCCTGGTAAGATTGTCCCTGGAATTCCCGGTCAGCTTCTGCCTGGCATACAGGTAAAATTTGAAGATGGAGAAATTGTTGTATACGGTAAGAATGTTATGCAGGGTTATTACAACAAACCCGAAGATACCGCGCAGGTCCTGCAGGATGGCTGGTTGCGCACCGGTGATCTCGGTTATATGGATGACAAGGGTTATCTGCATATTACCGGACGTAAAAAAGAAATACTTGTTTTGCCCAATGGCAAGAATATTAATCCCGAGGAAGTTGAGAGAGTTTTACTCCGGCAGTCCGCGTTTGTGAAAGAGGCAGGTGTCTTCCTGAAAGACGGGATCTTGCAGGCTATCATATTCCCCGATTTCCGAAAACTGAGTGAAGCCGGGATCAATGATATTGAAGAGCATTTCAGGTGGAAGGTTATTGATCAGGTAAACCGTTCGGTTTCTCCTTACAAAAAGGTACTTCGCTTTCACATCACTTCGGAGGAACTGCCTAAAACAAGACTGAGCAAAATCAAGCGGTATTTGCTTCCTGAACTGGCAGGCTCAAAGAACCGGACTGTCGCTGACGAGCCCAAAACCCGCGAGTATCAGGCCATCAGAAAATTCCTCGAAGACGAAACCCAGCAGACTGTAAATCCCAATGACCATATCGAGTTGGATCTTGCGCTGGACTCTTTGGGAAAGGTAAGTCTTTCGGCTTTTATCGATACCGCTTTCGGAGTTGAAGTACCGGAAAATAGCCTTACAGATTACGCCTCTGTTGCCAAACTTGCCGAATACATTCACCAGAAGAAGACGCGGCTTAACTTTGAGGGTATCAGCTGGTCACAAATCCTGAAAGAGAAAGTGCATCTCAAATTACCTCATTCCGGGCTTTTCCACAACCTGCTGAAAAATTTGTTCCAGGTTGTATTCCGTCTATCCATGCGCATTAAAGCCAGGGGACTCGATAATCTTCCTGACGAACCATGTATCATAGCGCCCAACCACCAGAGTGTGCTGGATGGTTTCCTGGTTGCCTCCTTTCTCAAACGCGAATTCATCAAGAAGACATACGTATATGCCAAGGAGAAACACTTCCGGAACCCGTTCATGCGTTTCATGGCCAATCGCAACAATATCATCCTGGTTGATGCCAACAAAGACCTGAAATTGTCCATCCAGAAACTTGCCGAGGTACTAAAAAAGGGCAAGAACCTGATGATTTTCCCCGAAGGCACGCGAACACTCACAGGAAAAATGGGAGAATTCAAACAAACTTTTGCCATCCTCAGCAGAGAGTTGAAAGTACCGGTTGTACCGGTGGCCATTAATGGTTCTTATAGCATACTGCCATCCGGGGCAAGAATTCCACGACTTTTCAGAAAGGTATCCATTGAATTCCTTAAACCGGTTTACCCTGAAAATCATTCTTATGAGTCGCTGAAAGATATCGTCTATCAGAGTGTCGCAAGCAAACTTGCGGATTAAATTAAAAATGGATTAACTTTACAATTATCATAAAAAAAATTGTCCATGGACTCAAAAAGCGAAAGACTCCGCGATGCCTGTGAGCTTGCCGTGCAGGCCTTTCGGAAACTAAAACACTCAGATTTCAATGACATTATTAACAAACTGGATTTTTGCATCGGTAGTTACAATTTCGACAAGAATCCGGCCGGCCTGGTTGAATACGGTTACAAGGCCCTTGGAATGTTGAAGGAAATTAAAAAGAATCACCCGAAGAAAGTTTCTAAGACAGTTCTTTCCGCATTGGAAGAAAGTCTTACCTGATTCATTTTGCCTGAATTTCCAAATTAATCCGGCGGTCATGCTAAAGCAGATCCTGTTCCTGCTTGTATTTTCTTTTTATTCGATATGTCTTGAAGCGCAGGATCTGTTCAAGCCTTCCACACATATTGGGATCAACGCAGGAGTCTGTATTAGCCGTGTTGCATTCAGACCCGGCATTGACCAGGACCTGCTGACTTCATCATCAGGAGGCCTGGTTGTTCGTCACATTTCGGAACCCCATATCGGCCTTCAGTTAGAACTTAACTATGCAGGGAAAGGCTGGGCGGAAGATCTTGATTCTCTTGGCAGTTACAAAAGAAGCCTTCAAACGTATAACATCCCCATGCAGGCAGTATTTATTGCCGGCAGCAAGCTTGTCAGGCTTGCTGTTACACTGGGACCTTATGTCTCCTGGCTCAGGGAAGAAAAAGAATCCTTTGCAGTAGATACCCTATACTACAAGGCCTATTACGAAAGGCCCCTTGAGGGTAAATGGGAATTCGGATTTACCGGCGGCATCGGCATCGAATTTCACACAAAAGTCGGAGCCTTTGGACTCAGGGCAATATACTGTAACAGCCTCAGCAATTTATTTCCTTTAAATTCCGACACGTTTTTCTACAATGCATCACGAAGCCAGGTATTGCACGCAGGATTCACCTATTTTATTAAATTATAACCGCTATGAAAAAAACACTAACCCGGAAAGATTTTCTGAAAAGGACCGGGACAGTTACTGCAGCAGTTATGTTATCCCCATTGGCATCCCGAACATTGCATGCGATGCAGCCCATTGAAAAAATCAGGATTGGAATAATCGGATGCGGAAGCGTTTCAGGAGTTTATCTTCCGCATCTTTCCCAGTGTCCTTTTGCGGAGCTGGTGAGTACCTGTGACATCATCTATGAACGGGCCAAACAAAGGGCTGCTGAATTCAATATTCCCAACTCTTATCCGCATATCGACCAAATGTTGTCAGGTGCCGGATTCGACCTGCTTGTAAATCTGACCGATATGCAGGAACACGGTCGTTTGAACCGGCAGGCCTTACTTGCCGGCAAACATGTATGGAGCGAAAAGCCCATGGCCAATACCTACGACGAGGGAAGAGCATTGCTTGACCTGGCTTTGAGTAAAAAAATACGTATCTGGGGAGCGCCGGCTGTGGTTAACAGCCCGCAGTTCGCCTTCATGTCAAAAGCCATTCAGGAAGGCAAAATCGGAAAGGTTTCTGCTGCCCATGCGCATTATGGGCATCTTGGCCCCACCTGGTCGGCTTTCTTCTATGAAAAAGGAGGGGGCAGCCTGCCTGACCTGGGCGTTTATAATCTTGCCTCACTGACAGGGCTCCTGGGACCGGCCAAATATGTGTCGGCCATGACCAGTATTGTAACACCTTTACGTACAACGGATAACAAGGGAGAGATCCCGGTTGAAGCTGAGGACAATGCCATTGTACTGATGGATCATGGAAACGGAATCCTTTCCAATGTACAATGCGGATTCAATTATTTTGATCCCTATGGACATGAGGGAACAGGCCAGAATCAACATACCATCTCAGTTTGGGGTACCAAAGGCAATATGGGACTTGTTGGTTATGACTGGGCGCCTTTTGGCGTAGATCTGGCAACACTGGAGCAGGAAACACCGGTCAGGTATGTAGCGGATGCCGGTTCCTATGTATGGCAGCAGGGCGCCTCGGTAATTGCTGAAGCGCTTGCAACCGGTAAGGAACCGCTCATCACAGCAGAACACGCGCTGCATGTGCTTGAGATCATCGAAGCAGCCCGGAAATCAGGGGCTACCGGTGAACGCATGACGCTTAAATCAACTTTTAAATGGCCGGTGGTATAAGAGTATGAAACTAGTTCTCTTTTTTCTTTTTATGCTGCCAGTCGCCTTGCTCCCGGTAAAAGCGCTTGGCCAGGAACCGGTGAGGATCCTGGTGATCACGGGAGGTCATGACTACGATAAAGTTACATTCACCGGCATGCTTGAGGAACTGGGAGACGAATTTACCTTTGAAATAGAGGAATTCCCGGATGCGTTTAACTTGTTTTTGCCGGAAAACAGGGATAACTTCGACGTGATCGTGTTTTACCACATGTGGCAAACCATTACATCTGAACAAAAGAAGGCGTTCTCCGGATGTATCATGGATGGTAAACCCCTGGTGGTTCTTCACCACAGCATCTGTGCCTTCGACGGATGGGATGAATACATCCGCATTATCGGTGGCAAATATTTTCATGTTCCAACAATTGTGGTTGATCGTGAATATCCGGCCTCGACTTATGAGCATGACCGGCATATCGCCCTGGAAGTTGTGGATACATTGCATCCTGTTACTAAAGGATTGAAGGACTTCGAATTGTTTGATGAAACCTATAAAGGATTTTATGTGTCTCCCAATGTTACACCCCTGCTTACCACCGATGATCCTACAAGTACGCCGATCGTCGGCTGGACACACCGCTACGGCAAAGCCCGGGTGGTGACCATCCAGTCGGGACATGATACACCCACCTTTCAGAATGAGAATTTCAGAAAACTTTTACGGCAGGCTGTATTATGGGTGTTCGAAGGAGTTAAGCCTTAATAATTCAACCCCTACAGGGTTGTGATGAAATTGGTAATACACATTTTCTACAATAATTGAACCTCTACAAGGTTCTGTATAGAAAAACCATGAATAAACCATTAGTATTCCATTATCCGACAGGTATATTTGGATTGAAATACCATAAAACAACCTCGTAGAGGTTAAATTATTGTAGTAAAATCGATACAATGCCAATACATCCTCGTAGAGCCTGCCTGCCGCAGGCAGGGATGAATTATTGCAGCCCCAAAAAATCAAATCCTCACCCCAAATCCCGCACCACCATCTGAATGGTTTTCCGGGTGCGCTGGGTAAGAAGTAACTCTTTATTTATTAGCACCCTGGAAATGGTGGCATCATCATAATACCGGATGGTGATCAGCTCAAGTCCGGTTGAGGAACTCACCCTGAATTCCTTCTGCAGATCTGCCAGCACATCCGGGATCCGGCTGGGATCATTGTTCACGCATACATCAAAGCTTATGGCAGAATTTTGCATCAAATTGATCTTTAGGCCATATCCTGCAAAACAGCGAAAGATCTTTTCCAGGTTATCCTCAGCGATAAATGAGAAGTCCACAGGGTGGACGTGGATCAGTACCTGGTCCATTTTAAAAATGAAGGATGGGATCAGCTTTTCATAATCATCTTCACCGATTACTGTTCCCGGGTCCGACGGATGCAGAAAAGATTTCACATACAGCCGGATGCCCTTGTTCCTGAGCGGCTGGATGGTTTTGGGATGAATGACACTGGTGCCGTAATAGGTCAGCTCAATGGCATCGAGGTAAGATATCCTTTCAAGCCTGATCGTGTCGTCAAACCATTTCGGATCCGCGTTCAGCACCCCCGGAACATCTTTCCACACCGTGACCGACTCGGCCGACAAAATGTAGGCCAGGATCGCCGCAGTATAATCTGAACCTTCCCTGCCGAGTGTTGTTGTGAGATTGTTTACTGTTGAACCAATGAATCCCTGTGTAACATAAAGGTGTGCGTTCCTGAAATCGAATGTCTCCCGGATCAGCCGGTCAGATATGTCCCAGTCCACCCTGCCCTCCCTGAAGTTGCCATCGGTCTTGAGGAATTGCCGGGCATCAGTCCATGTATTGGGAACACCTGCAAAATTCAGGTAATTGCTGACAATAATGGTGGAGATGATTTCCCCCAGCGACACCAGCTGATCATATTCGTGGTTGTAGGAACCTGTGGGAGGGGCCTCCAGTCTTTTCTTCAAACCGTTAAAGACATTTTCCAGTTCTGAAAACACGGCATGACTTTCATCTAAAAGTAGCTCGCGCATGATGGCAAAATGGTAATCCCTGATGTTATTCAGTTCTGAAAGAGCCCGGAACTTGTCGCCCGATATATAAGCATTCAGAACACGCTCCAGGCCATTGGTGGTTTTTCCCATGGCTGAGATCACAACCACCAGGTCATCGGGATACTGCTTCAGGATAACAGCGATGTTCTTCACCGCCGCGGCATCTTTCACCGAAGCGCCTCCGAATTTGAAAACTTTCATATTCCTGATTTTCGACTAAAATAGTGATTTATTGACCTTCATGCATGATTTCAATGCAATGCATCAGCATTAATTTTGAATAATAAATCTAATGATTTTAGAATCCGCAATATCAATAATTTTATCCTTAACCCGGACCACAGGCAACGGACTTTCCTTTTCAGCAATTATTTCTGCCCGGATTAACTTACCCTTTTTCCATTCCATATTGATTTTATATCCACCTCTTGCTTTTAAGCCGTTTATCTTTCCTGAATTCCATTCATCAGGCAGGGCAGGCAAAAGATGTATTTCACCTGTGTGCGACTGAACAAGCATCTCAGCAATACATCCCGGAATTGAAGCAGAGCCATCCAGTTGAAAATGGCAATACAATTCACCTTCCTTAAAAAGATCTTTACGCT
Source organism: Bacteroidales bacterium (assembly GCA_016930375.1). Lineage (GTDB taxonomy): Bacteria > Bacteroidota > Bacteroidia > Bacteroidales > UBA10428 > UBA5072. The sequence goes on along the minus strand of JAFGGU010000099.1, from coordinate 29,365 downwards.
CCCAGTGATAATCAGCATGCTGATAGGTGAGACCGTTTTCAAATCCCTGCCCGGTAAGCATTTCTGTCATTATTTTATGGGCCCTGTTTCCATCCATAAGTCTGGTCCAGCACCACATCCGGTGCGCCCTGGCCCAATTGCCTCCTGACGCCAGTTCTTGCATCAAAAAACGTCCGTCTCCCCTCATATCCAGCGATTTTTTTGCAGCTCTTGCCAGTTCCGGGGTCTTGACCGGACTTATCTGGCGTCCCGGGCATACTGCATACAAATGAGCGATATGCCTGTGGTGACATTCGGGATTATCCATATCTTCATACCATTCCTGAAGCTGACCGTACTTTCCGATTTTTAACGGTAAAAGATTTTGCCTGACTTGCAGAAGTGAATCAGCAAAAACCTGTTCACCCAATATCCTGGCCGCGCTTGAAGTATTGGTGAATAAATCCCAGAGCATTTCGATATCCTGGTATATTCCCGGCAAACAATAAACATATTTGTCACTAATGGAATCATGGAAAGCCGGATTCAGACCATCCTCAGTCATCAAAGCGCCATGTTCGGCTGAAACTGATGGGGCAGTAATATAATATCCATTATATCTGACAAGGTTTTCAAGCCAGAAAACAGATGCATCCCTTAAAAGCGGAAAAGCCTGTGTCCGAAGATACCCGGTATCCCCGGTGAATGCAAACTGATCCCAAACGACCTGGCAATGCCACGCTGCTCCCATCGGATACAAGCCCCAGGGATGGTCCCCATAGGGCGCAGCATGTCCCCATATATTTCCGGTAGTATGACTGACCCAGCCATGGGTGCCATATACACGTTCTGCTATTTCTTTGCCTGAAATGGACAGGTTGTCGATCCAATCGATATAGGCTTGCTGGCATTCAGCAAGATCAGTGGGACCACATGACCAATAGATTTCCTGGAGGTTGATATTGCTCTGATAATTTCCCGCCCATGGCGGATTAAGAAAAGTATTCCAGACTCCCTGCAGATTTGCCGGCAGGGTATGCTGACGGGATGAACTGATAATCAAATACCTGCCAAGATTAAAGGCGAGCGTTTTGTAGCCCGGATCGGATCCTCCCGATTTCAGATTTTGATAACGTTCGTTGGTTGGAAGTTTTTCTGCTTTTTGATTACCCTCTAGGGATAAATTAACGCGATCATATAATGACTTGTAATCCGAAATATGACGCATTTTCAGGCTTTCATAGTTATCATGAACTACATTCCGGATGATATCCTGTGTGATTTTCTCAGGATCAGCGCCTGTGTAATCCGGGTATTCCATTTTATAATCAGTCGCTATTGTCAGGTAAACCTCAACCGTATCCGAACCTCTTACGATCAGAGAACCGCCATCCTGCCCAACTGTCCCTCCTGCGTTCCTTATAGATATCAACACATGAAAGAGGCGATGATTTTCATTGATGTAACCTTTCACCTGGTACGTGTTCTCCGTAATTTCAATGATTGAAGAATCCTGCAATATTTCCATGGACAGGTCAAATGAGATTCTTCCCGGACTACCCGCCGAGAATCTCATGGCCAGCACCCTGTCGGGGTATGAACAGAAATATTCCCGGTAATACCTGGTATTTCCGATATCATATTGAACCAGGCCCAACGAATTCTCCAGGTCTAGGGCCCTCATGTAATTTTCAGGTTCGGTTTTTTGACCGTGGAATTTGATATTAAGATTGCCGACAGATGAGAAATGACCAAAAAGATCTGCTGATCCAAAAAAATCGTTTTTTACCAGACTGTCAGCCCTATGGATATTCCCGTTCAATATTGCCTGCCGGATGAGAGGGAGTGCTTCTTTGGCTTTGGGATTCACCCCTGCAGCTGTCCAATCTCCTTGTGCCGGACCACCTGTCCAAAAACTTTTTTCCGACAGTGCAAAAGTCTCCTCATCGGTCCCGCCGAAAAAAGAAGCCCCGAAATATCCGTTTCCCAAATGCAGCGCCTGACTGTTCCAGTACTTAGCCGGGTACCTGTACCATAACCGGCTATTGTTATTCGACAGATTTTCGTTTTTTGTACAGGAAAGAAAGAAGGAACCAGTTAGGATTATAAAAATAATAGCTTTTCTACTCATTGAGACTATATATTTATTAGTCGAAAGAACTTACAGCCTACAGCCTACCGCCAATGCTCTAAACACACTCACATAAAAGTAGTAATTATTTTAAAATGAGAATGGTATAAGATCAACAACTTATCCATATTGGAGTTAGGCCTGAAAGGCCGCGACATATCAGCGCAGGGTGCAACCCTGCGTTTGTGGTATTGGCATAGCAGCAAAGTTTTTGTCTTCGCAGGGTTGCACCCTGCTCTATTAAGTTATGGCCTTTCAGGCCTGACGTTTTGGTATCCGGATATTTATAGATAGAGTTATGCTATTGTTGATATTTTTAACATAACTAGACTGCAAGACTGCAAGACTGCAAGACTTTTTATATCAATTCCTCCTGATCGTCATTTTGATCTTGTTGTAATATAATGTCGTTATCCCTTCAAATCCCGAATCGGTGCCGATGATAACCCAGAATTCCCCGTATTCATCGGTTGTCACCTCAATCGGATCGGATATATTGTCGCGTTTGATGAGGGTATAAACCGTTGTGGTATCGCTGACACCGACATGCCCTATGGCCATCATGTCATCTCCCGAGCTGGCCTGGTTGCCTTTGTCGAGATTGATGGCATAAAAATCATCCTCGCCGAGCAGCCTGGCCGGCTGATCCTGAACAGCGCCAACCTTCAGGGTTACCCCTTCGCCGGGTGCACCCCCGATACCGACTGTGTTGGTGGGCGCTTCTGAAGCCAGTTCCAGTTCAAAGGTTACGCGGTAGCTTGTTTCAAACCTCAAACCATCCACCTTGCGCATAATGTACATGAACAGATCGTCAGAATGATTATTGCCGCTGATCCTGAAGGCTCCTTCAAGGGTATCCAGGGAAGAAGGCAGATGTGACCAGCCTGCGCTCAATTCGTAGAATGCTTCCTCACCGGCAGGAAAATCGGTAAAATTCCCGGTCCACCCTTCCGCATCATAATATAAATTGAAGACCACCGTATAGGTTTCATCGTTGTCAGAATTGCAGGAAACGATAAACAGTAAAACAAGGGATAATACAAAGAGGCTCTTTGGTTTCATGATCTTTGATTTTGTAAGTGACAATCCGTTTCGATGGTTTAAAGATGCCATTTTGAATGAATGGTTGCTTTGTCTTTTACAAAATAACTGCAAATATCCTTAATTTTGTAACCAATCGAAAAATCTTTGTGTGGCTTTAACTGAACTAATCAGCACCTACCGTAATCATCCCACGTGCAACAAGCTCTTACAGCTGCTTACCGGGAAAAATAATCAGAAAGTGCAATGTTCCGGACTCTCAGGATCTTCCGGTAGCCTGGTTGCTGCGGCTTTGATACCCCAATTGCCCGGTGTGCACCTCATGATTCTTCCGGAAAAGGAAGATGCAGCCTACTTTTACAATGACCTGGTAAACCTGCTGGGAAGTGATCCGGTTCTTTTCTTCCCGTCGTCGTTTAAAAGGTCGGTGCAATTTAACCAGACTGATAACGGCAATGTCATTCTCCGCACGAATGTGATCAACAGGCTGGGTTCAGGTGAAAAGCACGCAGGCGACAATTTCCTCATTATTGTCACCTACCCCGAAGGGCTTGCAGAAAAGGTGATCACCCACAAGAAACTTAAAAAGAATACACTTCATCTGGCTCGTGGAGAAAAAATATCCATTGGTTTTATGCGGGAGGTGATGGAGGAATATCATTTTACCGAGGTTGATTTTGTTTATGAGCCGGGGCAATATGCCATCAGGGGCAGCCTGGTGGATGTGTTTTCGTTCGCCCATCCCGATCCTTACCGCATCGACTTCTTCGGAGATGAAGTAGAATCCATCCGGACCTTTGATATTGACAACCAGCTTTCGAAAGAGCTCCACGAAAGGATCAGCATTCTGCCAAATGTACAGGAACTCACACTGGAGGATGTCAGCGAACCGCTGACTGAATACCTCGATACATCATCGGTAATATGGATCAATGACATCCGGTTCACCACCGAAAAGCTGAATGAGATATACCTGGATATTTCCCGGAGGGCTGCAAAAAAAGATGAAGTGCTCCCTCTTACCGAGAACCAGCTTACTACAGGGCATTACCTGATCAGTAAGCTGCCGGAATTCCGAATTGTGGAGCTGGGATCCCGCAGTTTTTACTCCGGAAGTCAGTCCGTTTCGTTTAGCACCTCTCCACAACCGGCGTTCAATAAAAACTTCAACCTGCTCTCCGAGGACCTTCTTGCGCTGACCCAAAGCGGCCACACGAATTATATATTGAGTGACAGTGAAAAACAGATTGAACGACTCACAGCGATTTTCAAGGATATCAACCGAAGTATAAAGTTCCATCCTTTGCTGAAGACCCTGCACGAGGGATTCATCGATCGGGATCTGAAGCTATGCTGTTATACAGACCACCAGATCTTCGAACGCTATCACAAGTACACGCTCCAGAATTATTTCTCAAACAGGGGCACGCTTTCACTCAAAGAGCTTCAGGGACTGCAACCTGGTGATTACGTTGTTCATATCGATCATGGCATCGGCAAATTCGGGGGGCTCGAAAAAATTGACATCAACGGAAAGGTCCAGGAATCGGTAAGGCTGGTATACCAGGACAATGATGTGCTGTATGTGAGCATTCATGCGCTTCACCGGATTTCCAAATACAAGGGAAAGGAAAATGAACCTCCCAGGCTTTATAAACTAGGAACAGGAGCCTGGCAAAAGCTCAAACAGAATACCAGCAGAAAGATCAAAGATATTGCCCGGGAACTGATTGATCTTTATGCCCGCAGAAAAATGCAAAAGGGTTTTGCCTTTGCTGCGGATACCTATATGCAGGATGAGCTGGAAGCCTCGTTTATTTATGAGGACACTCCGGACCAGGTTAAGGCGACCAGGGCGATCAAGGAGGACATGGAATCGGAAAACCCTATGGATCGGCTTGTTTGTGGTGATGTGGGCTTCGGAAAAACCGAAGTGGCTGTCCGTGCTTCATTTAAGGCAGTTGCCGACAGCAAACAGGTGGCCATTCTGGTGCCTACCACCATCCTTGCCCTGCAACATTACAATACCTTTCGTGACCGGCTGCAGAATTTCCCCTGTAATATTGAGTACATCAACCGTTTCAAGAAAGGTTCCCAGCAGACCGATATCATTAAACGACTTGCCGAGGGTAAGATCGATATTATCATTGGCACACACCGACTGCTGGGCGCCGATATTCATTTCAAAGACCTGGGATTGCTGATCATTGATGAAGAACAAAAATTCGGCGTTTCGGCCAAGGAAAAACTGAAAAACCTCAAGCTCAACGTTGATAATCTTACCCTTACGGCAACACCCATACCGCGAACGCTTCAATTCTCCCTCATGGGAGCCCGCGACCTTTCGGTCATTAACACGCCTCCCCCCAACAGGCATCCCATCATCACCGAGTTGCACACGTTCAACGATGATATTATCCGGGAGGGCATCATGTATGAAGTCTCCCGCGGAGGCCAGGTCTTTTTCATTCACAACCGGGTGCAGAACATCCTGGAAGTTGAAACACTGATCCGTAAACTATGCCCCGGAATTAAAGCCTGTGTCGCCCATGGCCAAATGGAAGGACATGAACTGGAACAAGCCATGACCGACTATATCAGGGGAGACTATGATGTGCTGGTGGCAACGGCCATCATTGAATCGGGACTGGATATTCCCAATGCCAACACCATTTTCATTAACAATGCACATCATTTCGGGCTGAGTGATTTGCATCAGTTGCGCGGACGTGTGGGCAGATCCAATAAAAAGGCGTTCTGTTATTTGCTGTCTCCCCCCCCCACCTTGCTCACACCCGAAGCACGCCGGCGTTTAAAGGCCATTGAGGAATTATCCGAGCTGGGGAGTGGGTTTAATATTGCCCTCCATGATCTTGATATCCGTGGCGCCGGCAATATGCTGGGTGGTGAGCAAAGCGGCTTTATCGCCGATATCGGTTTTGAAACCTATAACCGCATTCTGAACGAGGCCATCAGTGAACTGAAAGAGAATGAGTACAAGGAACTTTTTGCTCCCAAAGAGCCGGCTGAGCAGAATGAAAAGATTGTGTTTGTTGAGGACTGCCAGATTGATACCGACCTTGAACTGCTCTTTCCGGATGAATACATATCGAATGTTTCTGAGCGGATGAGCCTTTACAGGGAGCTTGACCAGATACAGCAGGAAAAGGAGTTGTTGTTGTTTGAATCCGGATTGAAAGACAGGTTCGGACCTCTGCCCCCCGCCAGCTTCGAATTGCTTGAAGTGGTGCGCTTACGGTGGCTTGCCAACCGACTGGGCTTTGAAAAAATGATACTGAAAAACAGCAAAATGATCGGGTATTTTATTGCCAATCCGGAATCTGACTTTTACAGGTCAACCACTTTCAGCAATATTCTGAAATTTGTCCAAAATCAACCTGCCCGTTTCCGGATGAAAGAAGGCAACAGCAAGCTTACCCTTACCTGTGAACCCATTACGTCCGTAAGGGCTGCCTGTGACCTGCTCCGGTTGCTTTGCCCGGAAAGCACGTGATGTGAAAAAGGGATCTTCAGCTGACGACAAGATACTCCATCACCCTTCCCGAGATCAGTAACAGGGAAATCTCTGCCAGTTTGGTCTGGTATTGCACAGACAGCAGTCTTTCTTCCGCCTCCAGAAGGCTTTGCTGAACCTCCCTGAGTTCCAAACCTGATAAACTGCCCAGCTTATATCTTTCCAGGGCTATCTCCAGATTTTCTTTGGCAGTCTCCAGGTTCTGCTCTTCGAGTTTCAGCAAAAGCAGGTTATTCTGATAGGCATAATAGAAGGTGATCAGGTCGGCCCTCACCTGCTGATCAACCTGCTGGTACTGATACTCCCTGTTTTGAATTTCGATATGTGCATTCGCCTTTTCCCTTCGCAGGTTGAATCCGTCAAATAAATTCACCCCCAGCGTCAGGCCGTAATTAAAGCCGTCAACCTGTTGATTTTTAAAGTTGTTGCTTTCATAATCATTAAAACTGTAGTTATACCCGGTGGACAAATTCAGATAGGGGTAGGTACGGGATGCGATGATCTTATAATCGTATTCTGAAATTGTTTGATTTTTGCGCGCAATGAGAAGGCTGGTATTTGATCTCGTGGTTGCAGCCAGAAGCGAGTCATACACGAGGTCTGAATGAATGATGATTGTTGAGTCCCTCAGAATGATATCCTGTCCCAGGTTTTCGGAAGACATCAGCCTGTTGATTCTGACCTGGGAGGCCCGTAATACTTCATTTTGCCTGGCATACCTCGAGCTGTCGGAGTTGAGGTAAACCATAGATTGCAATAGCTGAAGCTTGGAGGATGCTCCGAGCAGGTAGCGTTCCTCGTCAATTCTGACCCGCTCCCTGGATAAGGAAACCGCATATCCCAGGTTATGATAGAGCTGCAACTGCTGGATGTAGAAATAGTATTCGGAGGTGATGTCAGCCAAAAAATCCTCAATGGCCATCTGGGTGTTCAGTTCACCCACCTGCCTGAGCTCACCGAGCTTTTTATAAGAGGTTTGCGCATGGAAACCCTGGAAAAGCGGCCAGCTTAAAGTCGCGGCAGCGCTTGTTGTTGTGTTGTGAATGCCATTGTATGAAGTATCCCCTCCGGCTGAGAAGGTCTGGGTGGTATTGTTTATGGTTCCCCCGTAGCGGCTGCTCAGATCCACCGAAGGCAGGAACCCGGCATTTCCCAGGGTGTAGTTCTTATCAGAAATTTCTTGGCGGTTACGGGCAATCTGTATGGAGAAATTCCTTTCCAGTCCGGTTGTGATACACCGGTTCAGATCATATATCTCTTGTGAATAAGCGGGTATCAGACCGATAAGGGCAAGGACAGAAAAGATGATCCGTCTATTTCTCATTATTTTCTTTTTTAGTTTCAGTGGCGATCATCAGGTAAACTGCCGGTACTATGAAAAGAGTCAGGAATGTGGAAAGGGTCATCCCGCCGACAACAGTAATACCCATGGCTACGCGGCTCTGGGCGCCTTCACCAAGACCGAGGGCCAGTGGCAGAATGCCGAATATGGTAGCCAGACTGGTCATCAGAATAGGTCTGAAACGAGCTGCAGCTGCGTACCTGATCGCTTCGAGCTTGGACAATCCTGCAGCTTTTCGCTGGTTGGCAAATTCCACGATCAGAATCCCGTTTTTGGAAACCAGTCCGATTAGCATGATGATTCCGATCTGGCTGAAGATATTCATGGTAATATCAAAATACCACATGAAGATCAGGGCTCCTGTTACGGCCAGCGGAACCGTCATCATCACGATGATTGGATCCTTGAAACTCTCAAACTGAGCGGCCAGCACAAGGAAGATCAGGACCAGCGCCAGGGAGAAGGCGAACATCAGGCTGGATGAGCTCTCTTTGAAGTCTTTTGAATCTCCTGCCAGCGCAGTTCTAAAAGTATCATCCAGCACCTTGTCGGCAATCTTATCCATTTCATCCAGTCCCTGACTGATGGTTTTCCCTTCAGCCAGTCCTGAAGAAACCGTAGCAGCCACAAAACGGTTATACCGGTATAACTGGGGCGGAGCAGTGCTTTCATTCAGGGTGACCAGGTTGTCAAGCTGGATCATGTCACCGCCGCCATTTCTCACATAAAGCGCTGTTAGGTTCATGGGGGTGTTCCTGTCCTCCCTGGCAAGTTCACCGAGAATCTGGTATTGCTTGCCGTTCATGAAAAAATATCCGAAACGCTGACCACTGAGCGCCAGCTGAAGGGTTTGCCCGATATTCTGTGTTGACACTCCCATTAGATTTGCCTTATCGCGGTTGATATTGATCTGAATTTCGGGCTTGGTGAATTTCAGGTTCACATCGGCCATCAGAAAGGTAGGATTGCTTTGTACTTCGGCCATGAAAGGAGGAAGAATTTCACGGAGTTTATCAATGCTCTGCGCCTGGATCACAAATTGAACAGGCTGTCCGGCACGCCGGCCGCCAAATGTAGATTGCTGGATCACACTTGCCCTCGCCCTGGTTTTGGATCTTAGCTCCGCAGAAAGCTTATTGGCTATCTCCTGCTGCGATCTTTCCCTTTCCGAAGGCTCCACAAGCACCATGCGTACAAACCCGAAACCGCTGCGAACCATGGTTTGTATGTATTTGGACTCCGGCACGGATTTTTCAGCGGTATTGCCGATATCTTCAACATAACCCAAAGTATACTCATAAGTTGATCCTTCAGGCATGGTGGTATTGACATTGATCTGGGAGCGGTCCTCGAGCGGCGCCATTTCTGCAGGTATTGTCGTCCACAACAGGATTGTCAGCGCCAGTGCCACAACCAGGATTATGGGAGCCAGATATTTCTTACCCAGAAAAGCTTCAAGTGTGTTTTTATACCATTCATTCAGTTTAATAAAGAATCCCTCCGTTTTCCGGAACATCCAGCTGTGTTTGCTGTGGGTTTTCAGCATTTTGGTGGACAGCATGGGGGTAAGGGTCAGGGCAACAAATGCCGAAATGGTAACAGCCCCGGCCAGCACAATGCTGAATTCGCGGAACAACCTGCCTGTCATTCCCTGCAGGAATACGATCGGGAAAAATACCGCGACCAGGGTGATGGTGGTGGCCACAATGGCGAAAAAGATCTCATTGGATCCCTGCAGGCCTGCTTCCATGGGATCCATGCCATTCTCAATCTTTACGTAGATGTTTTCCATCATCACGATGGCATCATCTACCACCAATCCGATGGCCAGCACGATAGCCAGTAGAGTAAGCACATTGACTGTAAATCCTGCAACATACATGATAAAGAATGACCCGACCAGTGAAACCGGGATGACGATGATCGGGATCAATGTGGTGCGCCAGTCACGCAAAAAGAAGTATATGATAATCACAACGAGCAGAAAGGCTATCAGGATGGTGTCCTCAACTTCCCGAATGGAGGAACGGATATAATCGGTAGTGTCAAATCCTATTTCAACCTCAATATCATCCGCAAGGTCTTTCTTCATGAACTCAAGCCTTTCGTATACCTGATCCGCGATGTCGATATGGTTCGCCCCGGGTTGGGGTATAATGGCAGTGGCCACCATGGGAATACCGTTCAGCTTCATGATCCCCCGTATATCTTCGGGGCCAAGCTCAGCGCGACCGATATCGCTGACTCTTACCACCTGGTCGCCCGACTGTTTAATGATAAGATTATTGAATTGAGCCGGGGTTGTCATCAATCCCAGTGTTCTGATGGTAAGCTCAGTTGTATTTCCCTCTACGCTGCCAGACGGGAGTTCAACATTTTCCCTTCCAATGGCATTTCTGACATCCAGGGGGGTCAAACCGTACCCGGCCAATTTCGCGGGATCAAGCCATAAACGCATGGCATATCTTTTTTGTCCCCATATCATAACAGCGCTCACACCCTGGATGGTCTGCAACTGTTCTTTGAATGTCAGCTCTGCGATCTCAGAAATTTCAAGCATTGAACGCTTTGAGCTTTGGATGGCTATCATCATGATGGGGGAAGCATCCGCGTCGGCTTTGGCTACCGTGGGCGGATCCACATCCCTGGGCAGCAACCGCTGTGCCTGTGATACCTTATCCCTGACGTCATTGGCCGCAGTTTCGAGATCTACGCTGAGTTCAAACTCAACGGTAATATTGCTGCCCCCCTGCCGGCTGACGCTGGTGAGGGTACGTATACCGGGGATCCCGTTAATGGATTGCTCCAGAGGTTCTGTAATCTGCGTTTCAATAACATCAGAATTAGCTCCGGGATAGGAAGTGCTCACGGTAATAATGGCCGGATCCACGCTGGGGAATTCACGGATACCCAGGTAAGATAATCCGATTATCCCGAACAGCAGGATCACCAGTGAAAACACGGTAGTTAATACAGGCCTTTTTATACTTGTGGATGAAAGACTCATGGTATCGGAATATGTATTTAATTCAGTTTTTTACCAGGGTATCAAGCACGACAGGCAGACCCTGCCGCAGCTGCAGAACGCCCGAGGTAAGCAATGTGTCGCCGAATTGAAGTCCTTCCTTGATCTGGATGAGCGCTTCAGTTCGCAAGCCGGTGGCGACCGCAACCGGGAATGCCTTGCCGGCTTTGTAGAGAAAGACCTTTTCTCCCTCCATTTCCGGAATAATAGCTTCCGTGGGAATGGCAATGGTATTCTCTATCTGTGTCAACCGCATGGTAATACTGGCAAAACGCCCCGGTTTGAGCTCTTCCCTGCTGTTGGGGTACATAGCCCTTACACCTATTGTGCGTGTGTTGATATCAACCTTGGGGTCAACGGCATACACCGAGGCCCTAAAAACTGTGCTGTTGCCGTCAATTTCGAATTCGATCGGAAAACCTTTTCTGATCTCATTGGCGTACCTTTCCGCAATGGAGAATTCAATTTTAAGCGGGCTTGTTTTTACCAGTCTTACAATTTTCGTGGACGGGGAAGTATAACTTCCTTCACTGAGCAGACGCAACCCGATGATCCCGTCAAAGGGGGCCCTGAGCTCGGTTTCGGCAATACGGGCCTGGATCAGAAGAACATCAGCTTCAATCGCCTGCAATTCGGTAGCAATCTGGTCATAACTCTCCCTGCTGATGGCGTCCTTTTCGAGAAGACTTCTCTGTCGGAATTCCTTTTCCTCTGCCAGTTTTTTCTGGGCCTGAAGTTTAAGCAACTGGGCCTGTAAAGGCTTGTCGTTTACCTTGGCCAGAAGGTCACCCTTTTTTACCCTTGTGCCTTCAGTAAAGTAAATGGCAACAATTTTTCCCGAAGTCTCAAAGGACAGCTCGACCTCTTCGTCAGGCAAAACAGTTCCTGAGCTCTTAATAACTTCATTCATCTGCGCGGGCGCAATTAAAAATCCACTGACATTCAGCACCGGTTGTCCGCTTCCGGCCCCGGGTCCTCGCATCATCTGCCCGGCAGGCGCAGGACCTCCTTCACCTTTTGAACTGAACAGGGGCTTGATCTTCGGATAAAAAATCATGATTACGAAAACCAGAATAATTAATACGGTTAGAATAGCTCTGAATTTTTTGTTCATTTGAATCGCATTGAATGAATATTTGGCTCTATTAGGCTAATTATCAAAACAATCGGTTACATCGATTGTTCAAAACGCTAAAATCGTGGTAAAAGTAAGTAAATGTAGTCCCTATTCATTGACAAATATACAAACCCTTTAAATGTATAGACATACTTACGGGGTAATAAAAAAATTCTTAACTTTCAGACAAATTAATAGCATTATGGAAGAATCAACCATGAAGAAACACGTAACACTTGTGGCAGCATTACAGATAGGATTCAGCACCATGGGAATCCTGGGTGCCATGGTGGTGTTTTTTGTTTTTTCATTTGCCGGTTCCTTTGTCAGCGACGTTGATGTAGCCAACGAAGTGATGAGTTTTCTGGGATCCTTTCTGCCGGCCATGCTCCTGCTTTTATCCCTGGCAGGCCTGATCGGAGGAATAGGCTTGCTGCGTTTTCAGCGATGGGCCAGGATACTGGTAATGGTAATGGCTGCCATCGGCTGTTTTGTCTTTCCTGTGGGTACCGTAATAGGAATATATTCCCTGTGGGTGCTCATGCAGGATGAATCAGCCAGGTTGTTCCCCTAAGCGACTTCACCAGCCAGTCAGTTTTGTATAATCTTAGCTACCTTATCTTTGTATTGTTGCACAACGGTTTGCTGAGCAGCAATTTTATTCCTGGCTTCAACCTGTAGGGATTCTTTCTGAGGTATTCGCGCATTGGCATCACGGATGCTCGCATTGGCTTTCTCAATTTTCTTTTCAGAGGTCTTTATAGCCTTGGTTATCTTGCTTTTTCGTTTATCAAGACTTTTCAGGTATTTGGCCCGTTCTTCCTTGGCAGTGCCATCGGCCAACTCATTATACTGAAGAGTCTGGGAAGCGATCTCAACACTTACGGAATTCAATGCAACATTCTGGGCTACCAACTCTTCCTGTTCTTTTTTGATAGTCTTTTCGGCTGAACGTATTGATTTTTCCAAACGTGATTCCTGCTTTTTAAAAGAAGAAAACTCTTTCTCAATGTCGGATAGTTTCTTTTCTTCAACCTCCAGCTGCTCCTCAGCCAGTTTCAGATACTGGTCCCTGGCAAATTGTTTGAGAAATTCTCTGGCGCTTGTCAGCTCGGTCTCATGAATTCCCTTTTGCACGAAATCGTCTTTCTTTAATTCCAGGGAAACCAAAAGTCCGACCAGTGAATCCCGGTTTTCAATCCTGCTGTAAATATTCAGCGGCGTGGGGGACACGGATTTGATATTGGCTCCGAAAATCGACCAGTTTCCATTTTCAAATACCGCCTTGGATTTCGATCCGGATTCCATGGTTTTAATCCAGTTCTTCTGAACGGATTCAAAAGGCACTTCGGGAATGGTCACATAAATTCCCGGGTAATAATTGTTGCCTAATTGGATATTTTCCTCATAAATCAAAATGGGTTTTTGGGCAAATGAACCCAGGGTGGAAATAAACAAAAGGATGAAGAGGGTTTGAGTTGTTTTCATTGTATCGGAATTATTATGTTGTTATTTACTTCTGATGCGTTTAAGTTGATTGTCATATAAATCATGTAGTTCTGAGACTTTTTGACTAGCTTATTTAATTGATGATGTAGATTGGATGGAAAGTGGTTGAATTGTTGATAGATGTGTTATTCAATTCATGTATGTTCAACCACTTCGTGGTTGGGGTGGATAGGGATGTACGATACACCGGGTTGCACCCGGCGTTATTCAAATTGAGCCGCTCCGCGGCTGAAAAGAACCAGTACGAAAAACGCCCGGACTGATTTCCAAATTTTGCAAATCTTACATAAAATCTATACGTCAATTCAAATCAAAAAATCAAAGAACGCTTTTATTATATTAAATATCAATATCATATAAGATTCTTTAAAAGTAAACGCATCATTAGTAATTGTTATTGATTAGTTGTCGAAAAAAATAACCGTGAAACAGCAGAGACCCCTCCCTTTGGCGGGGTCTCTGCTATTATGACAGGATTCTCAAAGTGAGAATCAAATTTAGAATCTATATCCTACCGAGAAACCGAAACCGGTGTTTTTTACGATCTCATCGCTTTTTTCACCCTCATATTTCGGAACGAGGTTCAATAAGCCCAGCTGCGCATTCAGCTGCACGGATACCTTGAAAGCAAATTCATAGCCGAAAAATATGTCGGCTCCTGCATCCAGTGGTCTCAAATAAATCGCTTCCTCATCGGATTCCTTCACATCGTTTTTGAATTTGATGTCTTCTTCCTCATCATCCAGTTTGAACTTGCCACCAATTCCGTAACCGACATACGGACCAAAGCCCACAATCAGTTTACCGGAACCCAGCTGAGGTTTGTATAAAAAATGGATTGGCAGTTCTATGTAAGAAATGGAAGCTTTGAGATCATCCACTTCATAAACGTTGGTTGCTCCCTTTGTGCTGAATAACAACCCGGGTTGAATGTAAAAATCCTGTGCAATGGGAATTTCAGCATTGGCGCCTATATGAAAGCCAATGGCGAGATCATTTTTAAGCTTGTCACCAGCTTCATCCTCGCCATTCAGATTCTGGAAATTAACCCCTGCCCGAAGGCCGAACGAGACCTGTGAATAGGCAGCTGCGGTCATCATAAGTGTTGCTGCCATTAGGAATAATACTTTTCTTTTCATTGTATAAATGTTTAGGATTAAAAACAAAAATTATTACTTCGCTTCAGCAGCCTTTTCGGCTTCTGCTTTCATTTTTTCATTGGCTGTGATCAGGAATTCAACACGGCGGTTTTGTGCCCTTCCTTCATCCGTTTCATTATCGTATTTGGGAGCTTCCTCACCGTATCCTTTCACGGTGAGACGCGATGTTACAATTCCTTTGTTGGCAAGGTAATTGGATACATTGGTCGCCCGTCTTACGGATAAGCCCTGGTTGTAATCCACACTGCCCTTGCTGTCGGTATGACCCTGTACTTCAACATTTGTATCGGGGTATTTGTTGAATACCTCAACAATTTTATCGAGACTTCGTTGCGATGCAGCGGTGAGGTCAGCTTTTCCAAATTCAAAAAGCACTTTGTCGCTCAGTTCCACAATGATGCCTTCGCCAACACGCTCAACCGTCGCATCCGGAACTTCATTCTTAAGCTCTTCAGCCTGTTTGTCCATTTGCTTACCAATTACAGCACCTGTCACACCTCCGACAGTGGCGCCAATGATTGCACCAAGAGCCGTATTACCTGCCGCCCTGCCAATAACAGCGCCTGCTGCAGCCCCTGTTGCCGTACCAACGGCGGCTCCTTTCTGGGTTTTGTTCATCGATGCACAACCCGGCAAAAGAATTGCAGCGCCCACAATCACTGCAAATAAATGCTTCACTGTTCTCATAGCATAGAATTTAGGTTAGTTAAGTACTACTTAAAGGTACGTAATTTTGAAACATGGGCAGCGACATAAATTATGCCAAAATTACAATCCCTGCACTGATTGCTGATTACCGATTACTGATTACCGATTACTGATTACCGATTACCGTTTACTGATTACCGATTACCGTTTACTGCTCACTAAACCGGCACACTGGTAATCCCGGCCAGTCCATATACCTGTTCCTTCACCCATTTGGCCCACTGGGTGGGGGTTTTTGAAGCATCAAAAGCCGTATGGGAAATGGGCTTCCCAAAAGTGACGGTCAGGTGATCATTCCGGTGTTTATAGGTTTCATCCACCAGGTAAAACATTTCCAGGTTGGCCTTGATCCCCAGAAAATTCCGGATATGGTTCAGGTTGTAGAAAAAATCAGAATTTCTTCCGGTGCAATGCACCGGAATGATATCGCGTTTGTAGTGAACTGCCTTGGTGATGAAGTTCTTTTTCCATTCCAGGTCCATCACCTGACCATGAATGCGCCGGGAAACCAGACCGGCCGGGAAGGTGATTATCTGTGTGTCTGAAAGGAAGGCATCATGCAGTGTCGATGCTGCACCGGTACCCTGTTTGCCGTGCTTATTGATCGGAATGAACAGTGGATGCAGGTTAATGATGTTCATGAGAATATCATTGGTAAGTGACTTGCAGTCCTTGTAATACCCGTTCAACAACACCAGCAGAAGAATACCGTCGAATCCGCCCAGGGGATGATTGGACGCAAAGATAAAACGTCCTTCAGCAGGCAGGTTCTCAGCACCGGTGACGGTAACGGTAACATTGAATTCCTCAATAGCCGCCCGGGCGAAGTCAAGACCATGTTTATCACCGTGCCTTGAGAGAAAATCATTGATATCACGCTGATGTGCTATTTTCTCAATGTATCGGTATACAAACCCGGGTAACAAGCTTGCCAGCCGCGGATTTTTATCATGAAAAACCTTTCTTATATTGATCGGCTTGGTTTTCCCGGGCTGATCGTTCTCAGTCATGGCCCTTTCATTTAGATTTAGTCCCTCAAATGTATGAAATCTGAGCCATAACTTCCAGTCCTCTCACAAACATCCAGCAAAATATACAATAAACACTCCCGGTAAAAAGTTATTAACAATGTGGGAAAAAATGGGCGATAGTGGAACAAAGTGGGAATAAATGTATTATTTTTACAATCCAAATGCAAAACCCGGCATGACAACATTTACTGGTGATTATCCCTGCAGGCTCGATGACAAAGGCCGAGTTCTTCTGCCTTCTGCATTTATCAAGCAGATGGCTGCAGGCATACAGGAGAGATTTGTTCTTAAGAAGGACATTTTTGAATCATGCCTGGTGCTTTATCCGATGATGGAGTGGGAAAGGCAGACGCAGATTCTGCGGCAGAACACCAATCCTTACAACCGGGAACACAACCAGTTTTTACGCGGATTCTTCAAAGGTATGGCTGACCTGACACTCGACGCCAGTAACCGGTTGCTCATCCCCAAACGGCTATTGGAGGAAATAGGCGCGGACCGTGAGATTGTAATGGCCGGACAACTGGGTCGGATTGAAATATGGGCAAGGGATGCTTATGATACCATTGAAAGCGGCGGAGAAACCATTGCCCATCTGGCAGAAAAGATCATGGGCAATCTCAATCAGGGTGGAACGCCAGATAAAAGTGCCGGTGGATGAGCGATTACCATATACCGGTACTTTTAAAAGACAGTGTTGAAGGTTTGAATATCTCATCCGGCGGGATTTATGTGGACGCAACTTTTGGTGGAGGGGGACATTCGGCCGCCATATTAAAAAAGATGGATGGAGGCAGGCTCTTCGCCTTTGATCAGGATGAAGATGCGGCCAGGAACCTCCCGGAGGATGACAGGTTCATTTTCATATTGGGCAACTTCAGGTTTTTAAAAAACTACCTGAATTACCATGGTGTAAGAAGCATTGATGGTTTGATCGCTGATCTCGGGGTCTCGTCACATCATTTCAATACACCGGAACGGGGTTTCAGTTATCGCTCCCAGGCATCGCTTGATATGCGAATGAATCAGAAGGGAAGCCTTACGGCTGAAAAGATTGTCAATGAATATGAGATCAAAAGGATGACGGAGCTTTTCAGGGAATATGGAGAATTGCACCAGGCACACAGGATAGCAAGTGCCATCGTGGAATTCAGGACAAGACAGCGACTGGAGACTACCTCGCAACTGGTAAGCTGTATTGAACCGCTGATTCCCAGGCATTCGGAGAACCAATTCCTGTCAAAGGTCTTCCAGGCCTTACGCATTGAGGTGAATCAGGAACTGGCAAGCCTGAAAGAAATGCTGATGAGCGTTTCCGGTATACTCAAACCAGGCGGTCGCCTTGTTGTCATCAGTTATCACTCTCTCGAGGACCGGTTGGTAAAGAACTTCATGAGATGGGGCAACAGTGATGAAGAACCGGTTAAGGATGTATTCGGGAACAGTTATGAACCCTACAGGCTTATCACCAGAAAACCGGTTATGGCGGGAGAAAATGAAGTGTTGATCAATCCGAGGGCCCGCAGTGCGCGGCTGAGAATTGCAGAAAGGAAGTAATTAAATGCACGAAAACAACAGACATATTGACCTGATGGATCTTTCGGTGGATGAGCAGGAGGGCTTTGAGAAGACCCTTAAAAAGCCGAAGGAGAAGACAACTTCACCTGAGCCGGAAAGGCTCAAGAAGAGGGTCAGGGTAAAGGAATTGATTGACGGGACTTTCCTGGTACGGGAGAACATGATCCGGCAATTGCCCTTTGTATTGTTCCTGACATTTCTGGGAGTGATCTACATCGGCAATCGCTTTCATGCTGAGCGAATGGTAAGACAAATAAACGATCTGAAAATTGAAGTGGGCAACCTTCGGTCCGAGCAGATCACCATAACATCGGAATTGATGAATATCAGCAGGCCTTCTCAAGTGGCAGTCCTGGTTGAATCAAAGGGCCTTGGCCTGCAGGAATCTCTTGAACCGCCTAAAAAGCTGAGAAAATGAACTAGCCTATGTCGGTTAAAAAGGATATCATGTGGAGAGTGGCGATTGTTTACATCGCTTTTTTGCTGTTTGGCCTTTTGATCATCGGAAGGATTGTTTATCTGCAGGTATTTGAAAAAAAGACCTGGACGGACCAGGCCAATACTTTTTCCCTTAAGACGATGAATATTCCGGCTGACCGTGGAAGCATATATGCCTCTGACGGGAGGTTGCTGGCCAGTTCGGTACCTTTTTACGAAATACATTTTGATGCCGCCTGCGAAAACCTTACTGACAGAGCCTTCAATAAAGGAGTTGATTCACTGGCGCTTGGTCTTTCAAGGCTCTTCGGCGACAGATCAAAAGAAGATTATAAGCGAAGCCTGATTGAAGCACGACAGAAGGGGAAACGTTATCACCTCGTCAAAAGCGGCGTGAATTATATCCAGCTTAAAAAGCTGAAGGAATTTCCGATTTTCAGGTTGGGCCGTTACAAGGGTGGTTTGATCTACATGCAGGAAAACCGGAGGGTAAGACCGCATCAGAACCTGGCCGGCAGGTTAATCGGGTATACTTCCAAAGACATCAACGGTAATGTTGTTGGCATTGAGGGCGCCTATAATGATCAGCTTGCCGGTATACAGGGTGTGCGTCTGATGCAGCGTCTCACCGGGGATGTCTGGATGCCCATGAATGAGCGCAATGAAATAGAACCCAAGGACGGCCGTGATGTAATAACCACCCTCGATGTCAACCTGCAGGACGTCGCCCAGAAAGCCTTGCTGCAGCAGCTGGTATCCCAGGATGCTCAATACGGGACTGCGATACTGATGGAGGTGAAAACCGGTGAGGTGAAAGCCATGGTCAACCTGGGCAGGGATGAAGCGGGCTATTACCGTGAAGTTCAGAATTACGCTGTAGGAGAAAGCACCGAGCCCGGTTCAACCTTTAAACTGCCTGTGCTCATTGCAGCCCTTGAAGATGGTGTGGTGGATCTGGAAGATACCGTTGACACCGGTGACGGCACCTTTAAATACTATGACAAGATCATCCGGGATGACCGTCATGAAAAAGGCGGTTACGGTAAAATTACGGTAGAGGAGGTATTTGAGAATTCCTCCAATGTTGGAATGGCTAAAATCATTACCGGAGCCTACAAACAGAGACCCGGAGACTTTATTGACCGGCTTTATGCCATGCGGCTGAATGAAAGGCTGGGAATCGATATCAAAGGTGAAGGCAAGCCTGAGATCAGATATCCCGGTGAAAAGTACTGGTCAGGTATTTCCCTGGCCATGATGGCGCACGGCTATGAAGTCAGGATAACACCCTTACAAACACTGGCTTTCTATAATGCGATTGCCAACAACGGAAAAATGGTAAAGCCCCGCTTCGTAAAGGAAATACGGTATCACGGGAAACTCGTCCGGAGATTCGACACGGAGGTGTTGCAGTCATCCGTTTGTTCGCGATCAACGCTTCGCAAGGTGAAAAAGGTTCTTGAAGGTGTTGTAGAATCAGGTACAGCCAAAAATCTGAGCAATCCTCTCATAAAAATTGCCGGTAAAACCGGTACCAACCAGATTTACAACAAAAAATACGGGTATAAATCGGCTTCCGAAGTAAGTTACCAGGCTTCGTTTGTTGGTTACTTTCCCGCTGATGATCCGCTGTATTCCTGTATTGTGGTGGTCAATTCACCATCCAGGTATGTTTACTATGGCAATATGGTGGCAGGCCCGGTCTTTCTTGAGATAGCCCGCAAGGTTTACGCTACTTCGGTGGATATGCATCCCCTTGTGACCCGGATTGATGAGATTCCTCTGGATCTGCCCTATTCCAAAACCGGAAACCGTCAAGAGCTGCGGCATGTTTTAAAGGAACTGGATGTTCCCATTGAGAACGCGCATACTCCTTCGGATTGGGTAAGTACTGAAAAGAAAGAAGAAGCAGTCACCCTTAGTAAACGGAACATTCCCAAGGGATTGGTACCCAATGTAGTTTCCATGGGCGCCAAGGATGCGATCTACCTGCTCGAGAATGCCGGACTGCGTGTCCGTCTTATCGGGCGCGGAAGCGTCAGGCAACAGTCGATCTCCCCCGGAACCCGGGCGATAAAAGGTGACCTGATCACGCTTGAAATGACCTTTATTTAGCAGATGAAGATGAAACAGGCTGAATTGTTGAAAGATATAGAAGTGATCCAGGTAAAGGGAAGCACTGACCGGGACCTGTCGGGGATTACCTTTGATTCACGCAAAGTCACGACCGGATTTCTTTTCATTGCCGTGAAAGGAACCCAGTCCGATGGTCACGAGTATATCGGGAAAGCCGTCGCTTCCGGTGCAGCCGCGATAGTATGTGAACGCTTTCCTGAGCAGCTTTCCCCGGATGTAACCTATATCATGGTGAAAGATTCCGCTTATGCATTGGCCGTGCTGGCCTCCGCTTTCTACGGTCACCCGTCCCAAAAATTCAGGCTTGTCGGCATAACCGGGACCAATGGGAAAACAACCACAGTCACTGTTTTGCACCGGCTGTTCGGTGCCCTGGGTTTCAAATCGGGTTGTTTCACAACCATTCGCAATTACATCGGCAATGAAACCATTGAGGCAACACATACAACGCCTGACCCGGTTCAGCTCAACCGAATCATGAAGGATATGGCCGACCGAGGTTGCGAATATGTGTTTATGGAAGTCAGCTCGCATGCATTGGTACAGCAACGTGTTGCCGGTCTGGCATTTGCCGGTGGAATCTTTTCCAACATCACCCATGATCACCTCGATTACCATAAGACCTTTGAGGAATACCTCAGGGCCAAGAAGCTGTTTTTTGACACCCTGCCTGCCGACAGTTTTTCACTGATCAATGCTGACGACCGGAATGGCAAGGTCATGGTGCAGAACACAAAATCGGCCGTTCGTTTTTACGGCATTCACACCATGGCCGACTTTAAGGGCAGAATTATCGAGAGCCATGTTAACGGTATGCTGCTGAATATCGACAATACCGAGTTTTGGACTAAGTTCATCGGGGAATTCAATGCCAGCAATTTACTGGCTGTTTATTCCTGCGCGCGTCTCCTCGGACAGAAACAAGAAGAGATCCTCAGGTTGCTCAGTTCCATGGATACGGTGGAAGGGCGCTTCCAGTATTTGCAATCCGATGCAGGGGTCACAGCGGTAATTGATTATGCCCATACGCCCGATGCCGTGCAAAATGTTCTCAGGACCATCGGTCAGATCAGGAAGGGAGATGAACAGGTCATTACCGTTATCGGTGCAGGTGGAAACCGGGATAAGACCAAACGTCCGGTCATGGCCAGGGTGGCAGCCGCCATGAGCGACAAGCTGATACTCACTTCGGATAATCCCCGCAACGAGGAGCCGGCAGAGATCATCAGTGACATGAAAGCAGGACTGGATGACATTTCTCTGGCTAAGACCGTTATCCAGCCGGACCGCCGTGAGGCAATTAAAATGGCCTGCATGCTGGCCCGGAAGGGCGATATTATACTGATTGCCGGGAAAGGTCATGAGACCTACCAGGAAATTAAAGGCATTAAACATCACTTCAGTGATTTGGAGGAAGTATCCTCCCTGTTTAAGATGAAACCAGATCAACCCTAATAAAGAGGCTATGCTGTACTTCTTGTTTGGATATTTGGAGAAATTGGACGTCCCGGGTTCAGGACTGTTTAACTACATTTCATTCCGGTCGGCCATGGCCATCATCACCGCCCTGATACTTTCGACCCTGTATGGCAAGAGAATCATCCGCCTTCTGCAGAAGGCCCAAATCGGAGAAACCATCCGCGATCTGGGTCTCGAAGGGCAAATGCAAAAAAAGGGAACTCCCACCATGGGCGGACTGATTATCCTCTTATCCATCATTATACCTGTCGTACTCTTTGCCAATCTGAAAAACGTTTATGTTCAGCTCATGCTGTTCATTACCATCTGGCTTGGCCTGGTTGGATTTGTGGATGATTATATCAAGGTGTTCAGAAAAAATAAAGAGGGGCTGCGCGGATGGTTCAAGGTCATTGCGCAGGTTATCGCCGGAATTGTAGTGGGACTAACCCTGCACTTCAGTGATGACATCGTAGCCCGTGAAAAAGTGTTCGACCGGAATGGCATTCCCATCACGCGGATCGAAAAAGGGGACGTCGGCGAAAAGTCCACCATTTACTATGTAACCCGCGAAGTCAAGTCCACCCGGGTTAATGTTCCCTTTTTCAAGAACAATGAATTCGATTACGCCAGCCTGGTCTGGTTCCTGGGCGATAAAGCCAGTCAGTGGGCCTGGTTGGTCGTTACCCTGGCTGTAATTTTTGTCATCACATTTGTATCCAACGGAACAAACCTGACAGACGGCCTTGACGGATTGGCAGCCGGAACGTCGGCCATCATTGGCGCCACGCTCGGGCTTCTCGCTTATGTTTCGGGCAATGCCGTCATTTCCGATTACCTGAATATCATGTTCTTACCCAATACAGGTGAACTGGTTGTATATATAGCAGCATTCATTGGAGCTCTTGTTGGATTTCTTTGGTACAATTCCTACCCGGCGCAGGTTTTCATGGGTGATACCGGCAGTCTGTCAATCGGAGGTATCATTGCTGTATTTGCCATACTGATCCGTAAGGAATTGCTCATTCCCATTCTCTGCGGGATTTTCGTGGCAGAGAGTTTTTCTGTGGTTATCCAGGTAAGCTGGTTCAAATACACCAGGCTAGTGTTTGGTGAGGGCAGAAGGGTATTGCGCATGTCCCCCCTGCATCATCATTTTCAAAAGCTGAATTATCCCGAGCCCAAAATTGTGACCCGGTTCTGGATTATTGGAATCCTATTGGCCATTATAACTATTGTTACCCTCAAAATCCGATAAATATGGATCGACGTATTGTAGTGCTTGGTGCTGGAGAAAGCGGAACTGGTGCGGCTGTTCTGGCAAAGAAACAAGGTTTCGATATTTTTGTTTCCGATTCCGGCAAAATCAAAGATGCATACAAAGAAATTCTCAATAATTACGAAATTGACTGGGAAGAGGGTAAACATACGGACAGACATATCCTGAATGCCGAGGAGATTATAAAAAGTCCGGGTATCTCTGAAAAATCCGATATCGTGATCGCCATACGGAAAAAAGGAATCCGGGTAATCTCAGAAATTGAGTTTGCCGGAAGGTATACCCAGGCCAAGAAAATCTGCATCACGGGCAGCAACGGAAAAACAACCACCACGAACCTGATACATCACATGCTGCGCAAGGCAGGTCTGAATGCCGGTATGGCGGGCAACGTGGGCAAAAGCTTTGCCATGCAGGTCGCCACCGAAAACTATGAGTACTATGTGATTGAACTAAGCAGCTTCCAGCTCGACGGGATGTTTGAATTCAAGGCTGACATAGCCATATTGTTGAATATTACGCCTGATCACCTTGACCGCTACGATTACGATCTGCAGAATTACGTGAATTCCAAGCTCAGGATCAGTCAGAACCTGGGAGAAGATGATTTCTTTGTGTATTGCTCCGATGACGAAATCACCATCCGGGAACTCGAAAGGATTGTCACCAAGGCCAAGCAACTGGCCTTCACACTCAAAGAAACTCCGCAACAGGGGGCTTATATTGACGGTGGCAACATGAAAATCGAAGTGGAAGAAGACTTGTTTGAAATGTCACTGGCCGAGCTTGCCCTGAAAGGCAGGCACAATACATACAATTCAATGGCTGCGGGAATTACGGGAAGCGTTTTGAAGATCAGGAAACCCATCATCCGCGAAAGCCTGATGGATTTTGCCGGGGTTGAACACCGGCTCGAAAGATTTATCAAGGTGCACGGGATTGAATTCATCAATGACTCCAAAGCCACCAATGTGAATTCAACCTGGTACGCCCTGGAAAGTATGACAACTCCTGTTGTATGGATTGCGGGCGGAACCGACAAGGGAAATGACTATTCGGAACTGTACGACCTGGTGAAACAGAAAGTAAAGGCATTGATATGCCTGGGTGTTGATAATTCGAAGCTGCATAAAGCTTTTGACGGCATGATCCCGACTATTGTAGATACCGGTTCCATGAAAGAAGCTGTGCAGGCTGCCTACAGGCTTGGGAAAACCAGTGATACCGTATTACTCTCTCCCTGCTGCGCCAGCTTCGATTTGTTTGAAAACTACGAGGACCGGGGAAGGCAGTTTAAGAAGTATGTCAGAGAATTATGAAATAAAAAATGGCTGGAACACTAAAGAAATATTTTAAAGGTGATCCCGTGATCTGGGCAGTGATATTCCTGCTGTCGGTATTTTCACTGCTGGCGGTATACAGCTCCACAGGTTCTCTGGCATATCGGTTCCAGGGAGGCAACACCAGTTATTACATTCTGAAGCACACCACCATATTGGCCATGGGCATTGTTATCATCTATGTTACGCATCTGATACCTTACAAGTATTTTTCCAGGATCTCCCAGCTTCTGCTGATGATTTCCATTCCGCTTTTACTGGTGACCCTGATATATGGTGTTACCCGGAATCAGGCTTCCCGCTGGCTAAGTGTTCCCGGACTGAGCCTGACCTTTCAGACATCCGACATTGCCAAGCTGGCTATTGTCATGTATACAGCCCGCATTCTCTCCAAGAAACAGGAAAATATCAAAGACTTCAAAGGAGCTTTCAGACCCATTGTCATTCCGCTTTTACTGGTTTGCGTGCTGGTAATGCCGGCCAACCTGTCGACCGCTATGCTGATCTTTGCCACGGTCTTCATTCTTATGTTTGTCGGACGGATTAACCTCAAATACCTGTTCGGGATGGCCGGCATCATCATTTTGCTGTTGGGATCCTTTATTGCCATTGCTCTGTCGGCCGACTGGGAAGGACGCATAGGTACCTGGAAAAACCGCATAGAGAACTACATAAGCGCTGATGAGGGAAATAATTACCAGGTGAATCAGGCGAAAATTGCCATTGTAAGTGGTGGTCTGGTGAAACTGAGACCTGGTAAAAGCATTCAGCGCAATTTTCTTCCGCATCCCTATTCTGATTTTATATATGCAATAGTCATTGAAGAATACGGACTGGCAGGAGGGGTCATCGTACTGGCGCTTTACTTGTACCTTCTTTTCAGGGCTGCCGTGCTGGTGAGAAAAAGTTCCAGGACTTTTCCAGCCTTTCTTGCTGTAGGCCTGGCAGTTATGATAGCTTTCCAGGCCCTGATCAATATGGCAGTAGTGGTGAATATTTTACCGGTGACAGGTCAGCCCCTGCCGATGATCAGCATGGGAGGATCATCACTACTGTTCACCTGCGTGGCGCTTGGAATCATACAGAGTGTAAGCAGGGGGATTAAAGTGCAGCAGGAGACTGCTGAAAAACTCGCTGAAGAACAACAAATAACCGATGAGCCTGAAGTTCATAATTAGCGGTGGCGGAACAGGGGGTCATATTTTTCCAGCCCTGTCGATTGCCAACGAGATCAAAAAAAGAGATCCCGGGGCCAGCATACTTTTCGTGGGCGCCCTCGGAAGAATGGAGATGGAAAAAGTGCCGGCTGCAGGTTTTCCCATCATGGGACTGCCTGTGGAAGGTCTTCAGCGAAAAATCGGTTTGAGAAATTTTTTGGTGCTCTTTAAACTGATGGTGAGCTTATGCAAGGCTGCAAAAATACTCAGAACCTTCAAACCCAATATGGTTATCGGCGTGGGCGGCTATGCAAGTGGTCCCCTGCTCAGGATGGCCGCTATGAAAAATATACCTTACCTTATCCAGGAGCAGAATTCCTATGCCGGGGTAACCAACAAATGGCTGGCCCGCAAAGCAGGCAAAATCTGTGTTGCCTACTCCGGTATGGAGAAATATTTCCCTGCGGAGAAAATTGTACTCACGGGCAATCCGGTCCGTGAAGAACTATTCAACCGCAAAACCGGCAAATCCGAGGCATGTGAATTCTTCAATATACCTCAGGGTAAGCAGGTCCTGCTGGTGCTTGGAGGGAGCCTGGGAGCCAGGACAATCAACAACAGCATCCTGGCAAAAGTTGATGTGCTTGACAAGGAGGATATGCTGGTACTCTGGCAAACAGGCCGGCTTTACTATGATCGGATCAGGGAAGAACTTGATCAGAAAGGATTGAAGCATATCCGGTACTTCGACTTCATTAACCGCATGGATCTGGCGTATGCAGTCGCGGATGTGATCATTTCACGTGCAGGCGCAGCAACCATTTCCGAGCTCTGTCTCCTGGGAAAACCCGCAATTCTTGTTCCTTCGCCGAACGTTGCAGAAGATCACCAGACTAAAAATGCCATGGCTCTTGTCGGGAATAAGGCCGCCCTGATGGTCACGGATGATGATGCTCCGGCCAGCCTGGTATACCGGGCAGTGGAACTGATGCATAACAACGAACTCCGGGAAACCCTGGGTGGTAACTGTGCCAAAATGGCCCTGCCAAACGCTGCCACCCGGATTGCAGATGAAATATTCAACCTTGCAAGAAAAAAGTGAACGCACTGGACCACATAGAACGGATTTATTTCCTCGGTATCGGGGGTATCGGCATGAGTGCCCTGGCAAGGTATTTCAGTGTTACGGGGAAAGATGTAGCTGGGTATGATCGAACATCCACGGAACTTACCCGGCAACTTTCTTCCGAGGGCATTGACATTCACTATGAAGATTCTCCCACGCTGATCCCGCCCCCGTTCAGATCAACCCAAAATACGCTGGTTGTTTACACGCCGGCCATTCCGGCTGATCAAAGCGAACTCGGCTATTTTAAAGAAAACCGGTTCACGCTTTATAAACGTTCGCAAATACTGGGACTGATCACGCACAATCACAAAACCGTTGCCGTAGCAGGGACACATGGTAAGACAACAGTCTCCACCATGATTGCATACATACTGACGAAGGCCGGTCCCGGCTGCAATGCTTTTCTGGGGGGAATCTCCAGGAATTTCAACAGCAACCTTGTTCTTCATGCCAAAAGCGACTGGGTGGTAACGGAAGCCGATGAATTCGACAGGTCATTTCTCCAGCTTTATCCTTATGCGGGCCTGGTGACTTCCATGGATCCGGATCATCTGGATATTTACGGTGAGACAGGCAACCTGATAGAAGCTTTCAACCAGTTTATCGGACAGATCGACAGGAAAGGCCTGCTGCTTATGAAAGCAGGATTGCCTATCCATGCAGACAAATTGCCATCCAATGTTTATACCTATTCACTGAATGGCCCTTCTGATTTCAGGGCAGATAACATCCGCCTCAAAAACCGGAAATACCATTTTGATCTTATCGGACCTGGCATCGGGCTTAAAGATCTTTCCCTTGAACATCCCGGTCTCGTGAATGTGGAAAATGCCACCGCTGCTGTCGCCATGTCGCTGCTGCTCGGGCTTGATCCCATGCTGATCCGGTCGGCACTTGAGGATTTTTCTGGCATACAGCGCAGGTTCGACTACCATGTCAGGACTGAAGATATCGTATACATTGATGATTATGCGCATCATCCGCAGGAAATAGAAGCCACCCTCAGCTCGACACGCGAATTGTATCCCGATAAAAAAATAACAGGCGTCTTCCAGCCGCATCTGTATACACGAACCCGTGACCTGGCCGGCGGTTTTGCGCAAAGTCTGAACCTGCTTGACCGCCTGATCCTGCTCGATATCTATCCGGCAAGGGAGGTTCCCATACCGGGAGTTACCTCGGAAATGATTTACAAGGATGTCCAAATAGCCGATAAAATCATGTGCAGCAAAGAGGACTTGCTGGACGTCCTGAAGCAGTCACGGATTGAAGTGCTCATCACGATGGGAGCAGGGGATATCGACAAGTTTACCGGACCTATTACACAACTCTTACAAGAAAGAAGCAAAGGATGAAAGTAATTCAGGAAATATTATTTCTGGTGTTGCTGATCGGGTACATGGTAATTCTGTCAGGCTTTATCGCTGGGAAAGAACAGGAAAAGAAAATCGGGAAAGTCACCGTCCGGATTGTCGACAGCACCGAGAACCAGTTCATCCGTTCAACTGAGATCCGCAACATGCTGGAACAGAAAAGAATCATCCCTTATGGTAAGAAAGCCGGAAGCATTGACCTGGAAGCCATTGAAAAATCCCTGATGGCAAAGCAGATCATCAGTAAGGCTGAAGCTTTTGTAACTGAACCAGGAGTGTTGCACATAGAAATCAGTCAGAAAATTCCCTTTGTCAGAATCTTCAACCGATACGGGCAGGGGTATTATCTCGACAGGCAGGGTAACATCATCCCGCTCACAAGCAGCGTCAGCCCGTTTGTTTTGGTAGCCAACGGATTCATTTCCGAGCCTTTCCCGGTTGCAAGAACGCTGAACATCCATGACGCCAGGCACGATTCATTACCCCGATCCCAGCGCACCATTTACGATGTCTACCGGCTGGCTGAGTTCATCACCGGAGACAAATTCTGGGATTCCCAGATTGAACAGATCTATGTCAACAACAAATATGAAATTGAGCTGATCCCCAGGGTGGGATCACACATCATTGAGCTGGGACGGATTGAAAATCTGGAAGAGAAGATGGAAAACCTGAAATTATTATACAAAGAGGGATTCAATAAAATCGGCTGGAACCAATATGGAAAAATCAGTTTAAAATATAAAAACCAGGTAGTCTGTACTAAAATCCAATAACATGAGGCAAAGGAATAATACACTCGCAGCAATCGATATCGGCACAACGAAGATCGTGACCATTGTCGGTCGCCTGAATGAATCAGGGAAACTTGAAATCATTGGCATGAGCAAAACTCCTTC
>JAFGGU010000098.1 GCA_016930375.1 Bacteroidales bacterium | reverse complement strand
TTACGAGGATCTCAACCTGGCTGAAATTGCAATTAAGATGCATTATAGCAGCATAGCACAATTATCCAGCCAGTTTAAAAGCATAACTGGTCTTACACCTTCACATTTCAGGCAACTTCGTTACGCCAGGAACAATGACCCGCAGATCAATTGAATGATATTATTAAATAAGCGTTTGCCATGAATAATAAACGACCTGATTTTCCAAGAAACTTCAAATCTGTTGAGAATATCATTCGCCGAAAAAACGGGTATGCACATTCAGCGGTTCTGGAAGGTATTGTTGCAGATGACGACCAGGCCTCCGGAACCCATATTTACTTTCGGTTGAAGGAAATGGAAGAACGCAACAGGCATCTGGAAGAAATTGCTGAACATCGAAAAAGGGAACTTATTGAAGTTGCTGCCACCCACGCAAAATTCGTTTCTATTATAGCTCATGATTTGCGAAGTCCTTTTCACTCCATCCTGGGCGCTTTGGAACTGGTTAAACTGAAACTGGAAGATTATAATATAGTTGGTATTGAAAACTATATTGACATGGCCTCTGAACCAGCAATCAGAACGTTAAAACTTCTCGATGACCTATTGAAGTGGACCATTTCCCAAAACGAGGAAAAAAACTTCAAACCGGTAAGAGTTCACTTGTATTCAGTATTGGTAAGCGAGCTGAAAAACATCAATTTTGCAGCCAATCAAAAGCAGATAACACTGAAACATTCTGTCCCTCCCAATTTGAATATAACAGCAGATATGGAGATGATAAAGACCATACTTAGAAATTTGATCAGTAACGCTATCAAATTTTCGCATAGCAAAGGCGAAATAACTATTAGTGCAACGGAAAGCGATCAGTTTGTCGAAATTTCGGTAAGAGACACAGGAATTGGTATTTCAAAAGAGGCACAAAAAAAACTCTTTAAAATGGATTCTTTTCGTTCAAAATCCGGCGCAAATAAAGAAATTGGCACCGGATTGGGTTTATTACTTTGCAAAGAATTTGTCGAAATGCATGGCGGGCATATCAGCGTAGAAAGTGAACCGGGTAAGGGAAGTGATTTTAAGTTTACCTTGCCGCACTATTTATAAAGAAAGGCTTATTTCAACCTGATGCTCCCGAGAATCGTCAATCAGACGGATATACCTATGCTGGTATTCAACCCCATCAACTACCAAAGTAAATTTAATATTGCCTTCATGCAGTTGATTAATCCTGATATGGTAAATGGTTTGCCTGTATCTGTAGTGAATTTTATAGGAAACCCAATCGTAAGGAATACAAGGTTCAATATATAGTTTATCCGTTTCAAGCCTTAATCCGAGCAACGATTCCACAATCAGGCGGTACATCCATCCCGCAGATCCGGTATACCATGTCCATCCGCCTCTGCCAATATGGGGCAGCCGCGCATAAACATCAGCAGCCATTACATAAGGTTCAACTTTGTACCTTGCAACTTCTTCAGAAGATCGGGAATGATGAATTGGATTGATCATTGTTACAATTTCCCATGCTTTTTTGCTGTCCCCCAGTTTTGAGAATGCCATGGCAGTCCATATAGCAGCATGTGTATACTGACCGCCATTTTCCCTTACTCCCGGGACATATCCTTTAATATAACCTGGATTAAGAGTAGATTTATCAAAAGGAGGGTCTAGTAATTGAACCAATGAATCCTCATGCCGCACAAGTCTTTTATTTACCGATTCCATGGCCAGTCTTGACCGATCCGCGCTGCCTGCTCCTGAAAGAACAGACCAGCTCTGAGAAATGGAATCAATCTGGCATTCGTCGTTGCTTGCCGATCCAAGCGGTACACCATTGTCGAAATAGGCACGCCGGTACCACTCACCATCCCATGCGTTCTTTTCAATATGCTGTTGTATTCTTTTAGCGGTATCCTTGCAGATCTCAACAAACTCATAATCATTTCCTGCCTGCGCAATTTTGACGAACTGATTCAGTACATCAAAAAGAAAAAAGGCAAGCCATACGCTTTCACCCTTGCCCTGGTTGCCAACCATATTCATTCCATCATTCCAGTCGCAGGTACCCATGAGGGGCAGCCCATGAATGCCAAATCTGAGACTATGCAATATAGAACGTTTGCAATGTTCGTACAAGGTGCCTTTCTCTTCCGACCGGTATGGAAGATCAAAATACGAATCATCTTCAGGATTTACAGGACGTCCTTCCAGAAAATGAACGGATTCATCCAGAATTCCTGTATCTCCGGTACCTGTAACATAGCGGCATGTTGCGAAAGGCAACCAAAGGTAATCGTCTGAACAATGTGTACGAACACCTCTTCCGACAGGCGGATGCCACCAGTGCTGTACATCTCCTTCCAGAAATTGCCGGCTCGCAAAAAGCAGAAGATACTCCCGCAGGAGATTTGGCCGGGCATGTATTAAGGCCATGACATCCTGCAACTGGTCACGAAAACCGAATGCTCCTCCCGATTGATAATATCCGCTGCGCGCCCAAACCCGACAGGCCAAAGTCTGGTATAAAAGCCATCCATTGGCAAGAACATTGATTGACAGGTCGGGAGTCTCTATCTGAACGGCTCCCAGGGTATGGTTCCAATATTGCCAGATGGCTTCCAGCGTGGCACGGGCAGCACCTGATCCGCGAAAACGGCGAATGAGATTGGCAGCATCTTCCATATTTCGTCCTGAACCAAGTCTGAAGACTATTTCGCGTCCCTGTCCGGCAGCTAAATCAAAAGAAACCTGAATGGCTGCGCAAGGATCAAGAGCCACTCCTTTTTTACCTGAAAGACGCGAACGAATCAAAGAAGCAGGTTTTTTGATTGAACCGTTTCGTCCTAAAAATTCTGCACGGTCGCAGGTGAATGAGCTTGCCGGATCATCAGTCTGCAGAAAGGCAACCCGGTCAGCAAAATCCCTGTTGTACGGATTTACTGCATAAATCACACTGCTGTTAAAATCAACACTGGTATTTATATGCATGGCGGTTTTGTGCCGCAAATCGCCCAATACCCATTCCACATAACTTATAGCTGATAATTTGGCTGTTCGACCGGAATCATTCCTCACTTTTAGCACCGAAAACTTTACAGCGGCATCCAGGGCAACGTATACCCAGAGTTCGCTAACGATGCCGCCCTCGTTGTGTTCGAATACACTGTAACCGAATCCGTGCCGGCTCAGGTATAATTTTGATTCACTGTTGGTCAGAGGTGTGGGAGACCAGAAGTGACCTGTCTCTTCATCCCGCATGTATATGGCCTCTCCGTTTGAATCGGTTACAGGATCGTTATTCCATGGAGTAAGCCGATACTCATGAGAATTTTCCGCCCAGGTATAGGCAAGACCATTCTCAGAAATCACAGTCCCGAACCCGGGGTTTGCCAAAACATTTACCCAGGGTGCCGGTGTAAGATTGTCTTTGGATGTTGTAATTACATATTCCCGTCCGTCCGGTGTAAATCCTCCGAGCCCGTTATAGAAGATCAGGTCCTGCCGCGGCAATACAACATCTGATTGTGAATTAGGCTTATAGGTAAGAGTTGGTTTGAGATTCGAAACGGAGATTTCTTTAAAACCACGCCGGTTAATTTGATCTGACAAAGCTCCCCGGGTATCGCTGATGATAGCACGGGCAACCGTTTGGAAAAGAATCCGGTCCTCGTTTGATATCTGGTCCGAAGAGCGTACAAATATACCGCCAGGCCGGTCAATGGTGTTGGCTTCAATACCTGAAGCAATTAATCCAATAATTTGTTCCTGGAGCAACTGGCGGTAACCAGCGCGATCTTCATTCCAGATTACGAGATCAACAGCTAATCCTTTTAGTCTCCAGTACGCATGCGCTTGCACCAGCTGTCGCACTATATTAATGTTGGCGGGATCCTCAATTTGCAGAAGTACAACCGGTAAATCGCCTGAAATGGAATACCCCCATAAACCGGATTGACCACGATGGTTTTTTATAAGGATTGCGGGTTCTGCCCGCAGCGATGAATTCGGGAAAATAATAGAACTCGAAAGCCGTGCAAATAATTGAGCATCTGCTTCATCGGCATTTATCTGTCGCAATACTACCTGGCTGTGCGTCCAGGCAAGATCAAAAACCCGGTTTGCTGATTGCTTATCCTGGTACTTTTCAACAAGACTTAATGCTCCTTCACGGGATACACTGATTCCCGTAACCATATCAATGGTAGCTGAACCTTCGGGCGCCAATACTATTTGATATTGAATGGCAACGACCGGATCGAGCACAGAACCCTGACTGTCCGAGAGGGATTTGGAATTTGTCATTGCATAAGGCGAAACAAGTGTGTTCCCGCGTCCAATGAATTGCATCCGGTCGGTTTCATAGGTAATATTCCTGATTTCAGCCCCGTGAACTGCCATTAAGTGAAACATCCAGGGTGAAAGTTCACCTGCTGACCTGGGACGCCGGGTGCAGAGAATCGCCTGCCGTTGTTGGATGATTTCTGTCTGCACAAAAAGACTGCTGAATGCCGGATGCGCCAAATCAGATTCGTTTGAAGCGAGAACAACTTCTGCATAGCTTGTAATATCGATAATCCTGTTCGTCCGGGTGCGATTTGTCAACCTGACCCTTCGCAATTCAATATCATCTTCAGGGGAGACCACGATTTCAGTATGTGTATCAATATCATAGTCGCGACGACGAAATTCTGCACGTCCTTCTGAAAATATGGCTTCATATTTCTCAGGTCGTTGAAGGGTGGGTTGATAAGTGGTTGACCAGAAATTTCCATTTTCAGCATCACGCAGATAACAAAAGGAACCCCAATTGTCGCAGGTACTGTCTTCCCGCCACCGTGTCACAGCGATATCTCTCCAATGACTGTATCCACCACCAGCATTCGTAATCATTACCCGGTACCTGCCCCCGTTTGATAATAAATTGACTTCCGGAATGGGTGTGTCCGGTGTATTGTAAACACGAACAGGCATCTCCTGGTTGGTATCGGAAATGCGAACGTTTGCAGCACCGGAAGTATGTGCAAAAAATGTCGTGGCCCTGGGGATCCTTTCCTGGAGCAATAATAATGTTGCCTGAAACAGCGGATCCGACTCAAACCTCTTTTGCATCGGGCGATTTAACAAGACATAAGCCAGCGATAGAAAACTCATCCCCTGATGATGCACCATGAAAGACCTGACTATAGCTTTGGACTGCCCTCTTGGTATACGAATGGAGGTATAATCTATCGCCTCATAGAAGCCAAAATTGCCCATAAACCCTTCATCAGCAAGATGCTGAAGATTAACACAAGCCTCCTCGGGCATTACCATCAAGGCGAGCGCTGTCGCATAGGGCGCTACAACCAAATCTTCTGACAGGCCTCTTTTGAGCCCGAGTCCTGGCACGCCAAATGCGCGATACTGATAGTTTAGCTGAACATCAACACTATTGAATCCCGATTCCGAAATACCCCAGGGTATGCCTTTCAGTTTCCCATATTCGATCTGCCGGATAACTGATGCTTTACAGGTCTGATCAAGTAAACTGTTTTCATAGCATGGCATAACGATAAGAGGCATAAGGTATTCGAACATCGAACCACTCCACGACAGTAGAATTGGTTCACCATTAATGGTTGTAAGCAAACGTCCAAGCGCAAACCAACTTTCCTGTGGTACCTTGTCCCTGGCAATGGCCACAAAACTCGCTAATCTTGCTTCTGATGCCAGTAAATCATAGTAACTTGAATCCGGTCGCCGGTCTTCAACATTATATCCTACAGTTTGTAAATGTCGCGCCTTATCGTAGAGAAAATCATAATCCATGCTGGCAAATTCTTCAGATTGCCGGACAAGTGCATGGATAATTTCAATCCTTTCCCTGGCAAGATCATGGGTTTGCGCAATTTCACGTAATGTTGGAACAGCAATATTATCAGCATCATTGTCCATTATTTCGGGAGAACCCGGATGTGTCACGCCTGGAACCAGATAAGCTAATTCATCAAAGGCGCTCTGACATTGCCGTGAAAGCCTATTTGCCCATATTTTGCATTGTTCATCCGTATCGGGAGGGAAAGCATTTACAATTTCTGTGGAAGATATTGAAAGTTTTTCCAGGTATTTTCGCAGATGGGCAAGTGTAATGGTTTGTTCCTTGATAATTGCATTTAAATATTTGTGGAATTGAACAATTTGGAGAGGCGTTGATGCTCCGGCCTGCTCGATAAGAATTAATAAGGTATCATGAATTCCCTCAAAAAGCCTCGGCCCCATTATGGGTTGATCAGGCAGCGTGAGAAGTCCCTGTTGCAATGTCAACAGATGACCGGCAAGATTTCCGCTGTCAACCGATGAGATATAAAGTGGCCTAAGCGGGTTTAAAGATCGGGTATCATACCAGTTATAGAAGTGGCCCTGGTATCTTTCCAGTGAATTCATTGTTTTGAAAGTGTTGGAAGTCCGCTCAAGAAGCTCACCGGCATAAACGTAACCAAAATCATATGCCGACAGATTTGCCAGAAGTGCAAGTCCAATATTCGTTGGCGAAGTGCGATGTGCCGTAACTTCAACCGGATGTTCCTGAAAGTTGTCGGGTGGCAGCCAGTTATCGTCGGGTCCGACAAAAGTCTCAAAAAAGGACCAGGTTTTACGGGATAATTTTCTGAGAAAAAGAAACTGTTTATCAGACAGTTTTGCTGCATGAGGAGCAAGAGGTCTGCTGATCCACCAGGCTATAAGCGGAAAAACAAACCATAGTCCCACAATGGGCCATACCATTAAGAGAGTTTTAGGAAACCATATCAAAAGACCGGCTGCAGATAAGATTGCAGTAAGGGGAGATATCCACATGGCACGAATGGATTCAATGATTTCAAACCTGCTGTGGCTTTCACCTTTTACTGTTGAATTCCATTCAAGTAGCCTTTTTTTTGAGATAATCAATCTCCAGCATGTTCGCAATATAGCATCCAAACTATAAAATGCTTCGTATGGCAGGCTTACGATTATAAAAGCTGCCAGGTGAAGTTGTCGGGCAGTCAATTTACCTGCAGCCAGTATATGTTGCCGCAGAATTACATCCTCCGGTTTTTGAAGAATGTATACAACTGCAATAATCAACGGAGTAATCAGAATTATTCCGATGACAGCCAAAGTCCAGAACCACGGTGAGGGCAAAATGGTCCAGCCTAATAATAGTATGAGAGTCAGTGCTACAGGAATAAGACTGCGCCTGAGATTATCCAGGATCTTCCAATAGGATAAAAGGGACAACGGATTTTTTCGGGATGTTCCGCTTACCTTGGGCAAAAATGGCAGCAACCAGGGGATCAACTGCCAATCACCCCTGATCCAGCGAGAGCGTCGCAACACATCCGTCTTGTAACTCGCAGGATATTCTTCAAATAAAAGTACATCGCTCAAAAGTCCCGACCGGGCATAACAACCTTCCAGCAGATCATGGCTCAGAATCCTGTTTTCCGGAAATCGGTCCTTGAGTGCTTGTTCAAATGTATCAACTTCATATATTCCTTTGCCGATAAAGGAGCCTTCGCCGAACAGATCCTGGTATACATCTGATATGGCACGGGTGTATGGATCAATACCTGGTTCACTGCCGAACAGCCTGGCATACCTCGACCGGTTTGTGCCCGGTAAACTAACGGCCACCCTGGGCTGAAGAATACTGTATCCATCAGTAACCCGGCGTTTTTTTGAATCGTATTTGGGTTTGTTAAGGGGATGTGACATGGCCCCGATGAATTGTCTGGCTGAATCGCGTGGTAATTGCGTATCGGAGTCAAGTGTGATGACATACCTGATTTTGTCCAAAACATCAGTATTGCCAATGATCAGTGAGAACTTCTTTTCGGCGCTTCCACGTAGCAATGAATTCAGATCCGCCAGTTTTCCCCGCTTTCGTTCATAACCCATCCATAGCCTGTCATTCGGATTCCATGTTCGCGGACGATGAAAAAGAAAAAAGGTATCCTTATTTTCTCCCGGGTATTTTTCGTTTAATGTCTCAATTTTTTTGCTGACCAGATGAATAAGCTGGTCATCTTCCTCCAATGTTTCCTGTGCTGCATCTTTATAATCGGTCAATAACCCAAAATGTAAGTTTTCATCCTGATTGGCCAAAAATCTTACCTCCAAAGCTTCTGCCAGATCTTCAATATTCTGAGTGTTTAAGAGCATCGAAGGAACAACGACCAACGATCGTGATTCGGGAGGGATCCCTTTTGAGAAATCCAGTCGCGGCAATGGATATGGGTTGACAATAAGAGTGGTCAGCCAGTTCACAAGAGCTATTGCCAGATAACTGACGCATAAGATTATCAGAAAACCTAAAGTCCAGAGTTGCCAGCTTACAATTCCATCGCTGTGAGCTTTTTCCATAAGGCACCAACTCAAGGTAAGCGTCAACAGTATAATGGAAACCAGGTAGATCAGCAGGGGAAACCGGAAAACAGTTTTTCTGGCTACGGAAGATAGAGTAGGTTTAATTTTTGTTACCTGCTCCAATTGTGGCAGGCCTCTGCCAATGAGGTAAAATCCGACATGGGCTGTACGGTCCCCCGGTCCGTTTAATTCAGCTCCTGTCCTGGCAAGTTCAATAGATTTTCGGGCTACTTCAATTTCAGAAAAGACACATTTCTTTGCAATCTTCTCGATAACATGACGGTAGTGGTCACGGGTGTTAAAATCCATTGAGGTGTAAGCATCAGCAGGGTCCCCGTGAAGAACTTGTTCTACATGGCTCATCGATTCGACGAATTCACGCCAGTCCTGAGCGCCCAGGAAACGAAGGCTTCCTATGCTGTTACTGATAGAAACCTGATCTGCTGCCAGTTGCTGGGTTCCATACTGAATTAACTGGACTGTTGTCTGATTTGATTCAGAAAGCCGCTGTTCAATCCAGGTCAGTGGAAATGCCAAAGCGGGACTTTGTCCCTGTAAACGCCGGACGAATTCCGATACAAAAGAGGTCGACATGGGAGGATCAGATCTTGCCATATCTGCAATTACCAGGATCAGGCTCTTGGGGTCCTTTTCGGCAATTTCAATCATCTGGTCAGCCCATGAATCAGCAAGATCCCTGTCGATCCTTCCGGCAGCTACCCTAACAGCTACGCGACGAAGGTTCTCAATCAGGGCAAGCCGCAACATGATGGGAATGGCCCACAATTCGCCTAATTTTAAAGGTGTTATCGTTTGATAGGCAGTTACAAAACGTTGCAAACTTTCGGGATCAATATGTCCCTCTCCATGCGAAATGACTTCTTGTGCAATATCATAAACACGGGGAAGTCCGGCTGACGGGTCGTTCAATAAACGGGGCAATTCTTTGCTATAGCCCTTGGGCAAATGTCTTTTCCCGGTACGTATCTGTTCTTCAATCAAATAAAAATTGTCAAGTAACCATTCGCCTGCGGGTGAAATTTGACGATTGGCCTTCACGGCGTCCGATACAAGATCGTGCACCTCCAGCAGAATGTCTTCGTTTTCGGCAAGACGAGAAAGTAGCTGATGGTCAGCATTCACTTTCGGATCAAGAACATGCAAGCCAGCCAGGGTTTTGCCATATTGCTCCATCTGTTCGGCACTGAATAATTCCGAACGCAACGGTGGTTCCCCATCGGCATATTTTTGTGAAAGGTTATTTTCCCATAACAGATGGGATTTCAAACGATGCAATGAGTCGTTAATGATTGAAGGCCCTACCTTCATAAATTACTGATCTTTTTTATTCAGCCTCAATTTAGGCATATAATACCATTTAAGTGTTATGTAATTTCATAAAGAAGTTACATCATTCACAGATCAGGCCATGGCATTTCAGAAAATAAACAGATAACCCAACAATGTGTGAATGATGTAATTCTTTTTAAAAGTTGTGTAACACTTATTACTACAGAAGTATTCACCTTTGGTCTGTAATATTCAAAGGAAGATTTAATTAAAGCAATATGATTTAATGACAGACCATCCGATCCTATTCAATAATTCTATAGTGTCAAATGCAAAGGTGGCTCAAAAATATTACCCTGTTATTATTTATTTCATATGCCGCAATTGAATTCGCATTCTCACAGGAAACATCGGTCAAAAAAGATTCGACCAGTCTTTACAAGGACATTGAATCCTTTTCCAAACGAAGAAAGATTACCCAATTTATGTACCGGGTATTTTTTAAACCTGCCGTACCTGTCTCATCCCTAAAAACAGCTAAAAAAAAGGGATATCGAAAACTGATACAAAAACCTTACAGCACCTTCGAGGGTAAAACAATCCGGAATATTGAAATAGAAACACTGGATCCGTTTGGTTATTCCATTACGGATACCGGTGCAGCCCCGAAAAACTTTTTTCTAAAGACAGGAAACAGGTTGCACGTGAAATCGCAACAAATAGCCATTCAAAACCTGCTGCTTTTCCATCAAAATCAAGTGTTCGATTCATTACTGGTAAAAGAATCCGAGCGTTTAGTACGCACAAGAGGATATGTACATGATGTTTCCTTCTTCGTCAAAGCCACTTCCAAAAACTCCGACTCAGTTGATGTTTTCATTCGGGAAATGGATAATTGGAGCCTTATTCCCAAAGTTTCAGCCTCCAACTCAGGCATTTCTGTTAATTTAATAGATAAAAATTTTGTAGGATTCGGTCATGTATCTGATAATAGTTTTATCTGGTATAAAAGTACCGGTGACTTTGCCTACCGTATTAACTATTTTACGCCCAACATCCGCAATACTTTTATTAACTCGACACTACATTTCAGCAAGGACCAGTTCAAAAATTCGGTTAAAAGTTTTGCTGTTGATCGTCCTTTTTTTTCACCCTTTGCCAAGTGGGCGGCGGGTGTTAGTTTTACCCAATTCATCCAGGATTCCATTTATTTTGGCGATACGCTTTTCACGGAACATCGATATAAATCTAACGCAAACGATTTTTGGGTTGGTAATGCTATCAGGATATTCAAAGGAAATACTGAATACGAGCGTACTACCAATTTTATTTCTGCCATACGTTATTTCCGAATCCGTTATCTTGAAAAGCCAGTTGAAATGTATGACACGCATTATATGTTTTACAATGAAGATTTTTACCTCGCAAGCTTTGGCATAACGACCCGTAAATATGTGCAGGATAAATATATTTTCAGGTTTGGCATAACCGAGGATGTGCCCATTGGAAGAGTTTACAGCCTGACTGCGGGTTACCAGGTAAAGAACAATACCGGCCGGATCTATTTTGGGATGCGGTTTTCAGTTGGCAACTATCATGAATGGGGGTACCTGAGTTCCAATTTTGAATATGGATCTTTCTATCATGCAGGGCATCCTGAACAAGGTGTTTTTACAGCAGGTGTAAATTATTTTACAGGATTAATTGAATTGGGCAGATGGAAATTCAGGCAATTTTTAAAACCACAGGTTACGCTTGGCATAAAACGGTTCACTAACGATAGTATAACGCTCAATGAAGGTTATGGCCTGGATGGATTTCGCAGTCCCACATTGACAGGTACCAACCGCCTGTTAATCACCTCGCAAACACAATTATACGCTCCCTGGAATCTTATCGGATTCCATTTCGGGCCATTTCTTATTATTTCTCTTGGTATGCTCGGGAATGAAGTGGGAGGATTTAAAAACAGCAAAGTTTATTCGCAAATAGGATTGGGAGTTTTAATTAAAAACGAAAACCTTGTTTTTAGCACGTTTCAAATATCCATTGTATTTTACCCTTCCATTCCCGGCAAGGGACGAGATATTTTTAAATTTAACTCATTTAAAACAACTGATTTCGGATTCAGGGATTTTGAAATTGGAAAACCAGCACCGGTAGTATTTCAATGATGGCCAGAAGCTGTTTTTAGATGTGTGAATAATGTAACTTTTTTCAATAGTTATATAACATTTACGGCCATTAAGTAAAGTAACTTTAATTGTTCATTAAAAATATTTATTATGCCACTATTAACTGTCTTACTTGTATTAATTGTTGCAGGGGTTCTTCTATGGCTTGTCAACAGGTACGTCCCCATGGAACGTACAATCAAAACAATCTTCAACGTTGTGGTTATTATCATTGTTATTATCTGGCTTCTTAAAGCATTTGGACTTTTCCATTACCTGAAGGATATCCATATTTAAAAATGACATTATTTCGTTTAATTTTGTATGAACCCTGAATATTAAAATTAAACGAGTGAAAACCAGGAAACTGAAATCAACTATATCTTCAAAAGAGAAAGTTCTTGGTCCTGATACCGGTAAGTTTCCCATAGTTGGTATTGGTGCATCAGCGGGCGGATTAGAGGCATTGGAGCATTTTCTGGGTAATGTGCCTGAAAACACCGGAATGGCATATGTTGTCATACAACATCTGGATCCTACACAGAAAGGCATGTTGCCGGAGTTGCTGCAGCGGGTTTCAAAAATGAAGGTTTTTCAGGTTAAGGACCATATGGCAGTAAAGCCAAACTGCGTGTATGTGATTCCGCCCAACAAAAGCATGTCTATTTTAAAAGGCGTGCTTTATCTTTTTGAGCCGATTGAAGAAAGAGGATTGCGCCTTCCGATTGATTTTTTCTTAAGGACACTTGCCGACGACCTGCAGGAGCGGGGTATTGGTATCATTCTTTCAGGAATGGGTTCCGACGGCAGTATAGGACTTCGGGCTCTAAAGGAAAAAAACGGCATAGTAATGGTTCAGGAACCTGCCTCGGCAAAATTCGACAGTATGCCCCGCAGTGCTCTGGATTCCGTATTAGCTGATATTGTGGCGCCACCCAATGAATTGCCATCCAAGCTTATGGCTTTCCTTAAGCATACTCCTAATGTCAAATTGGATCAGAAAGCTGAACTCAGAGACAAAAGCTCTCTTGAAAAAATTATTATCCTTCTGAGAACCCATACCGGTAATGATTTTTCCTTATACAAAAAGAATACGGTATACCGCCGTATCGAAAGACGTATGGGCGTTCACAAAATAGATAAAATATCTTCATACGTCCACTTTTTGCAGGAAAATCCGAAGGAAGCAGTTATTCTTTTCAAGGAATTGATGATCGGCGTAAGTAGTTTTTTTCGCGATGCTTTGGTATGGGAAAAGCTTAAAGAGACGGTCATCCCGACTATTATTGCCAACCTGCAAGTTGGTTCAATAATACGGGCATGGATTCCAGGATGTTCTACCGGCGAAGAAGCCTATTCATTGGCGATAGTGTTTAAAGAAGCACTTGAAAAGGTAAATCTTCACGGAGGTATTTCATTGCAGATCTTTGCTACTGATCTCGACAATGAAGCTGTTGAGATAGCCAGAAAAGGACTGTTTCTTGAAAATATTACAACGGATGTATCGTTGGATCGCCTGAAACGCTTTTTTATTAAAACAGAAGACGGATATCGCGTGAATAGTGAAATAAGGGAAATGATCGTCTTTGCACAGCACAATGTAATCATGCACCCGCCTTTTACCAAGATCGATATCCTCTCCTGCCGCAATCTTCTTATTTATCTGGATACTGAGCTGCAAAAAAAACTGATCGGGCTATTTTACTATAGTCTCAATCCTGAAGGAATTATTCTGTTGGGCAGCGCTGAAACCCTTGGAACACAAAGTCATCTTTTTACACCTGTGGACGCCAAATTGAAGATTTTCAAACGCTCCAATACCACCATAGCGCCTGAATCATTCGACTTTCCTTCTTCTTTTTCCCGAACCAAACCAACCAGTATTGAAAAGCAAACACCTGATAAATCGATCGTGAATATTCAAGCGCTTGCTGATCAACTACTTTTGCAGCATTTTTCGCCTGCCGGTGTTTTGGTGAACGAAAGTGGTGACATTATTTACATCAGCGGGCGTACGGGAAAATATCTGGAGCCAGCGGTTGGTAAGGCAAATCTGAATATTTTCGCCATGTTACGGGAAGGTTTGCGGACAGAGTTTCCTGCTGCTTTCCGTAAAGCCTTAATAAACAAAGAATCCGTAATTTTACGAAATATCAAAGTAGGTACAAACGGCGATACACAAACCATACATGTGAAAATACAATGGATTGATAAGCCCAATCCTTTATATGGTACGGTAATGATAATTTTTACGGATGCACCGGAGATCACTGATATAGTCCGGCAAACAGGGAAGGAGAAAAAATCATTCAAGAGTATCAAACAGAAAGAGTTGGAGGAAGAGTTACAGCGTGCCCGGGAAGAAGTGC
This sequence comes from Bacteroidales bacterium, assembly GCA_016930375.1. GTDB lineage: Bacteria > Bacteroidota > Bacteroidia > Bacteroidales > UBA10428 > UBA5072. Next base: position 68,505 of record JAFGGU010000098.1, on the reverse strand, counting down.
AAAATACACTCGAAGAAATGCAGACTTCGCAGGAAGAACTGAAATCTACCAACGAGGAATTGCAGTCGTCAAATGAGGAACTGCAATCAACCAATGAAGAACTTACGACTTCAAAAGAAGAAATGCAAAGCCTGAATGAGGAACTTCAAACGGTGAACGCTGAATTGCAATCGAAGGTGGACGATTTTTCACGCGTGAACAACGATATGAAAAACCTGCTCAACAGCACCGATATTGCTACCTTGTTTCTCGACAAAGAATTGAATATCCGTCGCTATACCAACCAGGCAACCAAAATTTTTAAACTTATTAAGACCGACATAGGAAGACCTTTTACCGACCAGGTTTCCGACCTGATTTATCCCGAATTGGCTGCCGATGCACTTGAAGTATTAAGAACCCTCGTATTTATTCAAAAAACGATACCTACTAAAGACGGGAGATGGTTTTCTATCCGCATTATGCCCTACCGTACTTTCGACGACAGGATTGACGGTCTGGTCATGACTTTTATCAACACCTCAGATTCCAAGCAGGTGGAATTAAAATTACACGAAACCGATCAACTCTATCACTTGCTATTAAATTCAGCTTCAGATGTAATTGTTATATTGTCAACAGAATGGAAAGTCCTGGAGTTTAATCCTGAAGCCGAGAAATTTTTCGGCAAAAAGCAAAAAGATACCATCCATAAAAATTTTATTGACGTGTTTATTCCCGAGCCCTTGCAAAAAAAGACTGAAAAAGAGTTGACCAGGCAACTGAACCGAGTTCCGGAGGGCAAATACAAAATGAAAGTAATAGCAGCCAGCGGCAATATACTTACTAATGAATGGTCCATCAATGTAGTGTACAACAATCTGAAAATGCCGGCAGGAATTATTTTATCACTAAAAAAACAGCAATGACATGAGTAAAAAAGAAATGGATCTTACAAATGCCCAGATACTTCGCAGAAAAGCCGAAGAACAACTTAAAGAAGACGAGGAAAAGAAGGTCAGGCCTGTTTTAGAAGCTGATGTGAAAAAGCTCATGCACGAATTACAGGTACACCAGATTGAATTGGAAATGCAGAATGAAGAGTTGCGCGAGGCCAATGATACAGCTGAAGCAGCTCTAAAAAAATTCACTATGTTGTATGATTTTGCTCCCATGGGATATTTTACACTCGACTCCGAAGCCAGTATCTGTGAACTGAACTTCACCGGTGCAGAAATGCTTGGGGATAAACGCTTCAGTCTGATAAACAGCAACTTCAAGTTATTCGTTTCCGAAGATTCGCTGCCTGTGTTTAACAATTTTTTCAGAAAAGTTTATACCAGTAATGCAAAAGAGTCCTGTGAAGTGATACTGGGCTATGACAAAAAAGCTTTGTGTCATGTTTATATGGAGGGAATAGTTACAGGCGATGAACGGCAATGTCTTTTATCAGTAGTGGATATTTCAGGCTTCAAAAAGTGATCATTTCTTTACCCAATTTAAAAAAGGCCGTCTCTTTTATGAGGGACGGCCTTTTTGATCCATCATAAGTGGTTTATTTACTTGCTACTTTTTCAGCTTCAGCCTTCATTTTGTCATTTGCCGTAATAAGAAACTCTACCCTGCGGTTCTGAGAACGACTCGTTTCTGTTTCATTGTCATATTTTGGCGCATTTTCTCCAAATCCTATAATTGTGAAACGATCGGAAGTTATACCCTTATTCGCCAGGTAACCTGAAACTGCGGTTGCCCGTTGTTCTGATAAGGTTTGGTTATAGGCTACACTTCCTTTACTGTCGGTATGTCCCTGTACTTCAATATTCGTCTCAGCATAATTATTGAGCACCACAACCAGTTTATTCAGGTTAGTTTGAGCATCTTCTGAAAGATTCGATTTATCAAAAGCAAACAGAATGTTATTGCTGAATTCCACAACAATTCCTTCACCTACGCGTTCGACCTTTGCATCAGGAACGGTATTCTTGATTTCTTCAGCCTGTTTGTCCATCTGGCGGCCAATTACAGCTCCAGTGACTCCTCCTACGGTTGCTCCTATAATTGCACCAAGCGCGGTATTTCCTGATGCCCTGCCAATCACTGCACCCGTTGCACCACCTGCAGCGGTGCCAATAACAGCACCTTTCTGGGTTTTATTCATGGAAGCACAACCAGATAAAATCAAAGTCACACCTAAAACCATGATTAAACCAATACTATACTTTTTCTTCATACGTAGTAATTTATATTTATTATTCTGCGAAAGGTAGGCTCATTTAAACCAATTGGTGTTACACAACTTTTAATAAGAGTTACATTATTCACACATTTTCACAGGATTCCGACCCGGTTTGCAGGGAGAAAAAGTGTGAATGATGTAAATCTTAGGATGAATTGTGTAATGCTTTCCACTTGTAATTGAATTACTTTTAGTAAATCCTGTGAAATATTGCCAGGCGGTTGAAATAATTCATAAGGTCATGAAAAAAGTATTACTCGTAAGTGCAGCACTGCTTATGATCCTTTGGGCAGTTATGTTTTTTGTTTTTAAAACCGGTGAGGTCACCCATGTAATAGCTGCAGTGGCAGCCGTTATTCTTCTATTCCTTTATAGTATGCGTCGCGTATTAACATAAAGGAACCAATGCACCTTGATCAATAATGTTTGACAGTATATAATGCATTTAAACCGATAAAAATGAATCAGGAAACAGAAGTAATATGTTGGAATGACATGAGAGGCAAACTCAAACAGAGATTTCCTCTGTTAACCAATGCTGATTTGCAATGGAGACATAGCAGTCAGGAGGATTTATTGGAAATGATAGCCCTTAAACTGGGCAAAACCTATAAAGAATTGCTGGAAATAACTGAAACGTTGTAACCAGATCTTATCATAACATTCTTAATGCTTATTAATAGAAAGAAAACCTACATGAATTATTTGTATTTAATTATTCCAATTGTAATCATCTTTTTTGCAGGAATCAGAATAGTCCGGCCTACTCAGCGGGGTTTAATTGAGAGACTGGGCAAGTACCATAATTTTGCCAAACCCGGATTTCACTGGATTATTCCCATAATCGACAGGCTCTACATGGTTAATGTAACGGAGCAGATGGTAGATGCCCAGCCACAGGAAATCATCACCAATGATAATCTGAATGCCAGCGTCGATGCTCAGGTTTATTTCAGGGTGAAAGACGATGAAGAAAGTGTCAAAGGATCAACTTATAATGTTAATAATTTCAAGTGGCAAATTGTTAATCTGGCGCGTACTACGCTGCGTAATATTATCGGCACGCTTACGCTTAAGTCGGCCAACAGCGAACGCGGGAAGATCAATGCCGAACTCTATAAAACACTGCATACCGAAACAATGACCTGGGGCATTGAAATTGTTCGCACTGAGCTGAAAGAAATTGATCCTCCCAAAGATGTGCAGGATACCATGAATAAAGTGGTAAAAGCTGAAAATGAGAAAATAGCGGCCATTGATTCTGCCACAGCTGCGGAAACTGTTGCCGATGGTGTAAAGCGGGCCAAGATCAAAGAAGCGGAAGGATATAAACAATCAAAAATACTGCACGCCGAAGGGGAAGCCGAGGCCATTAGATTGGTCAATGAAGCGGCAGACAAATATTTTGTCGGGAATGCCCAACTTTTGCGAAAACTCGAGGCCATGGAGACATCCCTGGAGAAAAACTCCAAAATTGTGATCCCGACCGGAAGTGAACTGGTAAATATTATTTGTGAAATGGCCGGGATAATTCCATTGGACAGAAAACAAAAAGAACAATAGTCTGTAAGTGGAGTGATACACGGATGCCTGGGAAGTAAAAACATCTTTATAGGGGCGCAACCTGGACATACCCGGCACTGAACCGGATGATAATCAAGAAGACAATGAGGATTAAGGAAGTCATATTCATAACATATATACAAACAGGATGCAAAAAGTATTGATTGCACTGGATTATGATCCAACCGCACAAAAAGTGGCAGAAGTAGGCTTTTCGATGGCCCAAGCGATGAATGCTGAAGTCACATTGTTACACGTAATTTCAGATCCGCTGTATTATTCTTCAATGGAATATTCTCCGATCATGGGATTTAATGGCTTCATGGAAACAGGACCATCTCAATTGAATAATGAAGCTCTGAAGATTGCAGCCTTAAGTTTTCTTGATAAATCGAGACATCACCTGGGTGATAAAACCATTCACACCCTGGTAAACGAAGGTGATCTTGCCGAATCCATATTGAAAACTGCAAAGGACATACATGCTGATGTTATCGTAATGGGCTCTCACAGTCGGAAATGGCTGGAAAATATAGTTATGGGCAGTGTCACAGAAAAAGTTTTACGTCATACCCCTGTACCGCTCTTCATCATCCCAACCCAAAAAAAAAAATGAAATACCGCCTAGTCTTTCAGGCACCTGAACGACAAACCATAAAAATTAGCTACCTTTAAAATTGGAAAGTTAAAATGGATAAGTCGACTGTTGTATTCGGCGCTACCGGACTGGTAGGTAAAGAACTTGTATCGGAACTGCTTAAGAGCAATGCATATGATAAGATCATTGCAGTAGTCAGAAGGAGCCTCCCTATTATGGACCGAAAGCTTGAGTTGGTTCAACTGGCTGGTTATTCTCAACTCATGCCATGGAGTGAGAAACTGAAGGCTGACACTTATTTCTGCTGCATCGGCACCACCATTAAAATGGCAGGTTCCAGGGAAGCCTTCCGGCAGGTGGACTTCGATATTCCTCTGCAAATTGCTCAACTGGCAGAAAAAAATGCAGTATCAAACCTGGTGGTTATTTCATCCATCGGGGCCAGACCGGACACTTCCAACTTTTACCTTCGCACGAAAGGAGAAATGGAAAATGCCATCCGAACCGCTTATTCAGGAAATCTTAAAATTGTACGTCCGTCCTTGTTGATGGGGAATCGAGATGAATCCCGGACAGGCGAAAAAGCAGGCATAGCCTTCATGAAAGCATTCGGATGGATGTTCATCGGACCTGCCAGAAAATACAGGGGAATTCAAGCCCGCGATGTTGCCCGGGCAATGATGTTAACCACCGGGACACCTGCAGACAAGGTATTCTTTGAATCCAATGAATTGCATGATATGGTCTTTCACCAGGTATAAATAAAATTCTCCCTGTATGTCTGATTGCTGAATTCCCTGGCTTTTATCCTCAATACTACCGAATCGTTTACGTCATTTTGCAATGAACTCAGATCGAATGACACAAAACCGCTGTAACTGTTTATGCCACCGTCATCGTTATTGTTGTGCCGGATCTCAAGATCGATCGTGTCAGTGCGAAGTTCTCCCGGATGCCTGATCAGGTTGATAAAATGCATCTTCTGACCTCCGTAATAAATAAAACTCAGGTTGAGAAAATCCTTATCCAGCCATACACTTCCCACCGTTAACGGGTCGTCGCCTATGGAGTCGGCAATTGCGCTGGTAAGCTCAATGACTGGTTTGAACAACACTTTGCTGATATCGTAAATATCAATTACCAGGTCAATACCGGCAGGCGCGGTTCTGTCAACCAGTGTGAAATAGGCGATCACCCTGTCATTGTCAACCAAAGGAATGCCTATCCTGTTCCGGTCATCCACCAGCAGCCGGTTCCCGTTATCGGTTTCAATAACAACGCTGTCTTCGGAAATGTGAATAATGCCCAAAGCGGAATAATATATTTCCTCTTCCTTATTGCAAGCTGTCAACAGGTATACAGCTGTAATCATTAATGCGGCTATCAGATTCTTTCTCATGGCTGTACGTTTTTACATCAATTACTTAACCGTTTTCTCAATATTTGGTTCAATACCTATAATGGACTATTGAACACGGCCAAAAGTTGCGTCAGGTTGTGAAATAAAATTACTACATTTATTTACCATAACCTTTAAAAATGAAAGCCATGAAAAACATACTCTTAGCACTTGTATTGATCATCGGTATCGTATTGGTATCCTTTCGTCCGCACACCAAAACTGTTCGTGAACCCATCATCCCTTCCAAAACCATCACCCAGGTGGCGATTGTGGTAAAGGACATTGACAAGGCCAGGAATGCATGGGCCCGGCTCCTTGGGGTAGAAGCGCCCGAAGTGAGTATTGCAGAAGGTCATTTCTCAAGACCGACACTTTACAAGGGAGAACCGTCAGATGCCAAAGCAAATCTGGCATTTTTCGCCATGAACAATCTTCAGATCGAGTTGATCCAGCCGCTGGGAGGGAAAAGCACCTGGCAGGATTACCTGGATACTTATGGCGAGGGCATTCACCATATTGCCTTTGCAGTAAAGGGAATTGACGGTGTTGAAAAGCGGTTTGAAGCGCAGGGTAATCCTACTGTTCAGCGCGGAGGCTGGGACGGCGGTGCTTACAGCTATATCGATGCTTCCAAAGATTTGGGATGCGTGCTGGAATTGCTGGAGAATTACAATTGACCACTCAACCTCAAAACATCTTCTGAATGAGAATCATCCTTCTTCTGATCGGCCTGAATGCAGGATATCTTCAAGCCAATGCCCAGAATGCCGACAGCATCTGGATCGTTAACAACTATACCAAAATGGAAAGACAGATCCCCATGCGGGACGGCATCAGGCTGTTCACATCCATTTATGCCCCGAAAGACGCTACTGAAAAGCATCCCGTATTGATGATGCGGACCCCCTATTCCTGCAGCCCTTACGGCGAGGATAAATGGATGAATTTCTGGGATTTGTATTTTAAATACTATCTGCGGGAAGGCTATATTTTTGTAATTCAGGATGTACGAGGCAAGTGGATGAGTGAAGGGGATTTTGTCAATATCAGGCCTTTCAATCCCGAAAAAAAGAACAAAAGTGATATTGATGAAGCCAGTGATACATATGATACCATCGACTGGCTGATCCGGAACCTCCCGAACAATAACGGAAGGGTTGGTGTTTTTGGCATTTCCTACCCGGGCTTTTACTCCACCATGGCCGCGGCCAGCAATCATCCCGCGCTTGTGGCCGTGAGTCCCCAGGCACCGGTGACAAACTGGTTTATCGGGGATGACTTTCACCACAATGGGGCCTTTTTTCTGATGGACGCGTTTAATTTTTATTATTCGTCGGGTTTTGGCCTGCCGAGGTCTGAACCGACCAGCATTGCGCCGTCATCCCAGGATGTTCCCGTTCATGATAATTACAGGTTTTTCCTGGAAACCGGCCCCTTACCTGCATTTACAAAACTGGTTGGTGATAGTGTAGCGTTCTGGAATGACTTGCTGGCCCATCCCGATTATGATGCCTGGTGGAAAGCGCGCGATGCACGGAATGCAACCGGAAACCTGAACCCCGCCATGTTATGGGTCGGCGGATTGTTTGATGCAGAGGATCACTGGGGTGCCTGGAATGCCTATAAAGCTGCCGAAATGAACAACCCCGGGAAAGATTTCAACAAGCTTGTCATGGGTCCCTGGTACCACAACCAATGGTCCACCAGCGACGGCACCCACCTGGGCAACATTCACTTTGGCAGCAACACGTCCCTGTGGTACCAGCAAATGATTGAAATACCTTTTTTTAATTATTATCTAAAAGACAAGGGGGATATTTCAAAGATGGCTGAGGCCAATGTGTTTATGACCGGTGACAACGAGTGGAGGCAGTTCATCCAATGGCCTCCGGCCGGTAAACAGGATAAGATGCTTTACCTGCATGAAGACGGGGAACTGAACTGGAATTCTCCTTTGGAATCAGCAAGCCACACGGAATATATCAGTGATCCGGCCAAACCGGTACCCTATACCGAAGATGTTCATTTCAACCGGACCAGGAATTACATGACCGACGACCAGCGTTTTTCCGGACGCCGGCCGGATGTGTTGTCGTTTAAAACGGAAATTCTGCAGGAGGATGTCACCGTTACCGGGGTTGTCACCGCCGGCCTGCATACTTCCATTTCCACAACCGATGCGGATTTCGTGGTAAAACTGATTGATGTTTTTCCGGACAGCATGTCTTATAACATCATTGACGTTTATTCGGTGGATGACCCTTCGTATGATTACCCGATGGGAGGTTATGAAATGCTGGTGCACGGTGAAATTTTCAGGGGGCGTTACAGGAATAGCTATGAGGTCCCGGAGCCTTTTGTTCCCAATGCCATAACCACCGTCAAATTCAATGTGGGAGATGTAGCCCACACTTTTAAAAAGGGGCATCGCATCATGGTGCAGATACAAAGCAGCTGGTTCCCGCTGGCCGACAGGAACCCGCAAAAATTTGTCAATATTTATGAAGCCCGGGAAGATGATTTTCAGAAGGCATTTGTCCGCATTTACCATGAAAATAAACATGCCAGTTTTATGGTGTTGCCGGTTTTGGAAGAGTAATGAGTGAAGAGTAATGAGTAATGAGGGAAAAGGAATAGAAGTATTTTTTTATTTTTATCTCTGAATCAATTCAGCCATCATGAGAAAAAGTTTCTTTTATCTGCTTTCAGGTTTGATCCTGGGTTGTAGTACGCCACCTTCCATCCAGTTTGACAACCTGTCGTTTTCAAAACCAAAAGAGAATCCCGTTCTGTCGGCCGATTCAACTTTTACGTTTTTTTGTCCGGCCCGGAATGATACCGTAAACTGGCAGAAAGCCGATGTGTTCAACCCGGCGGCCATCGTGAAAGACGATAAAGTGTACCTGTTATTCAGGGCTGAGGATAATCCGGCGGCCATCCTGGGTGGCAGGACTTCAAGAATCGGACTGGCTTATAGCGATGACGGCATACATTTTACCAAACACCCGGTGCCGGTTTTGTATCCCGATAAGGATGAATTTATGGCTTACGATTATCCGGGAGGTTGTGAAGATCCCCGCGTTGTGCAAACCGAAGACAGCCTTTTTGTGCTGGCCTATACATCCTGGAATTACAAGGTAGCCCGGCTGAGCATTGCCTTTTCAAAGGATCTGATACATTGGGAAAAGAAAGGACCTGCCTTTGCAAAGGCTCATGGTGGCAAATTCCTGGACACCTGGTCGAAATCCGGCTCCATGGTTACCAGAATGGTCGGAAACCGGCAGGTGGCAGCCCGCATCAATGGCAGGTACTGGATGTACTGGGGAGAGGAATTTGTCAATCTGGCCTGGTCCGATAACCTGTATGACTGGAATCCCCTGCTGGATGACAGTGGAAAGCTGAAGGCAGTCATTCGTCCCAGAGCCGGCAAGTTTGACAGCAGGCTTACAGAGTGCGGTCCGCCTGCCATTATTGCCAAAGAAGGAATTGTATTATTCTACAACGGGAAGAATGCTGAAGATGACAAAGCGGATCCCGGACTCCCCAAAGGAACCTATTCGGTGGGCAAGGTCGTTTTAGATCCCAAAAACATGGAATCCGTTGTTATGCGTTCCGATACATGCCTGTTAAAGCCTACGCTGCCGCATGAACTTACGGGACAATACAAATCAGGCACTGTTTTTTCCGAAGGCCTGGTTTTCTTTCAATCCAAATGGTTCTTGTATTACGGTACCGCCGATTCATTTGTGGGACTGGCCATATCGGATTAAATATGGCTTTCTATTGCTTGTGGATTTCCGATCCTCCTTTTGCATCAATGTTGATCCTTTCCGCGGCGCCTGAATAATAAACATCACCCCCGCCGGAAATCTGACCGGTTATTTCTTCTGACGCATTTACATAAATGTCAGAACCTCCGCTGGCCTGGAATGAGGCTTTATGGGCTGCGAAGTTACCGGCATGCACATTACCGCCTCCGTTGATCGTAATGTCGAGTTCATCAGCCTGTCCGGTCAGCGTGGCATCCCCGCCTCCCGATACGGAACACTTCATCTTTTCCGTATTCATTTCGATATTCATGTCACCACCGCCATTGATATCCAGGTCAACAACCGATGCTTTCTCCCGGTTCCTGAGAGTCAGGTTACCTCCTCCCGAAATTCTGCAGGTAACCATTCCGGATGATATTTCTGAATCAATATCACCTCCTCCGCTTAGTACAAAATCATATTCTTTTATACTGCCATCAATATCCACATCGCCGCCGCCACTGATATGCCCATATAACCGGCCGGCATTGATTACCGAGCTAATGTCCCCGCCACCGCTGAGTTCAATGCTGAGTTCAGGAACCTCGACAGGAGTTTCAGCCGTCACATCACCTCCTCCCGAAATCCTTAATTTGTCGATGCTCTTGAAGGAAATGCGGGCTTTCATGGATCGGGTGGACATGATATTATTTTCTGTGTAAATCTTTAGCATTCCTCCCTCAACCTTAACCGAGATGTACTCGAACAGGTTCTCCTGTGCCGTTAGTGTGACGGCTTCTGAATTTCCCTGCACCAAAATTACATCGAAGCCGCCGGAAACTTCAATACCCTGAAAACCGGAAACGTTATAACTTTTGTCAACGGCTTCACCACTGCCTTTTACAGGCACCCAGGACTGGGAGGATATGCAGGAGGTAAAAAGGGTAAAAATGGCCAAAAAGACCACAGCATGGCTATTTATAGCATTCTTTTTCATAGGATTCTTAATTACGGGTAAATACTAAATGGTAAATTTAAGAGGTTTGGGTGTAATATTTTAAAAGACGAAGGATTTAAAAAAAAGCTGCATTTTATCTATAAGCCGGGCAGCTGAAGTTGTCGGGACATATTCTGTAACCCAATGCAATCCGGTGCGTTCCGTAATGATGAAATTGGGTACCGTTAATATCGAAATTGTAGTTATAGCAAAAGCTCCAGTTCTTCCAGTCGTAACCGATAAAAACCAGGGCATTTTGTCCGGCGGTTTCAAACCCGCCCAGGTATTTCCGAAGTGTCAATCCTGTCCACAGGTTATTACCAAACAGCAATCTGTTGTTCAGATCGAACTGATATACCCCGTCCCCTATGCTTCCCTGGATGGAAGTCTGCAAGGTAAAGGGCAAATTGTCAAAACCAAATACGTACCCTCCCTGGAATGACGTGTAGTACCTGTCGCCTCCATATCCCAGTCCCAGTGATGTGTTTACGGGAAACAGATTATACAGGCCAAATCCGGCATAGTACCTGTCGTTATAAAGATAAATTCCACCAGAGGCATTATAGGCCAATTCCTCTTCCATGCCTCCTGAAACCGCGGGATCGAAAATGGGTGAAAACCCGCTTTCATCGAGCCGGCGTTGTTCAATATAGCCCGATAATCCCAGGCTCAGCCAGGTAGTACGGTTTCTCCCCACCTGAATATGAAAGGCGTAAAGGAGTTCACTGCCCAGACTTTTGGAAGGGCCGTTGATGTCGCGGATGAGGTTGATGCCCACGCCGCTTTTCTTGTTCTTGAGAAAAGAAATTCCTTTTTGGGCACTGAACGATTGAACGTTAGGTGCGTTGGCAATGCCGGCCCATTGGTGCATATCGGTAACCCCCAGCTCGAGACATGTAGATATTCCGGTAGCAGCGGGATTGGCGAAATTCGGGTTAAAAGGATAGAGGTCATGCTGAGCCAGGGACTGGGCATCGATAAAGCGCAGGGTAAACAGCAGAAAAAAAGTAATGGAGCCTCTCATGTTTCAACGTTTGATGGTAACCCAGCCTTTATAAGGCTTTTTGATACCGGGTACCTCAATAATGTACCAATACGTGCCGGTGGGCAATTCCCTGCCATGGCTGCGGCCATCCCAGCTTCCTTCCCCGGCTTTGAAGCCGGCCAGTAAATTGCCGAACCGGTCGAATACCTGAATGCCGGCTTCAGGCTCCACGGTGAGGAAAGGAATTTCCCAGGTATCATTGTAACCGTCACCGTTGGGAGTGAAAAAGTTCGGGATTCCGATATCCACGATTACCTCAATATCATCCGTAGCAACACAACCGTACTGGTTGGTGACTGTGAGTGCATAAATCCCTTCTTGGTCAACCTGGATGGTCCGTTCCGTGGAGCCGTTGGACCATAAATAGGATGAGTAGGTGCTGTCGGGCGCCAGTGTAATGGATGACCCGGCCGTAATAAGCGTGTCATTTCCCAGGCTCATATCAGCGCTGTCAAGCACTACTATGTTCCGGCAGGCATTCTCCTGACCGGGTTGTCCTTCATCAATTACCAGGTTGATGTTGTAAATACCCGGCGCATTATAGGTAACCGGGGGAGGGTCGCGGTCGGTGGAGGAAGGAGGACTGGCATTGTTGCACCCGGGGAAATACAGGCGGGTGATGGTGGAATTGTCAATGTTGGCAACAAAGGCATACAGGGTATCTCCCACGCGAAAAACATCGGATATTCCCTGGGGATTATAGAGGTTGCCGGTTTCACCCAGCGAGGTGAAAACGGGATTTTCATCAAGTCCGTTGTTGAAAACCATACGAACAATATCATTGAAGCGGTTCAGAACAAAACCATACGTATTTTCGCAATCCCGGATGATGGTCAGATCAAAGGGGTAGTATAAAATGGTATTATCTCCTATCGGGGTGGAAGAGGGAACCGACGCCAGTGAACTGCCGAAATCGAGCCGGGTAATCACATGGCTTCCGTAATTCGAAACAAAAATGTACCAATTGCCGTTTTCCATCACCGGCTGAATTCCACAGGGCTTATCAAATCCGAGATTCCCCAGGTTCACCGGGGTGGGAATATTGGATAAGGAATTGCCGAAATCAAACCTCACCAGGTTATTGGAGTTGTAATTCACCGTAAAGCCTGTCCAGTTACCGGCATCATACGTGATATAGAGGTCTTCGGGATAGTCCATGGTATTGCCTGCATTGCCCAGGTTTGTAACAACCGGGGCATTGTTCATCAGGGAAGTTCCAAAATCAAGGCGTATCAGTCTTGACTCTTCACGCTGGCCCCCCACAATGAATACATACCAGTTACCGCCTTCCTCCAGCACCTGTATCCCCTGTGCATGCAGTGGAATCAGGCCACCAAAGCCGCCGAGGTTTTGAGATGCAGGTGTGTTAAGAAAATTGGTGCCATAGGAATTCCGAACCAGTGTTCCATCGTTGTGGTTGGTGATAAAAGCATAATAGTTGCCGTCATCGTCGGCAAAATCGATAAAAGCAGGTTCATTGAGCGTGCCGGGGTTGGCCAGGTTATCCCCTGCCGGATCATGGATCAGGTTCCCCGAGCAGAAATTCCAGTAATAGGTATCCGCATCACGCGATTGATTGGTTATGGTCACGCTTTCGTTGATGCAGATGGTGTCGGGAATGGAAAAGCCGGCCTGGGCGTTCAACCCGGAAAAAAAGGAATGAAATACAATTAACCCCAGGCTAAAGCCTGGGGCTAGTAATTTATTCTTTACCATGTCACCTTAGTCAGCCTCCCTGTAAACAGCAGCGTTTCCGAACCCGGGTTATCCGAACCCGTCAGCCTGTAGATGTAATTGCCGTCGGGCATTGCAGAATTTCTCCAGGTCAGGGAGTTCAAGCCGTTTTCTGCCGGGCAGTTGTTGAGTTCCATCCACAGCCTGCCGCTCAGATCAAGGACTTTAAGGGTAATGTTCCTGTATTCCTTGTTGAGCATGTATTCGAAATGAACTTCATCTGCAAACGGCACCGGGTAAACATTCAGGCGATTCTCCTCTGCCAGGGGTTCATCCAGAGCCGTGGCAACAAACGTGATCCGAAGGGTGTTGTTCAATTCGGTTATTTCAACAATCTTATCTCCGTCATCCACTACCGCCATGAATTCAATGGATTTGTCCGTTGCGGGCAACGTATAGTTTCCGGAGAGATCAATGGTCTGCATGGGATCGAAATTCTCAAGCCGCAGTTCGGCAATCGGGAATTCATAGGCCCCACCACCAATGATCGGATATATCCTCACCCATATATTCTTACCTGTGATACCGCGGTTCCCCAGGGTAGCATTCACCTGCACCACCCCATTTCCAAGGTCGTTGAATGATATGGCGGTTGCCTCGAAGTCGTACAGGTCAAGTTTCACCTTGTTCGTATCGGTGAAATTGAAAGCCAGGTTCACCAGGGTGCCCTCATAATCGATTTCCGACTGTTCAATCAGCGTGCAGATATCCACTCCCTCGGGAAGGGCATCGGGCCTGAGCACAAAAGGCAGCAACTGCTCTTTCATTTCACCCGGTATGACACTTCCAAAATCGACCATAAGCAGATTATTGCTGTATGAACAGTTGGCATCAAGGTCAGCCGTTCTCACTTCGTAAAAATCACCGGGGAATATGTGCACCAGCGTATTGGAAGAAATGTCCGAACCGGTATTTTTGGCCGTAAGCTTGGTTTCTATGTAGAGGTCCTGGTCCGGTTCATACACGATGGTATCGGTCACTGCAATTCCGTTGATGCTGTATAACTTGTTTTTCACCCTGATCCTGGGGCCGACCGGTCTGACCTGTAACCTTTCAGAAACCGCCACCTGATCACCTTTGGCATTGGTATAATTCACAGTCTGTCCATCGGTCAGGCGCAGGAATTCGGCAGTTGTGTTGTAACTATCCACGACACCTTCCTGTAGGATGACGAGTTGGGCCGTGTCAGGAACAGGGAATGCCCTGAACCTACTGAGGTCAATGGAGGAGCCCTGCGCTGGCAGCGTACCGGGTATGGTTTCAAACTCCTGGCGTCCGAAATCGTCAATTGACCATTTGATGCGACCGGTAGGCTTGAAATCGGAGGTAGCCGCAACATCGAGTGTTTCCAAAGCGGATTGGCCCAGGATGATCTGCCGGTACTGTGAAACATAGCCTGTTTCATTTTTGCCGGCAATGCAGAAAAGCGCATGGGGAACAGCATAGGAAACCGATCCGTGATCGGCCCCGGAGTAATGTTTCCTGGATCCTGAAAGGATAAACGGGATTTCATAGATCCCTTCGCTGAGCACAGGATCGATTTTCAACAGGAACACAAAGTAGGCTCTCCGTGTAGGTTGCATCAGGTTCAGCGTATTTCCCATTTTGATCAGCACCTCTCCCTCGGGTTGGTTAAAGCGCCAGCCGGTGGTAAAGGTTCCGGGCTGGTCACCGGAAATAATGTCACCGGTAGCACTGTTGTAATGCGAAGGAACCAGCGGCCGGGGATAGGCAACATAGCTTAGTGCGATGGATGAGTTGCCCAATTCCGCCGGAATCTGCGGGGTCACTGTTGTATTGATCCAGTTGTCGACGGTGCTGTTGTTCACCTCCACCCGGACTTCGAGGAAGGTGCCGCTGACCTGTTTCGGGTATCCCGCCAGGTCAGGATTTTCAACATCGGCATTCGGAACGAGAGTAACGGTATGGTTATCAAATACGAGATCAAGGATGGCCGGCATGGCAATGGCCGGTTCCACCAGGCTGCAGGGATCTTTGGCCCCCACATAGGTGGTGATTGTTGTTTCGCCGTAGCCATAGGATATGTGGTAGGGATCAAAGCTGGCGTCGAAAAAATGCGGCTCGTTGGTATCGGCAACCACATGTTTCAGGTAAACCGTGTCGATGCCATAATATACCACTTCGGGGATTACCTGCGACTGAACCGACAGATCCGTACCCCTGGCAAATCCCGATAGCACATGCGAAAATATGACCCAGGGAGAACCACCAAAGATCTCCTCAACCACCAGTACCCCGCCCTTGCTGATCTCAACGGATCCTTCACGGCCGCGGCCCATATAATCCGCATGTATCTGAATGTGGGTTTTTCCAAGGTCCTCGAAATAATCATCACCCATAGTTCCGTCAGCTCCAGCAAGCCAGGTTCCATCGCCCGGCATGAAGGCATCATGAAGAAAGCCGGTTTCGGATTGGAACCTGTCTCCCCGGTCGTCAATCCAGTCGTCGGCACTGTTAAAATCATCATCATCGAGGGCGGGTGGAATTAACAGCTGGGGAATGTACACCTGGTATTCAAAGGGTGTTTCCCAAATTTCCACAGCGTTCAGCGTATTGGGATTGTCGAGCCATTTGGTAAATGGCTGACCGTTTATAGTAACAATTTCATCGGTCAGGTAAGAACCATTTTCGTCCTGCGGCAGTGTAATGCGGTAACCACCCATGCCTTTGGGTATTGCGTACACGAAATAGCCAAAAACGCCGTCACCCAGGGCTTCCATGCCTTCAGCGGCTTCGGAGGGATCGTTGTAATCCACATCATGGCCATAATTGCGTATCCAGTAATACGTGTATTCGGTGGAGGCATCCATATCATAGATCAGCTTTGCCGGTCCGTATTCCGGAAGTTCTTCCAGCGGCAGACCCAGCGTATCGGTGATCCGGTAATTGTTCGACAGATATTCAAATTGCAGCGGATTCGGCAACGGAGCCCAGTAAGTATAGGTGGTACGGATGGGGGTAACCCTTTCTTCGCCGAAAACGGTTTCATAATCTATTTTTGAATACAGCGATTGCTGCGGGGTGTAATGGGTCATGTCGATTTCTTCACCCCCCAGGGAGAGAACGGCGAGGAATTCACGGTGCGGCTGGGGACAGGTGCCGATAACACTGTCAGTCGGCAGGGGATGGTAATTCACATCGGCAGTGTCGATAAAGGTAAAACCTTCGTAATTGTTGATCCGCTGGTGAATGAGCTGTTTCCAGATCACACGGCCGTTGTCATCCCTGTCCATCCAATGGCTCCAGGTTGTATCACTCAGGTTGGCCGTACCGATGTCTTCGGTGTAAGGATAAAACATGCCGGGATAGGGATTCCCGATGGAGTCATGCACATAGCCTACGCCGGCTGCAAGCGGTACCAGGTCGGGCGGATCCACCCAGATTTCATAATTGCAGTAAGGATCATGATATTCATAACCTTCCACACGGCCCATATCCCAGGTTACCTTCCAAACCCTGATCTTGTCTCCGGGTTCCTGCACGTCAGGAATTCCGTCTCCGTTATTGTCAATGGCAACCTGCCCGTCGTGATCGATATCTTCAAACACGAAACCATCATCGCCTGTGCGAAGGTGGTTCCATGGATTGGCCCAGTAAACCTCCTCTTCAGTTATTTGATATCCTTTCGGAAAGATCGAAGTGGTGTCGAGCCATACGTCGGGATGTCCGTCGGAGTCCATGTCAAACTCAGGATGGGACTCGTCATTGCTGCCTTTTAACACATCCACGAATTTCCCTCCCGGTGTTTTCAGGATGGGTATATTGATGGAGTTATCACTCCAGTAAAATGGTACATCTTTGGGGATATACTGCGTATATACTGCGTTCAGGGCGGGGGAACGCGATTTGTTCTCCATGATCATGAACACTTTAAAGGGCTGGTATTCAAGGTTCAGAAAGTTTTTCCAGTTCACATCGGTATCGGCAAAAATGCGGGCGCTGAAAATGAGGTCGGCATAATCCTTATCCTTGGTGAAGGCATTGTTGAATCCACCATGGCTATAAGTTATCCGGCCGATGGACACGGCTGCAAGTGTACCGTGGGCAATATAATCATCAACATCTTCGTGAATCTCACTGTCGGGGTCAGGAGTAATTACCCGGTAGACAATTGTTTTTTCGGTATGTGCGGCCAGCGCCAGACCAGTGAAGGTGATCCGGTTCCCGTCCCGGCTGAAACCGTCACCCGATGTCACATCGAGGAAGGTGAAATACGCGGAAATGCTTTCATTGAGGGTAATGCCCGAAACAGGCTGATCCGACAGGTTACGCAGGCGGATCTCCACATCGATGGTGTCTGATCGGTCGTATGAAATGGCATTGTCGCCGGTGGCCATGGCACCTGTGAGTTCATTGCGGACCTTGCGGGTCACATCGATATTGTGGGTAAATGCTGAAACTATGGCTGTCATGGTCCAGCTTATCTGCATGCTCTCGTCATCGGGATCGGTAAACCCGTAAACTGTTGGCATTCCGGTGTTGCAGATGATCCGGCTGCCTTCTGTGTGGGCCGGATTAATCAGAAAAATGCATGGATTTCCTGTTTCCCCGAGCGTGGCAGCTGGGTATATGCGGGATGAAGTGATGGTCGGGAATTTCGGGCCAAAGAGCTTATTATCTGCGGCATCGAAACCGAAATTCGCAATATTCGGCATGGCGCTTGCGGTAACCGGACGCAGGCCGTTGCCGTAATCCTCCGTGTCATAGTTAACAGCGCCATTTTCAAGGCAGCTTGCTTTCTGAAGAAAATACACGCCATTGCCTTCGGCATAAATGCTCCCGCCACGACCCATGAAATCCTGTATGGCCATGCCGAGCGAAGGCGTTACGGAGAAAATGCTGTCGATATAAAATGTATAATTCGAGTCTTTGGCAGCGAATGCCGGAATGATCAATAGTTCAGTATGAGCATCAAGGCCGGTGCCGGTGATGGAATCTTCATTTACGGTATAAAAAACATCATCCATCAGGTGCTCCCTGAAAAGCTGCTCAAAGTATATGGCTTCCCACGACAGGGTGGTTTCATTTGCCTTGTACTTGCTTTTGAAAATGGCAATGCGTTTGGGATGTTTCTTAAACTGCACGGATGTCTGGTTTTGTGCAGCCGGGTTGAAATGGCTGTATGCGTTGCCTGCAAGATGCCGGTAATCTTCGGGAAGGTCACCCGGGTATACGAATTTTCCGGCCTGGGGACCGCTGGTAATCCAGTAAACGGAATGTTCACCGTAACCGGGAAAGATTTCGTTATCCCAGGCAGCAGTGCCGTCACGATAATCATCCGACGATTTTTCAAGGACAAGCCTGTAGGCTTTCAACAATTGCTTCTGATCGTTGCCGGTACTGATGAGGAATCCCTGCTGGGCCTGTAAACCAAGGGAAAGAGTAAAAAACAGACAGGCAACCAGGTAACGAGGTTTTGGAATCGTTAACATAGTTGATGGATAGTTGGTTAAAAGTTAGTAGCTGCTTAACGTGATCAATATATATACGGATTTTTCGCGTACTTGTTGTGCGGGGCGGGATATCTTTGATCAAAAAATGGGATTAATGCAATTTTACACTTTGTCTATTTATCACTTGCAAATGAAAAGTGCATCTGAACCATGGTCCATTTGTTATCTCTTTTTTCAAGGACACCGGTCCATCTCGTGTTTTCCCAGTTCGCCGGCTGTCCCTTCCATTCATTCATATCATCAAGCATGCAGAAGAACCAGGCGACATCAGATGATTTGGAGAATTGAACTTTCAGATCACTGATTTCATATCGCACAGCCTTAAAATCAGGATTCATCCAGAAGGTCTCAGATTGCCTGAAATCCTCAAATCCTTTCACTACCTTATTACCGGGATCCACTTCGAGGTAGTTACTGTCATTGGCAATAACACTGTAGAGCAAATTAATATCTTTGGTTTTTGCCCATCCGATACAGCTGTGAATGGCTTTTTCTACAAGAATTCTTTCGGCCGTCAGATCTACAGCTTTATCAGCTTTGTCACAGGAAGAAAGTATTAGCAGAACAGAAATACATACGCCTAATGGCATAAAACAGGATGTTTTCATCATGGCATTTTATATTTTGAATCTGATGTACAAGTTAATAAACTTTCCAGAACTACAGATGAGTTTGCATTGCTAGTTAAGGCCTTTGGATTTGTAGGATAACACATAATATCCGTATAGCGCAAGGTACAACGCATTTTCGGTTTACGCAGGGCTTCACCCTGCGCTGATACATTACGGCCCTTCAGGCCTTAGTCAGGAAATAACCGTGTTATGGTCATGGGCCAGGAGCCATTTACCTTCTTGCTTGATGACAATATAGGTTTTCATCTGACGCTCGTTTTTATGCAAATTGCCATCAGGTGTAATATAATCGTCCAATCCATGAATGACAGTTGCAACCGCTACTGCCGGTGTAAGAAATCTGATCTCCATGGTTTCGATCTTCATGCTTACTCCCTTCAGGAATGATTGATGAACCGCTCTGACTTCCTTTAAAACGTTTTCACGGCCTTTGCTAATTCCGCCGTTTGGATTGACATGTTCCCAATCAGTTGTTGAATAGTTGACTGCATTTTTAAAATCCCCGTCATTAAAATCATCCTGGAATTCAAGGATAACGTTGTTTACCAATTCTCTTTCTTTAGGGTCTTGTCCTTTGCCGGTGAATGACAATAAACCCAAAACGATGATAAGGGTTGGGATTTTCATATTATTATATTTTGAAATGGCTATTTACGAAGGGCTTCACCCTGCGCTGATACATTACGGCCCTTCAGGCCTGATTCCTATTGCTAAATTTATTACCGCCTCTTTCTCGTCAACTTCAGCGCGATATCTTCAGAAAACGGCGGTGTGGTAAAGCTTTTAATACCTCCGGGATGTGCCTTTAAATCAAACATTGTACGTTTCCCGGTTTTTGTATCAATCCATTCGCCGGTATAGTCACCAGCAGGAATTTCAGGAGAAACCGCACAGCATTTTATTCTTTGCCCTTCACGGGTTAAGTAGAACAGGTATTGCTCTCCCTCCCTGGCCAGCACCTCAATCTGCCTATCCTTGTGAATGTCCCTGTTAATGGAATCCATGGGTACCATATGGATAAAATCAGTTTCCTCCAGAACATCTTTTAAAATTTGGAGTTGTGCGCGCAGGTCGGGTCCGCCTCCGCCGGGTTGTTTTGCAGGAATCGGAAAACTGCCGTTCTCATGATCAATGGTAAAAGAATAGTCGAGGTTGTTGAACAACGCACCTCCGGCCAGCATGAAGTTCCAGGCTTCCCTCCTGTAAGTCACATCCTCTGTTCCATCGAAACCGGTTTCGTTGTCACCGATGACCTTGTTCAGATGATAGTTCATAGCCACCGTGACCGGTGGGCGGGCATAATGGAAATTAAAAACGGATACCAGGGGATTCGGACTTTCTATTAAAAGCGAATGATTGGCAATATTCTGTGAAATCAGGTGTTTATGCCTGAAATCCTTCTCTGCATCGGCAATGACACCTGTCATATGCTGCTCCCAGGCTTCAAGAGCTTCGAGGTCACCGAAATAGGGCTCGTTGCACACTTCATAATACAGATTGTCAAAGTCTTTCAAGGTTTCAACGATCTTTCTCACCATCTTTTCCTGTATTTCAAGGATCTCGGGATGTCTTAACGAGAGAACTTCCTTTTGGTCCAGGAAGTCACCGATCTGATTGACGTTGTTTGCGATATACAGCGGGCACAATTTCCACTGAAGCGTATCGTAGAAATTGGAAAACAGATCCAGTTCAACCACAATATCCCTTTTCCCGGCCTCGGTGATAAAATCCTTCAGCCGCTCAAAATAGGCTTCATCCCACTGGTCAAGGTCGAACTTGTTTCCGCCATGGGCATATCCGATTTGATTGCTGCGCGCCCAGGGGCAAATGTACCTGTTGCTTTCAGGCGCCAGGGTATTTTTTTCAATGCCGAATGCACCCTGTGGTTCAAGGTAGATGCCGGAAAATGTACGGGTGACATTCAGGTGGTTCGAGGCCAGTTCATTGAAATACGAAATATAATCGAAATCGAGGTTGAGAACTGCCCCGTAATGCTCGGTGGATCCTATCAGTACAGCCGGTTTTCCCCGGAACAAAAAGTAATGCGGATTTTTGGGATGGAGGCTGATGGGAGGATAATTCCCGGCACATGCTGCTAACAGGATGGCAAGAAGGCAGGATACGACGAGTAATGGCCTGATTTTCATTGATATTAATTACAGGTTAATAGATATGTCGGTCTGTTGATTTGTCACATCAGTAATTGGATCTATATCAAAGATAATGGTTTATCACAAAAAGAAATAGTATAGAATGAGTCTAATAAAAATTAATACTTCAATGCAGCATTCCCTTATATCTTAAGTCATTATTCAGCGTTCTTTCAGCAAGAATTTCCACCCTGACTCTATGGAACCCGAATTCAAAAAAGTAACATCCTTGCAGTGATTTTTCATGCCTGCGGGAATATTCTTTTACAATCCCGTGACAATCCATGACAATTATTTACCTGGCTGTGACAGCGATTGTTTCCTGACCGCGTATTTTTGGTGGTGAATTCAGATCTTAAAACTGATGAACCACCCAAAAGATATCGTTATGAAACCGTTTATTGTTATTTCCGTGTTATTGGCCTTGTCGGCGATCTGCCAGAAATGCCGGCAAAGTGATGTCAATGCATTTATCGGTTGTCCCGCAACAAAAACCGAACTCTATGCCAATCCGCAGAGTGAGCCGGCTGGCACTGATCAAACCGGCCATTCCGGCAAGTTCTACGTAAATGGACTGATCATTTTGTAAAACCTTAATAACCCATATCCATGATTGCAAAACCATATACACGTTTCATGATGGTCCTGATTGCTCTGGTATTCTGTGCGTCAGCCAGTGCAGAGGATTTACGGAGAATCGTATCCCTGTCGGGATCCTGGAAGTTCTCGATTGGTGACGACATCCAGTGGGCCAGTCCGGCTTATGATGATTCCGACTGGGACCAGATAAATGTCCCTGATGAATGGGAGGAGCAGGGTTATAACGAGTATAACGGATATGCCTGGTACAGAAAAACCTTTAAACTGGGCGACTTACCGGCCATTACACCCATTTTCCTTATTTTGGGCCGGATTGACGATGCCGATGTGGTTTATATCAACGGAAAAATGCTGGGACAATCCGGCAAGTTCCCCCCTGACTTTGTAACGGCTTACAGTAAAGTCAGAAAATACACCATTCCGGCCGGGTATCTTAAAGAGAATGCTGAAAATGTTATAGCCGTGAAGGTTTATGACACCTATGCCGGAGGAGGTATCGTTGCTGGCCCGGTTGGCATATTCAGCGATGCTGATAACAATTACCTCAGCGTAAATCTCACCGGCAAATGGAGATTCCATACCGGCGATAACAAGGATTGGAAATCACCTGATTACAACGATGAGAACTGGAGAAGGATACAGGTTCCTTCGGCCTGGGAAAGCGAAGGATACAATGACTACGACGGATATGCCTGGTACAGGGTAAAGTTCAGGTTGCCTCAGAATTTCAAGTCCGGTGACTATTATCTTTCACTGGGAAAGATCGATGACACCGATGAGGTTTATCTGAACGGCAAATTCATCGGTAGTGTTTATGACCTCAGGAAGTTCAGTGAACCCAGAGGGTCAGGATGGATCATTAATTCCCATAGATTATCATGGGAGTACAATGCCCGGAGACTGTATAAAATTCCTGCCGATCTGTTGAACCGTAACGGATTGAATTCATTGGCCATCAGGGTATATGACGGTCAGCTGACCGGCGGTATTTATGAAGGACCCGTTGGGATCATGTCCGCTGAGAATTACAAGCGGTACAGGAATAAATACAAATCAGACCGGTCATTCTGGAGCTATTTTTTTGACGGAGCCTTTATGGAAGACTAATATCAAACCGGAGGAGAAGTTATGATTTCAACAGTTCATAATACAGGCAGGATGAGAACAGCATTTACAATTGGTTTAATCTGTTTGCTCACACAGTCCTTTCAGTTGAAGGCCATTCAGGGACATTTGTCGCTTTTGCAGAGCATGAAGGGCAGCTGGTCGTTTTCAATAGGCATCAACGATGAATGGGTCTCTCCCAAATATGATGACAGCGGTTGGGAAACCATTAAGGTCCCCTCCTCCTGGGAAGACCAGGGATTTAACGGTTACAACGGCTATGCATTCTACAGGAAAAAAGTTACGATATCCTCGGCTCATAAGGGTCGCATGTTATACCTCTGCATGGGATATATTGATGATGTGGATGCGGTATTTCTGAACGGGCATAAGATAGGCTCCACCGGCGGATTTCCTCCGCAGTATGTTACAGCCTATAATGCGGAACGCGTTTACTTCATCCCCGAGCAATACATCAACTTTGACGGACCCAACCTGGTTGCCGTGAAGGTATATGACTCCTACCAGAATGGAGGGATTGTCAGCGGGGAAATTGGCCTGTACGGCGGGAAAGCTTCCGTTAATTTCGATGTCAACCTGCAAACCACCTGGAAATTCAAGCCAGGTGATGATCTCAGGCGCAAGGACATGGATTTTGAAGATAACCTCTGGGATGAGATCTTTGTTCCGGCACGTTGGGAAGACCAGGGTTACAGGGATTATGACGGTTATGGCTGGTACCGCAAGTCATTCACCTACCAGGGAAGCAGCGAGGAGAAAATGGTTATCATCCTGGGTAAAATCGATGATATCGACCAGGTATATATCAATGGGAAGCTGGTAGGCTCCACCGGAAACTTCCCGTCAAGAACAAACCCGCGTGTTACCACCAGCCAGGAGTACGATGCATTCAGGGGATATTATATACCGGCCGGAGTGCTGAAAAAGGGCCAGAAGAATACAGTGGCAGTCAGGGTACTTGATACAGGAGGTGTTGGTGGTATTTATGAAGGACCTGTTGGCATTATCACTCAGACCAAATATATTGAATACTGGAGGAAATTAAAGAAATCCGGAAATTATTAGGGATTTTTTCCGGAGTTTGGATTAAGGGATTCTGTGTAATACGTGTTTTTCAAGATGGAAAGGAGCAGGCCATGAAGGCCTGACTCCTTTCCTGATTTGAAAACCCGACTTATTAGTTTGAAATTTTCTATATTTAAGAAATTATCGTGGCATGCGTTCATCCCAAAAGAAAATCGGCCTGCTCATCCTATCAGTTCTTGTCCTGCCTGTTCTGTTCTTTACGGTTTTTGAGATTGGCAGCCTCAGGCAGAACGAGAAAGTCATTCAGGATATTTACAGAAATCAGCTTGACGCCATTCTTTTCTCCATTAACCAATACTCTGATGATGTGGTCAGCAGCCTTGCCAGCCGGATTGACATCAGCATGAACAATTACTGGCAGGATGCCGGGCCTGAACTCAACAAGCTCATTCATGAAATGCCGGCCGTCACAGGTCTGCTTCAATTTGATCCGAATTACGAATGTCTGTTATCCTATCCGGAATCTTCCCGGGATCCTGCATTGTGCGCCGGGATAAAGGCAAGTTTGGTTTCCGCTGACAGCACCATCCGGCGGCTGCAAACCTATATGCGGGGAGGTTACCGTAAAATTGAAACTGTTGGCAACCCTGGCAGGGACATGCAATGGATTGTGTTTTTAACCCGGCTCGATGACCGGGATATCATCAATGTCCTGATCCTGGATCCCGGTAAATTCATCAGCCAGGTACTTGATCCTAAGATCCAGGAAATTGCCAGGGGCAAATTCCATATCGTTGCCTACCGTGCAGGTGACAAAGAGCCATTTTATTCCACCGATAAACAGCAAAGTACAGGCAATGTATCTGAGAAAAGACCTTTCTGGTTTTTGAAAGACTACACGATGGGCATTGTATTAAAAGAGATGACCATTGCCGACCTGGCCAGGGAAAGAATCAGGAGAAACCTCCTGCTGATCGGTCTGATGGATGTCATTCTATTGCTTGGAGCATGGCTGATATACAGGAATATCGCCAGACAGATCGAACTTACCCAGCTGAAGAGCGATTTCATATCCGGTGTGTCACATGAGATCCGCACACCGCTTGCCCTTATCAGCATGTATATTGAAACGCTTGAAATGGGAAGGGTGAAAGGCGCTGAAAAAGTCAGGGAATACTACACTGTGATTCTGAATGAAACGACACGCTTATCATCGATGGTCAACAGAATACTCAGCTTTTCACAGATAGAAAGCAACAAAAGGAAGTATCTTTTCAGCGATACCCGGATTAACGAGGTGGTGGAAAATGCGTCGCTCACTTTCCGCTACACGCTTGAGAACAAGGGATTCATTTATTCCTTCGAACCGGATGTTAACCTTCCTGCTATTTCGGCCGACAGGGAGGCGCTCACCGATGCCTTCGTGAACCTGATTGACAATGCTATCAAATACAGCGCCGAGCATAAGAACATTGCAGTCAGAACCGGAAAATCTGATGGCTATGCCTATTTTGAGGTGGAAGATCAGGGCATCGGAATCTCTGAAAGGGACCAGAAGTATATTTTTGATAAATTCTACCGGGTAACGGAAAAAAACCTGGCGCACAGGGTAAAGGGATCGGGACTGGGACTGGCTATTGTCAAGCACATTGTGGATGCACACCATGGCAAAATCGAGCTGATCAGCAAACAGGGATCGGGATCCCGCTTCAGGCTCTTATTTCCGGTTAAAACAACTTAATTCCTATGAAAAAGATTTTGATTGTTGAGGATGAATTGAATATGGTTCAGGGTCTTAAGGATAACCTTGAATTTGAAGGATACGAGGTGGATGCTGCTATGGAAGGGAGCTCCGGTTTGCAGAAGGTTCTGCAGGGTAAGTATGATCTGATCCTGCTGGATGTCATGCTTCCCGAAGTATCCGGCTTTGACATATGCAAGGCGGCACGGAAGGCAGGAGTGGATACTCCGGTCATTCTCCTGACGGCCAAGGGCGAGGAAATCGACAAGGTATTGGGACTGGAACTCGGTGCTGATGATTATATCACCAAACCTTTCAGTTTACGTGAATTGCTGGCCAGGATCAAGGCCATACTGCGGCGTAGCTCCAACGGAGGGGAAGGGCATTCCGAACCTGAATTTGTGAGCATCGGAAATATACAGGTTAATTTCAGGAATTACCTCGCCAGGGACAGAGATCAGGAAATTAAAATGTCGCACAAGGAGTTCGAGGTTTTGCATTACCTGTACCAGAATGCCGGGAAGACGATACACCGCGATGACCTCATGAGCAGTGTATGGAGCATCGATTATGATATTACAACGCGCACCGTGGACAATTTCATCCTGAAACTCCGGCAGAAAATTGAATCCGATCCCAACCATCCGAAGATCATTCTTACGGTGCACGGTGTGGGATACAAGTTGATCGCAGGGTGATTGGCCTGTGAAAGTTGCTCAGGTATAAATGTCCTTCCGCCTGTACAGCCGGTAAGCTATGGTTATCAATACCAGCGACAGGCCGGAAAAATAAAGCAGGTGCCAGGAGCCGAGCCCGTAGGACTTGTTCAGGACATCCGTACGGACATATTTGAAAGGGCTCAGATATCCTATTTGTGAAGCGTTTTCGGTAATCTTTGAAATGGTGAACAGAAAATAGAAAACCAAAACCAGGGCTATTCCGAAAGTGGTAATCGGTCTGGGTCTTTTCACCAGTGTCGACATGAACAGTCCGAGAGCTGCAAACAGCAGGTTCAGCAAAAAAGTATACACCGATAATACCAGGAACGCACTGACAGGAAAAGCTTCCTTCTGAACAATCTTCAGGCTTATGAAACCTGCCAGGGCAGTCACCAGGTTCAACAGGAAGATGCAGAGAATAACGACCGCCAGTTTGGTGAAGAAAATGTTGTTTCGGGTAAGAGGCCGCGTCAGCAGGTATTCGGCAGTTTTCCCATACTCCTCCTTTAACAGGATATTGCATGAAAGAACGATAGAAAAGACGCTTCCGAGCACCATCATGTAAATGACGTTGTTGATTGCGTAAAATCCAAGTGCCGATGCCAGATCTGCAACATCGGATATCCCCTTGAACTGCAGGGCGCCTTTGGGAACAAGGCTCATCATGCCCATTACTTTGGACTGATTTTCGAGAAAGGTCGGGAAAACCGACATGGTGAAGGCAACCAGGAAGGATATGATCACCATCCAGAGGATCATACTGAAGGCATTGGATCTCATTTCCTTTGAAAAAAGGTTCAGGTTCATGGTTTGCGTCAAGGTTATTGGTAATAATGCATAAATATCTCTTCGAGTGATGGTTCTTCGATCGTCAGGTCAGTTATTTTACCCGGTGCAATCCTGCTGATCAGTTCGCTGATGTCCCCGGAATACATAAATGACAGGATATTGTCCATCCTGGGGATCATATTTTCCGCCCCGGGGATACTGAAATTTGCTTTATCCTCCGGATTCGAAAATTCGATGTGTACTTTCTTAAGCTGTTTCTTCCGGAGGGTTTCAATGTCCTCCAGCTGGACTATTTTTCCGTCTTTAATGATTGCCACACGCTTGCAGAGCAACTGAACTTCGCTGAGGATATGCGAGGAAAAGAAAACGGACATGCCCTTCCGGTTTTCTGACCGCAACAGTTCAAAGAACTGCGACTGCATCAGCGGATCAAGTCCGGTGGTTGGTTCATCAACAATAAGCAGTTTCGGCCTGTGCAGCAGGCTTTGGATAATGGATACCTTTTTCCGGTTACCCATTGAGAGTTCGGTGATCTTTCTGTCCAGGTCAAGTTCAAACCATTCCGAAAGTTCTGTCAACCGCTCTTCGTCTTGTTTGAAATCGTAAAAACGCATGCAATACCTCAAAAAATACCCCACTTTCATAGAGGAGTATGCATTGGCGTCGGAAGGAACATA
Organism: Bacteroidales bacterium; assembly: GCA_016930375.1. Taxonomy (GTDB): domain Bacteria; phylum Bacteroidota; class Bacteroidia; order Bacteroidales; family UBA10428; genus UBA5072. The sequence goes on along the minus strand of JAFGGU010000098.1, from coordinate 40,269 downwards.
ACCTACAAAATTCTTGATCTTCTTTGTTTCCCTGATGACATCCATTCCCATGATCCTGGCGCTGCCGCTGCCCGGGAAGATCAGATTCAGCAATAACCGGATGGTTGTGGATTTACCGGCTCCGTTGGGCCCGATGAAACCGAATATTTCGCCTTCATGGACCTGCAGATCAACGTTTTCTATTCCTCTTGTCTTTCCGTAATATTTTGTAAGATGGCTGATATCGATGACAGGATGACTCATGCAGTTGAATTTTATAGCCTTATTATGAATGTACTTGGAATAAACCCAGTAAAAGTCTAACTTAGTGATGATCATAAAGGTAACAAATTATCTATGTCACTGACAAAAAAACTGCTTTACTTTTTATTGATTTTCGCAGTGATCCCCGCTTCCTCCCAGCAGATCAGCTTTAAGCATTACTCCGTCAAGGAGGGATTATCGCAGAGCGAAATAAAATGTATTTTTCAGGATTCCGATGGATTTATGTGGTTCGGTACCCAAAACGGATTGAATAAATTCAACGGGTATACATTTGAGCGGTTTTTCTATAACCCCAATGATCCCACCTCCATCTCAAGCAGCTGGATATTCGGCATTACCGAAGATGCCAGGGGGAATCTGTGGATCGCCACCAAAGGGGGATTGAACAAATATGACAAAAAAACAGGCCATTTTACCCGGGTAAATCACCAGAGGCCCGGGTCTGTAATCAATGATCTCTTTGTTTATGGGATCTCTTCCGACGATTCATTTTTGTATATAAATACTCCGCCTGACCTGAGCGTTTTGAATTATATCACCGGGGAACTGGAGTCCTACACCAACCGTTTTTCGTATGAGGGGATTCTTTATGATATCGGATTTCCGGTCATATGCGACAAGGAAGGCTTAATCTGGTTTGGCACTGCGCACGGGCTCGGTTGTTTTGATCCCGGAAGCAGGCAATTTAAAAATTTCAATCATGATGTCCGTGATCATCAATCTTTAAGCGACAACCAGATCACGGCCCTATATGAGGACAGGGCAGGGAACATACTTGTTGGAACGGCAAACGGACTGAATAAATACGATAAAAAATCAAAAGTTTTCGTTCACTGGTTTCACGAAATCAATCAAAACAGCAGCCTGAGCAATAGTTTTATCCGGTCGATCACCCAGGATCACAACGGCACTGTATGGATCGGAACCGAGGAAGGGGGACTTAACCGGATGACCTCCGGCATTGGGGAGAATGCGGCCGAATTCACACATTTCAGAAGCCTTGCGGACAATACCAGTTATATCAGTCATGACATCGTGTATTCACTTTATGAGGACAATTCCCGGAATTTGTGGATAGGTACCATTGCAGGTATTGACAAAATGGACCTGAAAAAGAAGAAATTTCATCATTACAAAAAGACGGACGATCCTGCCTCAGTTGACTTGCTCGACAATGTTATTGCCTCCCTTTACAAAGATGTGGATGGGAAATTATGGATCGGCAACTGGAACAAGGGATTGAATATCCTTGACCGCAGCAACGGCAAGGTCATCCACTATTCTTCTTCTTTCCAGGGGAAAATGCATATTCCGGAAAATAATGTGCATGTCATTTTCAGGGACAGATCCGGCAGGATCTGGCTGGGAACAAGAAACGGGGTCTTTATATTCGTTCGTGATCCGGACCGTTTCGTCCCGTTTCAGGAGTATCTTGACATTGAGGATTCCGGCTATTTCTCCCGAAACCGGGTTTATTGCATCTTGGAAGATACCGATGCCAACATCTGGATAGGAACAGGGAACGGCATCTTTGTGCTGGATGTTAAAACAAAAGCAACACGGATTTTCCAGGCACATTCGGATCCATCACCTGCATTAAGCAATAACCTGGTATATTCATTGCTGGAGGACAGGGACAGGCATATCTGGATAGCCACGTCCAATGGCCTTGACCGTTACGTTCCGCAGGACGGAACAATGCACCATTATTTGCGACAGCAGGAATCAATAAGCACCCTGTGTGATAATTATACCATTTCACTTTGTGAAGACGCTGAGGGTAATATCTGGATCGGAACCAGCACCGGGGTCAACCGGTTCGACAAGGCGGATTCGGTTTTTACCTGTTTTACCATGAATGAAGGCCTTCCCAGCAATATTATTTATGATATTGTAGAGGACGAAAACAATGATCTGTGGTTCACAACCGGCAACGGCCTGGCCCGGTATGATCCGGTTTCACGGAAAATATCGCCCTTTACCCTGGAAGAAGGCGTGCAGGGTATGGAATTTAATCTTAAGGCAGTTTTAAAGGGAGAGGACGGAGAATTATTTTTTGGAGGGATGGATGGTTTTATTTCTTTCTACCCTGATTCGCTCAGGGATAATGATTTTATACCTCCGGTGAAGATCACTGCCTTTGAAAAGGAAAACGACGGCATGAGATCGAATGTCAGTATGTATGCCGGGGAAGTCAATCTCACTTACAGGGACTATTCATTTACGATTGAATTTGCTGCACTTGATTACACAGATCCTTTGAAAAACCAGTACGTCTATCAGCTGGAACCCCTGTCTGAAAAATGGATAAGTACCGGAAACAGGCGATTTGTCCATTTCACCAAACTGCCTCCCGGAGAATATGTATTCCGGGTAAGGGGAACTAACAATGATGGACTTTGGAACGATACGCCTACCATTTTGCGAATTAAAATCACCCCTCCCTGGTGGAAAAGCAGGTTTGCTTTCCTCGCATATGCATTGCTAGCCCTGGCCATTATTTATCTTTATATCAAATGGAGAGAAAGAGTCCTGATCCGAGAGAAAAAAAATCTGGAGCTGAAGATCAGGGAACGTACGGAAGAAATCATGAGGCAAAAAGATAAGCTGGATGAACTCAATTCAACCAAGGACAAATTCTTTTCCATACTTGCCCATGATCTTAAAGGCCCGTTTTCTAGCCTTTATTCCATGAGTGATTTGCTGAGCAGGAATTTTGATACCATCGAGGAAGATGACAGACGTGCCGGGTTAAGTAAAATTCACCAGTTGGGAGAGCTGATCAACAAGCTTATCGAGAACCTGTTGGCCTGGTCAAAATCGCAGCGCGGAGGTATGACGTTCACGCCTGTACGTTTTAACCTCACGAAACTTGTGGAGGTAAATGTTAATTTACACAAGGTAATGGCCGGTGAAAAGGGAATTGTTTTGAAGAATACGGTTGAAAAGGATTTATATGCTTTTGGCGACGGTGAAATGATCAATACCGTGATCAGGAACCTGGTAAGCAATGCTGTCAAATATACCACCCATGGAAAAACTGTAGAGGTTGAGGTTAAGGAAATGCCTGAAAATTTTGTGGTTCTGGTAAAGGACCAGGGTGTGGGCATTTCACCCGAAAACAGGCAGAAGTTGTTCCGCATCGATGTGAAATACAAAACCAATGGCACGGCGGGTGAAACGGGAACCGGACTGGGTTTGCTATTGTGCCGGGAATTTGTTGAAAAGAACGGTGGTGAAATTTGGTGTGACAGCGAAGAAAACAGGGGAACGACTTTTCATTTCACCGTTCCGAAGGGAGATTGATCAGGAACCAATTGTATTTTGGATCCGGTCAATAGTACATGGGAATCATTAATAATTACAAATATGTTTGTAAAACTGTATCTAATTGCCTTACCCACTTTTTTTGTGATAGACATGGTGTGGCTCGTTTTGGTAGCAAAGAATTTCTATCAGAAACAGATTGGTTTTCTGATGAAAACGGATGTTAACTGGTTTGCAGCTATTGTCTTTTATTTGTTTTTTATCGCAGGCCTGATAGTTTTTGTGATTAGTCCGGCCGTTGTCAAGCATTCCTGGTTGCATGCCTTATTGTTCGGGGCATTCTTTGGTTTCATAACTTATGCTACCTACGATCTGACCAACCTTGCCACGATCAGGGATTGGCCTTTGCTGGTAACAGTGGTTGATTTGATCTGGGGAAGTGTTTTGGCAGCTTCTGTTTCGGTTATTACCTATTTTATAGCCAATAAGATCTAGGCAAGCCGGAGCAGCTGGGAATTACAAGGCCGCATCAATGTCTACCCTGACCCGTTTTGATCTTTGACCGGATTGCAAGCGAATCATCCGACATGAGGAATTCCCGCGTGGAATCGGGCAGGAAATCAAGCACATCCTTGAGCCGGTCTTCCTTAATCGCCTGCCGGACTTTCGATGCGCTGATGTAATTGGGAGGCCCGTCATTTCCGGAATCAATGGCCTTGCGTTCCACTTCGATCACCTGAACCCCATGACCCGGCAAAATGGCTTTCATGCTTTCATTATAGGCTGCTGTGGTTGCACAGTATGCCTCTGTACCCACGTAGCGCTTCCGGATCTTCATTACGGGCACCACGTACCTGGCAAATACGGTCACATCAAGGTCAGCCTGCTTCTGCATGATGTCATCGGCGGTTTCACATTTGAGGAAGTAGGAAGGGAAAATGGCACCTGAAACAACATACATGCCGCCCTTGATCATCACAACATTCGAAAGATGTTCAATTCCTTTCCGGATCAATTCCCAGCGAACTGCGAAAGAAAAGACCGATCTTTCTTCCTCCACCACAAAAAGATAGACAATCTCATTTTCCGAAGCGGCTTTTTCGATCAGGAATTTGTGACCGTTGGTAAATGGATTGCAATTGACCACAATGGACGCAATTTCTGATGTTTCAGCAGGTACAATTAATGTTTTCAGGTATTTCTGATAGGTGCGTATGGATTCAAAACCGAATTCAAGAACGGTAAAGAGGGGTTCTGCGGTGGCAATTTCAGTGTATCCCAGACCGCGGAAGCGCACTGCGTTTTCGGGACGCGTAAAGACAAAGGTATGTTTATAGATTTTCAGTAGTTTTTCAGTCAGATAAGTTACAACCAGGGCAAAAGCAGTTGTGTCACGAAATTTAGGCGCAACGGCAACGTATTTTAAAATTCTTCCCTGGTGGGACCCCGTTCCGACCAGTTCACCTTTCAGATTGTAAACAATCATGGTGCATTCCACTTCCGAAGGATCAAATTCAAAGCCGAGCTGCAAAAGGAAGTCCTTTACCAGCTTAACATCGAACGGATTTTCAAGGTCGATGGCTTCCTGCCGGAAATCTGTATCTTCAAAATTCATATATACAGGATTTTTACTACATGATTCATGTTAACGCCCCGATTTAATCTGGAAATATATAAACAGGGTCACTGCCAGGAGGTCTGCAGAACCTCCCGGGGAAATATTCTCGTCCAAACAGTAATTCATCAATTTGACAAAGTTCTCCGGATTATATTGCTGTAAGGCATTGTTAGCCAATGTTTTGAATTTTTCCAATACCTCCGGGTTTCGACGCCAGATGATATTGGTATCCGGGTTGTTGGCGGCAATGGACAGGAAAGCCCGTTGCATGGCTTCATCGGTCAATTCTTTGCATTTGAGCAATTCGGGGAGTCCAAATTCGAAAACCATCGGAAAACCTTTTTCTGCCTCCCCCCTGGCTCCCGGAGCAGCATACCGGCTGTAAACTGTTTCACCATGTGTTTTATCCATCAGCTCATGCTGCGCCAGCTCTTTACCGGTTAAATCCCTGCATATCTGTTTGACAATTTCTCGAAACCTTTCACTCTCAAAATGTTCCTGGACCGAAAACATATATCCACACGCAAACAGGGAGATTCCCATGAGGAAAATGAGCCCTTTTTGCGTATTCACGTTTTGTGTACCGGCAAACATGTCGGTTTCCATTCGCAAACCCAGGTTACGGATTACGGGCAGGGCCCTGGAAAGGTCGGTTTGATTGAAAGAAAAACCAGCATGGACCAGGTCAGTAAAATAGGCTGCGATCGCCACCGAAGAATCCAGGAAAGTAGTATAGTTCATATCATGATGACAGCCGTTGCTGATTTTGTCAACCAGTCCGGGTTTTGGTGTCAGCGATATTTCATACAGAATGGCTTTGAGGGCGAGTGAGGAAAGATGCCTGCAAAACTCATTTTCACGATGATGAAGACAAAACGCCGACATTTTCGAAAACATAAATTCTCTCAGTTCGTCAGGATCATGTGTTTTTTCACGCCTGCATACCACGGCAGGGTATTGCAGGCAGAAGAAACACGGTTTTGCCTTACCGGAAGAAACCGGATTGCCTGCGCTGTCTGTTATATCCACATCCAGGAATCTGCCAAGGGGATGTTGTTCTTCAAAGGTTTCGCACAGCTGCTTGATTTCAGTCACCGGTGTGTGTGCAACTGAAAAAGGAGCTATGAAAAATTCGCCTGCGACATCTGTTTGGGAGATGGCCCTGTCAGGGTCTGCCGGAATACGGTTTGCCTGAAGAAAATATTTCAGATCTTTCAGGCAGATTTCGAAGAATTTCTGCGTAGTCGCATTGCTTTTGGGAAATCCGGGAACATTAAGGCTCAAACTGACAGATGGTATTTTCGCCAGGGCGATCTTTTTTCTAAGACCGGCCCTTTCATCCCGGGAGGCTAATAATGACTGCAGAGGTTCGATGACTTTAATATAATTTATAATCACTTTTCTCCAAAAGCTGATGGATCACGTCGATCACCGTGCCATCACGATACTCAACAACTCCTACAATTTTATCGGTATATTCAAGCGGATCGGGTACTCCCGTAATTTTGTCCACTTCAATTTCGAGATCATGTATGTCTTTAATGTTTAAACCTGCCTTTCGAAGGTTTTCCTCCAGTTCCTTAAAGGCAGGATTCACAGCGATGCCTCGTTCCGTAACCAACACATGCACAGTTTCACCGGGAGTTACGACGGTGTGAACACGCTTTTTAATAATGGGAATCCTGCCACGGAAGGATGGGCAGGCAACTACTGTAAGTTTCGCACCTGAAGCAGTATCCGAATGACCGCCGGATGCACCACGGACGTACCCTTCAGAACCTGTGATGACGTTCACATTAAAATCTACGTCAATTTCAAGGGCCCCCAGTACAACCACATCCAGTTTATTGGTAATGCAACCGCAATTGAATGGATTGGCATACAGTGCAGCTGGTATTTCAATATGCCTGCGGTTGTTGAGCAGCGAATTGCTGACCGTGGCATCGAAAGACTGTACATCGAAGATTGTCTCAAATAGTCCGTCGTTGAGCATATCCACGCAATAGGAGGTAATCCCTCCCAGCAAGAAGCTTCCTTTGATATCTCGCGTTTTCATTTTTTCACGGATGAATTTAGCCACCGCCAGGGATGCCCCACCGGCTCCCACCTGGAAGGAAAAGCCGGGCACAAAGAATCCGGAATTTTCGATAACCTCGGCTGCCAGTTTAGCAATACGCAAATCCATGGGTGAATTGGTGATACGGGTGGTGCCAGTTGCAATTTTGGTGGCATCACCAATGGAATCGACAACCACAACATGGTCAATGAAGTTTTGCGTAATGGACAGCGGTATACAGGGATAATCCACCAGGTTATCGGTAACAACAACAACCTGTTTGGCGTACCGGACATCGATTACCGCATAGCCTATTGAACCGAATGCTGATTTGCCGCTTGCCCCAGTGGCATTTCCCTCGCAATCGGCAGCAGAAGCTGCAATAACAGCGAGATCAATCTGTACCTTACCGGTGTGGATACCGCGCACACGTCCTCCGTGAGACTGGATGACAACCGGAATGTCAAGTGCCCCCATGGCAATGGCCCGGCCAAGTTGACTTCGAATTCCCGAGGAATAGATCCTGGTAATAGTACCGTCGCATAAAAATGGAAAAATCGGATCATGACATTCGATTAACGAGGAAGAAGCCAGCGTAATATCCCGTATTCCCATATTGTGGAGGATGGCAAGTGTCTTCACCAGGATTATGTCACCGTTCCGCAGGTGGTGGTGAAACGAAACCGTCATACCATTATGCGGTCCGCTTCTCTCAATGGCCTCTTCCAGCGAATTGCAGAGTTTATTCTGATGGGGAAGGTAGGCTTTATTTGGAGCCGGAATGGTGGGTTCGTCCATCCATCCTTTGCGGAGTTTTGTCCATGCGCCCTGAAAGGGCTCCAATGTGCCAATTCCTTGTATAAATTCGGGAATTTCGCGTCCCAGGCTGTTTAACATAATGCAATTAGTTTTGTGCTATCTCAATATTGGCAAGTTTCAGGATATACTCCGCCCTGTGAACCACCGGAGCATCGATCATTTTCCCGTCAATGGCGAAAACACCTATTCCGGCAGCTGCATTTGCCCGGAATTCTTTCACAATACGGTATGCTTTGCGGATCTCTTCTTCGGTCGGAGTAAATACCTCGTGAATGATATCGATCTGCCGGGGATTAATCACGGCTTTCCCCGTGAATCCTATTTTTTTTGCATATTCGGTTTCTCTCCTTAAACCTTCCTCATCATTCACATCGGGGAAAACCGTATCCAGTATATCAATATGACTGGCCTTGGCAGCCATCACAATCCGCTTGCGGGCAAAATCAATGCCGGCACCGTCCGGAGTGTAAATAATGTTCATATCAGCTGTCAGATCCTGACCTCCTACTGTAATGGCATCAATACGGGTGAATTTGCTGGCTATCTCGAAAACGTTCTGAACTCCCATGGCGGTTTCAATCATAGCATGCACGGTCATCGTGGTGTGCTGCAAGCCATGACGGTCCTCAATTTTTTCAATGATCTGGAGCAGGTTGCCAACTTCTTCAGCGGATTCGGTTTTCGGATACCGGATGGCAGAGGGCTGCAAGGGAACTATTTCTTCCAGATCAGCCAATCCGAAAGGAGTGCTCAGGTGATTGACCCTGACACATACTTCCGTATCGTAAAAATCGATTGACTTAATCATATTTCTGACGAGGATACGGGCGGAATCCTTCTGATTAAGGGCCACGGAATCTTCCAGATCCAACAGTACGCTGTCGGCTCCGTAAACACCTCCCTGCTGGATCATGGCCGGATTGTTTCCGGGAATATAAAGCATGGAACGACGTTTCTTGAATTTCTTCATACATGGTGGCTTGTTAAATTACCGTTCCTTCGTGTATGCCCAATGACCGTTTTATGGCTGTTTCCAGCCGGGCTTTGATGGTCGGCTCCAAAGCCCCTTTATCCCTGGCAATCAGATGAACGTCTGTCATTTCATACTGATCCAGCATTTCTACTACAGTTTTTTTAAAACTCTCCCCGTACTGATGCAGCACGGTAGAGAAGAGTTCAATTTTCCTGCCGGATTTTTCGGGCAGCGGTTCGATCAGGAATATCACATCACTTGATTCGAACGTTCCTGCCTGGGAAGATGTCTGGGGTTTCATGGAGATGAATTGCTTATTTGACTATTCTACGCGTTTATTACGCTAAGTTAAAAATTTCATATTGAATGATTCATGGATTAAAATCAGGGTTATATTTTTATCTTTGTGACACGTTTTAATTATTCGTAACACATCAGTCTATGAGAATACTCATTTTTGTTCTGTTGCTTTTCATTTCATCCGCGGGAGCAAAAACACAGCCATTACCCGTCAAGCTTCATCAAAGGGTCATTATTGACACAGATTGCGCCATAGATGATATGCGTGCCATCAGTATGCTGCTGTCGCGCCCTGAGATTATTACAGAAGCAATTGTATTGTCAGATGGTTCATTGCCTCCTGCCGAGGGGATCCTGAAAGTCAGATCCCTTCTGCGTGCTTTCAATCGCGACAGTATCAGCATTGCTGCAGGTGAAGCGTTGAAAGCAGTCAATCCTCCCTGGCGTGAATTTAACAGGCACATCAGCTGGAGTGATGAAGGTGGCGAAGGGGCAAATGCCTTGAATGCCCTGGATGTTCTTTCGGGAAGGCTGAAAAATACGAATGAGAGGATGGTACTGATTTGCCTTGGTCCGCTTACAAATATAGCCCGGCTGATTGAGAAGGATAATGCCCTGATGTCAAAGATTGAACGGGTAATCTGGTACAACGAATCTGTTCAACCCATGCAGGGTTTTAATTACGAGTGTGACAAGGCCAGCGCCGATCGGGTTTTTACATCCGGCATCAGAATGGATGTCATATCGAACCTGGATAAAGAACAAGCCTTTTTTGATGCTTCCCTGGTTGCCATTGGCAGAAAGTCGGATACCCAGCTTGCTTCCGCCATTAACCACGTTTACAGTCAATCTGCGGTCATTGAAAGACTAAACCAGAATCATTTCCGATTGTGTGACGACCTGGTAGCCCTTTATTTAACCAATCCCGAATTGTTCGATATCAATACCATGCCGCAAAAAGTGAAAGTCAGGTATAACCGGGATTTCAATGTTCAGGGGGTCCGGGAAGCCATTTCGGATATGATGTCGGGCAGCTATGTTTCTGAACATAACGTGGTATTCAACAGGTTTCCCGATCAGCGCGAGATGTTCAACTATGATGTCCGCCCGATCGTAGATTCAGCCATTGCGCGGTATGGTTATGACGAGTGGAAGGCCAATGTCATGACGGATGAGTTTCACGGACACCTGGGCGTATTCTCGATCGTTGGCGCCAAAATGGGCATCAAAGCCAGGGAGCTGTTCGGCGTCGGACCTGATGAGCTTAAAGTGGTTACATCTGCAGGAAGCAGACCTCCGTACAGCTGTATGAACGATGGCATACAGGTCAGTACCGGCGCGACACTGGGAATGGGAACCATTCGCCTGGCTTCCGACAGCATCGCCCGGCCATCGGCTGTTTTTACCTGCAAAGGCCGTTCTGTGCGGATAAGCCTCAAAAAGGAATACCTAACAAGAGTGGATGCCGATATCAGCGAAGGGATCGTGAAATTCGGACTCATGGATGACGGATACTGGAAGCTGGTTCGGCGGAATGCGCTGAAATACTGGCTGGAGTGGGACAGAGATGTGATCTTTGATATTGAAGAGGTAGTCACGGGTAAACAGTAAAAAGTAAAAAGTAAAAAGTAAACAGTATGCATATTCCCGACGGATATCTAAGCCCGCAAACCTACATTCCGCTGATTGGCGTTTTTGTAGCAACTGCTGCCGTTGCTGTCAGAAAAGTGAAAAATGAAGTTTCTGCCAGGAATATTCCTTACCTGGGTATGGCTGCCGCATTCGCATTCATCATCATGATGTTCAACCTGCCGGTGCCGGGGGGTACTACAGGCCATGCTGTCGGATCTGCGGTAATTGCGATCCTGTTCGGTCCGTGGGCCGCCACCATTGCAGTATCTGTAGCCCTGATCATTCAGGCTCTTGTTTTTGGCGACGGCGGAATAACGGCAATCGGCGCCAATTGCTTTAATATGGCCGTATTCATGCCGTTTGTAGCCTATTACCTATTTAAGATCCTCAGCCATAATCCTGCCAAAAAAGTTCGGGTGTATATCGCTGCTTTTATTTCGGGGTACATCGGCCTGGTCTTTACGGCATTACTTACTGCAACTGAATTGGGCATACAGCCTATGATAGCCTCTACCAGTGACGGGAAAGCCCTGTATTGCCCCTACGATCTCAGCATTGCCATACCAGCCATGGCCATTGAACATCTCCTGCTTTTTGGCATTGTCGAAGGAATTATAACGGCGTTGATCGTCAGTTACTTTCTTAAAAACGAACCCGGAATCATTTATGCTTTCAGAAAAGGCGGTAAAAATGAAAATCAATAAGCTGCAAAAAAGGATCCTGATCACACTGCTGGTGCTGTGCCTGATTACACCGGCGGGTATTCTGTTGCCCATGGTTTTTAATGCCGGCGATGCATGGGGTGAATGGTCGGCGCAGACTTTGAAGGACCTGATCGGATACGTGCCCAAAGGGCTGGAAAAATACTCCGGCGTGTGGAATGCCCCCCTGCCTGATTACACTTTAAATACCGATGATGCATCGGTGGTTCATCAATCGGGTTACTACATAGTATCCGGACTGGTTGGTGCAACTGCAACCTATATTGTCATGCTGCTTATCTCAAAACTGATCATCAGAAATGGAAAATAGGATACCTGCCTATATGTTTCAGGCTTCTTCTGCTAAACAGGAAGCAACAGGAATAAGAAAGACAAATCTTACTTTTCTTGACAAAACCATATTGAGTTCTGCCCGTGCCATAAAATCCATTTACCTGCAAGCGGAAAATGCAGCAAAGAAAGACCTGGTTCATAACATACATCCTCATGTAAAACTATTTTCTCTGATTTATCTGGCGGTAATCATCAGCATCGCAAACAGACTGAATGCGCAACTGCTGGCTGCATCACTGATCCTGGTCTTTTATATGATGGCCCGGGTAAGGATTTACCAGGTGTACAGAAAGATATTCCTGCTTGCTTTTCTGTTCGGTTTCCTGGTTGTATTTCCGGCGGCTCTGAACGTCATCACACCAGGGAAAATCATTTTGAACCTGATCACACTCGACGGTCCCAGGCAATTCTGGATTTACCATATTCCCCAGCATATTGGATTCACACTGGAAGGATTCCAGGTTGTATCGCTGATTTTTCTGAGGGTTCTGAATTCAATATCCGTTGCTTTTCTGGTGATTTATACCACTTCATTTCCTTCGTTTATCAAGTCGTTCAAGATAATCGGCGTTCCGGATACTTTCCTGATGATCATCACGCTGGCTTACAAGTTTATTTACATATTATCGCGGACGATTGAAGACACCTATTTTGCTTTAAAATCAAGGCTCCTGGGAAACATCAGAAGCAGCAATCTCAGAAAACTGGTTGGCGGAAGGGTATTTTTTATTTTCAAAAGATCCATGATCATTTATGAAAACACATATTATGCCATGGTTTCAAGGGGATACAGGGGAAAGGTGATGCTGGCTGAACAAAACCGTTTTGCCCATAAAGATTTCATGGCACTGCTGGTTATCATTGCTTCTGGCATAGCAATTATTTTAATTTGAAAGGATGATGGAGGATATTATTGTTTTAGAGAATATCAATTTTTCTTATCACGGCAAGATTCCCGCGCTTGTCAACATTAACCTTTCGGTGAAGAAGGGCGGGATGCATGCTATCATTGGTCTTAACGGAAGCGGCAAATCAACCTTACTGCATATCATTAACGCCCTTATTTTTCCGGATTCCGGTGAAGTTTTTTTTCAGGGAGATCCGGTAAGCGAAAAATCAATGCGGGATGGTTTGGGGAAGCAATTGCGGCAGCGCATGGGTTATATTTTCCAGAATCCCGATATACAACTGTTCTGCCCAACCGTTTTTGATGAGCTCATGTTTGCCCCGCTACAGTTGAATCTTCCTCTGGAAACTGCTTACGAAAGAGTCGGGCAAACATTATCATTTCTTGGCATTGAATCACTTAAGGACCGCCCGATCTTCATGCTATCCGGCGGAGAAAAGAAAAAAGTGGCCATTGCCGCCGTACTTACCATGAATCCGGATGTTTTGCTGATTGACGAACCGCTGGCAAGTCTCGATCCCAAAACGCAAACCTTTTTTATTGACCTGCTCCTTGAACTTAACCAGGCCGGAAAGACGATTATATTCACAACCCATCACCTGGATCTGATCGATCATCTGCAACCGCAGGTAGCAGTTCTATCAGACGAACATACCATCCGGAAAACCGGAACTGCGGCAGAAATTCTAAGTGATGAAAAATTACTGATTGATGTAGGCCTTATCCATGAGCATGTTCACAAACACGGAAACCAGGAACACATCCATTATCATTCGCATTATGTTTTTCACAAGCATTGAAGATGAGAGTAGCCTTTGACCCTTCATTTTCCCCGGCCTGAAGGCCGGGGCTATTGAGAAACAATCAAATAAACCGGATTATAGAGTAGAATATAAACCTACTCCGCTAAAAATTGATCAATCATTTCCAAAACATACCTGTTTTTCTCAGAAGCAAGGATAAACATGTGACCACGATCCTTCATCAGATGAGTTCTTACATTGGGAATGATTTTTTTAGCCCTGGAAATTACCTTTTCCCCGGGGAACATGACGTCTTTTTCTCCTGTAATCAGCAAGGTTGGGGCAGTATAACGGATCATATCTGATGCTTTAACGTTGCTTGGCATTCCTGCTTTTACACGCACATTATTAAAAGAGCATTTTACCATTTCCATTGTACTTTCGTCAATCTCATTATCATCAATTGCCATAGGCAATATGGCTTTCTTTAACCATTTTTCCTTTTGTGTGATAATATAAACAACCATAGGAATTCCCATGCTAAACAGAATTTTTGCCTTTGAAACATTGCTTATTCCTGATGGTACAAGTAAAACAGCTTTGGATATCTTTTGCGGAGCAACGCACATCAATTTCATTAAAACACCTCCACCGAAAGAACCACCCATACAGATCATTTGTTTGAATCCTAACCCATCAATCACATCAGACGCCCATTCACCATACTCCAGGTTCGTGGCTGATAAAACAGTCTGAGCGCTTTTGCCGGGATGTCCCATAGTATCAGGAGCATATATCAAATACTTATTCCTGAGATATAGAAAATCCCGTAAATAAAAGGGTGTTGTGCTATTGCCTCCGTGAAACAATAAAACAGGTGTTCCTTTTAAATTCCCGGTCTTCAGCAAATGGGTTTCTCCAAATCTTGTATTTATGTAAATATCATCAAAATCAACATGTAGGGCGGCAACTTGTTTATCATACAAATCCTGCATTATGGTTCTGCTTCTTGCGCTTTTATAAACAGGTTCACTCATATTTGATTTAAATAAAGGATTAATACTTAAAGATAATTGTTTCTTTTCAACACTGACCATATTCTGGGACGTTTCACTTATGGGTCACCAATCATGCATCGTAATTGGAAAATTTTCGTCTTTGTAAAAAACGTTATGATGAAACCCGTTATGGTTCATTTATTCATTTTGCTGAGCCTGAATATTTATACTTCTGCTGTGGCTCAGACCAAACCGCAGAAAATCGATGCGCTGATCAGTGCTTACCATGATGCGGATTGTTTCAACGGAGTTGTGCTGGTTTCCCAAAAAGGGGAAGTAATTTACAGAAAGGCATTCGGTCTTGCGGACCGGGAGCTGAATGTTCCGATGACGACGGAAATGCGATTCAGAATAGCCTCCATTTCAAAACCATTTACGGCCATGATCATCCTTCAGCTGGTGGATGAAGGAATTCTTGCACTGGATGGGAAAATTACGGATTATATCCCGGATTATAAAGGGATGAAAGGAGATTCAATTACCATTGAACAATTGCTCACCCATACATCCGGCATTCTTGAAAACCTTGATCCTGAAAAGGAGGCCATCCAGGAAAGGTTGCATCACAGTCTCAGAGACATGGTCAGATATGCCGAAGAATCCGATCTGTATTTTGAACCGGGAACCGGATTTCATTACAGCAATTTGGCCTATAATATGCTGGCATATATTGCTGAAAGCGTGACATACAAGACCTTTGACGAATTATTGACGGACCGGATCTTTCAACCCCTGGAGATGGTTGACACAAAGCAATGCCATGCAGCCGACCTTGAAAAGAATCTTGCGAAGGGATACGAGTACAAGTTAGTGGGCGGGTATGAGAATGCAGCATACTTTGATCCGTCCTATACTGTTGGCCCGGGTGGACTTATCTCGAATGTGGATGATCTCAGAAAATTTGACAAGGCACTTTATTCCAGGCGACTTGTTTCAGAAAAATTATTCAGCAAAATGAGAATGCCCACAAATCGGGGTTCTTACGGTTATGGCTGGGAACTGGGTAAAAAGACCGTCAGAAACCGTCCCGATACCATTCATATCATGTCACATGCCGGAAGCATCAACGGATTTGGTTCGTATATGGCACGCATAGAAAGTGACAGCATTCTGGTAATTGTATTGAAGAACAACAGGACCGATACCTACATTAGCCCTGCTTTTGCACCTGTCATTGGCCAGGAGATCATCTCACTCCTGTATGATGAAGAGGTTCCGATCCCTAAAAGATCAATAGCAAGACAAATGGGATTCATCCTGGGTCAAAGCAGAATGGATGAGGCCATCCGGGAATATTACCGGATCAGGGAAACCGATGCTGAACAATACAATTTCGAGGAATCAGAACTGAACCGGTTGGGCATCGAATTGCTGTTCAGGTATAAAATGCCCGAACAGGCTTTAAAAGTCTTTGAAATCAATATGCTTGAATTCCCCAGATCTTACAACACTTATGACAGCTATGCCTACGCTTTAATGCAAAAGGGGGATTACACGAATTCGATTGCTTTTTATAAAGCCGGATTAAAGATCCTGGATGAATATCCCCAACAAAACAACAGTGAATCGGTATTGAAAGATGCCGAGAATGCCCTAAAATCCATTCAGGAGATGGAATTAAAGATCAGATTAAAACTATCACTTGTTCAGCAAGATCTGCAATAGCACTAAAAATCTGTCACTTAAAAACAGATTCCAGATTCTGATATGCCGAATGCATATTCAAAACAGCCTCATCTTTCTTCACGGCATCATTTCCGACAAGAATTTCTTTTAAAGAGACAGTAGCGTTGTACAATTCTTTGGAAGCAAAATCAAATTCGGGAATCCTGTCTCCCAGGCGTTTTTTCAATTTGTCCTGGGGATATTTTGTGATGGCGTCAGCCTTTTCAATCAGGATATCGGATAATCGGGCAATTTCATCGAATTTCTTGTCAGGATACAGCTTGTGATAAATTACATAGAGGGTCTGATGGTATTCATCTATTTCCTTCAATACCGGCCTGATAACCCTGTTCATCCGCTCATAATTCATATGCAATTTCTCGGCGGCAATCAGCAAAGCTTCATCTTCGTTTCCTTCTGCAGCTTTGTAATAGGCTTCGGCTGCAACATTTAATTCTTGCAACTGATTTTTCCAGGCTTCTTCTTTGTCCTGCAATATTCCCGGTAAAGCGGCATTATTAATGGCTTCCACTGCGGTCTTGATTTTGGGAACAAATCCTTTTAAAATACTGATGTCTTTGTCAGGATAGGCTGTATGCCACATAGGGAATATGATCTCGTGAAAATCCGTCAACGCCGGAACACTGGATGTTATTTCCAAGGAATCGATCTTTACCTGGGAAAATGACATTTCGGCAGTGGTTAAGAAAACCAGGAAACAAAGAAGCACGAATGAATTTTTCATAGTTTGGTAATTTAAGATAGATATATTTAAATCAGGTATCACGATTCGCCAAATTAGTTATTTTTGATCATGGTTATCATGATTTGAATCATTCACTATTTACAAATTATCCAGCGGATCATAGAGATACATGCAGCAAAAACCGGATACCAGTATCATCACCGTTCAACATTTGTCCCATGCTTTTGGTGGGAAGACGGTTCTGAAGGATATCAATCTTTCCATCGGCAAAGGTGAATTTGTGACCATCCTCGGCCCTTCGGGTTGTGGAAAAACAACGCTGATGCGGTTAATTGGGGGCTTTCTGAAGGCCATGGAGGGAAAAATAACCATTGCCGGTAAAGACATGACCAATACACCTCCCCATCTTCGACCGGTGAATACCGTTTTTCAGCGATATGCGTTGTTTCCCCATCTGAACGTTTTTGGCAATATCGCCTTTGGGCTTAACCTGAAAAAACTTACGCAGGAGGAAATCAAGAAAAGGGTGATGCACGTACTGAAGATTGTTACCATGACCGATTATGAAGAACGTGATGTGGATACCCTG
This sequence comes from Bacteroidales bacterium, assembly GCA_016930375.1. Lineage (GTDB taxonomy): Bacteria > Bacteroidota > Bacteroidia > Bacteroidales > UBA10428 > UBA5072. Next base: position 22,617 of record JAFGGU010000098.1, on the reverse strand, counting down.
TCCGGCGGACAGCAGCAGCGCGTTGCCATAGCGCGCGCCATTGTGAACGAGCCGGAGGTTTTACTGCTCGACGAGCCCCTGGCTGCCCTGGACCTGAAAATGCGCAAGGACATGCAGATGGAAATCAAAGCCATGCATAAAAAACTGGGCATCAGCTTTGTGTATGTGACGCACGATCAGGAAGAGGCGCTTACGTTGAGTGACAGAATTGTGGTGATGCGCGAAGGCGAAATCCAGCAAATCGGCACACCTGCCCAGATATACAATGAGCCGGAAAACTCATTTGTGGCCGATTTTATTGGTGAAAGCAATATCCTGAACGGTATCATGATCAAGGACCGCTTCGTGGAATTTGCCGGGCACCAGTTTGAATGCGTGGACAAGGGTTTTGGGCTCCATGAGCCTGTTGATGTGGTTATCCGTCCCGAAGACATTTATATTTTCGAAAAACTGGAAGCAGCCCAGTTCACCGGAAAGGTAACATCAAGCATTTTTAAGGGAGTACATTACGAGATGATGGTCACCACTCCCGAAGGATTTGAGTTTATGATCCAGGACTACAATTCCTTTGATGTGGGCCAAACGGTTGGAATGCTTGTCAAGCCGTTTGACATTCAGGTGATGAAAAAGGAAAGGCTTTGCAATACTTTTGAGGGTACTGTCATTGACAAATCGCACATTCGCTTTCTCGGGAATAATTTCAAATGCGATGAGGCGCAAAGATATGAGAGTGGCGCCAGTGTGAAGGTCAGCGTTGATTTCCGGAATGTAATACTGCACGATAACGAAGAAGATGGCATGCTGAGCGGTTCGGTGAGTTTTATTCTTTACAAAGGCGATCATTATCACCTTACCGTTCTGACGGAAGGGGATGAGCACATCTTTGCAGACACCAATGACATCTGGGATGACGGTGACCGGGTAGGAATCAGTATTTCACCCGATACCATTCAGGTTGCAAACGATTAAATCCATTACAAAGTGCTAAGGAAGGTATTTTTGTATTTCGGAAAGAGAAGGAACTGGTCCATACCGTATGTGCTTTTTCTTGTGTTTTTTGTCCTTGTTCCTTTGGCACTCATTGTGTTGTTTGCATTTACCAGTGAAGCTGGGGGCTTTTCATTCGAAAATTTCCGGAAGTTTTTAATGCATCCGGAGGCGATGAACATTCTCATCTATTCGATTGGCGTAGCGCTGATTACAACTATTTTATGCCTGCTGATAGGCTATCCTGCAGCATACATCTTAAGCAGAATGGAGACTAGCAGGGCCAGGTTGCTGGTCATGCTTTTTATTCTTCCCATGTGGATTAATTTTCTAATCCGCACGCTGGCGACCGTGGCGCTTTTCGACTTTCTTAAACTTCCGCTGGGGGAGGGCGCGCTTTTGTTCGGGATGGTTTATAACTTTTTACCCTTCATGATCTATCCGATATACAACATCCTGTTGAAAACCGATCAGAATCTGATTGAAGCCGCCGAGGATCTTGGCGCCAATCCAAGGCAGGTTTTCTTCAGAACCATTCTTCCATTATCCTATCCGGGTATTACCAGCGGAATCATGATGGTTTTTATGCCGGTCATTTCGACTTTTGCCATTGCAGAGCTCCTGACAATCAATAACATCAAACTTTTCGGCACCACCTTGCAGGAGAATATTTACAACGGCATGTGGAATTACGGCGCTGCGCTTTCACTGCTGATGCTGCTGCTTATCGGGATAATCTCATTGTTGAACACCCAGGGAAGCGCCAGGGCAGCTGAGGAAGGAGGGTTGATATAATGCGCAGGATACTCTCATCTTCCTACCTGGGCATCCTGTTGGTGATGCTTTATGCGCCCATCCTTATCATCATTGTGTTCTCCTTTACCGAAGCCAAGGTACTGGGCAACTGGACCGGATTTTCCTTAAAGTTGTATACTTCTCTCTTCGAGGGCGGTGTGCATCATTCGCTTACCAGCGCGCTATGGAACACCCTGATCATCGGTTTGAGCGCTGCGGTTGTATCAACATTACTCGGGACCATGGCCGCCATTGGCATTTTTAACCTCAGTTCCCGTCAGCAAAAAGCCGTTCAGCTGGTGAATTCGATTCCCATATTGAATCCGGATATCATAACCGCCATATCGCTTTTTCTTCTTTTCGTAAGCCTGGGGATCTCACAGGGTTATACAACGGTCATCCTGGCACATGTCACCTTTTGCACACCGTACGTGGTGTTGAGCGTATTACCCCGGCTTCGCCGCATGAATCCCAGCCTTTATGAGGCGGCACTTGATCTTGGGGCCACTCCTTTTCTTGCCCTGAGAAAAGTGATGCTTCCTGAGCTCAAACCCGGAATGATCAGCGGATTTATACTGGCATTCACCCTTTCGATCGACGATTTTGTAGTTACCCTGTTTACCATTGGCAACGAAGGACTGGAAACCATATCCACCTATATATATGCTGATGCGCGTAAAGGGGGCCTTACTCCTGAACTCAGGCCCTTGTCGGCCATTATTTTTATAACTGTTCTTGTGCTTTTGATCCTGATCAACCAGAGAACTGCGAAAAAAACCAATATGAAAACCATATGAGAACATCTGCACAACCAAGGTATTTAAGCGTCATTAAAGTGCTATTGCTGCTAATGGCGGTTGTATTCATTTCCGGTGCCTGCCAGGAAAGCGAGCAATCCAGGAAAAAAATCCTGAAAATTTACAACTGGGCTGATTATATCGATGAGGACCTGCTGACGGAATTCCCCGTTTGGTATAAGGAACAGACCGGTGATGAAGTCGAGATTGTTTACCAGGTATTTGACATGGCCGAGGTCATGTATACCAAAATTGCCCTGGGTAAGGAAGATTTCGACCTGGTGTGCCCCACACAGTATATCATTGAACGTATGCTTAAACAGGATATGCTGCTTCCCATCGATCGCAATTTCGGAACTACAGGCGATTACCTGGGAAACATATCGCCCTTTCTGCGTGACCGCATGGATGCCTTCAGTGTTCCCGGCAAGAAGGCCGAAGAATACATGGTCCCCTATATGTGGGGCACTTCGGGCATATTGTACAACACCAGGCTGATCACAACCGGGGAAGTGCAATCGTGGGCATGTTTCTGGGACCCGAAAAACAAAGGAAAGATCCTGATGAAGGACCACTACTGGGATGTTTATAATGTGGCCGCCATTTGGGGTTATCATGAGGATATCGCTGCCGGCAAACGTTCGAGGTATGATGTTTCCAATGATCATACCGATGAAGACATCGTTATGGTGGAGAAGCAGCTGAAGCTTTTGCAACCTAACCTGGCGGGATGGGAGGCCGACTTTGGCAAGGAAATGATGACAAAGGGCGAGGTTTGGATGAATTATGCCTGGAGCGGGGATGCGGTTTGGGCCATCGATGAGGCCGCCGCAGTTAATGTATCTCTCGATTACGTGGTTCCGCGTGAAGGGAGCAACATCTGGTTTGATGGTTGGGTGATCCCCAAAAATGCCGGTAATGTAAAGGCTGCCAGCTATTTTCTCAATTACCTCTGCCAGTCCGACATAACCCTGCGCAATATGGATGTCAGCGGCTACACCAGCGCCATTGCAACCCCTGAAATTCTGGAAGCGCAAATTGATTCATCGCTTACGGAAACAGTCAATCTCAGCTATTTCTTTGGCCCGGGTAACGACAGTTTACGGGTAAATCCCATACAGTATCCTGACAGCAGTGTGGTGGACCGTTGTGTACTGCTGCATGACTTTCTCGATAAAAATGACCAGGTGCTCGAGATGTGGAGCCGTGCCAGGGGTGATAGCCTGGACCGGCGAATGATCTTCATCCTGGTTGGTTTTGTTTTTCTGCTGGCTGCCTGGTTGATTTACAGGAGGATAAGAAAGTACCAGGGTAAAAAGAGACGTCTGGGGAAACGGTAATTAATCGTTTAATCTCTGGTTAATATAGGTTCCCAGTTTTTTCCCCTGCTCGGCACCGATATCCACGCTGAAGCGATAGTGTATGCCTCCGTAGACACGGCTTATCGAGACTTCGGCCGCAGCTTCCCGGAATGAATTGAAATGGCGTTGCATACCGATGTACCGGAGATCGCTGGTGTCCTGAAAAGCAAAGTTGTCGCCGAAAAGTGAGGTCAGCACCTCGGCAGCACTGGCAGTTATAGTGCTGTGGCCGCTTGCATATTCGGGGAAAGGAGGTGTCTGCAAATAGGGCATCCAGGCGTAATCGATGTGCTCATTGATCGCGGTGACCGGCCTGACATAACTGCTCCGGTATTTTTCATCCCAGCAGGAGATAAATCCATCGTACAATGCGATAGCGGTCATGGCATAAGCCCTGGCCGTTTTTACAGCGTCAGCGCCAGACTGTTTGGCGGCGATGGCGCAAATGCCCATCCAGTGACCGCCGGGCGTGATCTTCTTGTTGGCAAACATCAGGTGTCCCGAATGCTCGATCACAAAAGGGTTGTCATCCCAATAGGTTGCAATCGTTCTCTGTTCATCCGTCAGGTTTTTGCTGATATTGTACACTTCAATAAGGCTTTTGTAAAAATAGCTATTTGTGTCCATACTGTAGGGGGGTGGCGGGGCAGGACTGAATTGCGAAGCGGAATCCATGACCATGGGCTTCATGGTGTTCCAGCACCATTCCACGCCATCCATATAATCCGGCGGTGTTGGTCTCCATTTTCCCGGATCATTGCTGCCCAGGTATCTGGGCTTGCCTCTCGATTCAAAATATCCGTCGGTTTTGGCGCGTTCCAGAATGGTTTGAGCTACCAAATTTCCGAAGGCCACGGAACGCTCGTACGTTGAATCATCAAGGCTCTCCCTGAATCCTTTAAAAAGCGATTCCTCATAGGTCTTCAGGGAATCCACCGAGAAGACCTTGATGTTATGGGCGACCGTAAAGAAAGCGCGGCATGCTGCCAGCATGAAGTTGTGGTTTCCGCTCCCGGGTTGGGGCATTTTCCCGAAACCTTTGAGTCTTTCTGCAATGGAGGGGTTTCCCTGACCTGCAAATCTTAGAGCTTCATACGAAGCAAGCGAGGAATAGGCATAAATCCGGCTGGCTACCGGAGGGGTAAATACGTCATAAATGATCACTTCAGTGAGTTGATCCTGATTGCGGTGGAGAATCTCGGTATCAGCAGGCAGAAAGGTCTTTTCCGGGGCGCAACCGGAAAACAGAAGTGCCAGTACCAAAGCTAACAGAGGAATGGAGGTAATGATATGGTTTTTCATTTCAGGGAAAGATTTCACGTTTTTGACCGGAATTATTATACAGGGTAATGGATCGGACCGTATTCCCGGCTCCGATAAACCTGGCCTGTTGTGAAAGAAAAGAACTCCCGTAATGGAACTCCTGCCTGTGAGCCAATCCATTTGCGTACCGAACCTCCGCCCAGGCATCATCTGACTGTAAAGAAAAGCAGTTGAGGCCATTACTGAGTTCAAATATTTTTAACGGTCCGCGGTTTTGTCCCGCAGCCACCAGGTACCTTCCGCCTGCACCCCGCAGTTTTGCCATTCCCTTGCCATTTCCCGGTATATATATGCCGCTTTCCGCGATTGACAAAGGCGTGAATTGGCCTTGGCCATCACCCCGGAGCAACAAACCGTTCAGTGCATCATATCTGCCCACCGAAACTTCAGTTCCCCAGTCATTGGCATTGATCAATAAGTCCAGGTTGCCATCCGCATCCAAATCATCCACGATCATGCCATTCAAAACTGACAATTGGGCCTGAACCGGAAGTGGCACCAGGCTAAACCTGTTCCGGCCGTCATTTATGACAAGGCATGATTGGAAGTTGTTGGCTTTCAGCACGAGCGCTCCTTTCAGCTGTTCAGGGGAGAAAAGGCAGTCGATAGTTGATTCAGCATAGGATTTATAATTCTGGAACTTCGACCGCATGCTGATCATTTGCTTCACCGCATCATCGCGGGTGTGGACCGGGAACTCCCGCCATCCTGTATCTTTCTGGCTTGCCGGCAGGTACTGTGAAGGGAAAGCATCGTAGCTGCCATTGTTGTCGAAATCACCGGCGTAGATGCCCACAGGGTATTTGTGCGAAGCCTTGTAAAAGGAATTTTGTCCCAGGTTACCCACCACGTAATCTATGTCATTGTCGTTATCAAAGTCGCCGGCGGCAATCGAATTCCACCAGCCTGTCTGGTTACCGATCCCGGTGCGGTCTGTCGTATTCTTAAAACTGCCGTTTACATTTTGCAGGAAGGTGATCGGCATCCATTCGCCTGCCAGAACAAGATCGACCCATCCGTCATTGTTAAAATCGGTGAACAAGGCATCGCAAACCAGTCCGACATTCAAAAGGTCCCTGGCAACTTCGCTTGTGACATCGGTGAACTTTACCTTGCCACGTTCCGAATCATTCCTGAAAATGAAACTCGATACGGGTTTGGGATAATTCCACGGATCTACCCGGCCTGCAACAAAGAGATCAAGATCACCATCCCTGTCATAATCCGATGCCCTGACGCAGAATTTGCTGGCAGGGTTTGTCGGAATGGCTTCCGGAATTTCACTGAATTCAGCCTTTCCCCGGTTGAGGTAAAAATGATCCTGGTAGGCCGTGGAATGGCTTTCATGTTCATATCCTCCCGAGGAAATATACAGATCAAGGTTTCCGTCACTGTCTGCATCGAACAACAGGATGCCTGCATCGTCCCAACTTTTTACATTGGTTTCCGCCCTGGTAAGCAGGGATCTCTGAATGAACTTCCCGTCAGGCTGTTGTAAAAACAATTGTGCGCTTTCGCCGGCTGATCCCCCGCAAATGAAGTCATCGAGACCGTTGCCATCCATATCTCCTGCTGCCAGGGCGGGACCATATTCCGAGAATTTATGCGGCAGAAGCTTCTGAATATTGAAGTCCACAAAATCTGTCTCGCGATGCGTGTAGTTTACAAGGGAAGCGCCGGTCACTTCGCGGAAAAGTGCATGGCTGGCCAATTTGCTTCGTTCATGGGCGTATGACCGGGTGGCTTCAAAATGGTTAAACCAAACAGTCTGATCGGCTTCGATGTTTTGTTTCACCTCCATCCGTCCGTTCTGCCATTTCACCAAAACGGAATCAACCTTTTTTACCTGTCCAAGTCCGAAATGAGCCATAGCTTCGATGGTTGAGATGTACCCTCTGAATGGGCTGTTTTCCCAAACCTGTTTTTTACCCCGGTCATAGTATATTTCCACGCTGGCTCCAAGTCCTGCTATATTCCTGTCGTCGCCCTTCAGCCTTACCTGCAGAAAATGACTGTTCTCCGGATTCATTTCACGGGCATTGTTCCTGTAAACCGAGGCTTCATCTTTGATATTATTGGTAATGACATCAAGGTCTCCGTCCTGGTCGAGGTCAGCATAAACAGCCCCGTTTGAGAAAGTGGGAGTAGTAATGCCCCAGGCAAAGGATTTATCCGAGAAGCTGAGGTTCCCATTGTTCCTGAACACGTAATTGTGCAGTTTTACTTCCGGTATTTGCGACAGGATCTGGTTCTTCGTGGCAACCAGATAGGCTTCATTTCTGAAGATGGCGAAGTCATGATCGGTGATATCACGCGGAAAACCATTCGTGATGAAAAGGTCCCTGTACCCGTCATTGTCAAAATCAGCGAGCATGGGAGTCCAGCTCCAGTCGGTAGCCGAAATTCCGGCATAAAAGCCTATTTCACTGAAGACAGGCAAACCAATCGAATCATCCTGTGGCCTGGGTCCCTGGTTGAGCTGCAGGGTGTTCCTGACATACTGGTAACTGTAGCCGTAATGTTCGGTATTCTGGTAGGTCTGATAGCTGTTCGGCATGAGCATCATCTTTCTCCGGTAGTTGTCTCCCGGATTCATATCGAGTGTAACCAGGTCGATGAGACCGTCATTGTTGATATCGCCTGCATCGTTACCCATGGAGTTGGAAGATGTGTGCTTAAAATATGCCCTGACCTGGTCCGTAAAAGTGCCGTCACGGTTGTTGATCCACAGCAGATCGTTCGTCAGAAAATCGTTACTGACGAATAGGTCTTTCCATCCGTCCTCATTGAAATCGGCAATGCTGACCCCATGACTGTATCCTTCCGTTTGAATGCCGGCTTGTCTCGACACATCTGTAAATACCGAATGTTTCAATGAATCGTTCCAGTCGTTCCTGTAAAACCTGCCGGTGCTGGGGTTCTTTCCATCGTGCAAGACCGGCCGGAACAGGTAGGGCGATATCCTCCTGTTATTGATCTCATTTACCGCCAGGTATACATCCAGGTCGCCGTCATTATCGTAATCGAAGAATGCTGCCTGGGTGGTATGTGAATCATCATCGAGCCCATATTCAGCGGCGAGTTCATCAAATACAGGAACCCCCGAAGTATTCAAACCCTGGTTGATGTAAAGCATATTTTTGCGTGCATTTGGATTGTTCTTCAGTGTAGCGCTGACATAGATATCAGGCCAACCGTCGTTGTTTATATCCACCACTGCAACCCCCCTGCACCATCTTCCTTCCCCGGTTACTCCGGCAGGGTCAGTCACGTCGCGGAAAACGAAGTCGCCCTGGTTCAGGTATAGCTTGCACGACACGATGTTTCCGGTGAAATACACATCAGGAAGCCCGTCCCGGTTGAAATCACCGATGCCAACCCCGCCGCCGTTGTAGAGGTTTTCCACGTCGAGCTGGTTGATGGAATCGTTCTCATCGATCCGGTTGTTGAAGGTGATATTTGAACGGGAAGATTTGATTTCAGTGAAGAGGGGCTGTTTCCCGGAACAGGAAAGGGCAAGGAGGGGTATGACAATCAGAAGGTAGGCATTTGGCAGTTCTGCTTTAAACAGAAAGTTCAAACGGGTATATACCATGGAACAGGATGTAGCTTAGGGTTAACTGAACATTAACAAAATAGAATAATGTAATGTTCAACGAACGGATAAATTCATGCCTATTGGGCAGCCCTAAAAAACAAAGGATACACCCATACAGGTGCATCCTTCCGAATTTTGTTCAAGAATGGTGTCTTTATTTTAACCACCAGGTGGTTTCCCTTATCTTGTCATTTCCTGCTCCAAATTGTCTTTCAATGGCCGCGGATACGTTTTCGGCGTTTAACTGATATTCACTGTTCGGGTACATCCATCTGGCAGGAGGTGTAATTCCGGGAAGGAGGATAAAATCAGGGAATCCGGTACGAAGTTTATCAAAATAGGCGCTCCAGCCTCCCTGTAGAAATGACTGGAGGTATTTCTGCATGATGATCCTTTCGATCCTGGCTTCATCATTGGCCGCATTTGAAAAATCAACAAGGTCACCAACAAGGTAATCATGGGCTGCAGCATCATCAAAATATCCCGAATATTCCTTGGCATAAGTATTATAGAAGTCAAAGGAAGCCTTCACTCCTTCTTCATAATACGTTTCGGCATCGGATGGATCGATCCAACCCCTGACGCTGGCTTCAGCCAGGATCAGCTGCAATTCCGCGTAACTCATTAGTCTGTGGGGTTCACAGGTTGGATCGGTGGTATATCGTAAGTTTACTTTGGATACATTGCCTGCTGCTGCCTTTAAATTCACCTCGTTGTAAGGGGCAATCGGATTTCCTCCTTCGTATGCCAGAAAGTCAGCGATGTCCAGTCCGGTTTCCTTGGCATTTTTGGTTTGCGCACAATAGACGAAAAGCCGGGGATCTTCGTGATCCTGCAATTTCCGGATGAAGGTTGAGTCCATATACCTGTTTGATCCGTAGTCACTGTTGTTATATTCGGTATACCTGCTGCCAAGCTGATCATAAAAAATCAGCTGACCGTCATCATCATTCGATTCCATGATAGGCTGATTGGTCACAATGTCAGCAAAAGTCCCGATAATGTTCATATCTGTTTCATCGGTTTTTCCTGACAGGGTGATCAATACTTTTAAACGGAAGGAATTGATCAGTTTACGCCATTTGCCGGCGTCACCGGCAAAGATAATATCTCCGTCAATGATGTCATCAGTCATCATCTCTATGGCTTCCTTAAGTTCCTGCAATATACCCTTGAAAACATCTTTCTGCAGATCGTATTCAGGTGAATAAAGTGCAACCGTTTCTCCTTTCAAGGCTTGTGAATAAGGGACATCACCAAAGGTCAGGGCGAGGTTATAAAAATAATAGGCCCTGAAGAATTTTGCCAGAGCCTGGTAGTTCGGACTACCAATTCTGACAGCTTCTTCCATCATTAAAGTAATGTTTCTGAGATTGTTGTAAGAGTCATAACTTCCCCTGTCCCATTTGTAATACTGATACACATCTTCCCCATCGGTCTGAATGACCATACGCGAGGCAAACAAGGGGGAAACCCCGGCTACCTGGAATGCATCCCATTCCACTGTAGTGAGCAGCAATTGCGGGTGTGTTTCTACTACGTTATTCGGATTCTGGTTCAGGTTTTCCAGTTTTTCGCAGCCTGTCATAAACAGTGCAGAGAACACAATTATCAAAAGAGCTATCTTTTTCATAATGCTTTGTTAATTTGTATTTTATAATGTCATCTTTATCGCTAATCCCACATAACGGGTTGAAGGGTCCTGCAGGTTGTCATCGTTACCGTAATCAGGATCGATGATCTTTGCTTTTTTCAGGATCAGAAGATTATTGCCGAATGCTGTCAGTTCAACATTTTTCAGACCTTTCAGGCCAATAATGTCTGTCATGTTATAAGTAAGGGAAAGGCTGCGAAGTTTTACATACGTTCTGTCGAAGATATTGGCGAAAGTTTCACTTTCCTCCTCCGAAACTTTAGCTCTGTAAGGATAATTCTGACACCATGTCTGCCAGCTTACCCTGGTTTGATTGGGCTGATAAACACGGGTATCTGAAATGACCTTGCCGTTCACATCGGTGGTGAGCTCGCCGCTTACCACATTTACACCCTGGGGAATGTAAACCGGTTCACCGGCAGCATATTCCTCATCCCTGTACTGTACCGAATTCGGGTGCTTGCCGCCCCACCACATTTTTTCAATGGTCAGTGACCTGATCACACCACCCCAAACGCCATCAATACCGATATTGAGTGATAATTTCCTGTAATTTATCCGGTTCTGCAGTCCGAATCTCCAGTTGGGATCGGTGTGGCCAAACATCTGGGGGAACGGGTCACGGGTAGGAAGACCGTTTGATTCAGAAAGAATTACTTGACCGTCAGCGCTTTTTAACCAACCGGTGCTGTAATAATTGTCAATTCTTTCTCCTTTGGAATAATTCCCATACTTCAATGCATTTCCATATATTCCGGTCAGTTTTTTAACACGGGTGTCCCAGTTTGCCGTGATCTGCCATCCGAAGTTTTTCTGATGAAAGGGTCTGGCATTGACAACAATTTCCAGGCCGTTCGTTGTGTATTCATTTCCGTTGACTTTTCTGCTGGTAAACCCTGAAGTAACAGATACCGGGAGATCAAGAATCTGATTCTCGTCAACCACATTGAAATAGGTTACATCTAACCCTAATCTGTCTTTAAAAAACGATCCGGAAAGGCCAAACTCGAAAGATGTTGATTTTTCCGGTTTGATATTCGGATTGACAATGGTTTCCGGGTAGCTCAGTTCTGTAAGTCCGTTATAACTGCCGTAGTTTGTATAGGCCGAGGCAATCTGGTATGGACTTAAATCACTGGCCACTTCCGCCCATGAACCGTATATCTTCAGATAATCAATGAATCCGGGCATTTCCACAAGGTTGGAGACCAGCGTACTCACCGAGACTGACGGATAGAAGTAGGAATTATTGGAAACCGGCAGGGTGGAAGACCAGTCATTCCTGGCGGCGAAATTCAGAAAGATTGCATCGTACAGATCAAAATCCGCAGTGGCATAAATACTTCTGACTTCCCTTTCTTCGAAATAAGTGGAGGCTTTAATGTTGCCTTTTGTATTATTCAGACTGTAAATAAACGGAACAATCAAACCATCCGTTGCATTGTATTCCTGGTGGTATCTTCTGTAGAATGAAGCGGCACCGGTATTGACTGTCAGGTGAATATCAGGTGTAACCTGTTTGTCATAAGTAATCAGGACATCATTATCCAGGGTGAGCCAGTTTGAATTCCAGGTTTTATAATCGCCATCCCTGGGATCTTCATAGTTGAGATAGGATTTCGGACTGGCCCTGTCCTCGAACAGGCCTTTTCGAATGGCAGAGGATCTGCCCTGAACACTCAGGTTCCGGGTTACTTCCCAGGTAAGTTTTATCTGACCGTTGAGCAGATCTTCGTCATACTTCTGATTCAGTTCATGGGCGGCGAAGTACACATTGTTGTACCAGGCATAATTGAAATTGGCCTGGCGGTATCCTTCCTGGCCGGGAATATACAGATGTTCTTCCAGGTCCTGGCCGTTTACATCATCACCCATCCAGATCAAAAGGGTGTACATGTGGTTCTTGGGGCCGTAACCATACCTGGGATAATTGGGTGAAAAGACTTTATTGTATGAGAATTTGCTGTCCAGTTTCAGAGTTCTGGATAAATCCACCGTGGAAGTCAGGCTAAGGCCTCCTGTACTCAGCCCTGAATTAGGAACACGGCCTTTTTGTTTGGTGTAATTTCCCGATAGTTTATACCTCGCCTTTTCCCCTTTGAAGGCAATGGAAAGGTCGGTGGTTGTCACATACCCTGTTTCAAGGAATTCCTTCAGGTTGTCATGGTATTGCCAGGGAGTGGGGACCCTTGAGTACCTTGACTTATCGTTGTATTTGGTGCCATACACATCGCCCCACCAGGGAGTGGTCTCCCCTGTAACGTTATCATAAATCGGACTGTTCCATTGCGGGACTTTCAGGCCGGGAACAAATTTGGGCCCCCAGATCATATCGCCGTCTGAGATTCCACCGTCCTGGCCATCCCAAAATTCGTATTGACCGTTTGACCCATTCCCATAGGTGGTTTGTGTTTCAGGAAACACGGTGAAACCCGCAGTTACCATTGAACTGTTGTTTATCGTGATTTCCAATCCATCTGTTTTGGCTCTTTTGGTTGTAATAAGTATGGCCCCATTGCGTCCCCTTGAACCATAAAGCGCGGAGGCTGTGGTTCCTTTCAATACCGTTATGTTTTCGATATCGGTGGAAGGCACGTCAAACAAACTGGTTTCAACCGGTATATCGTCAATAACAATTAAAGGTGTTTTTCCCCGCAGCGAAAACACAGGTGCCTGAAAGATACCGGTCGGATTGCTTACAGCAAGACCCGCAACCTGTCCGCTTAACAGGTTCCCGACATTTTGAGCATTCAGTTTGGATAAGCCCGCTGTATTGATCTCCTGGGTTGAATATCCAATTGTTTTTTTCTCCTGGGTGATACCCAATGCGGTAACTACCACTTCATTCAGTTGATAAGCTTCCTCCATTAACTGCACATCAATCACTGTATTGCCGTTCACCAGTAATTCCTGTGTCTGATAGCCGATATAGGAGAAAACCAGCGTCGAGGAACTGTTGACAGTTATCCTGAATTCTCCGTTATCATTTGTGGTAGTTCCCCTATTGGTATTCTTTTCCAGAATGTTAACACCGGGAAGCGTGATCCCGCTTGCATCCCTGACGATCCCCGTGACCTGGATATCCTGGGCAATCAGCCATGCACTTGTTAGCAAAAACAACAAACTTAAAATTTTTCTTTTCATATTCGTATTGGTTAGGTTAATAATATTCCGGTTCATACAGGGCAAAATTATCCTTGCAGTGCTATTTTTAATAGCCTGATAATCAGAGGTATAAATACTAATTCAGTTATTCCCGATACGCTGTTCTAAGAATGAAACTACCTGAACACCACACTTTCAAATATATCAACCATTTCATTCGCAGAAACAGCCTTTTTCAAAGCCTTTTCAAAATTCATGGTATCTTCATAAAACAATTCCAGTGCAATACTTAAATACCTGGTCAGCATAAATGTTCCGGTTTCTTTTGTAAGCTGGCCGTTTTGTACCTGTCGCGATATTTGTTTCTCAAGTTTATTCAGACTGCTATATATGACGGGTTTTTCAACAATTGTCCTACCGGAAAATGACCCGGGGGAGGGTGAACTTTTATAAGTATATATCTTATCTATCAAAAAAAGTCTTTTAGCAACCTCATCTCCCAGCATGTGCCGGCGGATGTCGGATTCATTGACTTTTTTCAGTTCTTCGCCCAGGTTGTAAACCAGTTTTTGCTTTATGTATATGAATGATTCAGCGGGTTCCGGCCTTGCTGTATGGATGTTATTCCGGCTGTTTTCCGTGAGACTTAATTCCTGGGCCGCGACAATCGTACACAGAAATTGAAAGGCAATAAAAAGTGTTTTCTTCATAATGGTCAATATTATGTTTAATCAACAGGGACAGGAATAATGAGCAATCATCAGATTCCGATAATTCTATTGCAAAGATGAGGCACTTATTTTGCCATACTGTTTTATTAGGATTAAGAAAGTTTTAAGATTTGCCGGCAAAAATCAATGGGATTTAGTTGCGTAATTCATGGAATTGTATTGCTTCAGCAATCATAATTTAATATGGACAGGATTACTTTGGGATAAGCTATTTGAAAAAGTTTAACCATGAATAAAATTTTTAATATGAGAAAACTAATTTTAATTTTCCTGATACTGGTTATGGGAATATCCATGAAGGCCCAGCCGGTATTGAATACCCGTAATATTGTGCTTATAACGCTGGACGGCTTAAGGTGGCAGGAAGTATTCAACGGAGCAGATTCGATGTTGATAAACAGGGCAGTGAGATCAGGGAGAATTCCGGAGTATTATAAACGATATTGGCGCCAGGATCCTGTTAAAAGACGTGAAATGCTGATGCCGTTTCTTTGGGGAACTGTAAATACCAGGGGACAGCTGCATGGGAATCGCATGAAAGGTTCAATGGTAAATGTCAGGAATCCTTACTGGTTTTCCTATCCGGGTTATAGTGAGATACTTTGCGGATATGCCGATGAACGTATCAACAGCAATGAATATGGTCCGAATCCCAACCTTAACTTGCTTGAAGTCATTGACAGGCAAAAGGAATTCAGCGGGAAAGTGGCAGCATTTGCATCATGGGATGCATTTAATGACATTCTGAACGAAGAAAGAAGTGAGATGCTTGTTAATGCCGGATTTGAGAAACTTGACTACGGTAATAAGAACCCAGCCATTACTGTTTTAAGTAAGATCCAGACCGAATTGCCGGTCCTCTTCGATGGAATCCGGTTGGATGCCGTAACATTCAATCTCGGGTTTGAATACCTGAAAACCGAAAAGCCGAGAGTTCTTTACATTGCCCTGGATGAAACCGATGATTTTGGGCATGATGGCAGGTATGATCTTTATCTGAATTCAGCCCGGCAAGCCGATGAGTTTTTAAGGGAAATCTGGGAATGGATCCAGCAAACACCTGAATACAGTAATAAAACCACGTTATGGATAACCTGCGATCATGGACGGGGAGAGGGCCCTGAAAAATGGAGGGACCATGGGAAAGAAACCCCTCATTCTGATGAAACATGGTTCGCTGTGATCGGTCCTGACACTCCGGCAGCGGGAGAAATGAGCGGCGGGCAGTACTACAATGATCAATTTGCCAAAACAATGGCTGCACTTTTGGGAATTGACTTCAAGACCGGAAAGCCGGCAGGTAATGTTATTCCCGGAGTTTCAGAAAGCAGATAGCCTGTCAGGAACGAATTACCTATTTTCTTCGGAAAGTAGTTGAGAATGACTATATTTGAAGTATAAAACTAATTTTGTGCTTTCATAATTTATTAAATGAAATCATGGAAAGACTTCAATTTATTAATAAATCAGTACTTATAGCCGCTGCTGTTTGCCTTTGCGGTATCGGTATAAACTCATGTACAATGATAACCGGGGTGTCGAATACCCCGGTTGCTATGGAAAACAGCTATTCCAGAACGGGTAATGAGGTAATCGTGAAACTGGCCAGCATACCTTCATTGGCCAACGTTGGAGGGTCTGTTAAATTCATCCTTGCTAACGGTAACGATAAACCCCTGAAAATAATTATAGCAAGATCCGGGACCGATGACTATTGCATTTTTGCCGACAGATGCACGCATGGAGGTAGAGAACTCACATACATACACGAAGATAAGATTATGCGGTGTACAAGTTTCTGTCATTCAAAATTCGACATGCAGGGAAATGTAGTGGGTGGTCCGGCTCCGACTGCTTTGAAGAGGTATGAATTCGAGCTGAAAGACAATGAATTACATTTTAATGTGGAATAAAGCTTTCACAGTTTTGAACGAGTTTTGCAAATTCAAAGACATTCAATTCTGATCCGGGTATCCAGTTTAAATGTCAATTCCTTTCGATCAATCTGAAAGTCAGCCCGCCTTCAAAACCAAGCGGCATTTGTTCAATAACAACTGAACTTGAGTCAAATCCCAAAGCTTTGGTATCAGTAAGGCTGTTCCTCGCCAGAAAAAGGTAGATATTTATGATCACCCGCTCCAGGAATTTGAACTCAACATCTGAAATATTGAGCCTGTCGATGATGATAAATTTGAAATCCGTCAGCACATTGTGCTTTCTGAGAGACGGGTATCCGCTGAACAGATCGATGTCTCCTTTCTTGCCCATTTCATTGGTGATATGCTTGAACATGGCATGAATTCTGCGTTCCACCTTGAAACCCAGGAAGAAATCCACGCGGG
This sequence comes from Bacteroidales bacterium, assembly GCA_016930375.1. Classification (GTDB taxonomy): domain Bacteria; phylum Bacteroidota; class Bacteroidia; order Bacteroidales; family UBA10428; genus UBA5072. The sequence continues at coordinate 5,924 of JAFGGU010000098.1, read as the reverse complement.
TAAGAATTCCCGGAATGATATGCCTGACCTTATATTCCTGTGTACGCGGTTCATCAACGATATCTACATGAATCAGCCAGTAATGATCTGCTCTTTTAGGCTGTTTATGCAGGACGGAAAGAATGATCTTGGCTTCCACGTCCGATGCCCTGTTTGCCTTGGTCAGGTAAACCAGATTCGAGGAGGTTTTAGGCACACTGCTGTCATTGCGGAGATCTTTTATGCTGTCAATGTATTGGGCAACAGGCAGGAACCTGAGATACCTGTTGGTTATTTTTCGTCCATGATACCAGGAAAGCATTATGATGATAAGGATGCCTGCTACCAGGATTGTAAACCATCCGCCATGGGAAAACTTAAAGAGATTGGCATATAAAAAGGCTCCCTCAATAACAATATACATGCTGAAGAAAATGGCAATGATCACAATGTGAACCCGCTTCATCGAAAGGTAGGAAACCATGAGGAAGGTTGTGATCATCATGGTTATCGTAATAGATAAGCCGTAGGCAGCTTCCATATTGTCAGATTCTTTGAAAAGAACAACAACGAGCATGCAGGAAGCCCAAAGAAGCCAGTTGATACTGGAAATATACATTTGTCCTTTCTGAAAGGTAGGGTATTTGATTTTGATTCTCGGCCAGAAGTTCAGCGATATGGCTTCGCTGATCAGCGTATATGATCCGCTGATCAGGGCCTGGCTCGCTATGATGGCGGCTGCGGTAGCAATGCCAATTCCTGCCGGCAGAAACCATCCGGGCATGAGGGCATAAAATGGATTGGTAAGGTTTGAAATTTCATGGGAATGGCTGAGAATCCATGCTCCCTGACCGAGGTAATTCAGTATCAGCATGGTTTTTACAAAAATCCAGGATACCCGGATGTTCTTTATACCGCAATGTCCCAGGTCGGTATACAATGCCTCTGCACCTGTGGTACAAAGAAACACTGCTCCGAGAAGCAGTATGCTGCCGGGGTATTCCGCAAGCAGGTGAATGGCATAGTATGGATTAAAGGCTTTTAAAACCGCGATCTGCTCATGAATCTCCGTAATTCCCAGAATTCCAAGCATCAGGAACCATAAAACCATGATTGGGCCAAAAAACTTGCCTATATAGTCGGTGCCAAACTGTTGAATGGTAAATAAAACGGTCAGAATGATGATCACGATGGGGACAACCTGTATGGCAGGATTAATAAGTTTCAATCCTTCAATGGATGAAACAACCGTGATCGAAGGTGTAATGATACCGTCTGCCAGGAGTGTGCTGCCGCCAATGATAGCCAAGATATACACCCATTTTCTGCTTTTTCGCAGCAGGGCAAAAAGCGAGAAAATTCCCCCTTCTCCCTTGTTATCTGCCCTGAGCGTGATAACTACATATTTGAGGGTAGTCTGGATTGTAAGTGTCCAGATAACGCAGGAAAGTACCCCAAGGATAAAATCAGTTTCAATGGGAAAATCCTCACGAATAATGGCTTTCATTACATACAACGGAGACGTTCCTATATCACCGAATACGATGCCCAATGTGACCAGTAGGCCGGCCACACCGAATTTTACTCCATGGCCTTTATTTTCAGCCGATGCTGTCAAGACTGTATGATTGTTTTTCAGGTCAAATGTAGAGTTGGAATCATAAATGAATTATAAGTTTTTGCCGGCAGAGAATAAAGATTTTATAAAGATTCTACTAAAAACGCGAGGAACCTTAGTATCCAAAATATTTATAAAATCTTTATAACCAGAGAGTAAATATTAATATTTCACTTATGATTCCGGCCCTACATTTGATCCGATTAATGACCAACCGGTATGAAAGTAATTTCAATAATATTTTTTACGGCAACGATCCAACTGAATATCCCATCCAATCATATAAAGGAAACAATTATCGCATTTCTCATACTGGGTTCTTTACTGCTTTGTTTGATCAAACCTAAAAAATACAATTAATATGAATGTGCTGTACAATATATCTGCCATTACTGCTTCCAACGGGCCGCATAGCTACCTGATCGGCGGTATAATTGCCCTTATTATCCTGGGATATCTGATATACACCCTGGTAAGACCGGAAAAATTCTGATACATAGGTCCTTTTCATATTGCATAAATCATTTCGCACAAAATTTAAAAATTATAAAATGAATGAAGCGGTTCAACTGATCCTATTCTTTGTATTGCTGGCTGCAACAGCACCCTTGTTGGGCAAATTTATGTTTCGGGTGTTCACCGGTGATAGGCACATCATGAGACCGATTTTTGGCTGGCTTGAAAATTCAGTTTACACAATAGGCGGCATCAATAGCAAGGAAGAAATGAACTGGAAGACATATACGTCCGCTGTTCTCCTTTTCAATTTTCTGGGCATGCTTTTCCTGTATCTCTTGCAGGTGCTGCAGGCGTATTTACCGCTGAATACCGGAAAATTGCCCAATGTTACATGGCATCTCGCATTTAATACTGCCGCCAGTTTTACCACCAATACCAACTGGCAGGCCTACGGTGGTGAAAATACACTGAGTTACCTGGTACAGATGCTGGGAATTACCGTACAGAATTTTGTAAGTGCTGCTACCGGAATCGCCGTGATGATGGCATTGATGCGCGGGCTGACCAGAAAATCCACGAATGTCCTGGGTAATTTCTGGGTTGACCTGACCCGTGGTGTTGTGTATGTATTATTGCCCCTGTCCATGGTTCTGGCTTTTCTGTTGATTGGACAGGGCGTAGTGCAGACATTTTCACATTCTATTACGGCAACCACATTGCAGGGAAGTGAACAGGTTATTGCACTCGGCCCGGCAGCTTCGCAAATTGCCATAAAGCAACTCGGGACCAACGGGGGTGGGTTCTTTAATGCCAACAGTGCTCATCCTTTCGAAAATCCGACGCCGTTCAGTAATTTCCTGGAATTGTTTGCGATCATCATCATCTCAGCCGGTCTGGTATTTACCTATGGTCATTACCTGAATTCCAGGCGGCAGGGGCGAACTATATTTTATACCATGTTGATTCTTTTTGGAATAGGACTTGGAATTTCACTCTGGTCGGAGTACAGTTATAACAACGTGTTAAATATTACAGGCAATATGGAAGGAAAGGAAACCCGTTTTGGAGTGATGAACAGTGTTTTATGGTCCGTTGCTACCACGGCCACATCCAATGGTTCCGTGAATTCCATGCATGATAGCCTGTCTCCTTTGTCGGGTATGGTTGCTATGTTCAACATGATGCTGGGGGAGGTCATATTTGGAGGGGTGGGTTGCGGATTATACGGGATGATCATCTTCATTTTGCTAACCGTTTTTATAGCAGGTCTCATGGTAGGCCGAACCCCCGAATACCTGGGGAAAAAAGTGGAGGCGTTTGAGGTGAAGATGGCCATTTTTGCCGTTCTGGCACCCAATATAGTCATAAAACTGTTTACGGCCATTGCATGCACTGTCGGCCCGGGACTTTCGGGTCTGAATAATGCCGGGCCGCATGGCCTTTCTGAAATTCTGTGTGCCTTCAGCTCTGCTTCCGGAAATAATGGCAGCGCTTTTGCAGGGCTCAATGCCAATACGGTATTTTACAATCTGATGATTGGATGTGGTGTGATTATTGGCCGTTTTGGAATTCTGATTCCGGTAATGGCCATTGCAGGCAGTATGGCTGAAAAAAAGATCACCCCGGATTCAATGGGTACATTTAAAACTGATAACTGGCTGTTTATGGTATTGCTGATGGCTGTAATACTTATCATCGGTGGACTGACCTTTTTTCCACCTCTTGCACTGGGGCCTATTGTTGAGCATTTATTAATGAATCAGGGTGTTATGTTTTAATAGAAATCAAGGATAAATAATATGCAAAATCGAGATAGCAGCCGCCTGTTTACCAGAGAAATCGGTAAACAGGCATTCAAAAATTCCTTTATTAAACTTAATCCGGCTACTCTGGCAAAAAATCCTGTTATTTTCATCGTCGGGATAGGTGCATTGATAACAACGGTGATTGTGGTTGCTGATGTTTTCAATGGTCATTTCTCAGGTTTTAACTTTCAGATCACGCTATGGCTTTGGTTTACCGTATTGTTTGCCAATTTTGCCGAAGCAGTGGCTGAGGGTCGTGGCAAAGCGCAGGCTGAAAGCTTGCGTAAAAGCCGTACCCGGACGAAAGCCAGAAAGCTGGTGCAGAAGAAGGAGGAACTTGTTTGGGCTCCGGACCTGAGAAAGGGAGATATTGTAGTTTGTGAAGCAGGAGATGTAATCCCTGCCGATGGCGATGTAATTGAGGGGATTGCCAGTGTTGATGAATCAGCTATTACAGGTGAATCGGCACCTGTCATCCGTGAAAGCGGTGGTGACCGGAGTGCTGTTACCGGGGGTACCAAAGTAATCAGTGACCGGATCATCATCAAAATTACGTCCGAGCCGGGTAATACATTTCTGGACCGGATGATTGCCCTGGTTGAAGGGGCAAAACGCCAGAAAACGCCGAACGAAATAGCGCTAACCATACTGTTATCGGGCCTTACCATCATTTTCCTGCTGGTCGTCGTCGCCATGCCGGCTTATTTCGGGTACAGTCTGAAAGCTTCGGGATTATCCGGAGATCACAACCTGACTTTGCCCGTCCTCATATCACTGCTGGTATGCCTGATTCCAACTACGATCGGCGGTCTGCTGAGTGCGATCGGGATAAGCGGAATGGACCGACTGTTGCGTAAGAATGTTATTGCTACCAGTGGGAGGGCCATTGAAGCAGCCGGTGATACGGATGTTTTACTGCTTGATAAAACGGGTACCATCACTTTGGGCAATCGTATGGCCACGGAATTTATACCTGCAGAGGGCATTTCAAAGGACCAACTGGCAGATGCCGCTCAACTGGCATCCCTGGCCGATGAAACGCCTGAAGGTCGTTCTGTGGTAGTTTTGGCCAAAGAGCAATTCAACATCCGGGGACGAGAATTGGATCCTTCGGATACTGTTTTCATTCCCTTTTCCGCACAAACAAGAATGAGCGGCATCGATATCCGAAAGCCGGACGGTCAAATGCGCAGTATCCGGAAAGGCGCCGCTGAAGCGATCAGGAAGTTTACCGAAAAAAACAATGGATTCTTTCCTAAAAATGTGGAAGAGGTTGTACTTGATTTATCAAGACAAGGATCTACACCACTGGTAGTTGCAGAAAACAACCAGGTGCTGGGCGTTATTCACCTCAAGGATATCGTAAAAGGAGGTATCAGGCAACGGTTTGCCCAACTTCGTAAAATGGGAATTAAGACCGTAATGATCACGGGTGACAATCCCCAGACAGCTGCTGCCATAGCAGCCGAAGCCGGGGTGGATGATTTCATGGCCGAGGCCAAACCTGAAGATAAATTGTACCGAATTCGCGAAGAACAGTCAAAGGGTCATCTGGTAGGGATGATCGGCGACGGCACCAATGACGCGCCGGCTCTGGCTCAGGCTGATGTGGGCCTGGCCATGAATACAGGTACTCAGGCCGCCCGCGAGGCCGGGAACATGGTAGACCTCGACAGCAATCCCACGAAACTTATTGAAGTGGTTGAAACCGGCAAGCAATTGCTGATGACGCGTGGTGCGCTCACAACATTCAGCATTGCCAATGATGTAGCTAAATATTTCGCCATTATTCCTGCCATCGCAACATTGTTGTATGTGACCGCTTCAGGAATGGCGCCCTTGAATGTCTTAAACATTATGAAACTGGCCACTCCCGAAAGCGCAATATTAAGCGCTGTAATATTCAATGCCCTTATCATTGTCGCCCTTATCCCCCTTGCCCTGAAGGGTGTGAAATACCGCCCTGTTTCAGCTAACCGGGTGCTTGGTTTAAACATACTGATTTATGGAATTGGCGGAATCATCATTCCATTTGCGGGAATCAAGCTTATCGATTTGCTGCT
>JAFGGU010000097.1 GCA_016930375.1 Bacteroidales bacterium | reverse complement strand
CGCAGGTTGTAACGTGTAAAATGATTAACTTCATGCCAGAATTCCGACTATCTATGACAATTGATAAAGAATACCAGGAAAATTCCCTGCTTATTTATAAGGGAGCCTTTACGGTGAATCTGATATCCATTCTGGGTAATCAGATTAAGTTGTTACCGGAAATTGACTTCAAGACTGTGCAAAAGCTCTTCAGGATCTTCATGGAACTTACGCAGAATGTTTCTTATTATTCAGCCGAAGTGGTTGATGTAAAAAGCGGTGTTTCCTGTGGCAGCGGATGGGTTACCATCCAGAATTATGAAAATACTTTGAGGATCAGCACAGGTAACCGGATTCGTCACGAGCACGGTCCGAAGCTGATCAACTATTGCAAGGAGATCAATTCATTTGATGAAGTCCAGCTGCGCAAGTTGAAGAGGGATATCAGATCGCAGGCCCTGGAAAGGGATACCGGAGCCCAGATAGGTTTGATCCAGACCAGTATCATCAGTGGAAACAAGCTCGACAGTAAGGTGTTATCTGATGATCACGATTTTAATTTTTTCATCCTGTCCACTACCACCAGCAAGGATTCTTCCGATACTGCTGAAGATTAGCTTATATTGGCAGTCAGGTATTCCCTGTTCAGACGGGCTATATGTGATATGGAAATATTCTTGGGGCATTCTGCTTCACATGCTCCGGTATTGGTGCAATTACCAAATCCCAGTTCATCCATTTTGGCAACCATATTGATGGCTCTTTCCTTTGCTTCAATCTTACCCTGGGGGAGCAGTGCAAATTGTGAGACCTTAGCAGCTACAAATAACATAGCCGAAGCATTTTTGCAGGTCGCCACACACGCCCCGCAACCTATACAGGCTGCTGCATCCATGGCAGTTTCAGCATCGACACGGGGAACCGGAATGGCATTGGCATCCGGAACACCCCCGGTGTTCACTGATACAAATCCTCCAGCCTCGATGATCTGATCAAATGCCGAGCGGTCGACTACCAGGTCCTTTATTACAGGAAAAGGCTTGGCGCGCCAGGGTTCTATAATAATGGTATCGCCATCTTTAAACTTCCTCATGTGCAGCTGGCAGGTTGTAACTCCGGTATCAGGTCCGTGCGGATGTCCGTTGATGTATAAACTGCATGCCCCGCAAATGCCTTCTCGGCAATCATGATCAAAGCATATTGGCTTTTCAATTTTGTCAATCAGCTGTTGATTCAAAATGTCCAGCATTTCAAGGAAAGAACAGTCTGCCGATATCCCGGTAATGTTATAGGTTTCAAACCTTCCCTTGGCTTTGGCGTTTTCCTGCCGCCATATCTTGAGTGTAAAATCCATAGTGCTATATTTTGTAATTGCGCGACTGTACTTTAATATTCTCATAAATCAAAGACTCCTTATGCAGGATGGGTTCTTTTCCCTGCCCGGCATATTCCCATGCCCCCACAAACATGAAATCGTTGTCGTCTCTTTTGGCTTCTCCTTCTTCGGTTTGGTATTCCTCTCTGAAATGGCCTCCGCACGATTCTTCGCGTTGCAGCGCATCCCGAGCCATCAGTTCTCCTATTTCAATGAAATCAGCAACACGCGAGGCTTTCTCAAGTTCAGGATTGAATTCGTCAACCATTCCGGTAACCCGCAGATCGGCCCAGAATTCTTCACGCAGGGCACTGAAATCCTTTACAGCTTTTTCAAGTTCTTTCCGGTTTCTTGCCATGCCCACGGTTTCCCATAAATGCAATCCGAATTTCCGGTGGAGCTGATCGGCAGATTGCTTACCCCCGATTTGCATCAGCTTGTTCAATCGCTCCCGCACACTGTTTTCCGATTCTTCAAATTCAGGTTGTGTAACCGGAATACGGGGAGTTAGAATTTCACCGGCAAGATAATTCTGTATCGTATAGGGCAACACGAAATACCCGTCTGCCAGTCCCTGCATCAAAGCCGATGCCCCCAGCCTGTTGGCTCCATGGTCCGAAAAATTGCACTCACCAATGGAAAACAACCCCGGTATGTTGGTCATCAGTTCATAGTCAACCCAGATTCCGCCCATGCAATAGTGGATGGCAGGATAGATCATCATGGGTGTTTCATAGGGATTGTCATCTACAATTTTTTCATACATCTGAAAGAGGTTACCATAACGCTCTTCAATCACATGTTTACCCAACCGGCCAATAGCTTCTTTAAAATCGAGGTACACAGCCAACCCGCTGCCAACGCCATAACCTGCATCGCATCTTTCTTTTGCCGCCCGTGATGCTACATCCCGTGGCACCAGGTTGCCGAATGCCGGGTACCTCCTTTCGAGGTAGTAATCCCTGTCGTCTTCAGCAATATCCCCGGGTTTGATACGTCCGCTGCGTAAAGCCTCCACATCTTCTTTCTTTTTGGGAACCCATATGCGGCCGTCGTTACGCAAACTTTCGCTCATCAGTGTAAGCTTCGACTGGTAATCGCCGTGCACTGGTATGCAGGTAGGATGAATCTGAACAAAGGCCGGGTTGGCAAAATAAGCTCCCTTTTTGTATATCTGCCAGACAGCACTGCTATTTGAACCCATGGCATTGGTGGAAAGAAAGAAAGCCCGGCCATAACCTCCGGTTGCAATTACCACGGCATGCCCGAAATGTCGTTCAATTTTACCGGTTACCAGGTTTCGGGTAATGATCCCCCTGGCTTTTCCGTCGATCAGCACCACATCGAGCATTTCGGTACGCGGATAAAGTTTCACCCTGCCCAGTTTCACCTGCCGCATCATGGCACTGTATGCACCCAGCAAAAGTTGCTGGCCTGTTTGCCCACGGGCATAAAAAGTACGTGATACCTGCGCCCCGCCAAAAGAACGGTTGTCGAGTAATCCGCCGTATTCACGCGCGAACGGCACACCCTGGGCTACGCACTGGTCAATGATGCTGCCGCTTACTTCGGCAAGCCGGTATACATTGGCTTCACGTGCACGGTAATCACCTCCCTTGATTGTATCATAATACAGGCGGTACACACTGTCGCCATCATTCGGATAGTTCTTGGCAGCATTGATGCCTCCCTGGGCCGCAATGCTGTGCGCACGGCGCGGACTATCCTGGTAACAGAATGCCTTCACGTTAAAGCCAAGCTCTCCCAGGCTGGCAGCAGCAGAAGCACCTGCAAGGCCTGTTCCAACAACAATTATGTCGAGTTTGCGCTTGTTGGCCGGATTCACCAGTTTCTGTGAAGCCTTATAGTTGTTCCATTTTTCGGCCAGCGGGCCTTCGGGAATGCGTGCGTTTAGCTGAGTCATATTAAAAGATTCAAATACTTACATCCAAAAATAAACGTAAACAGGAATAAAAATAAATCCGGCTGTGACAGCAATAGTGTAAATTACTCCTATTGCTTTAATCAGCGGAGTGTATGTTTTGTGGTTGATTCCCAGCGACTGGAATGCCGACTGAAAGCCGTGTAAAAGATGAAAGGCCAGCAACAGAAAACAGGCTATGTAAAAAACAACCACCCAGCCCAATTTGAACTTTTCAATCACCAGTATACCCAGGTCGTGGTAATCCTTACCATCATATACCACCAGGGGAACATCACCAAAAAATTTGGCCTTCAGGTAAAAATCAAAGAGGTGAATAACCAGAAAAACAGTGATGATAACAGCTGTATGGATCATGAATTTGGAAAAAAACGAAGTCTGGGAGTAGTTTTCTTTTTTGTACCGGGTGGGCCGCGCAAACCAGTTTTGCAATTGCAGCACCACGCCATAAATCATGTGGAGCAGGAATCCACCGAAAAGAACAAACTCCAATGCTTTTACAATGACATTTGTTCCCATAAAATGGGCCGCCTTGTTAAAAGGTTCACGCGAATCTGCAATGATCAGGCTCAGGTTAATGCCCAGGTGTACCAATAAAAAAGTTACCAGGAAAAGCCCGGCCAGAGACATGATCAGCTTTTTCCCGATGGATGAGGTAAGAAAATTACTCATAGAACTATTATTAATCGCTAAAAGTGTTGAAAACTGCTTGATGATAAAGCGGCAAATTTACCTGCTTAGCTTTATTTTTACAACAGATGTTTACCGAATATCTAATTTAGACAAATTTTACTTAACACAATAAAACCTGGCCCCCGGAAACAGATGAAAAACATTGAAATACCTGTCACACTGTTTATTAAGAACAGAAACCGGCTTGAGCATGCGCTTAAACCCCGTTCACTGGCCATCCTGCATGCCAATGACGAGATGCACCGCAGTGCTGACCAGTATTTTCCATACCGGCAGGATGCCGACCTTTTCTACCTCACCGGAATCAACCAGGAAAAAACAATTTTGCTGGTTGCTCCGGACCATCCCGATACATCCTTTCAGGAAGTATTGTTCATCCTCAGGCCCAACCGGAAACTGGAAACCTGGGAAGGGCATAAACTGACTCCCGAGGAAGCCATGGCAATTTCCGGCATAAAAACCGTTAAGTATCTGGATGAGTATGAAACCGTGCTGGCACCACTTATGTTTTATGCTGAAAATGTTTACCTCAACCTCCCCGAATTACAAAAGACCATACCCGAATTACCGGTCAGGAATCTGCGGCTGGCTCATGAACTGAAGCAAAAATTCCCGGCACATCAGTATGAAAGGCTGGCACCCATCATGCGCGACCTGCGTGTGATCAAATCAGAAGAGGAAGTATCCCTGATTCGGGAAGCCTGCAAAATAACTGGATTGGCATTTGAAAATGTGCTGAAATGCCTCCGTCCGGGCACCCTGGAATATGAGGTGGAAGCAGAAATAACCTACGCCTTCCTGAAATACGGAGCCCGCGGTCATGCTTATCCTCCAATTATTGCCTCCGGCATCAACGCCTGCGCACTTCACTATGTAAGCAACAACAGCGTTTGCAATGACGGTGACTTGCTGTTGATGGACTTTGGCGCCGAATATGGAAACTATGCAGCCGACTGTTCACGAACCATTCCGGTTAACGGTAAATTCACACATCGGCAGAAAGACCTTTACAGGAGCGTTCTGGATGTATTCCGTTTTGCCTGCAAATTGATGAAGCCCGGGAACAGCATCAGTAACGTGCATAGGGAAGTATGCAAGCGATTCGGCGATGAGCATGTGAAGCTGGGGCTCTATACAGCTGAAACTTTGGCCAACCAGGATATGAATAGCCCCTTGTATCAGCAGTATTACATGCATGGAACGTCCCATTTCCTGGGTCTGGATGTGCATGATGTGGGCAGTAAAGACGCTGAATTCCGGCCGGGCATGGTACTTACCTGTGAGCCGGGGATTTATATTACGGCCGAAAAAACCGGAATCCGCCTCGAAAACAACATCCTCATCACCCGTGATGGTAATGAGGACCTGATGAGGGATATACCGCTGGAGCCGGAGGAGATTGAGAATCTGATGACCAGGTAACGGCTGAAATACGATTAGGCTACTTTCCTACAATACTTTCCACTTCGGTTAATTCCTTGGCAATGGGTTTGCCGATAACCTGATGGCCCTTATCTGTTACCACTATGTTGTCTTCTATTCGGATGCCTCCAAAACCTGAATATTTCCGTACGGCCTTGTAATCAATAAAATCGCGGTAACGTCCCTCACTGTGCCACTTTTCAATTAACGGTTCAATGAAGTAAATGCCCGGTTCCACCGTGACCACATTTCCTTCCTGAAGCCGTTTGGCCATTCTCAGGTAGGCTGTTCCAAACTGATCTGATCGCTTAAAATCAAGGTCATACCCGATATAATCTTCACCGATATCCTCCATGTCATGCACATCAAGCCCTATCATATGCCCGATTCCATGCGGAAAAAACAAGGCATGGGCACCGTGATTCACAGCATCATCAACATCGCCTTTCATAAGCCCCAGTTCCTTGAGACCACGAGCTATTACTGTGGAGGCTAATTTATGTACTTCAAAATAGGGTTTGCCGGGCTTAATGGCTTTGATGGCTTCAAGCTGGGCTTCCAGCACAATTTTGTAAATTTCCGCCTGCTGACCGGTGAATTTCCCGCCAACCGGGTAGGTCCTGGTGATATCTGTGGCATACCGCCTGGTTGATTCGGCTCCCGCATCAATCAGCAACATCTGACCTTTCTTAAGTTCATTACCATAATAATGGTTATGCAGAATCTGCCCGTTTACGCTGCAGATTACCGGATAGGCCATCCGGCAATGTTTTGCAAGGGCTGCTCCTTCCAATACCCCGGACACCTGGTACTCAAAAGCACCGGGTTTAATTTGCCGTATTGCCTGAGTATAGGCTTCTCCGGTAACCCGGGTCATGGTTTCTTCCATCTCCTGAATTTCATAGGAATCCTTAACAGAACGTTGCGTGGCAACAGCTCTGATCAGGGCTTCTGATGCATTCCGGTCAACCTCTTCATATTTCAGATTATCATAATAAGCCAGCTGCAGCCTCCTTTGCTCGCGGTATGGTGGCAGATAATGCACTTCTCTCGCATGAGCAATGACCCTGAATACATCACCGTCAAGCCTTTCAAGGGGTTTTACCAGGGTGATGCCTGCTTTCAATGCCTTTTCCTGAAGCGACTCCTGATTCCCAACCCAAATGATGTCTTCAAGCGTGGGATCACTTCCATAAATGGTTTCTCCGCCCAGCTCGCAATCAATCATTCCTGCAAGTCCGGGCACATCCAGCCCGAAATAATACAGGAAAGAACTGTCCTGTCTGAAAGGATAATTATTGGCAGCATAGTTCATGGCAACGTCCTTGTTGCCTAAAAACAGGATTACTCCGCTCCCCACAAGCTCCCTGAGGCGCTTTCTTCTTTGAATGTAAACTTCGGCTGGAAACATGGTTGAATTCATTTATATACGACAATAAAATTATAATCTATTTTGCTTTAAAACCACAGAAAAATCAGTTTTTATCAAAAATGCACATCCGGCTACCCCATATTGATGTAAACAAGTTATTTGTTATCTTCGTATAACCTGAAAAAGAACAATGCCTTACAGAAGACTTCCAAATACTGATTTGGCCCGGCTCCGTGCGTTGCGGATCGCTTATGAAAAGGGGAAGGAATTACCCCCATTTAAACTGGCTTTCTCGCAGGCTACTTTTCAGAAAGTATTTTCGAACATGCACAATTTTGAAAAAATTGTGCTGGAAAGCAGACAGGCTTTCAACAAGCAGGTGGAGAAAAGTAAGGATTATGGAAAACTGCTTAAAAGAGTCAAACTCTATCTTTCGCATTTCATTCAGGTGATCAATATGGCCATCGTACGTGGTGAAATGTCTTCCAATGACCGCGATTACTTTGGATTCAGTCACAACCAAAGCAGGGTTCCTTCATTCAGCAGTGAAGCCGAAGTGCTGAGCTGGGGAGAAAAACTAATCCAGGGCGAAATGCAACGGCAGAAAAAAGGCCTGACACCGGTAACCAATCCTTCAATTGCAGTTGTTAAGGTGCATTATGAAAATTTTCTGGAAGCCCACCGGTTTCAAAAGATACTTCAGAAAAATCTGCAACGGAGCCAGGAAAAGCTGATTGAACAACGCCGTATCATCGATGAAATCATTGCATCTGTTTGGAATGAGGTGGAAGATCATTATAAAGACATGCCCGATGAGGCCAAAAGGAACCATGCCAAGATTTACGGTGTGGTCTATTTCTACCGGAAGAATGAATTAATTCAAAAAGAATCCCCGGAAATCATTCCCCCCTCAGCCTGACGCGCTCCTTTTCATGAAGAAATATCATTCCGAGCAACAGGCAGGTCAGAAATACACTGATATAAAGATAGTAGTGTTGCTGCCCTGAAGTACCCCACGAGTCCATTGCTGTTTCCCCATATGGCTCGTTGGCAAAATGATAATAAACCACGGCCATTCCGTTGTTTACAAAATGTGCCGCCACAGGCACCCATATGGAAGCACTCCAAAGCATCAGGTATCCGAAAAGCAACCCGAGCAGAAACCTGGGCAGAAATCCAAAAAATTGAAAATGGATAAAGCTGAAAATAAAGGCGGTGATGGCTATTGCCCAGTGATTATTTTTTGTCCAATCCGTAAAGATTCGCTGCACCACACCCCTGAAAAGAAACTCCTCACCAATAGCAGGAAGAATAGCTATCATAAAAATGTTTATGGCCAGATCTGCGTTTGAGCGGCCATCAAGGAATGCTTTGGTTAATCTTGCCGCGTTTTCTTCACTTGTGATCATCATTTGCTCAACACCATCAAGCCATGCAGGAAGATCAAGCCGGGAATTAATCCAGGTGATCATATTCATGGCGGGAATGGCGGCAAAAAGAACAAGAATTACCAAAATCAGTGTGATTCCGGAAGTTTTTCCCCCGGTTTTGAGATACCCACCCATATCCGTGCTGAATAACCATGCTGCAATCAGGGCTGGAATCACAAAAAGAAAAACCGACTGAAAAATCTGAAAAAGTTTGATTACACCGATATTTTCCTGATTGGGATTGTTTAAAAAGTCTTCCAGGGTTTTTATATCGATATGATACAGGGGAACTGATACCAGGTACGCTGCCAGTGTTCCGAACAAAGCCATAACCAGAACCAGCAAAACCAACAATATCAGTTTTACCGGAGGGCGCATTTGCATATAGGTTTGGCGCATTGAATCAAATAGTGATGACATGAATGAAATGGTTTTCCGGCCAAAATTAATAAAAGTTATGTGGTATTTGTTGTGGCATTTGAGATGGTGAACTATCACAACAATCTTGTTAAATTTGCCTGCTTTAAAATCATGCTGCATTGATTCAAATTGGCAACATACAACTTCGCGACAAAGCTCTTTTGCTGGCTCCCATGGAGGATGTGACAGACCCTTCATTCCGTTTTATCTGCAAACATTTCGGGGCAGATATGGTATATACCGAATTCATCCCTTCCGACGGACTCATCCGCGATGCCAAAAAAAGCCTGAAAAAACTGGAACTGTCTGAAAGCGAAAGACCCATTGGCATTCAGCTATACGGACATCTGATTGAAAGCATGGTTGAAGCCGCAAAGATTGCTGAAGAGGCAAAACCCGATCTGATCGACATCAATTTCGGTTGTCCGGTTAAAAAGATCGCCAATCGTGGGGCAGGTGCAGGCATGTTGTGCAATATCCCGCTCATGGTGGAAATGACAAAAGCCATTGTAGAAGCAGTAAATCTTCCTGTTACTGTTAAAACCCGGCTGGGATGGGACGACAGCAGCAAGCACATAGTGGAGATTGCGGAAAAATTACAGGATGTGGGTATCAAAGCACTCACCATACACGGGCGCACCCGGGCACAGTTTTATAAGGGCAATGCCGACTGGACCCTCATCGGTGAAGTAAAAAACAATCCCCGGATGAAGATTCCGGTTATCGGCAACGGCGATATCATCACCCCGCAAGCAGCACTTGATGCCTTTAACAGCTATGGAGTGGACGGCATCATGATTGGCCGGGCAACAGTGGGAAGGCCATGGATATTCCGCGAAATCAGGCACTTTTTGGATACTGGCGAATTGCTTCCGGCAATGACGCTGAAAGAAAAAGTTGATCTGGCCCGGCTCCAGTTCCGGAAATCGCTTGAAATAAAAGGAATTCCCAGGGGAATCTTTGAAATGAGGCGGCACTTCATCAATTATTTCAAAGGACTGCCCGATTTCAGGGATATCCGGATGAAACTGGTTACTACGCTCGATATTGAAGAAATTGAAAAACTGCTCGACCTCATCCTGATCACTTATCCGCAGTATTAACCGGGTTCTTCCGGGGATAATCGAGTGTATAATGCAGTCCCCTGCTTTCTTTTCGTTGCTGGGCTGCCTTGATGATCAGATATCCTGCATTAATCATGTTGCGCAGCTCGCAAAGCTTCTGATTCAGTTTTGATGTGGCAAACAATTGTTCCGTTTCTGTGAAAATGATCCAGAGCCTTTCCATGGCACGCTTCAACCTGATATTTGATCTAACGATTCCCACATAGTAACTGAAAATTTGCTGAACTTCTTTATAATTCTGCGTAATCAAAACCATTTCCTCATTGTGGGTGGTTCCTGCATCATCCCACTCAGGAATATTACCGGGAATGGGATTTTCTCTGAAACGTTCAAGGGAATGCCGGGCAGCTTTATCCGCAAAAACCATGGCCTCAAGCAGTGAATTGCTGGCCAAACGGTTAGCCCCGTGCAAACCCGTAGACGAGCACTCTCCGGCTGCATAAAGTCGTTGAATAGAGCTGCATCCATTCATGTCCACCTTAATTCCGCCACACAAAAAATGGGCAGCAGGAACAACGGGAATCATGTCCTTTCTCAAATCGATACCCAGCGACATACATTTTTCAAAGATATTGGGAAAGCTCTGCTTCAGGTCTTCACCATCGAGATGCGTACAATCCAGGAAGACATATTCGTCGCCGCTGGTTTTCATCTCGTTGTCGATGGCCCTTGATACAATGTCGCGCGGAGCAAGGGATCCTCTCTGATCGTACCGGGGCATGAAATCTTCACCCTTGTGGTTACGCAAAATGGCCCCGTGTCCGCGCATGGCTTCCGTGATTAAAAAGTTGGGCCGTTCACCGGGATTGTATAAAGCCGTGGGATGAAGCTGCACGAATTCCATATTGTCAATGATACCTTTGGCCCTGTAAACCATGGCAATTCCATCGCCCGTGGCAATCAACGGATTGGTGGTTATGTGGTAAAGATTGCCGATGCCTCCGGTGGCCATGAGCGTCACCCTCGAAAGAAACTTATGAATGGTACTGCTTTTCAGGTCCATTACATAAGCCCCGTAACACTCTATATCCGGGAAATACCTTTTAATAAGCCTTCCCTGATGGTGTTGTGTAATGATATCAATGGCAAAATGGTATTCAAACACATCAATGTTGGCATGATTCCGAATCTTTTCACTTAATGACTTTTGAATTTCAAACCCCGTATTGTCCTTGTGATGAAAAATACGGTGCTCGGAATGCCCGCCTTCACGTGCCAGGTTGAATTTACCCGATGCCTCACGGTCAAAATCAGTTCCCCATTCCAGCAGTTTCTGAATTTGCCCGGGAGCCTCACTGACTACCATCTCCACTACTTTCCGGTTGCACAGGCCATCTCCTGCAATCAGGGTATCCTCCGTATGCTTGTTGAAATTGTCAATTCCGCCCGATACGGCAGCTATACCCCCCTGGGCATAACTCGTGTTGGTGTCGCTCAAAGTAGTTTTTGTGATTATGGCTACTTTCCCGCTGTCGGCAACCTGAAGCGCATAGGCCAATCCGGCTAGTCCCGATCCGATTACTAAAAAGTCATATTGATGATCCATCTTTCAAAACTTTTCTAAACTGTAAAATTAACAGAAATCTGGTTATTTTTTTGGGCTTATTGATTATCCTTATTACGTAGAAAAATAACAAAGCATCAATAGCCCCGGGCTTCAGCCCGGGGATCAGGGAAAACATAACCCACTATATTATTCCGCTGCATGCACAGCCGTGCCAGT